>NZ_CP096515.1:2740000-3190000 GCF_056739175.1 Ensifer sp. R1-3
CTCGACATCATCTTCGCCTTCAACCCCGCGGAAGCCTCCTCCGCGATCGCCAATGGCGAGCTGCCGGAGACGGTCCGCTCCTTCGCCTTTTCCGGCGGCACGCTCGGCAATACCCATTTCGTCGCCATTCCCTACAACGCAACGGCAAAGGCCGGCGCGCTTCTGCTTGCCGATTTCCTCCTCACGCCCGAGGCGCAGCTTCGCAAGCAGGATCCGAAGATCTGGGGCGACCCGACCGTGCTTTCTCCTGCAAAACTTCCGGCAGCCGACCGGTCCGCTTTCGAGCGCCTGGACCTCGGCATTGCGACGCTCCGCCCCGGCGAACTCGGTCCCGCGCTCGACGAACCGCACCCGGACTGGATGATACGGATCGAAACCGAATGGATCCGTCGTTATGGCGCAGCCAACTAGGCTCGGCGGAAACGCCCTCCTTGCCTTCATTCTGGGGCTTCCCATCCTTGCCGGGCTTGCAGGCACGATCCTGCCGGCCTTCGGCTACCTGCCGGCGCTCGGCGGTTTTCGCGTCACGCTTGCCCATTTCGGCGAACTCGCCGGCCAGCCGCACATCCTTCGCTCGGTCCTGACCGGCCTCGCTGCGGGATTGCTGACGACGGTCGCAGCGACAGCGGTCGTCGGCACATTCGTCGCGGGTTTCGCCGGCACGCCGACTTTCGCCCGCATCCAGCATCTCGTCTCTCCCCTGCTTGCCGTTCCGCATGCCGCCGCCGCCTTTGCGTTGGCTTTCCTCGTCGCCCCGTCGGGCTTCCTGCTCCGGCTGATCTCGCCGGAGGTGACGGGCTTCACGCGGCCGCCGGACTGGCTTCTTCCCAACGACCCTTTCGCGCTGACGATGATTGCCGGGCTCATCGCCAAGGAGGTGCCGTTTCTCTTCCTGGTGACGCTTGCCGCCCTGCCGCAGCTTGCCGTCACGAGAGCCTCGCGCCTTGCGGCGGCGCTCGGCTACGGGCGCGTCGCGGGCTTCGCCGTCTGCCTTTGGCCGGCCCTCTACCGCCAGATCCGCCTGCCGGTCTTCGCGGTGCTCGTCTATTCGGTATCCGTCGTGGACGTCGCCATGATTCTCGGGCCGAAGCTGCCGCCAACATTGCCGGTGCGAGTAACCCAATGGGCCGGAGATGACGACCTCGGCGCGCGATTTCTCGCATCGGCGGGCGCTTTCCTGCAGCTTGGGGTCGTCGTCGCTGCAATGGCCATCTGGATCGCGCTCGAACGGATCGGGAAAGCCGTTCTCGCGCGCCTGACCTTTTCGGGACGGCGCTTTGCGCGGGACGGCGCGGTTCGCGCCGCGGGCGCCCTCGCCATGACCACCTGTACGGTCACCATTTTCGCGGGGCTCAGCCTGCTTTCGATCTGGTCGGTTGCGGGCCTCTGGCCATTTCCCGACGCGTTGCCCGGAAGTCTCACGCCCAATACCTGGATGCGCATATTGCCTCAACTCTGGGCGCCGCTTGGCACCACGGTCGCGCTCGCTCTTTCGGCGTCATCGCTGGCGCTCGTATTTACGATCCTCCTGCTCTACCGCAACGGCATCGCCGGCGGACGGAAGAATGCAGCCGGCTACCGGCTGCTTTACCTCCCCTTGCTCGTCCCGGAGATCAGCTTCATCTTCGGGCTGCAGGTCCTGATGCTCTCGGCGGGGCTCACGCCGGGCTTCGCGAGCGTGCTGGCGGTCCATTTCGTTTTCGTGCTCCCTTACGTGCTTCTGTCACTGTCGGCCCCCTGGCGCGAGGTCGACCCGCGCTTCGAAAAAATCGCCGCCGGCTTCGGCAAGCCGGCGTTGGAAATCCTGTTCGCGGTCCGGCTGCCATTGCTCTTTCGTGCCTGCCTCACCGCGCTCGCGGTCGGTTTCGCGGTGTCGGTCAGCCTCTATCTTCCGACGCTCCTCATCGGGTCCGGGCGGCTGACGACGATCACGACCGAGGCCGTCGCACTCTCGTCGGGCGGCGACCGGCGGGTCATCGGCATCTACGCCCTCGTTCAGGGGCTCCTGCCTTTCCTCGCATTTCTCGTTGCGTCGCTCGGCCCGCAGTTGCTATTGCGCAACCGGCGGGCAATGAGGACGTGAATGCAGGAAAACGCCGGGTCAAAATCCCCGATCAAGACAGGATGCCTGACGCTCTCGGAGGTGACGATCTGTCTGGGCGGCCGGGCCCTGCTCGCCATATCGGCGGCCGTCGCACCGGGCGAGGTGCTGACGATCATGGGGCCGTCCGGCTCCGGCAAGTCGACCCTGCTGGCCTTTGCGGGAGGCTTTCTCGATCCGGCATTCGATGTGAGCGGCCGCATCCTGATCGACGGCAAGGACCTGACGGCGGTTCCCGCCAACCGGCGACACGCGGGCATCCTGTTTCAGGATCCGCTGCTCTTTCCCCATCTATCGGTCGGCGGCAACATCGTCTTCGCCATAGCGCCCGATGTCAAAGGACGGGGCGCACGCCGCCGGCTGGCCGATGCAGCCCTCGACGAGGTGGGCCTTGCCGGCTTCTTCGACCGCGACCCGGACACGCTCTCCGGCGGCCAGAAGGCGCGCGTGGCACTGCAAAGGGTGCTCGTTTCAGCGCCACGATTCCTGCTGCTCGACGAACCCTTCTCCAATCTCGACGCGGCGCTCAGGCAGCAGACGCGCGAGCTCGTCTTTTCCAAGGCGAGGGCGGCCGGGCTGCCGACCATCCTCGTGACCCACGACAGTGCCGACGCGGAAGCCGCCGGCGGCCGCGTGATCGAAATCGGAACGGAGGAGCAGGCGTGATGCGCGCGCTTCCTGCCCTGCCCATCCGCGAGATCCTGCCCGGCCTTGGCGACGCGCTCGCTTCGGCGGGATCGGTCGTGCTGTCGGCTCCTCCCGGCGCCGGCAAGACGACGCTGGTGCCGCTTTTTCTGCTCGACCAGCCCTGGCGCGGCGACGGCAAGATCATTCTCCTCGAACCGCGGCGGCTCGCCGCGCGGGCCGCGGCCGGACGCATGGCCGAACTTCTGGGGGAGAAGGTCGGCGAAACCGTCGGCTATCGGATGCGGCTCGACAACCGCGTATCGGGCAAAACCCGGATCGAGGTGGTAACGGAGGGCGTCTTCAGCCGGATGATCCTCGACGATCCCGAATTGTCCGGCGTTTCGGCTGTCCTGTTCGACGAGTTCCACGAGCGTTCGCTGGATGCGGATTTCGGACTGGCGCTGGCGCTGGACGTGCAATCGGCACTTCGCGAGGACCTCAGGATCGTCGTCATGTCGGCGACGCTCGACGTCGAGCGCATCGCCGGACTCGTCGGCGATGCGCCGGTCCTGAAAAGCGAGGGCCGGAGCTTCCCGATCGACATACGCTACGAAAACAGAGCGGCCGGTGAAAGCGTCGAGGACGCGATGGTCCGGACGATTGCCGAGGCGCACCGGTCCGAGAAAGGTTCCATCCTCGCCTTCCTGCCGGGGCAGGCGGAAATCGCCCGCACCGCCGCGCGTCTCGCGGATCGCTTCGGGGAGGCGACCGCAATCGTGCCGCTCTACGGCAATCTGAGCCAGAAGGAACAGGATGCGGCGATCCGACCGGCACCGAAAGGCACGCGCAAGATCGTGCTGGCGACCTCGATCGCCGAAACCTCGATCACCATCGACGGCGTCAGGATCGTCGTCGACAGCGGTCTGCAGCGGCTGCCGGTCTTCGAGGCCTCGACGGGCATAACGCGGCTCGAAACCGTGCGCGTTTCCAGAGCCTCGGCCGATCAGCGCGCCGGGCGCGCCGGAAGAACCGAGCCGGGTATCGCGATCCGCCTGTGGCATTCCGGCCAGACGGCGGCGCTCGCCGCTTTCACGCCGCCGCAGATCCTTGCCAGCGATCTCTCCGGCCTGCTCCTCGATCTTGCCCATTGGGGTGTGGCCGATCCGTCGACGCTGAGATTCCTCGACCCGCCGCCGGAAACGACCCTGCGCGAGGCGCGAGGCCTGCTCCTCGAGCTCGGCGCCATCGACAGCCGCGGCGCGCTGACGCCGAGAGGCCGCAGGATCCGCGATCTGGCGCTGCCGGTGCGGCTTGCGGCAATGGCGGTTGCAGCCGCCGAGGAAGGGCGGGCGCAGGAGGCCTGCCTCCTCGCGGTGATGCTCACCGAGCAGGGCCTCGGCGGCAACGGCATCGATATCGAGGAGCGGCTGCGCCGGTTCCGGAGCGAGCGCAGCGACCGGGCGGAAGCTGCCCGCGGTCTGGCGCGGCGAATGGCCGCCGAACTCGGCGCCTCAAAGAACGCGGGTCCGAAGCCCGTTTTGCCTGGAGCCCTGCTGATGCACGCCTTTCCCGACCGCATCGCGCTGCAGCGCGGCGGGCGCGGCCGCTTCGTCATGGCGAACGGACGCGGCGCCGAGATACCCGAGACCGAACGGCTTGCTGCGGCCGGAATGCTCGTCATTGCCGATCTTACCGGCAGAGCCGGCGCACAGCGGGTGCTCGCAGCCGCGGAGATAGACCGGTCGGATGTCGAGGGGCACATGCCGGAAGCCATCGTCACCGAGGAGCAGAGCTTCTTCGATCGGGCGAGCCGGCAGGTGCGTGCCCGCCGGGTGACACGGCTCGGGGCGATCATCTTCGAGGAGAAACCCCTGCCTCGTCCCAGCGGCGAGGCGGCGGCGCGGGCACTCGCGGACGGTATCCGGCAGTTGGGGCTCGCCGCTGTCCCGTTCCCGAAGGACGTGGAGCAACTGCGCGACCGCATCGGCTTCCTGCACCGCTCCATCGGCGAGCCCTGGCCGGACATGTCGGATACGGGTCTGATCTCCCGTCTCGACGAATGGTTCGTTCCTTTCCAGGGAGGCGCCGGCGGCATCGACGGGATCAAGGGCCGCGATCTCGCCGAAGGCCTCATGTCGCTCGTTCCATACGAGCTTCAGCGCGACCTCGCCCGGCTGGCCCCGACGCATTTCGAAGCGCCGACGGGCCAGCGTCATCCGATCCATTACGACGGCGACGAACCGCTCCTGTCGATCCGCGTTCAGGAGCTCTTCGGTCTGCAAACGCATCCCGCGATCGGCGACGGTCGACTGCCGCTGCTTCTCGAGCTGATTTCCCCCGGCCACCGCCCGATCCAGACGACACGGGACCTGCCCGGCTTCTGGGCGGGTTCGTGGAAGGACGTGAGAGCCGAGATGCGCGGCCGCTATCCGAAACATCCCTGGCCGGAGGACCCCGCCAATGCGATGCCGACGACGCGCGCGAAACCGCGCGGGACTTAGAGCGGGGTGGGATGAAGTGTACTCGTTTCCCGCTCGCATTCCGCTCCAACGTGGCCGGATGCGGCTCTACGGCGCACCGCGGTTGGGCGCCGTTTCATATTTGCCGGGTTCGGCATAAAGTCCGGTAAGATGAAATGACGCCCGGTCGCGCATGCGACCCGCATCGCGAAACGGAAACGCATGGCAGCTGCGACACTCTATAACGATCTGAACAGCAACCGCAGTCTGAGGCTGCAGACGCTCGTGCGGCTGCGCTGGCTGGCGGTGGGTGGACAATCGCTCGCCGTCATCGTCACGGCGCTGTGGCTGCAGTTCCCGCTGCCGGTCGTTCCCTGTTCCGTATTGATCGCCTGCCTGGCGCTTCTCAACGTCTTTCTCACGCTCCGCTTTCCGCCGACGCAGCGGCTGACGCCGCCGGCCGCCTTCACCCTGCTCGGCATCGACCTTGCGCAACTGACTGCGTTGCTCTTCATCACCGGCGGCCTTGCCAATCCCTTCGCACCGCTTCTCTGCGTGCCGGTCATCATATCGTCGGCCTCGCAGCCGAAGCCGCAGAGCATCGTGCTGGCCGGCCTCGCCGTCCTGGGCGTCACCGCCCTTGCCTTCTCGCCCTTCCCGCTGCCCTGGTATCCGGGCACCCTTCTGTTGATGCCGCGCGTGCTGACGGCGGGCATCTGGTTCGCGATCGTCTCGATGACGGCCTTCGCCGCCTTCTACACCTATCGCGTCTCGCTCGAGGCAAGCGAGCTTTCCGAAGCGCTGACGGCGACCGAGCTCGTGCTCCAGCGCGAGAAGCACCTGTCGCAGCTCGACGGTCTCGCGGCCGCCGCCGCCCACGAACTCGGAACGCCGCTCGCGACGATCAGCGTCGTCGCCAAGGAGATGGAACGGGAGCTCGGCGACGATCCGCGTTTCGGCGAGGACGTCCATCTTCTGCGCAGCCAGAGCGAACGCTGCCGCGACATTCTGAGGCGGCTGACCACCCTTTCGTCCGAAAGCGAGGAACATATGCGGCTTCTGCCGCTCTCATCGCTGATCGAGGAGGTAATGGCACCGCATCGCGAATTCGGCATAGAAATCCAACTGAAGGAGCAGGGCGATCGCGCCTCGGAACCGGTCGGCATCCGCAATGCCGGCATTCTCTACGGCCTGGGCAATCTACTGGAGAACGCGGTCGACTATGCGCGCAAGAAGGTGACCGTCACGACGGAGCACACGGCCGAGCGCGTGCGGGTGACGATCGAAGACGACGGCGACGGTTTTTCGCCGGACATCCTGGCGCGGATCGGCGAACCCTATGTGACGCGGCGGCAGAAGGACGACAGCGCCGGCGGCCTCGGCCTCGGCCTCTTCATCGCCAAGACGCTGCTCGAGCGTTCAGGCGCCCGGCTGCGCTTCGAGAACGGCGGCTCGAAACACCCGGGCGCCCGGGTCAGCGTCGAATGGCCGCGCGTGCTGATGGACACGAAACTGGCGAAATGACTTTTGGCGGTTTATTGAAGACAGGTGCGGGGAAACCCACATGATTGCCAGAAAAACCACCGGTTTATGCCTACCGCATGTTTCCTTTGATCCTGTCCGGTGAAAGGATAGCACATGCAGCACTTGAAGGGTTACAGCGGCCTCTGCGCGTCCGGTGAGACGCATGGCGCTGTAGGGATTTGAGAAATGATCGAAAAGTCGATGCCTGCGCCAAACACTCACGCCGCGGATGCGGACCTGATCGGGCCTGACAAGAGCCTTCTGATCGTCGATGACGACACGGCTTTTCTGCGGCGCCTCGCGCGCGCCATGGAAGCGCGCGGCTTCGCGGTCGAGATCGCCGAATCGGTCGCCGAGGGCATAGCCAAGGCGAAGACCCGCCCGCCGAAACATGCAGTCATCGATCTCCGCCTGAGCGACGGCAGCGGTCTCGACGTGATCGAGGCGATCCGCGGGCGCCGCGACGACACACGCATGATCGTTCTGACGGGCTATGGAAACATCGCGACCGCGGTCAACGCCGTGAAGCTCGGAGCGCTCGACTATCTGGCCAAGCCCGCGGACGCCGACGACATTCTCGCGGCGCTGATTCAGCGCCCGGGCGAGCGGGTGGAGCCTCCGGAAAACCCGATGTCGGCCGACCGCGTACGGTGGGAGCATATTCAGCGCGTCTATGAAATGTGCGAGCGCAATGTTTCGGAAACCGCGCGCCGGCTCAACATGCACCGACGGACCCTGCAGCGCATTCTGGCGAAACGGGCGCCCAAATAACCGCGCCGCCCTCTAATCCCGCTCGCCGCTGACGATGTCGCTGATGGATTGGCCGAGGTCGCCGTTTCGCTCGGCTGCCCATTCTGCGAGCGTCAGGCGCTGCGCCGCCGTGCGGGCGAAGGCCTGCGTCACCGATTTTCGCGTGCTCGGCGGCAGGCGGTGTTCCGGTGCCTCGCGCAGCATATGCGCGCCGTAGCCGTCGGAAAGCATCAGCCCGCATTCTTCCGGAAAGATGTCGAGCGGCACCTGCGCATGGGTTGCGAAGAACAGGCGGTCGCAGTGAAGCCGGTATTCCGGCCACTTGCGGTCGACGCGGAAATCCTCGATCGAGGTCTTGATCTCGATGATCCAGATTTCGCCCTTGGGCGAGAGCGAGATGAGATCGGCCCGCCGGCCGCTCGCAAGCGTCAGTTCGGGCAGAGCCGCGTGGCGCAGTTCCATCAGCAGCCGCTGAACGCCGCGGCGTACCTTCATCGCCCGCTCTGACTGGCGTCCGTCTGCGAGCGGATTATCTCCATGGATAGATAAGATCGTCATTGCCGCCCTCGGAAAGTGCTACGGCGACCTCTGCGCGTCTGATGAGAAGCGCGGCGCTGCAGGGTGGTTTGTTGCAAAAAAGCAATCGTCACGGAATTTACACCTTTCGGCCACATTGCGGGGGGCCGGTCCCTTGCGCACTGCGGTGCAATAGAAAATAAGCTGGTGCCGCTGACGGCCGGACACCCTCCCCCGTATTTTCCTGACCTCTTTTACGAGACCATCATGCGCTTCCGCAACGCTCTCCTTCTGTGCAGCCTGGCGGCCACCGTTGCCCTCGCCGGCTGCTCACAGACCACGACCACGGCCGGCTCCTCTCCCGAGGGCGAGAAAGTGGCGACGAACCAGATATTCTCCAGCAATTATGGCCCTGTTGAGGACCACGGGTATGCGGTGCCGGGCGTTCCGATCAACCGCGTAGACCAGCGTTTCCATCGGCAGATCGTCGATTACCCGACGAAGGAACGCCCGGGAACGATCGTCGTCAACACGCCGAGCCGCTTCCTCTATTACGTGCTGCCCGGCGGCAAGGCCGTACGTTACGGGATCGGCGTCGGCAAGCAGGGTTTCGCGTGGGAAGGCGAGGCCTACGTCGCCTGGAAGCAGGAATGGCCGACCTGGCACCCGCCGAAGGAAATGGCCGAGCGCAAGCCGGAAGTCGCCAGATATGTCGAGGCCGGCATGGGCCCGGGCATCAGCAATCCGCTCGGCGCACGCGCTCTCTACCTCTTCAACAAGGAAGGCCGGGACACGCTCTTCCGCCTGCACGGCACGCCGGAATGGTCGTCGATCGGCACCGCTGCCTCGTCCGGCTGCATCCGCCTGATGAACCAGGACATCATGGATCTCTATTCGAGGGTCCGCCCCGGCCGCAACGCACGCGTCGTCGTGCAGCAGTAGCGGCTGCAACACATCGAAAAAGGGCCGCCCGGTGATGCCGGGTGGCCCTTTCTTTTTGCCGTAGCGGGGTGATTGCGCTCAACTCGATAAGTTAGTGCGTCCCTTTGGACGCACGGCGCGCCTTGTTGATCCCCTCATTCCTGTGCTTGTCACAGGAATGAGGAAATCAAACAAGCGACGGCGGGTGGCCCGAACCTCAACAGGCCTTATGCCCCCTGCTTCGCCTTCAGCTCCAGCCGGCGGCGGTGCAGGACCGGCTCGGTATAGCCGTTCGGCTGCTCGCGGCCCTTGAGCACGAGATCGAGCGCCGCCTGAAAGGCGATCGACTCCTCGAAGCGGCCGGCCATCGGCTGATAGTTCGGATCGCCGGCGTTCTGCCCGTCGACGATTGCCGCCATGCGCTTCATGGTTTCGACGATCTGCGCTTCGCTGACGATGCCGTGATGCAGCCAGTTCGCCATATGCTGCGCCGAGATGCGCAGCGTCGCGCGGTCCTCCATCAGGCCGACATTGTTGATGTCGGGCACCTTGGAGCAGCCGACGCCCTGGTCGACCCAGCGCACGACATAGCCGAGAATGCCCTGCGCATTGTTGTCGAGTTCGCGCTGGATTTCCTCCTCGGTCCAGTTCGGCCGTGCGGCGACCGGCACGGAGAGGATATCGGCGAGCTTCGCGCGGGTGCGGCTCTTGAGGCCCGCCTGGACTTCGGCGACGTTGACGCGGTGGTAGTGGGTGGCGTGCAGAGTCGCGGCCGTCGGCGACGGTACCCAGGCCGTGTTCGCGCCCGCCTTCGGATGGGCGATCTTCTGCTCCAGCATCGCCGCCATCAGGTCCGGCATCGCCCACATGCCCTTGCCGATCTGGGCGTGGCCGGAAAGCCCGCATTCAAGACCGACATCGACGTTCCAGTCCTCATAGGCCGATATCCACGGCGCCTGCTTCATGTCGCCCTTGCGGATCATCGGTCCGGCTTCCATCGAGGTGTGGATTTCGTCGCCGGTGCGGTCGAGGAAGCCGGTATTGATGAAGACGACTCGTTCGCGGGCGGCGCGGATGCATTCCTTGAGGTTGACGGTCGTCCGCCGCTCCTCGTCCATGATTCCCATCTTCATCGCGTTGGCCGGAAGCCCGAGCGCCGCCTCTACGCGGGCGAATATCTCGCAGGCGAAGGCGACTTCCTCCGGCCCATGCATTTTCGGCTTGACCACATACATGGAGCCGCTGCGGGAATTCGCCCGCCGACCGTTCCGGCCGATGTCGTGGAGTGCGATCAACGCCGTCACCATGGCGTCCATCAGGCCTTCCGGCACCTCTTCGCCGTCCCGGTCGAGGACCGCGGGGTTGGTCATCAGGTGGCCGACATTGCGCACCAGCATCAGCGACCGCCCCGGCAGTGTCAGCGTCGCACCGTCCGGAGCCGTATAGGCCCTATCGGGGTTGAGCCTCCGGGTGAACGCCCTGCCGCCCTTGGTCACCTCCTCCTCGAGATCGCCTTTCATCAGTCCGAGCCAGTTGCGGTAGACGAGCACCTTGTCCTCGGCATCGACGGCCGCAACCGAATCCTCGCAATCCATGATCGTGGTGATCGCCGATTCCAAAACGACGTCGGAAATGCCGGCGGCGTCGGCCTTGCCGATCGGTGTCGTCGCGTCGATGACGATGACGATGTGAAGGCCGTTCCGACGCAGAACGATCTCGGACGGCGCCGCGGGGTCACCGGCATAGCCGGCGAACTGAACGGAATTGCGCGGCGCGCTCTTCGTGCCGTCGGCAAGCGTTACGGTTAGCGTCGCTCCCTCGACCGAGAACGATTTGGCATCGCTCCAGCGGCCGGCCGCCAGCGGGGCGCTCGCGTCGAGAAATTCTCGCGCCCAGGCGATGACCTTGGCACCGCGCTGCGGATTGTATCCCTTGCCGCGCTCGGCCCCGTCGGTCTCGGCTATCGCATCGGTGCCGTAAAGGGCGTCGTAGAGCGATCCCCAGCGGGCATTGGCGGCATTGAGCGCGTAGCGCGCGTTCATCACCGGCACGACAAGCTGCGGCCCGGCGATCGTCGCGATCTCGGAATCGACATTTGCGGTCGAGACGTAAAAATCGGGACCTTCCGGCAGGAGGTAGCCGATCTCCCGCAGGAAGGCTTCATAGGCTTCCATGTCGACCGGGGCACCATGCTCGCGATACCAGCCGTCGAGCCTGGCCTGCAGCTCGTCGCGCTTGAGGAGAAGGGCCCGGTTCTTCGGTCCGAGATCGTGAACGAGATCCGAGAAGGCGGAAAAGAACCGATCCGCGTCGACGCCGGTGCCCGGCATCGCCTCTTCGACCAGAAAGCGGTGGAGCCCCGCATCGATCTGCAATCCATATTTCTCAACGCGGTCCATGCCACAGCTCCTGAATTCAGTATTTCTATTGCAATAGATAGAAGCGGTGCCCGGAAGGAAAAGCGCCTTGGCCCCGCTTACATGCGCGGACACTCTCTCATCAAACCATTCCCTGTCAATTCCGCAAGGATGCGAAGAATTGTTTCCGGAATGGAAAAGATCAAAACGCGTGATGCGCTATACGGGGCCGGCCGCTTGCCGAGGCGATGAAGCGTGCCTCGATCAGCTTGCGGCTGCCTTCGACTTCCGGCGCGTCGATCTCTTCCCGAAGCACCGCGGCCGGTTCTTCTGCACCGTTGGCGCGGGCGCTCTCCAGCGCCATCGTTTCGGCGCGCCGGCGGGCGACGCCGAAGGCCTCCTGCTGATCGACGAAGCGCTCGCTCGCCCCCGCACCGTTGACGATGAAAATGCCTTCTTCCGGCGTCGTCACGAAGACTGTGACTGTTGCCCGCACCTGACCGACAACCGCGCCGACGGCGTTTGCCACATCTGCCTCCGCGGGGATCGCGGCCTCGGTGGAAAGCATTTCGGCGATGGCGGGGTAATAGACCGGCGCCGAGGCGCCGAGGCCGACAAGCGGCCGGTCGAGGCTGATCGAAAAGCGCACGATGCCCGGTTCCCGTTTCAGCGCCCGGTCGACGGCAAGCGAGGCGGTGGGGTCGATGGCGGCGCTGTCCTCGCTGAGACAGGCCTGCAGGATGGCTTCCGAGGATTGCCGCGTCAGCCGGTCGACGATCATCTGCGCGAGAGCCTCGACGGAGGCGGCGATAGGCTGCCCCGAGCCGTCCTTGGTGCGGGCGGCGATCTCGAGGCCCAGGCGTGCGGCCTCGCCGTTCCACTGCGCCTGCCGTCCGAGAACATGCATCGCGTCCGAGGGGGTGAGCCCGCAGATATGCACCAGCCCGCGCGCCACGAGCCGGTCGAGCGTCGCCTTCTGCGGCGTGCTGACGAGAAGGTCCGCAAGCGCCACCGGCGCCATGCCGATGCGGCCGTAGAGTGCCTGCTCCTGCGGCTGAAGCCCGCTCGCCAGATGGTCGGGCAAGCCGGTGCGGACCGCCAGGCGGCCATCGTGACGGCCGGGATGGGGCGCCCGCAACTGCTTTTCGAGCACCGACAGGACCGCGTCGCCATGCAGCGCCGCGGCGAGGCTCAAGGGCAGAAAGCGGCGCGGCCCCAGATCGAGCCTGGCCTTGAGACCGCGATCGTTGATCTTCACCTCGGAGTCGCCGCCGAGGCCGTAGGTGCGCATGGCGACCGCCTCGACCATGGTGCGAAAGCCTCCGACGACCGCGCCCTCGGCATCGAGCCGCGGGCGGCCTTTTTCGAGTACGGCTACGTCGGTCGTCGTGCCGCCGATATCGGAGACGATCGCGTTGTCCAAGCCGGTCAGATAGCGAGCGCCGACGAGGCTCGCGGCCGGCCCGGAGAGGATCGTCTCGATCGGGCGCAGCCGCGCTTCGGCGGCGGAGATCAGCGCACCGTCGCCGCGCACCACCATCATCGGCACGTCGATGCCGCGGGCTTTGAGGAAATCCTCGCAGGAACCGATCAGCCGGTCGATCATCGAGACGAGGCGCGCATTCAGAAGCGTCGTCAGCGCCCGGCGCGGGCCGCCGAGCTTGGAGGAAAGCTCATGGCTGCAGGTGACCGGCAGGTGCGAGACCTCGCGGATGCGATCGCGCACGCGCTTCTCGTGGTCCGGGTTGCGCACGGCGAAATAACCGGCGATCGCGAAGGACGACACCTGGGAGCTGAGGTCCGGAAGCGCCTCGTCGAGCGCACTCATGTCGAGCGGCGTTTCGCCGCCATGGACGTTGTGGCCGCCGGGAAGGAAAAGAACGGGATCGGACCCGAGCGCTTCCTGAAGACCGTCGCGCTTCAAGTCTTCCGGACCGAAGCCGATCATGATCAGGCCAGCACGGCCGCCCTGGCCTTCGACCAGCGCATTGGTGGCAAGCGTCGTCGAGAGCGACACGAGGCTGATCGCCGAAACCGGTACCCTCGCCTTCGCGAGCACCGTTTCCACGGCGCCTGAAACGCCCTCGGCCAGATCGTGACGGGTCGTCAGCGCCTTGGCCTTGGCGACGACGCCGGTCGCTTCGCTGAAGAGGACGGCGTCGGTATAGGTGCCGCCGGTGTCGATGCCGAGGAGAAGATGCGGGGTCAATTTCTGCTCAGTCCAATGGTGAGGGGTCCGGAAGGGTCTGTCCGGTGATAGGACATATTTTTAGAAAAAACCATCGCGCGACAGCGACGTTTCCGTGTCTGATGGCGGGCGTATCCCGCCAACCGGAGACCTACTTGACCCTTGCCGACACCTTCATCGGCAAGCCGCCCCTCGGCTGCGTCGTCAGCCTTTGCACAGGCCAGGGATGCGTCTCGTCCGTCAGGTCGAAGCGGAAGCGGTGCATGAGCACGGCAAGCGCGATCACCGCCTCCTGCAGCGCGAAGGTCGCGCCGATGCAGACGCGCGGGCCGGCGCCGAAGGGCAGGTACTGGAAGCGGTTTATCTTGTCCCGGTTTTCCGGAAGGAAGCGCTCCGGCATGAAGGCGCGGGGTGTCTGCCAGTAGAGCGCGTGCCGGTGGAGCGTCCAGGGCATGACCAGCACCGATATTCCCTTGCGGATCGGCACGCGCTCGCCTTCCGGGGATGTCCACGCATCCTCCTCGATCGCGGCCCGGTTGATGGATGGCGCCGGCGGATAGAGCCTCAACGCCTCCTCGAAGGCGGCAAGCACATGCGGCATGCGCCCGAGCCAGTCGACCGGATCGGCGCCGCTTGCAAGAACCGAATCGATCTCCTGCTCCATCGTCTCGCGATAGGCGGGCGTATTGGCGACGCAGTAGAAGCACCAGGCGAGCGCCCGTGCGGTCGTCTCGTGGCCGGCGCCGATGAAGGTGAGAATATTGTCCTCGATCTCGGAGGTCGAAAGTCCATCCGGACCTTCCAGCTGCAGAAGCAGGGTCAGGAAGTCGTTCGGGACGTCGCCGGGCGCTTCCGTCATTCGTCGCCGGCGCGGAGACATCGTCTCGGAAACGACGCCGCGGAATCGGTCGAGCACCTTCCGGCCGCCGATGCGGGTCAGCCGCGGAACCCAACTCGGCGCAACCAGGAGGTCCATCGGATCGACGCGCCCCATTCGATGCAGCAATTCCTCGACATTGGCGGCGAAGCCCTGCTTTTCGACGGCGATTTCGCCGGAAAAGAGCGTCTCGGCCAGGATCTCGAAGGTGAGTTCCGTCATGTCCACGGCGACATTGGTGACGAAGGGTTCCGATGAAGCGCCCGCGTAGCGGTCGGCGAACGTCTCGGAAACACGAAGCATCTGGCCGGCAAAGCCTTGTGCGTGCCTTGGCGTGAAAACCGGCGCCATCGCCTTGCGCGACCGTTTCCAGACCTCGCCTTCCGCCGTCAGGAGGCCGTCGCGCAGGATCGGGCGCAGGATCAGCCGCCGAACATTCGACATTTCGTAGTTGGCGGCGTTCTCGACGAGGATGTAGCGGATGAGGCCTGGATCGTTGACGATAAGCGTCCGCTGATTGATGAACTTCGTCTCGATCCAGGGAAGCGTGTATGAAGGCTCGCCCCAGAGCTCGAGCGGGTTTCGCAGAACCGTGCGGATGATCTCGAGCCGCGAGGGAATGCCGGTGCGCGGCACGGGCGCGGGCGGCTCGAACGGCTCCGGTCGCGTATCCATGTGAATGCCTTCCTAGAGCACTTCCAGGTAAAGTGTGCAGCGGTTTTCCGTCCGGAATGTGGAATGCTCTTGTCTGCGTACCGTTCCAGTTTTTTACGGCGCAATCAAGAAATGCTTCACGTGAACCGCGATGATTCCGGGCGACAAAGGATCACAACAGGCTTTCGAGCTCTGCCAGTTTGTCGTTGACGAGCCAGCCGTAATAGTTCTCCTCCGGCCAGTGGACCTCGCCCCCCCGGTTCTTCGCGGCAAGCGCGGCCGCACGGGCATCCGGATTGCCGACATTATAGAGCGTTGCCGTCAGGCCCGGATTGCCGGAGATATCCATGCCGGCGATCGTGCGATAGGCGTCGATCGAATGCCGGATGGAGGCGGCCATATAGGCAAGCGACACGTCCGGGTCCATGATCGCCTCATAGACGCCGGCGGCATTGCTTTCATCGAGGCGCTCATAGCCGGAGACGCGCGAGACCATATCCGTCAGCATCAATGCGGTCAGCGGATTGATCTGGCCGAGACCGAAGGTCTGCCCGGCGAAGAACGGCTGGAAGAAGACGGCACTGAAGCGGTTGTTCGGGAAGGATTTGCCGGCCACCGTATGGCCGCGGAACTGGCTGTCCCAGACCCGCTCGCGGCAGCTCCAGAGCGCGTAGGAGCCTTTCTTGCCGGCGCATTCGGCAAATTCGGGCCGCTCGACGAATTCGGCGATGGACTCGCCCTCATGGCCGAACTGGAAGCTGTCGCCCGCATAGGCGGCCGCCTTGACGTAATAGGATTGCAGCCGGTCATAGGCGTCGACATTGTAGGTGTGTTCGCCGACGATCGCCCCGACCATGTGGATGGGCGCGATGCCGTAGGCGCCCGCGACCGACTTGATCTTGCCGACGAGGCTGCGGTCGGTGGCGAGAAGCTCGCGCACCTTCTCGTATTTCGCGTCGAAGGATGTGCGGCCGGCCTTGGTGCGGCGCACCGAGGCGCCGGGAACGCCCGGCTGCTCGACGTGGCGATTGCCCTGCGGGACGATGAGTATCCCGCTCGCAGCCGAAGGCCCGGCAGCGAGGCAAAATGTGAAGATCACGAGCATGCAGGCGGTAAGGCGCACGATCTGTTTTCCTGTAGAACTCTTCCAAGAACCGGCGGATCCCGCCCGTTCGGCGGCGCCCCTAAGGCAAGATCATGTCGGAATGATGCCTTAATTCTCAACGGCTCTGATCGGTCTAGAAAAAATGAAGGCGCCTGTCGAGTGACAGGCGCCCCACAATTCGGTGATCGGCTGCTCCCGGCGCCGTGCCGGGTCAGAGGATCGCGTCAGAGGATATAGCGCGACAGGTCGGTATTGGCCGCGAGATCGCCGACATGCCGGCGAACGTACTCGGCGTCGATCGTGACGCCCTGGCCGCCCCGATCGGGCGCGTTGAAGGAGACGTCGTCGAGCACCCGCTCCATCACGGTCTGCAGGCGACGCGCGCCGATGTTCTCGACATTGGCGTTGAGCTGGACCGCGACCTCCGCCAGCGCATCGATCGCGTCCTCGGTGAAGTCGAGGGCAACACCCTCGGTCTCGAGCAGCGCCTTGTACTGGCGGATGAGGCTCGCCTCCGTCTCGGTCAGGATGCGGCGGAAATCCTCCTTGGTGAGGGCCCGAAGCTCGACGCGGATCGGCAGGCGCCCCTGCAGCTCCGGCAAAAGATCCGACGGTTTGGCGACGTGGAACGCGCCGGAGGCGATGAAGAGGATGTGATCGGTCTTCACCGGCCCGTATTTCGTCGCCACAGTCGTGCCTTCGACCAGCGGCAGGAGGTCGCGCTGCACGCCTTCGCGCGACACGCCGGCACCGATGCCGCCTTCGCGGGTGGCGATCTTGTCGATCTCGTCGAGGAAGACGATGCCGTCGTTTTCCGCCGCCGCCACCGCCTCTCGCTGGATCTGCTCGTTGTCGAGCAGCTTGTCGGACTCGTCGTTGACCAGGAGCGCATAGGAGTCCTTGACCGTCGTCTTGACCTTCTTGGTCCTGCCGCCGAGTGCCTTGCCGAACATTTCCGAGAGGTTGAGGACGCCGATGTTGGCGCCCGGCATTCCCGGGATCTCGAAGGCGCCGCCGGGCGAACCGGTTTCGGCGACATCGACCTCGATCTCCTTGTCGTCGAGTTCGTTGCCGCGCAGCTTCTTGCGGAAGGAATCACGGGTTGCCGGCGAGGCGGTGGTGCCGACCAGCGCGTCGAGAACGCGCTCCTCGGCGTTCTGATGAGCCTTCGCCTTCACTTCGGCGCGCCTTTTCTCCCGCACGAGGCTGATGCCGACCTCCACGAGATCGCGCACGATCTGCTCCACGTCGCGGCCCACATAGCCGACTTCCGTGAATTTCGTTGCCTCCACCTTGACGAAGGGCGCGCCGGCGAGCTTGGCGAGACGACGGGAAATCTCCGTCTTGCCGACGCCGGTCGGACCGATCATCAGGATATTCTTGGGCATGACCTCGTCGCGCAGCTCGTCGTCGAGCTGCTGACGGCGCCAGCGGTTGCGCAGCGCAATGGCAACCGCGCGCTTCGCGTCCTTCTGTCCGATGATGTAGCGGTCGAGCTCCGACACGATTTCCCTGGGTGAAAAGTTGCTCATCGATTCCTCTCAAATTCCGTCCGCTTGAGCTCCATCAGGAGGGTTCGACCGGACTCGTCTATCCATTCGCCAAAAGGTACGAAACCGGCCTTCGCATAGGCTCGGACGGCGCGGCGGTTGCCGGCGTCGGGGTCGATGACGATGCGCGCGGCGCCGCTTTCGAACAGTCTTGCGGCAAAGGCTCTGAGCGCCATGGCGGCGACGCCTTTGCCTGTCATTTCGGGCGGGCCGATGAAGATGTCGACGCCGGGCGTGTCGCCCGACAGGTCCTTGGCCCAGGGCTCCTCGTCATATTCCGACGGGACCCAGGACTGGATATAGCCGGCCGGCTCCCCCTTCACACGAAAGACGAAACCGTCGACCTCACCCTTCGCACAACCGTCCCGTATCAGCCCGAGTTCCACATCGGGATCGCCCCACCACTGCCGGACATGCGGCTCGGAAAGCCAGGCAAGGAGCATCGGCAGGTGCCCCTCGGCCACCGGCTCGAAGCTGACCTCTGCCGGCTCATTCCGCATCCAGCGTCTCCACGACGACGTTGTGGTTGGTGTAGACGCAGATGTCGCCGGCGATTTCCAGCGCGCGGCGGGCGATCTCCTCGGCCGACTTGTCGCTGTCCATGAGCGCCCGTGCCGCGGCAAAAGCATAGTTGCCGCCCGACCCGATGGCGATCGTCCCGTGCTCGGGCTCGAGAACGTCGCCGTTGCCGGTGATCGCCAGCGTTACCGTCCGGTCGGCAACCAGCATCATCGCCTCAAGATTGCGCAGATACTTGTTGGTACGCCAGTCCTTGGCGAGCTCTACGGCCGCGCGCATCAGCTGGTCGGGATATTGCTCGAGCTTCGCCTCCAGCCGTTCCAGAAGCGTGAAGGCGTCCGCCGTCGCGCCGGCGAAGCCTGCAATCACGTCGCCCTTCGACAGGCGGCGGACCTTGCGGGCATTGCCCTTCATAACCGTCTGGCCGAGGCTCACCTGGCCATCGCCCGCCATAACCACTTTGCCGCCCTTGCGCACCGTGATGATGGTGGTCGCATGCATCGTTCCGTAAGGATTGTGTTCGCTCATGAAAGTACCTTTGGGCCCGGGAAGCCGGGGGGATGCGGCTCGAATGAGCCTGGTTGCTTGAGGCCTATGTAAGTCGCAGCCGCGCGATTGCAAATGTGCGAACCCCCGTCCGGGCGCCTTTCGTTTTCACGTCGCCGCGGCGGGCCGAATCTCCGTCGCAGTTCTGGATATTTCATGCCTCCCCTGATAAGGAGCGGCTCTGTGACGGAATGCGGAGAGCGAAGGCGGTATTTCGCCCCTCTCCGCAACGCCCGAAAACGATGTTGCTCCGATAGCCCGGCTGGCCCAAAGTCATCGGAGAGTGCAGACAGGAGAGCCTGATGGCAGACGTGACGCCGAGCCGCACCGGCCAAGTTTCGCGAAAGACGAATGAAACCGCCATATCCGTCTCGGTCAATGTCGACGGAACGGGCGTATCGAAGATCGCGACCGGCGTCGGCTTCTTCGACCATATGCTGGACCAGCTCTCGCGCCATTCGCTGATCGACATGGAGATCAAGGCGGAGGGCGACCTCCATGTCGATGATCACCACACGGTCGAGGACACGGGCATCGCCATCGGCCAGGCGCTGGCCAAGGCGCTCGGCGATCGCCGCGGCATCACCCGCTATGCCTCCATCGACCTCGCCATGGACGAGACGATGACGCGCGCCGCCGTCGACGTCTCCGGCCGGCCCTTCCTCGTCTGGAACGTGACCTTCACGTCGCCGAAGATCGGCACCTTCGACACCGAACTCGTGCGCGAATTCTTCCAGGCGCTCGCCCAGCATGCCGGCATCACGCTGCATGTGCAGAACATCTACGGCGCCAACAACCATCATGTCGCCGAGACCTGCTTCAAGTCCGTCGCCCGCGTGCTCCGCACGGCAACCGAAATCGATCCGCGCCAGGCGGGACGCGTCCCCTCGACCAAGGGGACGCTCGCCTGAGCCGGCCAGTATCTGGTTTAAAGACCATGGCCTCCTACCTGATCATGACCCCGCCCGGCGCACCGGCCGATGACGAAAGGGCGCGGTTCATCGCCGACGGATTCTCCTGGGCCGCCTTCTTCTTCCCCGGTCCGTGGCTCATCGTCAAACGCGCGTGGCTCATCGGAATCTTCGTTTCCGTTCTGCAGTTCCTGTTGCTTCTTGCGGCAACGATGCCCGGCGGCTTCAGCGCAGCGCTGCTCATCCATCTGGCGCTCGGTCTCATCGTGTCGCTCGAAGGACCGCTTCTCGTCGCCCGCAAGCTCTCCGCACGCGACTGGACGTTTCGTTCGGTCGTTCCGGCACGCGATCTCGAGACGGCCGAAGAAATCTATTACTCGAACGCCGAGCCGTCCGCCCGTGAAGGACATGCGGCTCCCATGCCGGCCGACCGGTCCGCCACGGGACGGCCGGGCGCTGCCGCCGGGCTCGGCTTCTTTGAATCCTATGGAGAGCGCTGATGCGGGTCGCCATCATTGACTACGGGTCGGGCAATCTGCGCTCGGCTACGAAGGCCTTCGAGCGCGCCGCCCGCGAGGCGGGCATCGCGGCCGAAATCGATCTCACCGACAGGCCGGAACGGGTGGCCACGGCCGATCGCATCGTGCTGCCGGGCGTCGGCGCCTATGCCGATTGCCGCCGCGGCCTCGCCGCCGTGGAGGGCATGGAGGAAGCGCTGACGGAGGCGGTCGAGAAAACCGGCCGCCCCTTCTTCGGCATCTGCGTCGGCATGCAGCTCATGTCGTCCCGCGGACTCGAAAAGACGGTGACGAAAGGTTTCGGCTGGATCGCCGGCGATGTCGTCGAGATGACGCCCGGGGACCCCTCGCTCAAGATCCCCCAGATCGGCTGGAACACGCTTGATCTCAAGCGCCCGCACCCGCTCTTGAACGGCATTCCGACCGGCGAGAACGGTCTGCACGCCTATTTCGTCCATTCCTACCACCTCGCGGCGGAGCGTGCCGAAGACGTGGTGGCCGAGGCGGGCTATGGCGGCCCGGTGACGGCCTTCGTCGCACGCGACAACAAGGCGGGCTCGCAGTTCCATCCGGAAAAGAGCCAGGCACTCGGCCTTGCCCTCATTTCGAATTTCCTGCGCTGGAAGCCCTGAGGCTGCCGCGTCATTTCTGATCGGACGAACAAATGATTCTCTTTCCCGCGATCGACCTCAAGGACGGGCAATGCGTGCGCCTGAAGCTCGGCGACATGGAGCAGGCGACGGTCTATAATCCCGACCCGGCCGCCCAGGCGCGCGCCTTCGAGGAGCAGGGTTTCGAATGGCTGCACGTGGTCGACCTGAACGGCGCCTTTGCCGGGGAGACCGTCAACGGCGCGGCGGTCGACGCCATCCTCAAGGCGACGAAGAACCCCGTGCAGCTCGGCGGCGGCATCCGCACGCTGGAGCATATCGAGAACTGGCTTTCGCGCGGGCTGAAGCGCGTGATCCTCGGCACCGTCGCGGTGCGCGATCCGGCCCTGGTGATCGAAGCCTGCAGCAAGTTCCCGGGACGGGTCGCCGTCGGCATCGATGCGAAGGGCGGCAAGGTCGCCGTCGAGGGCTGGGCGGAAGCCTCCGAGCTCGGCGTGGTCGAACTCGCCAGGAAGTTCGAGGGCGCGGGCGTCGCGGCGATCATCTATACGGACATCGACCGTGACGGCATCCTGACCGGCATCAACTGGGCTTCGACGCTCGAACTCGCGGACGCGGTTTCGATCCCGGTCATCGCCTCGGGCGGCCTCGCCTCGATGGACGACATCCGCCGCATGACCGAACCGGATGCGCAAAAGCTCGAAGGCGCGATTTCCGGCCGGGCGCTCTATGACGGGCGCATCGATCCGAAGGAAGCCCTGGATCTGATCCGCGAAGCAAGAAAGGGGAAGTTATGACCCTTAAAGCCCGTGTAATCCCCTGTCTCGATGTGAAGGACGGCCGTGTCGTCAAGGGCGTGAACTTCGTCGATCTGATCGACGCCGGGGACCCGGTGGAGGCGGCACGCGCCTATGACGCGGCCGGGGCCGACGAGCTCTGCTTCCTCGACATCACCGCCTCCTCCGACAATCGCGAAACGATCTTCGACGTCGTCGCCCGCACCGCGGAGCAATGCTTCATGCCGCTCACCGTCGGCGGCGGCGTGCGCCAGGTAGCGGACATCCGCAAGCTCCTGCTTGCCGGCGCCGACAAGGTGTCGATCAACACGGCGGCGGTGAAGAATCCGGAATTCGTCGCGGAAGCCGCCGACAAATTCGGCGACCAGTGCATCGTCGTCGCGATCGACGCCAAGAAAGTCTCGGCGCAAGGTGAGGCGGACCGTTGGGAGATATTCACCCATGGCGGGCGGCAGCCGACAGGCATCGACGCGATCGAATTTGCGCGGAAGGTCGTCGATCTCGGCGCCGGCGAAATCCTTCTCACCTCCATGGACCGCGACGGTACGAAGAGCGGCTACGACATCAGCCTGACACGGGCGATCGCCGATGCGGTACGCGCTCCCGTCATCGCCTCCGGCGGCGTCGGCACGCTCGACCACATGGTCGAGGGCATCCGCGACGGCCATGCGACTGCAGTGCTCGCCGCCTCGATTTTCCACTTCGGCACCTACAGCATCGGCGAGGCGAAGCGCCACATGGCCAAGCACGGCATCGCCATGCGGCTTGATTGAGACAGTAACGATGCAGGCCAGATGGGTGAACGCGTATGCCGCATAAGACCGAAGGGATCCGACAATGACCGACTTCACCCTTTCCGACCTGGAGAAGATCGTGGCGACCCGCGCCCGGGCGGCGCCAGAGGAGTCCTGGACCGCCAAGCTGGTGGCGGCCGGGCAGACGAAGGCTGCCAAGAAGCTCGGCGAGGAGGCGGTGGAAACGGTCATCGCCGCGATCGGCGAGGACCGGAAGAATCTGGTCGATGAGAGTGCCGATCTCCTCTATCATCTTATGGTCGTATTGAATATCGCCGCCGTCCCGTTGCAGGATGTGATGAGCGAACTGGCCAGGCGGACGAGCCAATCCGGCCTGCAGGAAAAAGCGAACCGGCAGAATCCATGAGCATCGCCGCGAAAGACATCGAACCGGCCGACATTCCGGGAAATCTCCAGGGGGGCGAATATTCGCCCTATCACGTCTTCTCCGCGGAGGAATGGTCGCGCTTTCGCGCCGACACGCCGCTGACGCTGACGGCCGACGAGGTGCAGCGCCTGCGCTCTCTCAACGATCCGGTCGATCTCGACGAGGTGCGACGGATCTATCTCTCGCTCTCACGGCTCCTCTCGGCCCATGTGGAGGCGTCGCAGATCCTCTTCAGGCAGCGCACGCGCTTCCTCAGCATGTCGAACGAGACGAAGACGCCCTTCGTCATCGGCGTCGCCGGCTCGGTAGCCGTCGGCAAGTCGACGACCGCGCGCATCCTTGCCGAGCTTCTCGCGCGCTGGCCCTCGAGCCCGAAGGTCGACCTCGTCACCACAGACGGCTTTCTTTATCCGAATGCGGTTCTCCAGCGGGAAAACCTGATGGACCGCAAGGGTTTTCCAGCGAGCTACGATATCGGTGCGCTGCTCAGATTCCTCTCTGCGATCAAGGCGGGCCGGCCGAACGTCAAGGCACCGACCTATTCGCACCTGACCTATGACGTGATCCCCGATCAGTTCCAGGTGATCGACCGGCCGGACATCCTGATTTTCGAAGGGATAAACGTACTGCAGTCGCGCGATCTGCCGGCCGACGGCAAGATCGTGCCGATGGTCTCCGATTTCTTCGACTTTTCGATCTATATCGATGCCGAGGAGAGTCTGATCCACAGCTGGTACGTGAACCGCTTCATGCGACTGCGCGAAACCGCGTTCCAGAACCCGCAGTCCTTCTTCCATCGCTATGCCACGATCAGCGAGGATGCGGCGCGCGCGATCGCCGAGGGCCTCTGGCACAATATCAACCTGAAGAACCTGCATCAGAACATCCTGCCGACGCGGCCGCGCGCCGATCTCATCCTGCAGAAGGGTCCCAACCACCTGACGCAGACGGTGGCGCTCAGGAAGCTCTGAGCGAGGTGATCGTGTTTTGGGAAGACCCCTCCCCAACCCCTCCCCCTTGTGGCCCCTTGTGGGGAGCTACGGCATGCACATATCTCTTGCGCGCCGGTGCGGCGGATACTGCTCATGAAGGGGATCCCTCGGGAACCCAACCGCCTCAACCCCGCTCGGTCGGGATTGCCCCTCAACCGGCTGCCGCCACCTTCTCCCCGCAGGCGGGGAGAAGGGATATGCCGCGCCCGCTCGCTCCCTCGGGCGGGCGGTGAATGCGGGGTTCAGTTGGCGCCGCTTGTCCCTTCTCCCCGCCTGCGGGGAGAAGGTGCCGGCAGGCGGATGAGGGGCGGGTGACCGCTAATGCCAATGTTAGCGCATACGGGTTTGATCCCAAGGACCCATCCGCAAGCCTCGCCACTGCTGGAAATACAGATGCCGCCACTCCAGAGTAAGTCCGCGAAGGGCTGGACAACAGGAGATATGTGCATGCCGTAGTTGTGGGGAGGGGTTGGGGAGGGGCCTTTTGCGGACATCGCGACCTCAAGGATTGACCCGTCGCAGCGTTAGATTGAGCCGGCCGCCGCTTCTCAGGAGCGTCGACGTGTTCGGATAGATGCGGTCGACGCCGTGAAAGGCGAGGCGTCCTTCGCCGCCGAGCACGACGACGTCGCCGCTTTCGAGCCTGAAAGACACGGTCTGTCCGCCGCGCGTGCGGCCGCCGACGCGGAAGAGGCAGTCGTCGCCGAGCGAGATCGAAACGACGGCGGTCTCGAGATCGCGCTCGTCCCGGTCCTGGTGGAGCCCCATGCGTGCCTCTGCCGAGTAGAAATTCACGAGGCAGGCCTCGGGGGACTTGTCGCTTCCGGCCACGGCATTCCAGATGTCCTGCAGCATGCCCGGTATCGGCGGCCACGGCTTGCCGGTGACCGGATGCGTGGCCTGGTAGCGGTAGCCGTGCTCCCGGTCGGTGACCCAGCCGAGCGCGCCGCAATTGGTCATGCGCACGGACATGGGTTTGCCGGTCTTCGGCATTGCGGGCGCGAAGAGCGGAGCCTCCGCCACGACGGCGCGGACGGCCTCGACCAGTTCCTCCTGGCGCGAACGGTCGAGGAAACCGGGAATGTGTCTCACCCCTTTCGGCAGCACAAGCATTGGCGGCATCCTGTCATGCGGTATCGATCGAATCCTCCCGTCAGCAGATCCGGCGGGAGATGACAGGTACATAGCGCTCACCGGGGTCGGGATCGACCCGAAACGGCCTTCGTTCAGCCGGCATCCAGATCCGGGATGCGCAGCACCTGCCCCGGATAGATCTTGTCGGGATGGGTGAGCATGGGCTTATTGGCTTCGAAGATCGCGGTGTGCTTGGCGCCCTTGCCCTTGCCGTAATGCGCCTCGGCGATCTTCCAGAGATTGTCCCCCTTCTTCACTGTGTGGAAGACCGGGGCCTTCGCCTCGGCCGGCGCGGCCGCGCCGTCGGCGACCTTGAGCTCGGATGCCTCGACCTTGGATATGCCGAGCGTATTGCCGACCGCCACGACCGCCTTCTCGAAGGTGGACTGGTCCCGTACGACACCCTTCAGTACGACCTTGTCATCCACGACATCGACCTTGACGTCCTTCGTGCCGAGATCATGGGAAGCGAGCTCCTTTTCGACACTCGCCGCATCCGGCGGCGTGTCGTCGCCGCCAATCCCGAGCTTCTTTCCCGCGTTCTTGATGAAACTGAACAAACCCATGATTGCCTCCTCTTCCGCAGACTATCCAATAAGAGAGGGCGATTGCGGGAAAAAGACAAGAGGAGCGAACACAACTTTCGCGCGCTCAGTCGCCGGCGGGGCGGCCGCGCAGCTTCTTGACTTCGGAACGGCCGGATTTTTCCTTCAGCCGGCGCTCGATCGAACCGCGCGTCGGCTTCGTCTTCCTGCGCGGCGGGGGCGGCGGTTCCGCCGCCTTCAGGATCAGTTCCTTCAGCCGCTCGCGGGCGTCCTCGCGGTTGCGTTCCTGACTGCGGAAGCGATTGGCTTCGATCATCAGGACGCCCTCCTTCGAGGCGCGCCGTCCGGCCAGCTTCAAGGCATTGGCCTTGACGCGCTCCGGCAGGGACGGCGAAGCCTGCACGTCGAAGAAAAGCTGGACGGCCGTCGAGACCTTGTTGACGTTCTGCCCGCCCGGGCCGCCGGCCAGCACGAATTGCTCCGTGAGCTCCCATCCGGCGATCACGATGTTTTCGTTGATGTAAAGCGGTTCGCTTGCCATGGTTCTTCCTCGGCCGTTCTATCGCATGCCTGAAAACCAGCCGCAAATGCAAACCCGGCCGCAGGCAGCCGGGTTTCACGTGAATCATGGCAAGAGACCGGTTTATTCGGCGGCCACCCTCGCGCCCGGGGCTGCGTCGCGCACGCTGCCGTCGACATGGCGCTCGAACTTGGCGAAGTTGGCAATGAACATGTCGACGAGGCGCCGTGCCTGGGTGTCGTAAGCCACGCCATCCGCCCAGGTCGAGCGCGGGTCGAGAATGCCGGCCTCGACGCCCGGTACCGACACCGGCACCGCGAAGCCGAAATTCGCATCCGTACGGAACGAGGCGTTGTTCAGCGAGCCGTCGAGCGCTGCCGAAAGAAGTGCGCGCGTCACCTTGATCGGCATGCGGCTTCCCGTGCCAAAGGCGCCGCCGGTCCAGCCGGTGTTGACGAGCCAGCAGGTGACGCCGTTCCTGGCGATGAGGTCCTTGAGAAGATTGCCGTATTCGGACGGATGGCGCGGCATGAAGGGTGCGCCGAAGCAGGTCGAGAAAGTCGCCTCCGGCTCCGTCACGCCCTTTTCGGTGCCGGCGACCTTGGCGGTGTAGCCGGAGAGGAAGTGATACATGGCCTGTTCCGGCGTCAGCTTGGCGATCGGCGGCAGAACCCCGAAGGCGTCCGCCGTCAGCATGATGATCGTGCGCGGCTGCGGCGCCGTGCCGGTCTTGCTGGCGTTCGGAATGAAGTGCAGCGGATAGGCGCAGCGGGTGTTCTCCGTCAGCGAGCCGTCGTCGAAGTCAGGAAGGCGCCGCTCGTCGAGGACGACGTTCTCCATCACGGTACCGAAGCGGCGCGTCGTCGCAAAGATCTCGGGCTCGGCCGCTTCCGAAAGGCGGATCGCCTTGGCATAGCAGCCGCCTTCGAAATTGAAGACGCCCTTTTCGCTCCAGCCGTGCTCGTCGTCACCGATCAGGGTACGGTTCGGATCGGCGGAGAGCGTCGTCTTGCCGGTGCCCGAGAGGCCGAAGAAGATCGCCGTGTCCCCGGCGGGCCCGACATTGGCCGAGCAGTGCATCGGCATCACCGACTTCTCGGGCAGCAGGTAATTGAGAACGGTGAAAACCGACTTCTTCATCTCGCCCGCATAGGAAGTACCGCCGATCAGCACGAGGCCGTTGGTCAGGTCGCAGGCGATGACCGTCTCGCTGCGGCAGCCGTGGCGTGCGGGATCGGCCTTGAAGCTCGGCAGGTCGATGATCGTGAGCTTCGGCTGAAAAGACGGAAGCGCCTCGCGCTCCGGGCGGATCAACAGATTGCGGATGAACAGCGAGTGCCAGGCGAACTCGGTAACGACGCGCGTCGGCAGCGCGTTCTCCGGGTCGGCACCGCCGACGAGGTCCTGGACATAGAGCGACATGCCCTTTGCATGCGCGAGCATGTCCCGACGAAGAACCTCGAAATGCTCCGGCGAAATCGCGCTGTTGTTGTCCCACCAGATCTGGTCGGCCGTGTTGGCGTCGCGCACGACATACTTGTCCTTGGGCGAGCGGCCCGTGTGCTGGCCGGTGCGGGCGCAAAGCGCGCCATGGGCCGTCAGTTCGGCTTCACCGCGAGCCAGGGCTTCTTCGTAAAGCTGCGCCGCCTCGAAGTTGTAGCGGACGACCGAGAGGTCGGAAAATCCGATCGATTCCAGTCCGATAGAGGGATTGCGGCTGCCGAGCTCATCCATGGTCAAGCTTCCTTCGTGTTTGGCCATTGGCGTTGAATTTCGTCGGAACATACCGGCAAGGCTGACCCAAGACAAGATAGCCAATTCTAAAAGGATAATGAATTCAGTATATTAATCGATTTAAAGAAAAATATGCATTTTTTAATCGGTTGAATCGCAGCTTCCGGAAACCCACCTGCGAGGCCAATTGCGGGGAAACCGGATCAGGTGCTTTTGCGCTTCGCCACAATTTGTTCCACCTTTATACTCAAGTAACGCGGCCGTGACTCGCGGTTGCCGCGATTCTTGCAACGTATCTCGAAGCGTCTCGGCAACCGGGCCTCGAAACGGAGTAGAATAAGATGCAGACCATCGCGCTTGTCGATGACGACCGCAACATCCTGACGTCCGTGTCCATCGCGCTGGAAGCCGAGGGCTACAAGGTCGAAACCTATACGGACGGCGCATCGGCGCTGGAGGGTCTGCTGGCGCGTCCGCCGCAGCTCGCTATCTTCGACATCAAGATGCCCCGCATGGACGGCATGGAGCTGTTGCGGCGGCTGAGACAGAAGTCCGACCTGCCCGTCATCTTTCTGACGTCCAAGGACGAGGAGATCGACGAGCTCTTCGGTCTGAAGATGGGCGCCGACGACTTCATCACCAAGCCCTTCTCACAGCGCCTCCTGGTGGAGCGCGTCAAGGCGATCCTGCGTCGCGCGGCCAACCGGGAGGCCGCGGCCGGGGGCACCGGACCGGCGAAGAATGCCGACACGCCTTCCCGCTCGCTCGAACGGGGACAGCTCGTCATGGACCAGGAGCGGCATACCTGCACCTGGAAGAACGAGTCCGTCACGCTGACCGTCACGGAGTTCCTCATCCTGCACGCACTGGCGCAGCGACCCGGCGTGGTGAAGAGCCGCGACGCGCTGATGGATGCCGCCTACGACGAACAGGTCTATGTGGACGACCGCACGATCGACAGCCACATCAAGCGGCTTCGCAAGAAGTTCAAGATGGTCGACAACGACTTCGACATGATCGAGACGCTCTACGGCGTCGGCTATCGCTTCCGCGAGACGGCCTGAGGGAGCGAGCCGGCGGATTGCGGATCACTCGTGGCCAGCGCCGTTGCGCCCGTGCCCCCCTTGCTGGATCACGATGTTTTTAGGTCGGGTGGACCTAAAAACATGAACGTGATCGACTAAGAAGTTAGCGGGATGCGGGCGGAAAACCGCACACAGTTTTCCTCATCCCGCTCTACTGCATGTTTCCTTTAATCGCATCCGATTAAAGGGCAAAAACATGCAGCAGATCAAAGTGCTACAGTGACCTTTGCGCGTCTAATAAGACGCGCGGCGCTGTAGCGCTTGCGCAGCAGCGCCGGCTGGCGTAGGGCATCGCGGAAACGGGCGAATGCGACAGGCGACGCGGGCAGTAGCGAACGTCGAATCGCGGGAGCGGGAGACTTGGTAGAAGTCTTGCAGGGCGATATCGAAGAAGCGGAAGGACGGGCATCGACGCTGCGCGGGCAGCGGCGATGGGCGCATCCCTTTACGCTGATCCGGCGCCTGTTCGGCAATGCGGTCTTCTCGAGCCTCACGCGGCGCATCGTCTTCTTCAACCTGGTGGCGCTCGTGGTCCTCGTCGGCGGGATCATGTATCTCAACCAGTTCCGGGAAGGTCTGATCGACGCCCGGGTGGAGAGCCTTCTGACGCAGGGCGAGATCATCGCCGGCGCCATCTCGGCCTCCGCCTCGGTGGACACCAATTCGATCACCATCGATCCGGAAAAGCTGCTCGAATTGCAGGCCGGCGAAAGCATCACACCGCTGCCGAGCGACGAAGACCTCGAATTCCCGATCATTCAGGAGCGCGTGGCGCCGGTCTTGAGAAGACTGATCTCGCCGACACGCACGCGCGCGCGCCTCTTCGACGCCGATGCCGACCTGCTGCTCGATTCGCGCCACCTCTATAGCGGCGGACAGGTGCTTCGTTTCGACCTGCCGCCGGTCGATCCGGAAAGTCCGAGCCTCGCCGATGAGTTCGGCACCTGGTTCAACCGGCTGCTGCAGCCGGGCGACCTGCCGCTCTACAAGGAGCCGCCCGGCGGCAACGGCTCGATCTATCCGGAGGTGATGAACGCCCTGACCGGCGTGCGCGGCGCCGTGGTGCGCGTGACCGAGAAGGGCGAGCTGATCGTTTCGGTGGCCGTTCCGGTACAGCGCTTCCGCGCGGTCCTCGGCGTGCTCCTCCTCTCCACCCAGGCCGGCGACATCGACAAGATCGTCCATGCGGAACGGCTGGCGATCATCCGCGTCTTCGGCGTGGCGGCACTGGTCAACGTCATCCTCTCGCTGCTTCTCTCGTCGACGATCGCCAACCCGCTGCGGCGGCTTTCGGCCGCGGCCATCCGCGTGCGCCGCGGCGGCGCCAAGGAACGGGAGGAGATCCCGGACTTCTCATCCCGCCAGGACGAAATCGGCAATCTTTCCGTGGCGCTCCGGGAGATGACGACGGCGCTCTACGACCGCATCGCGGCGATCGAGAATTTCGCCGCCGATGTGAGCCACGAACTCAAGAACCCGCTGACGTCGCTTCGCAGCGCGGTCGAAACCTTGCCGCTCGCGCGCAACGAGGAATCGAAGAAGCGGCTGATGGACGTCATCCAGCACGACGTGCGACGCCTCGACCGGCTGATCAGCGATATCTCCGACGCCTCGCGCCTGGATGCGGAGCTTGCCCGCGCCGACGCGAAGAAGGTCGACCTCGAAAAGCTGCTCGGCGACCTCGTCGAAATCTCACGCCAGATCCGGGGCAGCAAGAAACCGGTGCTGCTCGACTTCGTCGTCGACCGCAAGGACAATCCGCGCGCAAGCTTCATCGTCAGCGGCTACGAGCTGCGCATCGGCCAGATCATCACGAACCTGATCGAAAACGCCCGCTCCTTCGTCCCCGAGCAGAACGGCCGCATCGTCGTCCGGCTGACCCGGTCGCGATCGAGGTGCATCGTCTATGTCGAAGACAACGGCCCGGGCATCCAGGCGGAGGACATCGACCGTATCTTCGAGCGCTTCTACACAGACCGGCCGGAAGGCGAGGACTTCGGCCAGAACTCGGGACTCGGCCTTTCGATCTCGCGCCAGATCGCCGAGGCGCATGGCGGAACGCTCAGGGCCGAGAACATCGCCGGCAAGGACGGCCGCATCAGCGGCGCCCGCTTCGTTCTCTCACTGCCCGCCGGACCGCACCCGTGAATGCGCCCTTCGTCAATGTCCACGGGACCGCGATCGTTCTCGGCACGACCGGGCTGCTGATCACAGGGCCTTCCGGCTCGGGCAAGTCGGCGCTCGCGCTTTCCTGTCTTTCGGAAGTGAGGCACCGGGGCCGCTTCGCCGCGCTCGTCGCGGACGACCGCGTCGATCTGACGCTCGAGAACGGGCGCATCGTCGCGCGCTGCCCTGCCGCCATTCGCGGGCTCATCGAAATCCGCGGATCCGGAATCGCGGAAGTCGATACCGTCTCCGCCTGTGTTCTCGATTGGGCGATCATGCCGGTCAGGGCGCCCTTCGATCCGCGTCTGCCGCCGGAGGAGGAGTTGCAGCTCGAGATCGGGCGAAGTCTGCCGCTGTTGCGCCTCCCCGTTGAAGGGCCGCTGTCCCCGGTCGATGCGCTCGCCGCGCTTCTGCCCCAAATCTAGAGCGGGATGAGGAAAAGTGTTTGCGGTTTTCCGCCCGCATCCCGCGTCTCAACTTCTAGGAATCGATCACATTCATGTTTTTAGGTCGACCCCGACCTAAAAACATCTTGATCTAGGACTTTAGCCTTATCGGAAGGCAGTGCGGCTGCTTTTTCGGCATTTTTGGCTTGCACTTCGCCTTTTCCTTGCCAAGATGGCGCCCCCAACAGGTGGACGAAATTGCTGCATTGCGATATCTGGCCATCAACGAGTTGCATATGCAGTTGGAGCAAAGATACCCATGATCGGACTTGTGCTTGTCACTCATGGCAAGCTGGCGGATGAGTTTCGGCATGCTTTGGAGCATGTCGTCGGTCCGCAAAAAGCTATCGAGACCGTCTGCATAGGCCCCGAGGACGACATGGATCAGCGGCGTCAGGATATCCTCGATGCCGTCGAAAAGGCCAATGAAGGCGACGGCGTCATCATCCTGACGGACATGTTCGGCGGCACCCCCTCCAATCTCGCCATTTCCGTGATGCGCGGCGGCAGCGTCGAGGTCATCGCCGGCGTCAACCTGCCGATGCTGATCAAGCTCGCAGGCGTGCGCGGTGAAAGCGACATGGACAAGGCGCTGGTGGAAGCCTCCGAGGCGGGGCGCAAATACATCAACGTCGCCAGCCGGGTTCTGAGTGGAAAATGATGGACCACCGCCCCGACACGGCTCTGACGCGCGAACTGCTCATCGTCAACAAACGCGGCCTGCATGCGCGTGCCTCTGCGAAATTCGTGCAGACCGTCGAGACCTTCGACGCGGAGATCACCGTCTCCAAGGACGGCATGACCGTCGGCGGGACCTCGATCATGGGGCTGATGATGCTGGCGGCGAGCACCGGCTGCTCGGTCTTCGTCACCGCCAGCGGCGCTCAGGCCGAAGAAGCGCTCAACGCGCTGGATAGGCTGGTGCGCGACAGGTTCGGCGAAGAGATGTGACCGATATAAACATATAAAGACCTCTTTATATGTCGGTTGCCCTTCACGGGGTTTCCTGATAGACCGAAGGCACGCTGCCCGCGATCGCGGGAGGCACTGTCATGCCGCCAAACGGCCATGTGGCCGCGCGGCCCTAGGATCAGCCTGGAGAACTTCATGAGCGCAACTCAGGACTATATCGTCGCCGACATCGGGCTTGCCGACTTCGGCCGCAAGGAAATCGCCATCGCCGAAACGGAAATGCCGGGCCTGATGGCCTGCCGTGAGGAGTTCGGCGCATCGAAGCCGCTGAAGGGCGCCCGCATCACCGGCTCGCTCCACATGACCATCCAGACCGCCGTGCTGATCGAGACGCTGGTTGCTCTCGGCGCCGAGGTCCGTTGGGCGTCGTGCAACATCTTCTCGACCCAGGATCACGCTGCCGCCGCCATTGCCGCGAGCGGCGTACCCGTCTTCGCCGTCAAGGGCGAGACGCTCGAGGAATACTGGACCTACACCGACAAGATCTTCCAATGGGCCGATGGCGGCGTCTCGAACATGATTCTCGACGACGGCGGCGACGCGACCATGTACATCCTGCTCGGCGCCCGCGCCGAGGCCGGCGAGAACATTCTGACGAATCCGGGCTCCGAAGAGGAAGAGATCCTTTTCGCGCAGATCAAGAAGCGCCTCGCCGCGACACCCGGCTGGTTCACCAGGCAGCGTGACGCGATCAAGGGCGTGACCGAAGAGACGACGACGGGCGTCAACCGCCTCTACCAGCTCCAGGCCAAGGGCCTGCTGCCCTTCCCGGCGATCAACGTCAACGACAGCGTCACCAAGTCGAAGTTCGACAACAAGTACGGCTGCAAGGAATCGCTCGTCGACGGCATCCGCCGCGGCACCGATGTGATGATGGCCGGCAAGGTCGCGGTGGTCTGCGGCTACGGCGACGTCGGCAAGGGCTCGGCGGCCTCGCTCAGCGGCGCCGGCGCACGCGTCAAGGTCACGGAAGTCGACCCGATCTGCGCCCTCCAGGCGGCCATGGACGGCTATGAAGTCGTCCAGCTCGAAGACGTGGTATCCTCCGCCGACATCTTCATCACCACCACCGGCAACAAGGACGTCATCCGCATCGAGCACATGCGCGCGATGAAGGACATGGCGATCGTCGGCAATATCGGCCATTTCGACAACGAGATTCAGGTCTCGGCGCTTCGGAACCTGAAGTGGACGAACGTCAAGCCGCAGGTCGACCTGATCGAGTTCCCGAAGGGCAACCGCATCATCCTGCTTTCGGAAGGCCGCCTGCTCAACCTCGGCAACGCCACCGGGCATCCGTCCTTCGTCATGTCGGCATCCTTCTCCAACCAGGTTCTGGCGCAGATCGAGCTCTTCACCAAGGGCGAGCAGTACAAGAACGAAGTTTACGTGCTGCCGAAGCAGCTCGACGAGAAGGTGGCGCGCCTGCATCTTGCCAAGCTCGGCGCCAAGCTGACCGAGCTCTCGGAGGAACAGGCCTCCTATATCGGCGTCAAGCAGCAGGGTCCGTTCAAGGCCGAACACTACCGGTACTAATCCTTACCCGGGCAATCCACAACATCTTGTGGCCGCGATCTTGACAAGAGATCGCGGCCGCTTTTTTGGGCCTCGCACTTTCAGCCGAATCGTCAAAGAAGTATGTTTAGCTTATCGATTCGTTATGCCAGCGCGGTCTTTCCGGGCTGGCGCGGTCGAAATGGGATGTCTTGTCGGACAGGCGGCAAACAGACGGAGACAGACCGGAGATGCAATCGGAACTGACAGGAGCCTTTGAACGGGCTCCGGCGCGCGGGGGCGCAAGGTCGCCGGCACTTTCCGGACGAACGGGGACGGCGCCGTGAAAACACATGAAACCATGTCTTCTGCAGGACGGCTGGGGGCGCCGAGACTGATCAAGCGGCTCCTTGCAGGAACGGTACTGCTTGCGGCAAGCGATGCCGCAGCCCAGGCCACCGATCCCGGCAGAAGCATATTCGGCACCTCCGAGGTCGTGACGTTCTCCGTCCTGATCGGCGTTATTTCCGCCGCCATGATTTCGGCGATCTGGCTCATCCGCCAGCGCGGCAACATCGAGGCCGAGAACCGCGAGCTTCGTTCCAATCTATCCGACGCGAACCAGCGCATTTCCCGCTTCCAGGCTCTCATTGCCGACAAGAACAGGCGCATCGTGATCTGGGACGGGCTAGCGGAGCGCCCCGAATTCCTCGGTCAGCTTCCGGCCGAAACCGGCGCGCCGCAGGACGACCGGGACTTTCTCGCCTTCGGCCGCTGGATCAAGCCACAATCGGCAGGCCAGCTCGAAAAGGCGATCGAGGCCTTGCGTGCCCAGGCGCAGAGCTTCGATCTCGTACTCGAAACCCAGCGCAACGAGGTACTCGAGGCCCAGGGCCGGGTATCCGGCGGGCGGGCCTTCGTGCGCTTCATCGCGCTCAACAATCTCAGGGCCGAACTCGCCGAGCTGAAGCTCGAGCGCGACCAGCTGCATTCTTCGCTTTCGACGTTCCGCACGCTGCTCGACGCGGTCGATCTTCCCGCGTGGCAGCGCGGAGGAGACGGCAGGCTCGAATGGGTCAATGCGGCCTATGCCAATGCGGTCGAAACCCAGAGCGCGAGCACGGCCGTCGCCGAAGAGCGCGAGCTGCTTGCGACCACGGCCCGCGAGCGTATCCGGGCGGTCTCGACGCTCCAGACGCCTTTCCGCGACAAGGTTTCGACGGTGGTCAGGGGCAACCGGACGTTCTTCGACGTCGTGGACGCCCGCACGCCCGCCGGCTCCGCCGGAATCGCAATCGACGTCTCCGGCATCGAGGCGGTGCGCGAGGAGCTGGCGCGGACGCTCAAGAGCCATGCCGAGACGCTCGAACACCTGGCAACGCCGGTGGCAATCTTCGACGGCAATCAGCGGCTGCAGTTCTACAATCAGGCCTTCCAGCGGCTTTGGGATCTCGACATGGGATTCCTCGAGCGCAAGCCCGACAACGGCGAGGTGCTCGATCGGCTGCGTGCCGGCGGCAAGCTGCCGGAGCAGCTCAACTGGAAGCAATGGAAGACGAGTGCGCTCTCCGTCTATCAGGCGATCGATACGCAGTCCGATCTCTGGCACCTGCCGAACGGCCAGACGCTCCGCGTTTTCGCCACCGCGCGGCCGCAGGGCGGCGCCACCTGGGTGTTCGAGAACCTGACGGAACGGGTCGATCTCGAAACGCGCTACAACACGCTGGTCCAGGTCCAGGGCGAAACGATCGACCATCTCGCCGAGGGCGTCGCCGTTTTCGGCCCCGACGGCCGCATCCGGCTCTCCAACCCGGCCTTCCGGGCGATCTGGGGCATCAGCGAGACCGAGGCGCAGCCGGGCACCCATATCCGCGCGATCGAGCAGGCTTGCCTCGCCTCCTACGACCAGCCCGACGGCTGGAAGCGCTTCGCCCATATCATCACCAGCTTCGACGACGAGCGGCCGTCGAGCCGCGGCATTCTGGAGCTGCGCACCGGCCTCATCCTCGACTACGCGGTCATTCCGCTGCCCAATGCCCAGACGATGCTGACCTTCGTCAACATCACCGACAGCGTCCGCGTCGAGCGCGCACTCACCGAGAAGAACGAGGCGCTGCGCAAGGCGGATGCGCTGAAGAACGATTTCGTGCACCACGTCTCCTACGAGCTGCGCTCGCCGCTGACCAACATCATCGGTTTTGCCGACCTTCTGAAAACGCCGGTCTTCGGCGAGCTCAACGAGCGCCAGGCCGAATATGTCGACCACATCGCCACCTCCTCGTCGCTGCTTCTCACGATCGTCAACGACATCCTCGATCTTGCAACCGTCGATGCCGGCATCGTCGAGCTCGAACTCTCGGAGGTGAATCTCATCGACCTGATCGACGATGTGACGCAGCAGATGGGCGACCGGCTGGTCGAGAGCGGCGTGTCGCTTCGAACCGATGCACCCGACAATCTCGGCCGCATCACCGCGGACCAGCAGCGGCTGAAGCAGATCTTCATAAAGCTTCTCACCAATGCGGCGAATTTCGCGCCGGACGGGAGCACGATCGAGCTCAAATGCTGGCGCGAGGGGAGCGACTTCGCCTTCTCCGTCACCGACACCGGACCGGGCATCCCGCAGGACGTTCTCAACACCGTGTTCAACCGCTTCGAAAGCTACGGCCAGCGCGGCGGCGCGGGTCTGGGCCTGTCCATTGTGGAGAGCTTCGTCAGCCTTCACCACGGCAATGTTTCGATCCGCAGCAAGGAGGGTGAAGGTACGGCAGTAACCTGCCGCATTCCCTCCGCCGAAGCGCCGAAGGTCATCGCGGCGGAATAGATGAACTAAATGAAATCTCTCGAACGTCTGCTGAAGGACGAGGCCGCCACCATCGAATTCGGCGAAGATCTCGCATTGGCGCTGAAGGCCGGCGAATGCGTCGCGCTCTCGGGCGATCTCGGCGCGGGAAAGTCGACCTTCGCAAGAGCCTTCATCCGGGCAATGGCCGACGACGAGACGCTCGAGGTGCCGAGCCCAACCTTCACCCTGGTTCAAAGCTACGACCTCAGGATCCCGGTCGCTCATTTCGATCTCTACCGGCTCGCGGACGCATCCGAGCTTGACGAGCTCGGTTTCGACGAGGCGCTCGCCGACGGCATCTGTCTCGTCGAATGGCCGGAGAAGGCCGAGGAGGCACTTCCGGCCGACCGGATCACGCTCACCTTCTCGCATGAAGACGACGGGCGGCGCATTCACCTGACGGCTCCGGACGCGGCTTTCGAACGGATCACCCGCTCGCTTGCCATTCGCAAGTTCCTTATCGATGCAGCCCATCCCTACGCCCGTCGGCGCCACCTGAGCGGCGATGCTTCGATCAGGGCCTATGAACGCATCGACACCCAGGATGGTGCGCCGGCGAAGATTCTCATGGATGCGCCGAGACACAAGCCGGGACCTATCCTCCAGGACGGAAAGTATTACCAGCAGCTCGCCCATATCGCCGAGGACGTCGTCCCATTCGTCGCGATCTCGCAACTCCTGCGCAAACGCGGTTTCGCCGCACCGGCGATCTACGCGCGCGACCTCGACCAGGGTCTGCTGCTCATCGAAAATCTTGGATCCGAAGGCATCCTCGACACCGATGGCCGCCCCGTCGCGGAGCGCTACATCGAAGGCGCGCGGCTTCTCGCCCGGCTGCATGCCCAGCCCGCGGAGCGCGACATCGCGGTCGCTGAAGGGGTCGTGCACAGCATCCCCGATTTCGACCGGACGGCGATCAGGATCGAAACCAGTCTGCTCGTCGACTGGTATCTCCCGTGGAAACGGGGGCGGCCTGCCTCGGACGATGAGCGGCGGGAATACTTCGCCGTATGGGATGGACTGATCGACGTTCTCGCCTCCGCGGAGAAGAACCTTCTTCTGCGCGATTTCCACTCGCCGAACATTCTCTGGCGTCAGGACCGCGCCGGCTTCGACCGCATCGGCATCATCGACTTCCAGGACGCGATGATCGGGCCGACGGCCTATGACGTGGCCTCGCTGGTGCAGGATGCGCGCGTGACGATCGAGCCCGATCTCGCCAAGCGGATGATGACTGCCTACATCTCCGAGCGCCGGGAGTTGGGTCCCTTCGACGAGGCGACCTTCCGGCGCGACTGGCATCTGATGGCCGCTCAGCGCAACTGCAAGCTCGCCGGCATTTGGGTGCGGCTAAAGGAGCGCGACGGCAAGCCCGGCTACATGAAGCACATGCCGCGCACCTTTGCCTATCTCGAGCATGCGCTCTCCCATCAGGTGCTGACACCCTTGCGCGAATGGTGCATTAAGGCTGGAATCCTCGCTCCCGAATCAGCGAACCGTTAGGATACGATGCCCATCACCAATGCCATGGTGCTTGCGGCCGGACTGGGCACCCGCCTGCGGCCGGTCACCGACACGCTGCCGAAGCCGCTGGTCAGGATAGCCGGCAAGCCGATGATCGACTATGTGCTGGATCTGCTCGCCGCCGCGGGTGTGACCAGGGCCGTTGTGAACGTCCATCATTTCGCCGGCCAGATGGAGGAGCACCTCGGCCGGCGGGAGGTGCCGCATATCCTGATTTCGGACGAGCGGGACGCGCTGATGAATTCCGGCGGCGGGCTCGCGAAGGGCCTGAAACTGCTCGATGGCGGGCCCGTCCTCGTGATGAATGCCGACCTCTTCTGGATCGGCGAAAAACCGCGGCAACCGTGCAACCTGAAAAAGCTTGCCGAGTTCTTCGATCCGGAGCGCATGGACATGGCGCTGCTCTGCGTGCGTCTCGAGGACACGACCGGGCACAACGGCAAACGGGATTTCTCGCTATCGGAAGACGGCCGGCTCACGCGTTATGAAGAAGGCATGGAAAATCCCGTCGTCTATGCCGGCGCGATCGCCATGGACGCAGCGCTGCTTGCCGATGCGCCGGACGAGGCGTTCAACCTCAACATCTATTTCGACCGGGCGATCGCCCGGGGACGCCTTTTCGGCCTGATGCTCGAAGGGCACTGGATCACCGTCGGCTCGCCGGAAGCCATAGCGGAGGCCGAGGCTGCGATCCGCCGCTTCCGGCCGGAGGGATGAGGTGCCCGGACATCCGAACGTCTTCACGATTCCAGCTGGCCTGCCCTTTCTGAGGACGGTCGCGGAAAGGCTCTGCAATGGCGAGCTGACCCCTGGCTTCCGCTACGATCCGGCGCAGCCGCTGGCACCGGCCGGTGTTACGATCTTCGTGCCGACCCGGCGCTCCGCCCGCGTGCTGCGTTCGGAATTCGTCGATCTGCTCGGCGGCCGTTCGGCGATCCTGCCGATGATCCGGGCGCTCGGCGAGACCGACGACGACAGCGGCTTCTTCGACGCCGAGGTGCCGGCGATCCTCGACCTCGCGCCGCCGCTTTCGGGAACGGCACGGCTCATCGAACTCGGCCGCCTCATTCTCGCCTGGCGAAACCGCCTGCCGCAGGTGGTCCTCGACATCCACGCGGAAAGCCCGCTGATCGCTCCGGCAAGCCCTGCCGACGCCATCTGGCTCGCGCGGAACCTCGCCGAACTCATCGATGCGATCGAGACCGAGGAACTCGACTGGGATGCCCTCGACGGGCTCGACGGGGGCGAACATGCGCTCTGGTGGCAACTGACGCTCGCCTTCCTCAAGATCGCCCGCACCTATTGGCCGGAGCGGCTGGCCGAACTCAAGCACTCCTCGCCCGCACGCCACCGCAATGCAGTGCTGAAGGCCGAGACCCAGCGTATCGCCGCCGGCAAAGTGAGCGGACCGATCATCATCGCCGGTTCGACCGGTTCGATCCCGGCGACGGCCGCACTGATCGCCGCGGTCAAGACGCTGCCGAACGGTACGATCGTGCTCCCCGGCCTCGACGGATCGATGAGCGATGCGGAGTGGCGGCTGATCGCGGGAGAGACGTCCGGCTCCGGCACTTCTGCAAGGAACCCGGCAAGCCGCACCCACCCGCAATATGGATTTCATCGTCTGCTCAAGCGCATGGGCATCGAACGCGGGGACGTGCCCGCCCTTGCGAGCGCTGCCGATGATCTCGACTATCGCAGCGCGGTCCTTTCGCGGGCGCTGTTGCCGGCCGACGCGACTGACGTCTGGATGGAGGCCCGCCGGAGCTTCGATGCGGAAAGACTCCTCTCCGCCTTTGCGGATGTGGCGCTGATCGAAGCGGCCAACGAACGCGAAGAGGCAACCGCCATCGCGATCGCGCTTCGGCTCGCGCTCGAAGCCGACGAGGAGAGCCAGGCGGCGCTCATCACCCCCGATCGAGGCCTTGCGCGTCGGGTCGGCACCGAGCTTGCCCGCTTCGGTATAGAGGCGGACGATTCCGCCGGCATTCCGCTCTCGGCGACGCCGGCGGGCGCACTTGCCCGGCTGCTGCTGGAGGCAACGCTCAGGCCCGACGACCCGGTCGCCCTGGTCGCACTCCTCAAGCATCCGCTGGCGCGCTTCGGCCAGACGGCGGACGATGCGCGCCGAGCTGCGGACGTGCTGGAGCTCGCGGCCCTGCGCGGCGGCACCGATGCGGCCGACATTTCGGCCTTGGAAGCGGTCCTCGACAAGGCGCTCGACAGGCAGAAGACCGACCGGCACCCGCCGCCCTGGAGAACGGGTATCGGCCCGGACGATATCGCCATGGCGCGCGCACTCGCACGCCGGATAGCCTCGGCGGTCGGCCCCCTGTCCAGCACTCTCTCTGCCGATCCGCAAACCGGCCGTCACCGCTCGACCGTGCTGCCCCTTTCGAATTGGGCGGAGCGTACGGGGCGCGCTCTGGAGGCGGCCGCGATCGACGAGCAAGGCAATCTCGGCGCCCTCTGGGCTTCGGAAGCCGGCGAAATATTGGCGACGCTCCTCAGGGGCATCATCGAAACCGATGGCCAGATGGAGGCCGACGGGCCGCAATGGTGCGACATTCTCGAGGCGCTTGCCGCAAGTGAAGCCGTCAAGCCGCGGTCGATGCGCCATCCCCGCGTCTTCATTTTCGGAGCGCTCGAATCGCGCCTGCAAAGCGTGGACCTCGTGGTGCTCGGCGGCATGAACGAGGGCACCTGGCCCGGGCAGACGTCGAACGATCCGTTCCTTTCGCGAACGATGAAGGCGGGTATCGGTCTGGAGCCGCCGGAGCGGCGCATCGGCCAGCTCGCGCATGACTTCCAGATGGCCTGCGGCACCCGCCGGCTGATCCTTTCGCGCTCCATGCGTCAGGGATCCGCGCCGACGGTGGCTTCCCGATGGCTGCAGCGCCTTCAGGCGCTCGGCGGCGAGAGGCTGACGGCGCTGCTCAAGGCAAATGGCGCCGACTATCTCCACTGGATGCGCATTCTCGACCAAGGCGAGCGTCAGCCGTTGTCGGAGCGGCCGGAACCGAAGCCTCCCGCGGAGCTGCAGCCCCGAAAATATTCCTTCAGCGAAGTGACGCGGCTGCGCCGCGATCCCTATGCCGTCTACGCGAGGCGCATTCTCCGGCTGGAACCGATCCAACCGTTCAACCGCGATCCGGGTGCGGCCGAACGCGGCCTGCTCTATCACCGGATCGTCGATCGATTCGTGAAGGGCGGCTTCGACCCGGCGGCGCGCGAGGGCGAGGAAGCGATGATCCGGCTCACCGACGAGGCCTTCGACGAGGAGAAACTGCCTGCGCATATCGACACCATCTGGCGGCCACGCTTCCAGGCGGTCGGAAGGGCGTTCCTCGAATGGGAACGGGAGCGCCGGCACGGCATTGTGAAATCGTTCACCGAGGTACCGGCGGCGATGGATCTCGGCATCGGCGATATCCGGCTGACCGGCATCGCCGATCGGCTGGATCGCCTGGCGGACGGAACGATCGACATCATCGACTACAAGACCGGATCGAGCCCCTCGCCCAAAGAGGCACGGGCGCTTCTCGACCCGCAGCTGGCGCTCGAGGCGGCGGCGCTCAGGGCCGGGGCATTCCATGTGATCGGGCCGGCTCAGCCGCACTCGCTGCGCTATGTCCGGCTGAAGCCGGGGAGCCGATTTGCCGTCGACACTGTCAACAACGAGGGCGCCCGTTCGAAGGAGACGAAATCCACCGGACAACTGGCGGACGAGTCGCTCGCCGAGCTCCGCAAGCTGCTTTCCGCGCTTATGAGCGGCAAGTTCGGCTTCGCCTCGCGCCTGATCGTTCAGAAACAACGCGACTACGGCGGGGAATACGATCATCTGGCGCGCGTCGCCGAATGGGCGACCGCAGATGGCGAGGACGACGATGAGGAGTGATGCGACAGGCCCGGAGGAGAGAAGCCCCGAGGGGTGGCTCGACTGGACGACGCAACGGCAGGCGCTCGCCTCCGATCCCGCGCGTTCCGCCTGGGTTTCCGCCAATGCCGGCTCCGGCAAGACGCATGTGCTCACGCAGCGCGTCATCCGGCTTCTGCTTGCGGGTTGCCGGCCGTCCGCCATCCTCTGCCTGACCTACACGAAGGCGGCCGCCTCCGAGATGTCGAACCGCGTGTTCGAGAAACTCGCCGAATGGGCGACCCTCGACGATACCACGCTGGAAAAGCGCATCGAGGCGATCGAAGGCAAGCGGCCGCCCACGGCCAAGATCCAGGAGGCCCGCCGGCTGTTCGCGCGCGCCCTGGAAACCCCGGGCGGGCTGAAAATCCAGACGATTCATGCCTTCTGCGAGGCGCTTCTGCACCAGTTCCCGCTCGAGGCCAATGTCGCAGGGCATTTCTCCGTTCTCGACGACCGCGCAGCGGCGGTGCTGCTCGCCGATGCCCGCAGGGCTCTCTTGACCGCCACGGCAGCAGCGAGCGACGGGGAACTGGCGGAGGCCTTCGCCACGGTCCTCGATCTTGCCGACGATACCGGGCTTGAAAAACTGCTTGCGGCGATCGTCGCCAACCGGGCGCCGATCCAGGCCTTTCTCGACCACGCCTCCGGACGCGGCGGTATGGAAGCGCATCTGCGGGCAGCGCTCGGCCTCGAACCCGGCGAGACCGCCGGGACGGTCATGGCCGCGGTCTGGCCGCTGGCGGGGCTAAATGGCCCGGCACTCGATGACTATATCGACCTTGGATTGCGCCTCGGCGGCGCGAAGCCCTCTGCCATCGCAGACGGCTTGCGGGCCGTCCGCGCGATCGAGGACGCCGCCACCCGCTATGCCAAACTTGTGGAACTCTTCTTCAACGGCGGCGGCAAGCCGAAGGCGGAATCGGCCTTTCTGAACGCCGCCATGCGCCGTGCAGCGCCGCAGCTCGAACTCAGGGTCGAAGAGGCGCGCAGCCATATGCTCGCCTGCGTGGACCGCCTGAGCATCGTCCAGATGTACGGGGCGACCCGCGCCGCCCTCATTCTCGCCGAGAGGCTCAACCGCGACTACGAAGCGCTCAAGAAGGCACGCAGCCAGCTCGATTTCGAGGATCTCATCAACCGCACGGCGGCACTGCTTGCCCGAAGCGACGTCGGTGCCTGGGTGCACTACAAGCTGGATCAGGGGATCGACCATATCCTCGTCGACGAGGCGCAGGATACGAGTCCCGCGCAGTGGACGATCATCCAGTCGCTCGCGGCGGATTTCTTTGCCGGCGAAACGGCGCGTGCGGACGACCGCACGATCTTCGCCGTCGGCGACGAGAAGCAGTCGATCTATTCCTTCCAGGGAGCCCGGCCGGAGCGCTTTTCGCGTGAGAGCACGTTGACGGAGCGGCGGGTGCGCGCGGGCAACAAGCACTTCAGCCCCATCCGCCTGCAGCTTTCCTTCCGCTCGACGGTGGACGTGCTCTCCGCCGTCGATACGGTCTTTGCAAATTCCGGGAATGCGAGAGGCCTGAGCGCCCGGAGCGAGGCGATCGTGCATGCCTCGAACAGGATCGGCCAGCCCGGTGCCGTCGACCTCTGGGATGTGATCGCGCCCGAGCCGGCGGCTTCGGAAGAGGATTGGACCGCTCCTTTCGACGCGACGCCCGAGCGCGCGCCGGTCAACATCCTCGCCCGGCGCATTGCAGCGGTCCTCGAAGATTGGATCGGCCGGGAGACGGTGATCGAAAAAGGCGTGCGCCGAGCGATGCGGCCCGGCGACGTCATCGTGCTGGTCCGCAAACGCGACGCCTTCGTCAACGCCCTGACGCGCGCCCTCAAGCGGCGGGGCAATATCCCGGTCGCCGGCGCGGACCGCCTGGTTCTGACCAGCCATATCGCCGTGCAGGACCTGATCGCGCTCGGCCGGTTCGTGCTTCTGCCCGAGGACGACCTGTCGCTCGCGGCACTGCTGAAGAGCCCGCTCCTCGATCTTGGCGAGGAGGATGTCTTCGAACTCGCCGCCCGGCGGACCGAGGGCAAAAGTCTCTGGCGGCGGCTGCGGCAGGCGGGCGCGGAGGAGACGAGCCGTTATCATGAAGCGGTCCGCACGCTTTCGCGCTATTCCGGCCTGGCGCGGGAACTGCTGCCGCACGATTTCTATGCCCGTGTCCTGGGCGCCGATGGCGGACGGCGTGCCTTCCTGGCGCGCCTCGGCAGCGAAGTCAGTGATATTCTCGACGAATTCCTCACCTTCGCTCTCGATCATGAAAGGAACGGTCTGCCGGGCCTGCAGGCTTTCATCTCGACGCTGGAGATCGAAGCGCCGACGGTCAAGCGCGAACAGGACAAGGAACGCGACGAGGTCCGCGTGATGACCGTACATGCCGCAAAGGGCCTCGAGGCGCCGGTCGTCTTCCTGGTCGACGGCGGCGGCGAGGCCTTCGTTCGCCAGCAGGTCTCGGACCTGCGCTTCCTGGAGAAAGCGCAGGCCGATCATTCCACGCTCACGGTCCCGGTCTGGCGCGCGCCGGGCTCGGCGCCGAACTCGCTCATCGCCGCCGACAACGAGCGGCTGAAGAAGCTCGCCGAGGAGGAATACCGCCGGCTCCTCTATGTCGGCATGACGCGCGCAGCCGACCGCCTGATCGTCTGCGGCTATCGCGGGCAGCGCCAGAACACCGACACCTGGCATTCGATGGTGCAGGGGACGCTGGCACAGGACCTCAAAGGCCGCGGAACGCCGAGGCTTTTCCGCGCCGGAAGCGAGGAGTGGCAGGGGATAGCCTGGCGCGAAGCGCATGTGCCGCGCGACCTCCCGACATCCGAAGGCCGCTCCGAAGAATCGCAACGGCCGACAGCCGGCCTGCCGACGGCGCTTTTCACGCCTCCGGCCGCGCCGCGGCGGCTGCCCCGGCCTCTTGCCCCGTCCGGAACGACCATCGCAATCGACGATCCCGACGCCGAAGCGATCGTCGGCTCGGCCCTCTTCGCCGGCAAGAGCGCGCCGAAATTCTCGATGCTGCGCGGCGCGATCCTGCACCGGTTGCTGCAGGTTCTTCCGTCGGTCGACCCCCGCGAACGTCTGGCCGCGGCGGAGCGCTATCTCGCCCGCTCCGTGCCACGCTGGCCCGAAGCCGAACGGCGCGCACTCGCCGGAACCGTGATGGACGTGCTCGACCATGCGGATCTGCAACCGCTTTTCGGCGAGCACAGCCGGGCGGAGGTCTCCGTGATGGGGACCCTGAAGCTTGGGGTCCGCGATTTCGCCGTATCGGGACGGATCGACCGTCTGGCCGTCACCGGCGACATGGTGACGATCGCCGATTACAAGACCAACCGCGAAATCCCTGAGACGCCCGAAGAGATAGCGCCGGTCTACAGAAATCAGCTTGCGATCTATCGCGAACTCCTGAAACCTCTTTACCCCGGCAAGCGTTTCCGATGCGTGCTGATCTTCACGGAAGGGCCCGCGATCCGGGTGCTTCCCGAGCCGATGCTGGACAGGAGTCTTGAAGAGCTCGCGACAAAGTGAGATACACGATATTGAAAATCCGGTGGCGATGCCTCACATGAGACACAACATCTGGACACTGCCATTCCGAAGGAGCACCCGATGGCTACTGTGAAAGTCGATACTGCCAATTTTCAGAAGGAAGTTCTGAACTCGGCCGAACCGGTCGTCGTCGACTTCTGGGCGGAATGGTGCGGCCCGTGCAAGATGATTGCGCCGAGCCTCGAAGAAATCGCCACCGAGCTTGCCGGCAAGGTCAAGGTCGTCAAGCTCAATATCGACGAAAACCCCGAGCTCGCGGCACAATACGGGGTCCGCTCGATCCCGACGCTTGCCATGTTCAAGGGCGGCGAAGTCGCAGACATCAAGGTCGGAGCCGCACCGAAGACGGCGCTCAGCTCGTGGATTTCGAGCGCGGTGGCTTGAGCCGCCGGGACTTCACTTCGACAATGCGAAAGCCCGGCTTGGCCGGGCTTTTTCTTTTCGGCTGAACCATGTGCGTCGCCGGCTATCTGCCCCTCACCCTAACCCTCTACCCGCGAGCGGGGAGAGGGGATTGCCCTGGCGCTTGCCGCGAGTCTCCTTCGCCCCGCCTGCGGGGAGAAGGTGGCCGGCAGGCCGGATGAGGGGCCGGCAACTGCGAACCCTTCGTTCCGAACCTTAGAGCGGGATGACGAAACGTGTGTCGGTTTTCCGCCCGCATCCCGCGTCAATCCATTCGAATCGATCACGTTCATGATTTTGGGTCTATCCTGAAACCATCGTGATCTACCGCGGCGGCGTGCCGTTTTCCGCCAGCACGTCGCCGACCAGGTAGAGCGAGCCGCCGATCAGCACACGCGGCGGCACCGGGTCCTCGTCGGTGAGTTCGGCGATCTGGCCGAGCGCTTCGGCAACCGAGGAGGTGGCATTGGCCTCGAGTCCCGCAGCGGCCGCATCGGCGGCCAGCGCCAGCGGGTCCAGTCCCGCGTCGGACCCGTGCACCGGCACGGTGAAGACCTGTTCGGTCAGATCGAGGAAAGCCTTGAAATAGCCGATCGGTTCCTTGGTATTGATCATGCCGATGATCAGGAAGAGCGGTCGCGGGTCGCGCTCCTCGAAGGTGGCCATCGCCTCGGCAATGACATGGCCGGCGCCCGGATTGTGTCCGCCGTCGATCCAGATCTCGGCGCCCGGCGGGCCGAAATGCGAGAGCCTGCCGCCGGCGAGGCGCTGCAGGCGTCCCGGCCACTCGACGCCGGCCAACCCTTTCTCGATAGCCGCCTCGGGAACATCGAAGCCGGCTGCCCGAACGGCACGGATCGCCGCCGCGGCATTGGCATATTGATGCCGGCCCGGCAAGCGCGGCAGCGGCAGATCCGCAAGGCCGTTCTCATCCTGGAAGATCAGCCTGCCGAACTCCTCATGCGCCATGAAATCCTGTCCGTAGACGGATATGGGGCAGCCGAGACGTTCGGCGGTCGCGATCAGCACATCGCGCGCACTCTCTTCCTCCTGGTGGCCGATCACCACCGGGCAGCCGCGCTTCATGATCCCCGCCTTTTCCGCAGCGATCAGCTCGACCCGGTCGCCGAGATAGGCCTGATGATCGAGCGAGATCGGCATGATCACGGCGACGGCCGGCCGGGCGATCACATTGGTCGCATCGTAGCGTCCGCCGAGACCGACTTCTATGATCGCGACATCGGCCGGATGTTCCGCGAAAAGCAGGAAAGTTACCGCGGTCAGGATTTCGAACACGGTGATCTTCTCACCGCCATTCGCTTCTGCAACGCGGCGTACGGCATCGGCAAGCACGGGGTCGCTGACCAGGGCGCCCTTGCCGCCCTTTACACCCAGGCGATAGCGCTCGTGCCAGTTCACTAGATGCGGCGACGTGTGGACATGGACGCTGAGGCCCGCGGCCTCCAGGATCGCCCGGCAGAAGGCCGTGACCGAGCCCTTGCCGTTGGTGCCGGCCACGTGGATGACCGGTGGCAGGCGCTCGTGAGGATTGCCGAGGGCAGCAAGCAGCCGCGTGATCCTGTCGAGCGAAAGGTCGAACCCCTTGGGATGCAGCGCGAGAAGCTTCTCGATCTCCTGCGCCGCCTCGCTGACCTCAGTCGCCGTCATGATGGTAGCCCTAATCTAGGCGCTCGCGGCCACCGGCAGCGGGGCCAACTCCGTCGCGGTATCGCGCTTGACCGCCTTGGCCGGCTTCTTCATCAGAATGTTGAGAACGCGCGCGAGCGTCTCCGGGATGTCGTGGCGCTTGACGACCATGTCGACCATGCCATGCTCCAGCAGATATTCCGAAGTCTGGAAGCCTTCGGGAAGCTTTTCCCGCAGCGTCTGCTCGATCACCCGTTTGCCGGCAAAGCCGATTTCCGCGCCGGGTTCGGCCATGTGGATATCGCCCAGCATCGCATAGGATGCGGTGACGCCACCGGTCGTCGGGTTCGTCAGGACGACGATATAGGGAAGGCCCGCTTCCTTGAGCATGTTAAGAGCCACGGTCGTCCGCGGCAGCTGCATCAGCGACAGGATGCCTTCCTGCATGCGGGCGCCGCCCGAGGCCGGGAACATCACCAGCGGGCACTTCTCCGCTATCGCGCGCTCGAAGGCCTTCACGATCGCTTCGCCCGCGGCAATGCCCAGCGAGCCGCCGATGAAGTTGAACTCATGCGCGACGGCGACGAGCTTGATGCCCTGGACCTGGCCGAGGCCGGCAACGATCGTGTCCTCGAGTTCGGTCTTGGCGCGGCTGTCGCGCAGGCGATCGGAGTACTTCTTCGAGTCGCGGAACTTGAGCGGGTCCTGCGCCACCTTGGGCTGCGGGAAGGCCTCGTAGATTCCGCCGTCGAAGAGATCCTTCAAACGGGCCTTCGCCGGCATCTTCATGTGGAAGCCGGACTGCGGGATGACCCATTTGTTCTCTTCCAGATCGCGATGGAACACCATCTCGCCCGTTTCAGGGCACTTGATCCAGAGGTTCTCCGGAACTTCCCTGCGGCCGAGCATCGAGTTGATCTTCGGCCGAACGTAGTTTGTGATCCAGTTCAATTAAGCAGTCTCCTGAAGATTTTCCTTCGGCTTGTGCGCGTCAATATGGGCAATTATTCGGCTGCAGCAAGCCGTGCCGCCCGTACGCCGGCCGCAAGCCCCCTGACGAGCGCTTCGACACCCGGGACCGTCGCTTCCGTTGCCCGGCCTTCTTCGGTCAAGCTCGACGCGATCTGATTGACGATCGCCGTGCCGACGACGACGCCGTCTGCGGATGCGCCGATGGCGCGCGCATGGTCGGCGGTCTTCACCCCGAAGCCGACGCAGACAGGCAAGGGCGTATGCGCCTTGATGCGCGCGACCGCTCCGGCGATCAGCGACGGATCGGGCAGCGCCGAGCCGGTGATCCCGGTCATCGAGACGTAATACACGAAACCCGACGTGTTTTCGAGAACCTTGGGCAGGCGGCGATCGTCCGTCGTGGGCGTTGCCAGGCGGATGAAGCTGATGCCCTTCTCAAGTGCCGGAATGCAGAGTTCGTCGTCCATTTCCGGGGGCAGATCGACGACGATCAGGCCGTCGACGCCGGCCTCGAGTGCGTCCGCCAGGAACCGCTCGACGCCATAGATATAGATCGGGTTGTAATAGCCCATCAGCACGATGGGGGTGCGCTGGTCCTCCGCCCGGAAGAGCCGGGCGAGCTCCAGCGTCTTGGCGAGAGACTGCCCCGCCTTCAGCGCGCGCTGGCCGGCGAGCTGGATCGCCGGTCCATCGGCCATCGGGTCGGAAAAGGGCACGCCGAGTTCGATGATGTCGGCACCCGCCTGCCGCAGCGCCTTCATGATCGCCAGCGACGTGTCGAAATCCGGGTCGCCGCCCATGAAATAGGTCACGAGGACCGGGCGCCCCTCGGCCGCCACGTCGGCGAACCGTTGCTCCATGCGTGCGGTCATGATCTTTACTGCCCCATACCGAGAATTTTGCCGACGGTGAAAATGTCCTTGTCGCCGCGACCGGAGAGATTCATCAGGATGATCTCGTCCTTGCCCATTTTCGGCGCGCGCTTGATGACTTCGGCAAGCGCATGGGACGGTTCGAGCGCCGGGATGATGCCTTCGAGCCGCGTCAGCGTCTGAAAGGCCTCGAGTGCCTCATGATCCATGATCGGCACATATTCGACGCGGCCGATGTCGTTCAGCCAGGCATGTTCCGGTCCGATGCCAGGATAATCGAGCCCGGCCGAGATCGAATGGCCTTCCTTGATCTGGCCGTCACCGTCCTGAAGAAGATAGGTGCGGTTGCCGTGGAGCACGCCGGGCGAGCCGGCGGTCAGCGAAGCGCAATGCTCGTCGCCGTCGAGCCCCTTGCCACCCGCTTCGACGCCGACGATCCTGACGCCCTCGTCGTCGAGGAACGAATGGAAGATGCCGATCGCATTGGAACCGCCGCCGACGGCGGCGACGACGAGATCGGGAAGCCGGCCTTCGGCTTCGAGGATCTGCTGCTTGGCTTCCTCACCGATGACTGCCTGGAAGTCGCGCACCATCTCCGGATAGGGATGCGGGCCGGCGGCCGTGCCGATCAGGTAATAGGTGCTATCGACATTGGTCACCCAGTCGCGCAACGCCTCGTTCATGGCGTCCTTGAGGGTGCCGTTGCCGGCGGTCACCGGCTTCACCTCGGCGCCGAGAAGCTTCATGCGGAAGACGTTCGGCGCCTGCCGCTCCACGTCGGTCGCACCCATGTAGACCACGCAGGGCAGGCCGAAGCGCGCCGCGACCGTCGCCGATGCCACTCCGTGCTGGCCGGCGCCGGTTTCTGCGATGATGCGGGTCTTGCCCATGCGCTTGGCGAGCAGGATCTGGCCGATGCAATTGTTGATCTTGTGGGAGCCCGTGTGATTGAGCTCCTCGCGCTTGAAATAGATCTTGGCGCCACCGAGTTCGGCCGTCAGGCGCTCGGCGAAATAGAGCGGGCTCGGCCGGCCGATATAGTGGGTGCCGAGATTTTCGAGTTCCGCCTTGAAAGCCGGATCGTTCTTCGCCCTCGCCCATTCATCCTGGAGATCGAGGATCAGCGGCATCAGCGTCTCGGCGACGAAGCGCCCGCCGAATATGCCGAAACGGCCCTCTTCATCGGGTCCGGACCTGAAGGAGTTCGGTTTAGGCGGTTGATTCACGTCTTGCTCCCTGATCACGGCCGCTCAAGCTTCCGCCCGGCGGACCGCTTCGAAAAACGCTTCCATGAGCGTCAGATCCTTGATCCCCGGCGCGCTTTCCACTCCGGAGGATGTATCGATGGCGCGGGCGCCGGTCAGCGCAAGTGCGTCTGCGATGTTGCCCGCGTTCAATCCACCGGAAAGCATGTAATCGACGCTTCCGTCAAGCGCGTCGAGAAGCCGCCAGTCGAAAGAAATCCCGTTGCCGCCCGGCAGATCGGAACCGGCCGGAGGCTTCGCATCCAGGAGAAAACGGTCGACGATGCCCAAATAGGGATCGATCCGCTCCAGATCGGAGGCCTCACGGACGGCAAGCGCCTTCATCACCGGAAGACCATAAAGCGCCTTGATGGAAAGGACCCGCTCCGGAGTTTCGGAACCGTGAAGCTGGAGGACGTCGGGGTCGAGCGCCGACACGATCTCGTCGAGACCGTCATTGTCCGCATCGACCGTGACCGCAACGATCTTCGCGCGCCCGCGGGCGCGCGCGGCAAGGCGGCCGGCATCGTCCGGTTCGATGTTGCGGGGGCTCTTGGGAAAGAAGATGAAGCCTACGTGGGAAGCGCCGAGCGCGACGGCACTTTCCACGGCCTCGGCCGTCTTCAAACCACAGATCTTCACTTCCGTTTTCATGGAAAGCGACCTTGCATGAAAAGCCGCCCGAGTCGAGCAAAACCGTTGCGCGGCAGCGGCCAATCTTAGGACGAGGGCGGCGGCGGGCATCCGGTGTTTTTCGAGCGAACCAAGCCGGCGCCCCTCATCCGCCTGCCGGCACCTTCTCCCCGCAAGCGGGGCGAAGGGACAAGCGGCATGCTCCGTCATTCCCCTCTCCCCGCCCGCGGGTTGAGGGGCCGTTTGGCCACTCTCGATCTACCCGAAATCGATCGCATGCAGTATCGTGCCGTTGCGCTTGAGCCAGTGCTTGGCATCCTTCGTTTCAGGGCACAGGCTTTCGCACAACGCCCAGAAACGCGGTCCATGATTCATTTCCTGAAGATGGGCGACCTCGTGTGCCGCGAGATAGGCGATCACCTTCGGCGGCGCCATGGCAATCCGCCAGGAAAAGCTCAAATCGCCCTCGGCGGAGCAGGAGCCCCAACGGCTGCGGGTGTCCTTCAGACTGAGGGAGCGTGCCCTGCGCCCCGTCCTGCCCGCATAGACGGCGACCAGGCGCTCGAGTTCGCTGCGGGCTTCCTTCTTGAGATAGTCGGCGATGCGCCGGCGCAGATGCTCCTCGGCACCGCCCACCCTCAGAACCGCCTCGTCGTCGATCACGAGCGCTTCGGTCAAGCCGCGCAGGCGGCCCGTTCTCTCGATGCGGTGCGCAACGCCGCGAACAAGGATGGTGCCGCCGTCCTCGAGCTCGCTTTCGCCGGAAAAGCGGGCGAGCTTGGTCATCAACCAGCCTTGGTGCCGGATGAGAAAGGCGCTGACCTCGCGCTCCGGCAGGCCCTCCGGCACGGTGAGCTTCAACGCTCGGCCACCGGGCTCGATGCGGAGCGTCATCCGCGTCGCTCGCGCATTTTGCCGAATGGTCAGGGGAAGGACCTTGCCGGCGACCTCGATGTCACGGATGACATCAAGGGGCGGTCCACTGCCACGGCGCCGCTTGAGAGATGAAAACATGAGGCCGTTCTAGCCGATTCGCAGGGCACTTGGCAGATGGACGAGTAACATCCGGCGTTTCACATGAAACACCGGATGTCATGAAACACCGGATGCGATCAGCTCGATTCGAAGCCGGCTTCCGGACCGGTGCGGCCGTTCTTGCGTTCGCGCATGAAGCGGTCGAATTCCTCCTGGTCCTTTGCACGACGGAGCTCGCGTACATAGCCGTCGAATTCCTCGCGCATCTCGTCGAGCTTGCGGCGCTCCTCGTCGAGACGGGCAAGTTCCGCTGTCCGCCAGTCGTCGAAGGCGACATTGCCGGTACGATGATGTGCCCATTGTCCCCGGCGGTTCCGTTTGAAGCCGGCACACATGCGATCCACTCCTTCATTGGCGTCCTTCTTGAACGCCCTCAGCTTGTCGCCGAAGAGGATGTAGGCGAGCATTGCCAGGCCGAGCGGCCAGAACACAATGAAACCCAGCACCATCAATGCAATGGTCGCAGGCGTCCAGTCCGGACGGATCAGTGCAGATTGGTTCATCTTCAGGATTCCTCGCAGTCGGCGGGCCGCCCTTCGCGGCCCGATGAAAACGATGTGGGAAACCCACGGCCCCGACGCAAGACATTGTATCAAGGAATCGGACAACCCCCTGACTTTGCTCCGGCAAATCGAGCGCTCCAATCGCTCGCTCAGGCCGACTTGCCGCCCTTGATGAGCTGTTTGACCGGCTTCGCATGGCGTGAATGCCGGCGCTGGAAGGCGACTATGCGCGGTGCGATCTCGCGGCGGAAACGCGAGCCGTTGAAGACGCCGTAATGGCCGACGTCGGGCTGCATGTAGTGCTGCCGCATAGAATCGGGAATGCCGGTGCAGATCGTCTGCGCCGCCTTGGTCTGGCCGAGGCCGGAAATGTCGTCGTTCTCGCCCTCGACGGTCAGCAGCGCGACGCGTCGGATCGCCGTCGGATCGACACGCTTGCCGCGGTGGATCATCTCGCCCTTGGGCAGCGCATGTTGCATGAACACCACCTGCACGGTCTGCAGGTAGAACTCCGCGGTCAGATCCATCACCGCCAGATATTCGTCGTAGAAGTCACGGTGTTTTTCGGCCGCATCGCCATCGTTCTTGACCAGATGGGCGAAGAACTCCTTGTGGGCGATCAGGTGCCGGTCGAGGTTCATCGACATGAAGCCGGAGAGCTGGAGGAAGCCCGGATAGACCATGCGCATGAAGCCGGGCTGCGGCCACGGAACCGGCATGACGACATTGTCGCGGAACCACTCGATCGGCCGTTCCTTCGCAAGCTCGTTGACCGCGGTCGGGTTGATGCGCGTGTCGATCGGCCCGCCCATAAGCGTCATCGTCGACGGTGCGAGGGGATCCTCCGCCGCCTCCATCAGCGCGACGGCCGCCAGAACCGGCACGGCCGGTTGACAGACCCCGATCACATGCGCATCCGGCCCCACGAAATGCAGCATCTGGATGACGTAGTCGATATAGTCGTCGAGATCGAAGGTTCCCTCGCTCAAGGGAACCATGCGGGCATCGATCCAGTCGGTGATGTAGACGTCGGAATGGGGCAGCAGTGCTTCCACCGTTCCGCGCAACAGCGTGGCGTAGTGGCCGGACATCGGCGCAACGATCAGGACTTTCGGATCCGGAGCGCGATCCCTTGGCAGGCTGCGCTCGAAATGTATGAGGTTGCAGAACGGCTCGCGCCAGACGATCCTTTCGCGGACCGGCACGGGCTGCCCATCGATCTCGGTTTCGGGAAGGCCGAATTCCGGCTTGCCGTAGCGGCGGGTGGCACGCTCGAAAACCTCCAGCCCCGCGGCTGCGGCACGGCCGAAATAGGTATGCGAAACCGGGTTCATCGGATTGCTGAAGGCCAGCCGCATGGCGTCCGCCGCCGTGCGCCACGGAGCCATCATCGCATGGTTCATCTCGTAAAGCTGGTAGAACATGGGCGCGTATCCCTTGTTTCAAATCAACGAAAACGCCGCTCCCAGTCCGACGCCGGAGCGCTTCCACAGGAAACATTTCTAATGGTTTCCATCCGAAAGCGCCTAGTCACGAAGAGTAGATCATTTCACCGGGACGGCGGAATGATCTAGCTTGCGGTTGTTCGTCTCTGGTGTCCGCAATCGCTGCTACACTAGCATTTTTCTTGTGCAGAGCAACAAACGCATCCCTCACTTTTTGGGAAGGACATCCCCATGGAATGAAGCCTCTCACCCGGCGCTCACCGCGACAACCGCCTTGACGAGCCCCGACTTGTCGTGGACCCAGCGGGGAAGGTCGCGGACGAGGTCCTCGAGCGTCGTGCGGTGGGTGACGAGCGCCTCTATCGGGACGAGCCCCGCCGCAAGCGACTGAATGACGTGATCGAAGTCCTCGCGCGTGGCGTTGCGGCTGGCGACGAGCGTCATTTCCCGCTTGTGGAATTCGGGATCCGAGAAGCGGATCTCCTCCTTGACCACGCTGACGAAGACGAGCGTGCCGCCGTGGGCGACATGGCCAAACGCCCGTTCCATCGACTGGGCGTTGCCGGTGGCGTCGAAGACGACGTCGAACCCATCCCCGCCCGTCGCCTGCGCGAGCGCCGCATCGTCGCCCGCAAGGATGCCGGGCGAAAAGCCGAGCTTTTCCGTGGCGAAGGCCAGGCGCTCCTCGCTCGTGTCGAGCAGCCTTACGTCGTGGCCGGCGATGCGCGAGAAGAGGGCCGTCCCAAGTCCGATCGGCCCGGCACCTATCACCAGCGAACGGACGCCTCGGCCTGCCGCCGAACGCCGGACGGCATGAGCGCCGATCGCCAGGAACTCGACCGCCGCGGCGGCTTCCGGCGAAAGGCCTTCGGCCGGATAGAGGTTCTGCTCGGGCATGACGATTTCTTCACAGAAGGCGCCGTCGGTGTGAACGCCGAGGACGCGGATCGCCGTGCAGCAGTTCGGCTTGCCTTTGCGGCAGGCGATGCACTCCCTGCAGGAGAGATAGGGATTTACGACCACGAGCGTCCCCGGCGCGAGCCGGGTGCCGGGACCGCCTTCGATCACTCTCGCAGAGATCTCGTGGCCCATCACGCGCGGATATTCGAGAAAGGGGTGCTTGCCCTCGAAGATATGATAATCGGTGCCGCAGATCCCGACGCGGCTGACGGCAAGGCGCACCGAGCCGGGTGGCGGTGCCTCAGGCCCGCTGCGGGCGACGAGCGCGAGGCGGCCGGGCTCTGAACAGACGACGGCTTTCATGCGGCGCTCCGAAGCTTGCTGGGGACCGGTTGCGGGCAGGGCGGCCATCACCGCGCCCCCCGCCGCCGCAACTGGTCGAAATAGACGATCACGATGATCAGCAGCCCGGTGATGATGCGCTGCCAGAAGGAATTGACGTTCAGGAGATTGGCGCCGTTGTTGATCGTCGCAAGGATGAAGGCGCCGAGCAGGGGACCGTGGACCGAGCCGACGGCGCCGAAAAGGCTCGTGCCGCCGATGACCGACGAAGCGATCGCCTGCAGCTCCCAGCCTTCGGCCTGGGTGGCGTTGCCGATGCCGATGCGCGAGGCGAGCAGCAGCCCGACGAAGGCGGCGCAGGTCGATGACAGGATATAGGCCAGATAGATCGTGCGGTTGACGTTGACGCCGGAAAGACGCGCCGCCTCGCTGTTGGAGCCGACGGCGAAGAGATAGCGGCCGAAGCGGCTCAGATGCAGGAAGACGTAAGCCGGAATCGCAACGACGATCACCATCCAGAAGAGACTGGGAATTCCGAGGAAGTCGGCCCGTGAGAAAGTGGTGAAGGCGTCGTTGGTGATCGAGATGGTCGAGCCGTTGGTGATCAGGAGACCGATGCCGCGAAGCGAGGTCAGCGTCGCAAGCGTGATGATGAAGGGCGGCAGCCCCATGCGGACGATGCCGAAGGCGTGGAAGGCGCCGATCAGCACGCCGATCGCCAGCGTCGCGATGATCGCGAGCCAGAGCGGAACCCCCGCCGCGAGCAGCCAGGCGACGATGACGCTGGTGAAACCGACGACGGCGCCGACCGAAAGGTCGATGCCGGCCGTGATGATGACGAAGGTCTGGCCGACGGCGAGAATCGCGGTCATCGCCCCCTGACGCAGGAGGTTGCTGATGTTGTTCGGCGTCCAGAAGGCGTTGGTCGCCAGGCCGAGGAGCAGCCACAGGACGACCAGCAATCCCACGAGCGTCAGACCGAACAGGATGCTGACGCCTTTCTTCGGCGTCGGTCCCGCGCTTTCAACCGTTTCCACACTCATCGCTTCCTCCCTGCGTCCTTCCTCATCCGGCTCTCAGGCATTGATCGCCTGCGCCAGCACTTCCTCATGGCTTGCGGCCCGGTAGTCGTGGCTTGCCACAAGCCGCCCCTGCCGGAACACATGCAGGCGATCGGCCAGTTCATAGACCTCCGGCAGGTAGGAGGAGATCAGGATGATCCCTGCCCCCTTCTCCAGAAGCCGCGCAAACAGCCGGTAGATTTCCGCCTTGGTGCCGACATCGACGCCCACGGTCGGCTCGTCGAAGATGAAGAGCTTCGCTCCGTGGCTCAGCCATCTGCCGATAACGATTTTCTGCTGGTTGCCGCCGGACATGGCGGAGGCAAGCACCCGCCGCGACGGCGTCTTGATGTTCAGATCCCTAATCTGACGTTCGGCATTGGAGGCCTCCTGCGCACGGTTGATCGTCAAGCCGCGCGTCAGCCTTTTGAAAACAGGCAGGTTGATATTGACGCCGATCGGCAGGTTGAGGCACAGGCCCTGATCGCGGCGGCTCTCCGGCGCGAGCGCGATCCCGAGATCCATGGCCTTCCGCTCATTGCCTATCGCGACCTTGCGGCCCTGCCAGAAGATCTCTCCGGCGCTCACCGGATTGCGCCCGTAAAGGCCGAGCGCGAATTCGCTGCGGCCGGCGCCGATCAGACCGTAGAGCCCGACGATCTCGCCCGCCCTGACCGAGAGCGATATGTCGCGGAAACCTGGACCGGAGAGCCCGCGCGTCTCGACGATCATCTCGCCCGGTTCGAAACGTTCCTTGTGGTAGATCTGTTCGATCGTGCGGTTGATCATCAAAGTGATGAGCTCGGCCTCGTTCGTCTCGGAAATCGCGCGCGTGCCGACATGCGTGCCGTCGCGAAGCACCGAGACGCGGTCCGCAAGCTCGAACACCTCTTCCAGCCTGTGGCTGATATAGACGATCGTGACGCCCTCGCCCTGCAGCCGGCGGATCAGGCGGAAAAGCTGTGCCGATTCCTGTCGCGTGAGATAGGCCGTGGGCTCGTCGAAGATGAGGAACTGCGTGCCGCGCATGGCCGCCCGAGCAGTGGCGACCAGCTGCTGCTGGCCGATCGTCAGGCTGCCGAGTTCGGCATTGGCGGGCAGATTGAAGCCGAGATCGTCAAGCACGCCCTGGGCCGCGCCGGTCATCGCGCGCTTGCGCATCAGCCCGCGCCGGTTCATCTCGTCGCCCAGGAACATGTTCGCCGCAACGCTCAGATGCGGGCAAAGCACCACCTCCTGGTGAACCGCATTGATGCCGCGGGCGATCGCTTCGTTGGGCGTGGCGAGGTCGACAGTTTCGCCGCACCAGCGGATTTCTCCGGCACTGCGGGCAATGACCCCGGTCAGGAGCTTGATCAGCGTCGATTTGCCGGCACCGTTCTCGCCGACGATCGCGTGGATTTCGCCGGATAGAAAGGTCATCGTCGCGGGCTTCAGAGCCTCGACCGCGCCATAGTTTTTCTGCAGGCCGCGGAGTTCCAGGATGGGTGCGCCCTTCGGAACCGGATGGCCGCCCGCCGCCCTCACCTGTTCGTCATGGCGATGGCTGACCTCTTGAAGCCCTATCATGGCATTGTCCTCCACTTCCCGGATCGCAACGGCCGATCCCCTCGGCCGTTGCACTGTTCTCCTGAAGGCGATGCGCAGCGCCGGTCCTGCGGCGCCGCGCAATTCCGTTCGTCAGTTGACCTTCGGATTCAGAAGCGCGTCGATCTTCGGTTCGCTCATATTGGCCTTGGTGACCAGATTGGCGCCGGTATCGACATTGGCTTCGACCTTCTCGCCCTTGGAGACCGCAAGAGCCGTCTTCACGCCGTCATAGCCCATGCGGTAGGGATCCTGGACGACGAGGCCCGCCAGCACGCCTTCCTTGAGGAAGCCCACGGTCTTCTCGTCGCTGTCGAAGCCGATCACCTTGATCTTGTCGCCGAGCTTGTTCTCGGCGATCGCCTGGCCGACGCCCTGCGCCATGATCAGGTTCGAGGCGAAAACGCCGACGAGATTGGGGTTGGCGGTGATCAGATCGGTCATGATGTTGAGACCGGTCGTCGCCTGTCCGTCGGCATACTTGTCGGCAACCACTTTCAGGCCCGGATATTTCGTCTTGACCTGATCGAGAAAGCCTTCGCGGCGCTGGTCGAGCGAGCCGACGCCCGGCAGGCTGGTGATGATCGCGATCTCGCCCTCTTCCTTGCCGGTCGCCTCCTTGATGGCGGCGGCAAGACCGTCGGCGGCGATGCGTCCGCCCTGGACGTTGTCCGTGGTGAGGAAGGAGGTGAAGGCCTTCGAATCCGCCCCGGAATCGATGCCGATCACCGGAACCGATTTCGCAGCCTCGTCGACGGGCTTGCCGAGCGCCTTGAACTCCGTCGGCGCGATCACGACCGCGGCCGGCGCGCCCGCAACGGCGTTTTCAAGGATGGTGATCTGGCCGTTGATGTCGGATTCCGACTGGGCGCCGAGCTCCGGCACGTTGACGCCGAGGTCCTTGCCGGCGGCGCGCGCGCCCGCAAGCACGATCTGCCAGTAGAAGGAGGTGGTGTCCTTGACGATGATGGGAATCGTGACGTCCTGCGCGAAAGAGGTCGCGGGGACCATTGCGGCGACGAAAGCGGCGCCGGCCAGGGCGTTGAAGGCACGGCGTGAAAGAATGCGCTTGGCTATGCTCATCGGGTTCTCCTCTCAGTGACACCTTGTTCCGTTATCGACCGGGCCGCCAGGTGCATGCGGGCCCGGTTGCTTATGAGAGTGGCGGCCGCCATCGAGGGCGGCGAAGCATCAGGCCCTTACCGCCTCCGGCCCCAGCTCGGGCGCGACAAGCGTATGGGGTTCGAAGGCCGCGTAATCTTCCGGCGCGATCCCGTAGCGGGTCAGTTCCATGTTGCGCGTCAGGCTCGACGGTTTGGCGGTTCCGAGCAGCACCGAGGCGACGTGAGGATTGGCCAGCGGGAACTGCAGGGCCGGGGCGGCCAGCGGCATGCCGCGCTCTCCGGCGATACGCTCCATCGCCGCGACTTTGGCGCGCACCTCGCCGGTCGCGGGCATGTAATCGAAATGCGCTCCCTCGATCGGTCCGGTCGCGAGAATGCCGGAATTGAACACGCCGCCGACGACCAGCAAGGTGTCCTTCTTCGCGCAGAGCGGCAGGAGCTCGGCAACCGCGGAGCGGTCGAGGAGCGTATAGCGACCGGCAAGCAGGATGCAGTCGATGTCGGCCTGGCGCATGACATCCAGGCAGACCGGCACCTCGTTGACGCCGAGGCCGTAGGCTGAAATGACGCCGCTCGATTTCAGCTCATCGAGTGCTTTCAGGCCGGAATCCAGAAGCTGCCGCAGGTAGACGGCGTTTTTCGCCGCGCCATGCGTGTAGCCGCCGATGTCGTGGACATAAAGAATGTCGATGCGGTTGAGACCGAGACGGGCATAACTCATCTCGACCGAACGCATGATCGCGTCGTAGCCGTAGTCATAGGTGACGTCGAAGTTCAGCGGCTTGACGTAGGAATAGTCAGGGACCTGGTTCTCAGGCACCGGATGAAGCAGGCGGCCGACCTTCGTCGACAGCACGAAGCTGTCACGCGGCTTGTCGCGCAGGAAGTCGCCGACCCGCCGCTCGGCAAGGCCCAGCCCATAGAACGGCGCTGTATCGAAATAGCGGATACCCGCTTCCCAGGCGGCGTCGAGCGTCGCCATCGCCGCTTCGCCGGTACATTCGCGATAGAGACCGCCCAGTCCCGCCGTGCCGAAACTGTATTCGGTCACCGCAAGCGCGGTCCGGCCTATCCTTCTCGTCTGCATTCCTTGTCTCCTCCCCAAGGATTGCGCCCTTACGCGTCTCGCTTCGCCCCTTCAGCCTAGAGCGTCGCCCCCAGATGCCAGGGCACGAATTCGTTGTCGCCGTAGCCGAAAAGCTCGCTCTTGGTCTTGCGGCCCGAGGCGGTCTCTATGATGAGCTCGAAAATCCCCCGGCCGAGATCGGCGATGGTGGTTTCACCCGAGGCGATGACGCCGCAGTCGATGTCCATGTCCTCTTCCATGGCCCGATAGAGCGCCGTGTTGCTGGTGAGCTTGATCGACGGCGCCGGCCGACAGCCGAAACAGCTGCCGCGGCCGGTCGTGAACGCGATGACGTTGGCTCCGCCGGCGACCTGGCCGGTTGCCGAGACCGGATCGTAGCCGGGCGTGTCCATGAAGACCAGGCCGGGCTCCGTCACGCGCTCGGCGTAATTGTAGACAGCCGTCAACGGCGAGCGGCCGCCCTTGGCGACGGCGCCAAGCGACTTCTCGAGAATCGTCGTCAAGCCGCCGCGTTTGTTACCCGGCGAAGGATTATTGTCGAGCGAGGCGCCATGCATCGCCACATAGTCCTCCCACCAGGCGATCAGGCCGTCAAGCTTGACCGCGACCGTCTCGTTGACCGCTCGGCTGCGCAGCAGATGCTCGGCTCCGTAGATCTCGGAAGTCTCGGAAAGGATCGCCGTGCCGCCGGCGGCGGCGAGTATGTCGACCGCCGCACCGAGCGCCGGATTTGCGGTGATGCCGGAAAGCCCGTCCGAACCGCCGCATTGCAGGCCGACGATGATCTCGCTGACCGGGATCGGCACGCGCCGGGCGGCCGCGACTTCCTTGGCGATTTCGTCGAGAATGCCGAGGGCGCGCTCGACCGAGCGGCGCGAACCGCCGGCCTCCTGGATGTTGAAATGCCGCTTCTCGGCCCCGGCCCCGCTCTGGCCGTAGAGCGTCAGCTGATTGACCTCGCAGCCGAGCCCGACCATCAGCACGCCGCCGAAATTCGCGTGGCGCGCATAGCCGGCGAGCGTCCGGTGCAGGTTCTTCATGCCGTCGCCGGTGGACGACATGCCGCATCCCTGGTCGTGGACGATCGGCACGAAACCGTCGATGCCTTCATATTTCGGCAGAATGCGCCTGTTCGCCTCGTCGGCGATCGCGCGACAGACCGTGGTGGAACAGTTCACGCTGGCGACGATGCCGATATAGTTGCGCGTTGCGGCCCTACCGTCCGCCCGGCGATAGCCGAGGAATGTGCGCGCCTTGTCCGCCTCGCTCGCAGCCTCCGGCGGAACGGCGGCGCCAATGGCGAGCCGGCCCTGATCGAAGGCAAGATTATGAGAATGAACGTGCTCGCCGGGCGCGATGGGGGATGTGGCGCGGCCGATCGCCTGGCCGTATTTGACCACCGGCTCACCGACGTCGATCCTGCGGATCGCGGCCTTGTGGCCCGGCTCTATGCGCGCGACCGCCGACACTCCGCCGGCCAGCCGGTCGCCCGGCGCAATCGCCGCGGTGGCGACGACGACGTTATCGTCCGGCGAAAGAAGGATCGAAGACGGTGCGGGCAAATCAAGCTCCTCCCGAACGGTTTCCAACATGTGCAAGCACCAGTTCTGTCTTTTATCTACAATAGACAGATGTTCGTCAATGGCTATTATGGGGCCATTGCGGTCGTCGCGGAACGGAGCCACGGCGTGCCGACACCAGAAACCCGAACCGGGCCGGATCCGCGCCAATGGCGAAGCAAAACACCGTCTTCAAGGATGCCTTCAACCGCTGCCTCGAGCTGTTCGCGGAGACCACCACGCTTCCGTCCGAACCGGAGCTCGGGCAGGCACTCGGTGTCAGCCGCACGACCGTGCGCGCCATCCTTACGCGCTGCGAGGAACTGAGCCTCATCGCCTGGGACAAGCGCAGCAAGACGGTGCTGAGAAGGCCTGAGCCCTCGGACTACTTCCCGACCGCGGAGACCGATTCGCTCGCCGAGAGGATCGAGCGGAGCTTCATGCGCCGGATTCTGGCAGGCGGCGCCGAGCCCGGCATGCAGATCAACGAGCTCGAGCTTGCCCGCGAAATCGGCGCCGGGACGACCAGCGTGCGCGAATTCCTGATCCGCTTCAGCCGTTTCGGGCTGATCGAAAAACGACCGAACAGCCATTGGGTTCTCAAGGGGTTCACGCGCGAATTCGCACTCGAACTGACGGAAGTAAGGGAGATGTTCGAGCTGCGCTCGGCCGCCCGCTTCGTCTCCCTTCCCGACCAGGACCCGGCCTGGGAGGAGCTGAAGAAGATCGAGGCGGTGCATCGGGAGATCCTCGCCGACATCGACAATCGCTACAGCGAATTTTCCGAACTCGACGAGCGCCTCCACCTGCTGGTGCACAAATCGTCGAGCAACCGCTTCATCATCGACTTCTACGATGTCATCGCCATCGTCTTCCACTATCACTACCAGTGGAACAAGGCGAATGCGCGGGAGCGCAACGCCCGGGCGCTGGAGGAGCATCTCGACTACATCGTCGCGCTGCAATCGCGCGATCCCATGCTCGCCGAACAGGCCTGCCGGCGACACCTGAAATCGGCGCGGGAGACGCTGCTCCAGTCGATTTCGTAGTAGGCAGATCGATCAATAGCCGGATTCTATCCGTGTCGGTCCGCTCTCTCCAAGAAATTCCCGGCGCAGCCGCTCCGTTGCGCTGACGAGCAATGTCACGTCGGTGCCGATCGCCATGAAATCGGCCCCGAGGTCACGATAGTCGCGCGCCTGGGCGGGATCGAGGGTCATGATGCCACGCGCCTTGCCGGCGCGCTCGATCCGCGCGAAGGCCTCGATTATCGCTGTCCGCACCTCCGGATGGCCCGGATTTCCGAGATGTCCCATGTCCGCGGCAAGATCCGCCGGACCGACGAACAGGCCATCGACGCCGTCCAGCGCAGCGATGGCGTCGATCGCCTCGAGCCCTGCCCGGCTCTCGATCTGCAGCAGCAGACAGATCTCGTCGTTGGCGTTTTCGAGATAGTCGCCGATGCGGCTGAAGTTCGTTGCCCGGCCGAGCGCGGCACCGACACCGCGAACGCCATGCGGCGGGTAGCGCACGGCGCGCACGAGCTGCCGCGCCTGCTCGACATTGTCGACCATCGGGATCAGCAGCGTTTGCACGCCGGCATCCAGGATCTGCTTGATCATGACCGCGTCGCCGACCGGCAGGCGGACGATCGGATGACTGCCTCCGCCGGCGACGGCGCGATACTGCGCCGCCAGCATGGGAAGGTCGTTCGGCGCATGCTCGCCATCGATCAGCAGCCAGTCATAACCGCTGCCGGCCACCACTTCCGCCGCATAGGGACTGGCGAGCGCCACCCAGAGACCGAGCTGAAAGCGGTTTTCGCGGATCGCCGCTTTGAAGGTGTTTTTGGGGGCGGGCATAGTCGTCTCCTCTTGCGTCCGAGTCTGTCTGGTTGGGATGCGGAGAAGTCGTCCGCTTTCTCTGCCCCTCATCCGCCTGCCGGCACCTTCTCCCCGCCTGCGGGGAGAAGGGATATGCCGCACCGCTCCAGTCCCCTCTCCCCGCCTGCGGGGAGAGGGTTAGGGTGAGGGGCAATCCCGAATTTCAAAACGTCGATTAACCTCTTAACGGTAAAAGAAAAAACCGGCCAGAACTTTCCGGCCGGCTTGTTTCCGATCGCGAGCAGCCTCAGGCAATGCCGCCGAGGCAGACATATTTGATCTCCATGAATTCCTCGATGCCGTATTTCGAGCCCTCGCGGCCAAGGCCCGAGAGCTTGACGCCACCAAAGGGTGCTTCGGCCGTGGAGATCAGGCCTGTATTGACACCGACCATGCCGTATTCCAGCGCTTCCGCCACGCGGAAGACGCGGGCGAGGTCCTTGGCGTAGAAATAGGAGGCGAGGCCGAACTCGGTGTCGTTCGCCTGTGCGATCACATCCGACTCGTCCTTGAAGCGGAAGAGCGGCGCTACCGGTCCGAAGGTCTCTTCCCGCGCGACCGCCATCGCCTGGGTCACGTCGGCCAGCACCGTCGCCTCGTAGAAGGTGCCGCCGAGTGAATGGCGACGGCCGCCCTGCACCACGCGCGCGCCCTTCGCAAGCGCATCCGCCACATGCTCCTCGACCTTTTCCAGCGCCGGCTGGTCGATCAGCGGTCCGAGGATGACGCCGTCCTCCATGCCGTTGCCGGTCTTGAGCTTGGCGACGGCCTGGGCGAGCTTGTCGGAGAAGGCCTCGTAGACGCCGTCCTGCACATAGATGCGGTTGGCGCAGACGCAGGTCTGGCCATTGTTGCGGAACTTGGCGATCAGCGCGCCTTCGACCGCCGCATCGAGATCGGCATCATCGAAGACGATGAACGGGGCGTTGCCGCCGAGTTCCAAGCCAAGCTTCTTGATCGTTGCCGCGCTCTGGCGGTAGAGCTCTGCGCCGACCTCGGTCGAGCCGGTAAAGGTAAGCTTGCGGACGGTCGGGTTCGAAGTCATCTCGGCGCCGATCTCGCGCGCGGAGCCGGTAATGACGCTGAAGAGACCTTTCGGCATGCCCGCGCGCTCGGCGAGCACGGCGATGGCGATGGCCGAAAACGGCGTCTGCGCGGCCGGCTTCAAGACCATGGCGCAGCCGGCGGCAAAGGCCGGCCCGGCCTTGCGGGTGATCATCGCGTTCGGGAAGTTCCACGGCGTGATCGCGGCGACGACGCCGATCGGCTGCTTCATCACCAGAATGCGCTTGTCCTTCTGATGGCCGGGGACGAGATCGCCATAGACACGCCGCGCCTCTTCCGCGAACCATTCGATGAAGCTCGCTCCGTAGACGATCTCGCCTGTCGCCTCCGCTAGCGGCTTGCCCTGCTCCATCGTCAGAATCCGGCCGAGATCGTCCTTGTTCTCGATCATCAGCTCGAACCAGCGGCGCAGCACCGCCGAGCGCTCCTTGGCGGTCCTCGCCGCCCATTCCTTCTGCACCCGCGCCGCGGCCTCGATCGCGGTTCGGGTCTCGGCGGCGCCGAGCTTCGGGACGCGGCCGATGATTTCGCCGGTCGCCGGATTGTTCACCTCGATCGCATTCTTCGGGTCGGCTTCGATCCAGGTCTCGCCCACGAGAGCAGCCTGGCGAGACAGCGACGGGTCTTTCAGATTCATGGCGAGTCCTTCCTCAAAAAATCTACAGAACTTATACAACTTTTTTCGCCGGTTCGACAATCGCATGATTGCCGTTTACGGATCCTTCTCGCCTATATTGAGCTGACGCGCAGGAATGGCGATGCGTCGGACAGGTGCGTATCTGCAAGAATAAGGATGTTCGTTCGTGACAGAAATCAACCATAGAAGAGCCGATCACCCCATCCACTCGATCTTTCTGGAGCGCTGGTCGCCGCGCGCCTTTACCGGCGAGGAGATCGGGGAAAAGGATCTGCTCGCCCTTTTCGAAGCGGCGCGCTGGGCGCCTTCGGCCAGCAATCTTCAGCCCTGGCGCTTCGTCTACGCCCGCCACGGCACCGAGCATTTCGTTCGCCTGCTGTCGACGCTCGACGAGGGCAACCAGCGCTGGGCGAAAAACGCATCTGCCCTGGTCATCATCCTTTCGAAAACCCACAGGGTCACAACGACCGGCGAACTGAGGCCGGCCTTTACGCATGCCTTCGACACGGGAGCGTCCTGGTTCGCGCTGGCGCTGCAGACGCAGCTCGCCGGATGGCATGCCCATGCGATGGCGGGGGTCGACAGGGAGAAGGCCATGCAGGTGCTCGGCGTTCCGGAGCACTACCGGGTCGAGGCAGCCGTTGCGATCGGCAGGATTGCGGATCCTTCCACCCTGCCGGACGATCTGCGGGAACGCGAAAAACCAAGCCAGCGCAAGCCCATCAGCGAACTCGTCTTCGAAGGACGTTTCACGGGCGAATGATCCGCGAGCGATCGAGCTTCCGTAAAGACGAGAGCAGGGCGGAGGACCGCCCTGCTCTTGTCGAAGCTATGATCAAAGTGCTGCGGCTACACTTGCGCGTCAAATATCGAGATTGGCGACGCTCAGTGCGTTTTCCTGGATGAAGTCGCGCCGCGGCTCCACTTCGTCGCCCATCAGGCGCGAGAACAGACCGTCCGCATCCGTCGCATCGGTAACCTTGACCTGCAGCAGCGAACGGACGTTCGGATCGAGGGTCGTCTCCCACAATTGCTCGGCGTTCATTTCGCCCAGGCCCTTGTAGCGCTGCATGGTGAGCCCCTTGCGGCCGGCGGCGAAGATCGCGTCGAGGAGGGCGCGCGGACCGCTGATCTCCTGCGTGCCGTCGCGGCGGCGCAGCACCGGCGGAGCGCCATAGACCTCCTTCAGCCGTGCCTTGAGCTGATCGATATGGCGGGCATCGGAAGAACCGATCAGCGCCATGTCGAGCACGGCCGCTTCCTTGACGCCGCGCACCATGCGCTCGAGCTTCAGCCCGCCTTCCGCCGTCACCGCTGCCTCCCAGCCGCGTTCGGTCTCCTCGGCGATGACATCGAGCCGGCGGGCCACTTCGGCGGCGATCAACTGATATTCGTCGCGTTCGCCGTTGAGTTCCACGTTGAGCGCCCCGGCGATGGCGGCCTGCTCCACGACCGAGCGATTGTAGCGGGAGTGGAGCCCCTCCATCAGCGAGCGCAGGCGCAGCGCGTCGTTGATGACCTCGCGAAGGTCCTGGCCGACGCGCACTTCGCCCGAAGCGAGTTCGAGCGACGCCTCCTCGAGGCCCATGCTGATCAGATAATCTTCGAGCGCCTTCTCGTCCTTGAGGTACTGGACGGACTTGCCGCGCGCCACTTTGTAAAGCGGCGGCTGGGCGATGTAGAGGTGGCCGCGCTCGATCAGCTCCGGCATCTGCCGGAAGAAGAAGGTGAGCAGCAGCGTGCGGATGTGGGCCCCGTCGACGTCGGCATCCGTCATGATGATGATCTTGTGATAGCGCAGCTTGTCGGCGTTGAACTCGTCCTTGCCGATCGACGTGCCGAGCGCGGTGATCAGCGTGCCGATTTCCTGGCTCGACAGCATCTTGTCGAAACGCGCGCGCTCGACGTTGAGGATCTTGCCGCGCAGTGGCAGGATCGCCTGGTTTTCACGCGAGCGGCCCTGCTTGGCCGAGCCGCCTGCCGAGTCGCCCTCCACCAGGAAGAGTTCGGATTTGGCCGGGTCGCGCTCGGAACAATCGGCGAGCTTGCCGGGAAGCGACGAGATGTCGAGCGCACCTTTTCGGCGCGTCAACTCGCGTGCCTTGCGCGCGGCTTCGCGCGCGGCGGCCGCCTCCACGACCTTGCCCACGAGAATCTTGGCATCGGAAGGATGTTCTTCGAGCCAGACGCTCAGGGCCTCGTTGACCAGGCTTTCGACGACCGGGCGGACTTCCGAGGACACCAGCTTGTCCTTGGTCTGCGAGGAGAATTTGGGATCGGGAACCTTCACCGACAGCACAGCCGTCAGCCCCTCGCGGCAATCGTCGCCCGTGAGCGATACCTTTTCCTTCTTGGTGATGCCGGATGTATCGGCATAGGAGGTGATCTGACGCGTGAGCGCGCCGCGGAAGCCGGCCATATGCGTGCCGCCGTCGCGCTGCGGAATGTTGTTGGTGAAGCACAGCACGTTCTCGTGATAGCTGTCGTTCCACCACATTGCGACTTCGACGGTGATGCCGTCCTTCTCGCCGCGGATCGACACCGGCTTCTGCACGAGCGGCTTCTTCGCCCGGTCGAGATAGGCGACGAACGCCTCGAGACCGCCGTCATACATCATTTCTTCCCGACGGATGTCAGAATGGCGCTTGTCGGTCAGCACGATGCGCACGCCGGAATTCAGGAAGGCGAGTTCGCGCAGTCGATGCTCGAGCGTGCCGAACTCGAACTCGATGTTCGAGAAGGTCTGTTCGCTCGGCGTGAAGGTGACCTCGGTTCCGGTCTCGCCGCCGGCGTCGCCCGTCACCTTGAGCGGCCCGTCCGCTACGCCGTGGGTGAAGCTCATTTCGTGGATCTTGCCGGCCCGGCGGATCTTGAGCTTCAGCGACACGGAGAGGGCGTTGACGACCGAAACGCCGACGCCGTGCAGGCCACCGGAGACCTTGTAGGAATTCTGGTCGAATTTCCCGCCGGCATGAAGCTGCGTCATGATGACTTCCGCCGCCGAGACGCCCTCTTCCCGGTGGATGTCCGTCGGTATGCCGCGGCCGTTGTCCGTCACCGTGACGGATCCGTCGGGATTGAGCGTGACGGTCACGATGTCCGCATGGCCGGCAAGCGCCTCGTCGATCGCGTTGTCCACGACCTCGTAGACCATGTGGTGCAGACCCGAGCCGTCGTCGGTGTCACCGATATACATGCCCGGGCGCTTGCGCACGGCATCGAGGCCTTTCAGCACCTTGATGGAATCGGCACCATATTCGGCGATTGCGCCGGCTTCGGTCTCAGAAATATCGGTCATTCGGGCTCAGGTCTTTCCAGGTTTTCGGACGTCGCGATTCATTGCGAATCACAGCGCGAGATGCCTCGCGGACTATAGAAAATTTGTCCAATGGTTCCAAATCCCGACGCGAAGATCTCGGCCGGGAGGGGCTTTCATCCCCTGTCCTTATCAGGAAATGTGGCTTTTTCCAAAACATCTTCCAGCGCCCGAATCGTCTCCGCCGACAGGCCGCGAATCTCCATGCTCAAACGGTTGGCGAAGGCGGTGTGACCGGGCGGAAGGCCGGACGTGTCGAGCACGACTTTCGGGTCTGAAAGATGCGCTATCCGGAAGAGTTCGTCGGCCTCGTCCCAGATCACGTTGAAATAGCCGGCAACGCGCTGGAGGAAGTCGAAGCTCGGCGCTCCCCGCTTGCCGTGTTCGAGAGCGGACAGATAGGCGGGCGAAACCCCGATCGCCGCCGCCATCTCCTTCTGAGACACGCCCTTGCGCCGGCGAAGTTCGCGCACGGCTTCGCCGAAGGGAGTCATGATGCGCCTCCCTTCGCACGCGCCAGCCGCACATAGAGCGCGCCCTCGCCGCCGTGATTGCGGGCTGCCGGTTCGTAGGACGATATCAATGGCCGGAACTCGGGAAGCGAGAACCAGAGCGGCACGGCCCGCTTCAGGGCGCCGTCGCTGCCGAGCGACGTCCCTTTGCCGGTGATGACGAGGACATGCCTCAAGCCGCGGTCGCGCGCCCTGAGGAGGAACTGCAGCAGCAGTCCGTGCGCCTCGCTCTGGATCATGCCGTGCAGGTCGATCCTCGCCTCGAGCGTCAGCCGGCCCTTGGCAAGTTTGCGTTTGACGGGCCGCTCCAGCGGATGATGAGGGCGGTGTTCTGCCTTGTCGCGGCCGAGAGAAAAGCCCCTGCCGGCCTTTTCGGGCGTGCTCGAGGAAGGCGCCGCCTCCGGGCCGGGTACAGCCTTGATTTCCGCGGTCCCGCCCAGCAGCTCCTCGAGATTCTCCAACCGCCCGGGCATGGGCCGCGCCGAACGCGCGACCTTCCCCCAGAGAATGCGGTCCTCGGTGGAAAGCTTCTTGTCCTTAGCCATGGCTGGACTGCGGGCGATATCGGACCGCGGCCGCGCGGGGTACGAAAATGAAGAAGTCTGCGTCGTTGCGCACGCAACCCGCGAGTTCCCCCGCCTGGTCGCCGGAGCCCGTGAAGATATCGCCGCGCGCCGGGCCGACGATGGCCGAACCGGTGTCGAGCGCGAGCATCAGGCGACCGAAGGGATGTCCGCCGTCGAGATGGGTCAGGGTTTCGCTCGCGACGTAAAAGGGAACGCCGAATGTGTGGATGAGGCGGTCGACCGCAAGCGAGCGTCCCGGCTCGAGCGGCACCTTGGCAGCCGCCACGGGGCCAAGCCCCTCCTCATCGACCGGCGCCTCGCGGAAAAAGATGAAGGACCGGTTGTGCCACAGAACCTCGTCCGCCCTGTCGGCATGGGCCGCCAGCCAGGCGCGAATGCTCGCCATCGACACGGTGGCGGCATCAATCTCGCCGCGATCGATCAACAGCTTCCCGACGGCGGAAAAGCGGTGCCCGGTTTTGGCGGCATAGGTGATGCGGCGGCGCGATCCGTCCGGATAGATCAACCGCGCCGCACCCTGCACATGGACGAAGAACACGTCGACCTTGGAGCGGGCATAGGCGATTTCCAGTCCGCGGCCGGCGAGAAATCCTTCTTCGATCGCGCGGCGGTCCGGATATTCCTCGATCCTGCCGTCACGGCGGCGGCCGAAGACGAAATAAGGGTCCATTCCTGCCGGCCGGTTCGTGTCGTCGATATCGACGAGGTCCGAGGGACGCCGGTAGAAGGGAAAGCGGAACTCCGCATCCGGCCCAGCCCGTACCTCGACCTCCGGTTCGTAAAAAGCAGTGACGAAGCCGGTCCTTTTCTCTTCCGGGCAGACGCGGAACGGAACGAACTGGGCCTCGAAAAATGCGCGTGCGGCCGCCGCATCGGAGAAATCGCTGCCCGCCGCCTCGAAGGCGGGCAGGAGGTCGCCGACCGAAATGCCGAGCGAGCCGGTCTTGTACGGCTTCACCTCCGTTGCATGCCGGTGACAGCGCCGAAGCGAAGCGATCACCGGCGCCGGGTCGTCCGCAGACCAGCCGGGCAGCTCCGAAAAGGAGACCGGCTCGAGATGAAAAGCCATGGCCGCCCGCTTCCCGGTCAGTTTTCCGATTCGGTGGCGATCAGCTTCCAATTCGGGTCGCGTGAACGGATATCGCGCGCAAAAGTCCACAGGTCGTTCACTTCGGCAACCGAATCGGCGTCTCCGTCGACCAGTTTCCCCTGCTTGTCGTAGGTCGCGGAAATAAGCTGGCTGATGATCCTGACCGTTATGTTTTCCTCGGCGTCCTTGATCTCCGCGTGCACGATATCGGCTTTGTCGATGCCGACGAAGGTCGACTTGACCACCTCGCCCTTGGCCTCGCGCTCCGCAATCGCGGCCTCGAAGCCCTCGTAGACCTCGCGGGACAGCAAACCCTTGAGGGTTTTGCGGTCGCCGTCGGCAAAGGCCATGACGATCATCTCGTAGGCCATCTTCGCACCGTTGAGGAATTCGGCCGGATTGAAGTTGGGATCCGCGTCGGTCATTGCCCGGAGTTGGGCATTCAGCGGAGTTCCGGCCTTGGCGACGATCTCGATCGCGGCATAGCGCGACTCGTCCTCCGCCGTCTCGCGACGTGGAAGCTGAACGACCTTGCCGTTATCCTTGGCTTCCGGCCCTTGAGCGATATCCCGTGGAGAGTAGGGATCGAAAGGAGGCCGCTCGCTGCCGGTCCTGCGACCTAAGACGCTACGCAATTGCAGGAAGATGACCACGGCAGCGATCAGGAAAAAAAATGTGATGAAATCAAAAGAGCCCATTTCCACCCGGAACCGCTGTTAGAATTTCTCGTACTGTTCCATATAGTCCGGAAGGATAGACCATTCAAACGACGATGTCGCACCCATAAACCGGAGACCGGACAATTGCACTCACCTTCTTGCGAGCACGGGCGATGCGTTTCCTGATCCCGCTCGTCATTCTCGGGCTGCCGCTTGCGGAAATCGCAGGCTTCGTCGCCGTCGGGCGCGAGATCGGCGTGGCGATGACGCTTCTTCTCGTTTTCGCAAGTGCCGTCGCCGGCATCATGCTCCTGCGCATCCAGGGATTCGGCGTGCTCCGGCGCGTGCAGGAGGCGGCGCGGACGGGCAACGATCCGGGGCTGGACGTTCTCGGCGGTGTGCTGATCTTCATCGCCGCTATCCTTTTGATCGTGCCCGGTTTCATCAGCGACCTCGTCGGCCTTCTCATCTTTCTGCCCCCGGTCCGGCGCGCCATCGCCGCCTTCCTGCGCAGAAGGATGACGATTTTGAGCAGCGCAACCGGCTTCAATCGTTCCTCCAGGCGCCAATCCCCTGGCCCTCAATCCTCTGGTCCTCAGTCCTCTGGTCCCCAATCCGCTGGCACCCAGTCCGCTGGCACCCCTCGCGAGGAGCGCCGCGGCCCGCTGACGATCGATCTCGACGAGGACGAATTTTCGCGCAAGACAAAGGACGAAGACGACCCGCCGCCGCCGCCGGATCGTCCGCCTCATTGATCCGAGCTTCACTTTTTCTGATCCCGGCTCCAATCGGGTCTATAATACCGGTTCCCAAAGAAGGTCGGACGTGTTCCTGCGTCGGGCCAGGCCGGGCCACGAGGGTTGTAAGCCCAGGCCCTAAATGCTAGATGGCCTCACCAATTCGAAGTCCGAGGAAACTCTTATGACGACTGATACCGCATCAAACGGCAACGGCAGTGCCCAGCAGCAGAGCCCGTCGCTCAATATCCTGGCCCAGTACGTCAAGGACCTCTCCTTCGAGAACCCCGGCGCACCGCGTTCGCTGCAGGCTCGCGACCGCTCCCCGTCGATCAACATCAATGTCAATGTCAATGCCAATCCGCTGGCGGAGAATGATTTCGACGTTGTCCTGTCGTTGAGCGCCCAGGCGAAGGACGGCGACAAGATGCTCTTCAACGTCGAGCTCGCCTATGGCGGCGTCTTCCGCGTTGCCGGCTTCCCGCAGGAGCACATGCTGCCGCTGCTCTTCATCGAGTGCCCGCGCCTCCTGTTCCCCTTCGCGCGCCAGATCGTAGCCGACGCCACCCGCAACGGCGGCTTCCCGCCGCTGATGATCGATCCCATCGATTTCGCGCAGATGTTTGCCCAGCGCATGGCCGAGGAAAAGGTCCGCGCGCAGGTGGCCAATACCAACGACACGGCCAACTGATCGGTCCGAATGATTGGAAGACCCGGCTCACCGAGCCGGGTTTTTTGTGCCCGGTCTATGCGATTCGGCTTGAGAAACCTCGCGGGCGCCGCAATACGGATAGGCCTAGACAGCTTCCGATCTGAGAACGTCATCGGCTTCGCTGTATTTCGACCAGATCGCATTCGCGCCGATCTTCGCGACGAGCGCCGCATGGGCGGCGATCTCGGCCTCCGTCAGCCGTGGCCGTAGAGGCCTTTCCCTTGTGACCACGACGACCGGTCCGTCGTCAGCCTCGATCGGCCGGTCACCTGCCTCCGTCACCACGAGACCGAGCGCGGCCTGGCGCCCGCCGATCATCTCGATATAGACCTCGGCCAGCAGCTCGGAGTCGAGCAGGGCTCCGTGCCTGGTTCGATGGGAGTTGTCTACACCGTAGCGACGGCAGAGCGCATCGAGCGAATTCGGCCCCATCGGGTGCTTACGGCGGGCAAGAGCCAGAGTGTCGATAACCCGGTCGCTGCCGATCGGCGGCAGGCCGAGCCGCTCGAACTCCGCATTGATGAAGCCGATGTCGAAGGTGGCGTTGTGGGCGACCCAACGGGCATCGCCGAAGAAATCGACGATTTCCTGGGCGACATCGGCGAAGGGCGGCTTGTCCTTCAGGAACTCGTCGGTGATACCGTGGACGGCCAGGGCTTCCGGGTGAACCTTGCGCTCCCCCGGATTGATATAGATATGGATCGTGCGCCCCGTCGGAAACTGGTTCTCGAGCTCTATACCGCCGATCTCGATCACCCGGTCCTCGCGGTTGTCGAGGCCGGTCGTTTCCGTATCGAAGATGATTTCACGCATACGGGAGCCCTGTGGACGCTGTTTCGGGGCGAATCACCCGAAGCTGACCTCCATTCTTAATGGCATTTCGCCGTCATTTGAAGCTTCAGTGCCAGGTTTGCACCGATGATAGCGCATCGGTTCGCGAAGCGATCTAGCTCTTCGAAGTCGCCTCCGGACGGAGACCACTGACACTTTTCCTGAAAGTGCGCTAACTAACCGGCCCGCAAATCATCGACGATCGCACGGATCTGCTGCCGCGTGACGTCGAAGCTGTCGCTTGTGTCGACGATATAGTCGGCGCGGGCGCGCTTCTCGCTGTCGGGCACCTGCCGCTTGAGGATCATCGCAAACTTCTCGGCGGTCATGCCCGGGCGCTTCATGACGCGTTCCCTCTGCATCTCCGGATCGCAGGTCACGACGACGATGCGGTCGAGGCGCGCCTCAGCCTTGGTCTCGAAGAGAAGCGGAATATCGAGCAGCACGAAAGGTGCACCGTCCGCTCTGTGCCGCGCAACGAACTCCTGCTCCTTGGCGCGCACCAGCGGATGGACGATCCGTTCCAGCTCGGCCAAACGCTCGGGTGCCGCAACAAGCCGCAGCGAAAGCTCGGCCCGGTCGATGACCCCGCCCTTGGCGACGCCCGGAAAGGCCGCTTCGACCGGAGCCACCGCTTCGCCGCTATAGAGCATATGCACCACTTCATCGGCATCGTTCACCGGCACGCCGAGTTCCCGGAACATGCCCGCAGCGGTCGATTTTCCCATTCCGATGGAGCCGGTAAGCCCGACGATGATCATGCGTGCCTGTCCATATCGCTGATGATGATCTGTCTTAGCGTTTCGTCGACGACCGGCCTCAGTCCGAACCATTTTTCAAATCCGGGCACTGCCTGATGCAGAAGCATGCCAAGTCCGTCGACGACGCGGAAGCCCTGCTCTTCCGCCTGCCGCAACAGCGGCGTCTTCAATGGCACATAGACGATGTCGGTGACGACGGCGTCGGGTGCCAGGCCCGAAAAGTCGATCGCCGGCGCCGGCTCGCCGTCCATGCCGAGCGAGGTCGTGTTGACGAAGAGGCCGGCGCCGGAAACGACTTCGGGAAGCGCCGCCATCGAATGTGCGTGCACCGCCGTGCCGAAGCGATCGGCCAGTTCCCTCGCCCTCTCGGGCGTGCGGTTCACCACATGGATCGTCTTGACCCCGCGGTCGCGGATCGCCTGGATCACGGCCCGGCTGGCGCCGCCGGCACCGAGAATCACTGCGGCCGAGATGCGGTCCCATCCTTTGGCGCGCTCGTCCAAATTGGCGACGAAGCCACGCCCGTCGGTGTTCGTCGCGCGGATTTTTCCATCCTCGAGCCAGAGCGTGTTGGCCGCACCGAGTTCGGCGCTCAGTTCGTCCGGCCGATCGGCCAGCCGGAAGGCGGCCTCCTTATGCGGAATCGTGACATTGCCGCCGCAGAAGTCGGTTCTTCCTTCCTTGATCTGCCGCATGAAATCGGGAAAGGCCTCGGGCGTAACTTCGTGGGCCCGGTAGCTCCCCCGAATTCCGAACTGTTTCAGCCAATGGCCATGAATGAGCGGCGATCGCGAATGCTTCACGGGATAGCCGGTGACAAAGGCATGGTTAACAAATGTTTCACGTGAATCATGCATCGATCGCACCCAGTTCGCGTAGTTTGGAGAGAAGCGGCAGCATCGGCAGGCCGAGTATGGTGAAATAATCGCCCTCGATCCTCTCGAAGAGCTGGATGCCCTCGCCTTCGAGCTGATAGGCGCCGACGCTTGTCAGCGCCTTCTCGCCCACCCTTGCAAGATGCCGATCGATGAAGCCGCCGCTCAATGGCCGCACGGTCATGTTCGCAGTCGAGACGTGCCGCCAAACGACCTCGTCGTTGCGCACGAGAACGATCGCGCTGTTGAGACTGTGCATCCTGCCCGAGAGCGACCGGAGATGTTCGGCGGCTTCCGTTATGTCCCGGGGCTTGTGATAGACGCGGGTTCCAAGCGACATCGTCTGATCCGAACCGATGACAAGGGCGTCCGGAAAATATCGTGCGACATCCTTCGCCTTGGCTTCGGCCAGCGCCAGCGCGACATCAGCCGGCGAAGCGCCAGACGCTTCCAGCGGCTGCTCGAGCGCACGCTCGTCGATCGCGGCGGCCCGGGCCTCGAAGGCCAGTCCTGCATTGGCAAGCAGAGCGCGACGAAAAGGACTGGCCGAGGCCAATATGAGCAAGGGTTTCATTTTCCGGTTCCGTGTTCGCGACCTGCAAGCTGTTCTTGCGGTTCGCTCTATCTAAGCCGCGGCCGCAGGGCAACGATTGCTGCGGCAGTCTCCTCTATCGAGCGCCGCGTTACGTCGATCAGCGGCCAGTTGTTGCGCGCGCAAAGCGAGCGGGCATATTTAAGCTCCTCGGCGATCGCCGCCCGATCGGTATAGTCTTCCCCGTGGAAGCTCTGCGTCGTTCCGAGCACGCGATGCTGGCGCACCTGGGAGAGACGCTCGGCCGAAGCGATAAGCCCGACGATGAGTGGTTTCGTCGCCTTCAGGAGCGCATCGGGCAGGGGCACGCCCGGCACGATCGGTATGTTGGCCGTCTTTATACCGCGATTGGCGAGATAGATGCTCGTCGGTGTTTTCGACGTGCGGCTCACGCCCACAAGGACCACATCCGCCTCGTTGAAATCGGAGGGGATCTGACCGTCGTCATGATCCATCGTGAAGTTCAACGCCTCGATCCGGGCGAAATATTCGGCATCCATGACATGCTGCGCACCCGAGCGGCGGCGCGAGGGCGAGCCGAGATAGGATTGGAAAAGTTCAATGATCGGGTCGAGGACCGAGACGCAGGGCACGCCGATCTCGCGGCATCTCTGATCGATGAGGCCGGCAAGTTCCCGGTCGACGATCGTGTAGAGTACGATTCCCGGTGCCCCGTCGACCGCGTCCATGACCTGCATCAGCTGCTTCCGGTTGCGGATCAGCGGATAGACGTGTTCCAGCGCATGGGAGGACTGGAATTGCGCAGCAGCCGCTCGGCCGGCGGCGATCAGAGTTTCGCCGGTCGAATCGGAGATCAAATGCAGATGGAAGTAGTTTTTGCGGTTCTCCACGCAATTCTCCGCGGTCTGTTGATAAGGCGGGACAAAAACAGCTAACGGCGGCGCCTGGCTTCAGGCAAGTGGAAAAGCGGCGACTTGTTCACATCTGACACCTAACCGGAAATCTCTTGCCCGGGCATGTGGACAAGACTCATGGCCACGACAAATTGTCACGCAGATCGACTCCTCATCCACAGGAACCGCAAACTCCCGATCGCCGGCAAGGGGCTGACTCTGCAGTGTTTTCCCGGGTTTCCCCGCTTACCGCGCAATTCGGCCGGAATCTCTCCCGCCTCTTTGCCGGAGATTGACGCGGACTGGATAGGATGAGGATTGATTTTAATCCTTGATACCCACCGACTCTAAGAAATAGAAACCTTATAAATTCAGTTTTATTTTTAGATTAGGAAGCGGCAAGTGAGCGAAACGCATCGCAAAGTGCTGGAGGTTTTGAGCGGGAGAGCGCTCACCCCTCCCCCCATCTGGCTGATGCGACAAGCGGGACGCTATCTCCCCGAATACAGGGCGGTGCGCGCGAAGGCCGGAAGCTTTCTCGATCTCTGTTACACGCCGGACCTCGCGGTCGAAGTGACGTTGCAGCCGATCCGCCGCTACGGCTTCGATGCCGCGATCCTTTTCTCCGATATTCTCGTGATACCCGATGGGCTCAAGCGCAATGTTCGTTTCGAAGAGGGACAGGGTCCACGGATGGATCCGATCGACGAGGACGGGATTGCCCGGCTGAGCCCCGATGGCGTCATCGCTCACTTGGCTCCGGTTTTCGAGACCGTCTCCCGGCTGAGACGCGAACTGCCGGCGGAAACCACGCTCCTCGGCTTCTGCGGGGCGCCGTGGACGGTGGCGACCTATATGATCGCCGGCCGCGGAACGCCGGACCAGGCGCCTGCGCGTCTTTTCGCCTATCGTCATCCCAAGGCTTTCGAGCGGCTTCTGACGCTGCTCGCCGACATTTCCGCCGACTATCTGGTAAAACAGATCGATGCCGGCGCCGATGCTGTGCAGATATTCGATTCCTGGGCAGGTGTGCTCGGCGAGGAGGAGTTCCAGCGTTTCGCGATCGAGCCGGTCCGGCGGATGATCGCATCCGTCCGCGCGCGCCGCCCCTCGGCCAAAATCATCGCTTTCGCGAAGGGTGCGGGCCTCCTGCTGAAGAATTATCGGCAGGCGACCGGTGCGGATGCGATCGGCCTCGACTGGTCGGTGCCGCTCGCCTTCGCCGCCGAATTGCAGAAGGACGGGCCGGTTCAGGGCAATCTCGATCCGGTGCGGGTCGTGGCCGGTGGCGCGGCCCAGGAGCGTGGAACCGACCGCATCCTGGACGTCCTCGGCCAGGGGCCGCTGATCTTCAATCTCGGGCACGGCATAACGCCGGACGCCGATCCGGATCACGTTGCCGCACTCGTCGCCCGCGTTCGAGGATCGCGATGAAAGGGCAGCGATGAGAGGGGAACGCCAAACCGACAGCGGGCCGGGCAAACGGGCTCGGCTTCGTGCGGCCATCGCGGTCTCGGCCTTTGCGGCTTTGCTGATCGGCCTCTTCGCCGGGCAGCCGGACGACCTCTATCTGTGGATCAAGGCGCTCCACATCATTGCGGTGATCTCCTGGATGGCGGCTCTGCTCTACATGCCGCGCCTGTTCATCTATCACACCGATGCAGCGCCCGGATCGGAACAGTCCGAGACCTTCAAGATGATGGAACAGCGACTGCTCAAGGTCATCATGAATCCGGCCATGATGATCTCATGGGTGCTCGGACTTTACCTCGCCTGGAGCGTCTATGGCTTTGTCGGAGGCTGGCTGCATGCGAAGATTCTCTGCGTTTTTCTGCTGACGCTGGTGCATGTGCATTTCAGCCGCGCGGCGAGAGCCTTCCAGCGGGACGAGAATCGCCGCGACGCGCGCTATTGGCGGCTGATGAACGAGGCGCCAACCCTGCTGATGATCGCCATCGTCATCCTTGTCGTGGTGAAACCATTTTGAATTCAATCGATTCGCAGCTGCAATAGTTGCTGCTAAATTGCTGCGACCCCTTGCGGCGTTTCACGTGAATCGCTATTTTCCCTCATCTCCTTCTTCCTGTGGCCTGTGACGAAGTTTTAGAGCCTGCCTCTTCCCCCTTGCAGCTCCCTTACAAATCGCGCCGGCTCCCAATCCCCTATCAAGCACGGACCCTTCATGGCTGAAATGAAGCTTCAAGAACTTAAGAACAAGACGCCGACCGACCTCCTGGCCTTTGCCGAAGAGCTCGAGGTGGAGAATGCCAGCACGATGCGCAAGCAGGAGCTGATGTTCGCGATCCTCAAAATGCTGGCTCAGCAGGAAATCGAGATCATCGGCGAGGGCGTCGTCGAGGTCCTTCAGGACGGATTTGGCTTCCTGCGCTCGGCCAATGCGAACTATCTCCCGGGTCCTGACGATATCTATATTTCGCCTTCGCAGATCCGCCGCTTCTCGCTGAAGACCGGAGACACGGTCGAGGGCCCGATCCGCGGGCCGAAGGAAGGCGAACGCTATTTCGCACTTCTGAAGGTCAACACGATCAACTTCGACGATCCGGAGAAGATCCGCCACAAGGTTCACTTCGACAACCTGACGCCGCTCTATCCGAACGAGCGCTTCAAGATGGAACTCGAGGTTCCCACGTCCAAGGATCTCTCGGCGCGAGTCATCGATCTGGTCGCACCGCTCGGCAAGGGCCAGCGCGGCCTGATCGTAGCGCCGCCGCGCACCGGTAAGACGGTGCTTCTCCAGAACATCGCGCATTCGATCACCGCGAACCATCCGGAGTGCTACCTGATCGTCCTCTTGATCGACGAGCGGCCGGAGGAAGTCACGGACATGCAGCGCTCGGTCAAGGGCGAAGTGGTGTCGTCGACCTTCGACGAGCCGGCAACGCGCCACGTCCAGGTCGCCGAGATGGTGATCGAAAAGGCCAAGCGCCTGGTGGAACACGGACGCGATGTGGTGATCCTGCTCGACTCGGTCACCCGTCTCGGCCGCGCCTACAACACGGTCGTTCCCTCCTCGGGCAAGGTTCTGACCGGCGGTGTCGACGCAAACGCCCTGCAGCGCCCGAAGCGCTTCTTCGGCGCTGCGCGCAACATCGAGGAAGGCGGTTCGCTGACGATCATAGCAACGGCGCTGATCGACACCGGTAGCCGCATGGACGAAGTCATCTTCGAAGAGTTCAAGGGTACCGGCAACTCCGAAATCGTCCTTGACCGCAAGGTTGCGGACAAGCGCATCTTCCCGGCTATGGACATCCTGAAGTCCGGCACGCGTAAGGAGGACCTCCTGGTCCCGCGTCAGGACCTGCAGAAGATCTTCGTGCTGCGCCGCATTCTCGCGCCGATGGGCACGACCGACGCGATCGAGTTCCTCATCGACAAGCTGAAGCAGACGAAAACCAATGGCGACTTCTTCGACTCGATGAATACGTAAGAGCGAGACTTTCTTTCTCGGGAAAGAGGCCGGCGTGTCCAGCGCCGGCCTCTTCGTGCATCTGGGATGCAGCACATCCTCCTGCCGCCATTCTTTCCCCTGTCGATTGTCATCCCGGTCGAGCCCGATACGGGAGTGATTCACGTGAAACGCCGGGGAGATGCGCCCAAAACAGGGCGGCACTTGATTTCGAGCTCGGCTCGGTGCATAAGGCCGCTTCGCTTTAGCCCGACGAGCGTCGCACAGTTGCGCTTCCGATTGGCTCTGCCCGATTCCCAATGTTCAAGATGCCGTGATGGCGGGTATGGCCTGCGTCGAACCCTGCTCGTCATTCCGTAAACCGGTAAGCTGATGCTATCCACCGATACGATCTACGCGCTTTCGAGCGGTTCGCTGCCTGCAGGAGTTGCCATTATCCGCGTGAGCGGTCCGGAGACCGCAGATGCGCTGGTGCGACTTTGCGGAACCCTGCCCCCGCCGCGCATCGCAACGCTCAGAACGATTCGGACTCGAAACGGTGAAACGCTGGATAGCGGCCTGGTGCTCTATTTTCCGACGCCGGCGTCTTTCACCGGTGAAGATTGCTGCGAATTGCAGGTTCACGGCGGACGGGCCGTGGTGAGCGCCATTCTCGACGAGCTTGCCGCAACCGGCGGCCTACGACATGCGGAGGCCGGAGAATTCGCAAGGCGGGCCTTTCAGAATGGCAAGCTGGATCTGGTCGAGGTGGAGGGGCTGGCGGACCTGATTGCGGCAGAAACGGAAATGCAGCGTCGTCTCGCCATAGAGCAGTCCGGTGGCGGGCAGTCCGCACTCTATGCCGGTTGGGCCCGACGGCTGACCCATTCGCGTGCAATGATCGAGGCGGAGCTCGACTTTGCGGATGAGGACGATGTTCCGGGTTCTGTCAGCGCGATGATCTGGGACGATGTCGGCAGGCTCCGACAGGAGATAGATGGACATATCGCGCGCGCCGGCTTGGCCGAGATCATTCGGGACGGGCTCAAGATCGTCATTGCCGGTGAGCCGAACGCAGGCAAGTCGAGCTTGCTGAACGCCCTGGCGCGAAGGGACATCGCTATCGTGACGGAGGTCGCGGGAACGACACGCGACGTACTGTCCGTGGATCTTTCCTTAGCCGGATTCTCAGTTAAACTCTTCGATACGGCTGGGCTTCGTGAAACGGACGAGCTTGTGGAGCGGGAGGGTATTCGGAGAGCGCGGCAGGTTATCGCCGATGCCGATCTTGTCCTCCTATTATCGGAAAAACCGGGATACTTTCGGATTGATGAGGTTCTTCCGGAAAACGTGCCCGTTATTCGGGTCGCAACCAAGGTTGACCGCCCTTTGCCGAGTTGGGCTCCCTCGGATGCGGACATCTTTCTGTCCACGAGGACCGGTGAAGGCATGGCCGATCTGTTGACGGCGCTGCAGTCGCATCTCCCCGATCTGGCCGGTAGGACAGCCTTGGCGATGCCCTCGCGGAAGCGCCACGTCGATTGCCTGCGACAGGCCAGTGCTGCACTGGAGCGCAGCCTGATTTCTTCCGACCTAGAACTGCGTGCGGAGCAGCTTCGGCAAGCAGGCGATGCCCTAGGCAGGATAACCGGGCGGGTCGATGTAGAGAACCTTTTGGACGTGATATTCTCCGAGTTCTGTATCGGAAAGTAACCCGGCCGACGATACAACGCAGGCGAGTCATTGCGCGCGTTTCACGTGAAACGCTCTTGACTCAATCGTATGAACCTACAATCAAGGCGGAAGCCGGAAAAGGGTCTAGGCTGGAGCATGTCTATGACGGACTATGATGTCATCGTAATTGGTGGAGGCCACGCGGGCTGCGAAGCTGCCTCGGCTTCTGCGCGGCTCGGCGCCCGTACGGTCCTCATTACGCATAAAATGGATACCATCGGGGTAATGTCCTGTAACCCCGCGATCGGTGGGCTGGGCAAGGGCCATCTCGTCCGGGAGATCGATGCACTCGACGGCCTCATGGGACGTGTGGCCGATGCTGCCGGCATCCAGTTCCGGCTACTCAACCGGCGCAAGGGGCCGGCAGTGCGCGGCCCACGGACGCAGGCGGATCGCAAGCTGTATCGCGAGGCAATGCAGCGGGAGATCAGCGGGATCGAAAACCTCTCGGTGATTGAAGGCGATGCCTTCGATCTATTGACAGAGGACGGTGTGGTTTGTGGCACGGCTATGAAGGACGGGCGGGTCTTTCGGGCGGCAGCCGTCGTTCTTACGACCGGCACGTTTCTAAAGGGCCTCATCCATATCGGTCAGCGCAAGATTCCGGCCGGACGCGTGGGTGAGGAACCGTCCCTAGGCCTCTCCGGGACACTGCGGCGTTTCGGCCTGCAGCTTGGCCGATTGAAGACCGGCACGCCGGCGCGCTTGGACGGGCGCACGATTGACTGGGACCGCGTCGGGCGCCAAGGTCCGGACGAAAACCCAGTTCCGTTCTCGTTCATGACTGATGCAGTCATCAATCGTCAGATTGATTGCGGCGTAACGCGAACCACGGATGCAACGCACAAGATCATCGCCGATAACATTCACCAATCCGCGATGTATTCGGGACAGATCGAAGGCGTCGGCCCACGCTATTGCCCCTCTATCGAGGACAAGATCGTTCGCTTCGGCGAGAGGGACGGTCATCAGATATTTCTGGAGCCGGAAGGACTGGACGATGACACCGTTTATCCGAACGGGATCTCGACCTCCCTTCCCGAGGATGTGCAGGATGCCTTCATTCGTACAATTCCGGGGTTAGAGCAGGTCAAGATTCTGCAGCCGGGCTACGCGATCGAGTACGACCACGTCGATCCGCGGGAGCTGGAACTGTCCTTGGGCGTGCGCAAAATGCCCGGACTATTTCTTGCGGGGCAGATCAACGGCACAACGGGATACGAAGAGGCAGGAGCTCAGGGGCTCGTTGCCGGTTTGAATGCCGCGCTTCGCTCGATCGGCCGCGCTCCACATTTCTTCAGCCGCACCGACTCCTACATCGGGGTGATGATCGATGACCTGACTTCGCGGGGCATAACCGAACCCTATCGCATGTTCACGTCGCGGGCGGAATACAGGCTATCGTTGCGCGCAGATAATGCGGACATGCGGTTGACTCCGGCGGGTATTACCCTGGGATGTGTCGGCGACGCGCGCCGTCAGCGCTTCGAGGCATGGAAGCATTCCTATGAGACGGGACGCACGCTCCTCCAGTCTCTTTCAGTCACGCCAAGCGAAGGCAAGCGTTTCGGCCTGAAGCTCAATCAGGACGGACAGCGTCGGACCGCTTTCGATATCCTCTCCTACCCGGACCAGTCGATCGCCGCCTTGAAGCCGCTTTGGCCTGCACTTCAAACCATTCCTGCCGGAGTGGTTGAGGCGCTGGAGATCGATGCGGCCTATGCTGTCTACATGGAGCGTCAGGCCACTGACATTGCCGGTGTAAGGCGGGATGAAAATACGTCCATACCGGATGATTTCGACTACGAGGTGCTTCCCGGGCTTTCGAACGAGCTTAAGCAAAAGCTGGCACAACACAAACCGAGGAACCTCGCCCAGGCCATGAAAGTCGATGGCGTGACGCCAGCGGCTATATCTCTCATTTTGTCTTGGCTGCGCAGGCAGGATCGCCAAGCACAACGTGTGGGTGGGTAAGGTATACAATGCAAGCGAGTCTCACTCAGGCACTGAACGGATTGCGTGTTTCACGTGAAACGGTTCAAAAGCTCGAACATTTTGCCGCCCTCTTCCAGAAATGGGCGCGATCGATCAACCTCGTCGCGCCGTCGACGCTAGAGGATTTATGGCGGCGCCATATCCTCGATAGTCTCCAGCTTTACCAACTCTCCCCTGGGCCGAAGACCTGGGTCGATCTCGGAAGCGGCGGCGGATTTCCCGGGGTCATTACGGCGATTTGCCTCTCGGAGGCAGAGGGCGGATGGGTCCATCTGGTGGAGAGTAATAACAAGAAGGCCGCATTCTTGCGCGTTGCGCTGAGGGAAACCGGAGCCAGGGGTTCCGTTCATCCGATTCGAATCGAGGCAGCGCCCGCCGAAATCCCGAGTTGCGACGCGATTTCGGCGCGTGCGCTCGCCGATCTGAGCCAATTGCTCGACTATTGTGCTCCATGGATGCTCGCTGAAGGCTCCGGAACGGTCGCTTTCTTTCACAAAGGGCGGGATTATCAGCAGGAAGTCGACAAAGCGGTTAGCCGCTTTCAATTCGATCTGATAAAACATGCAAGTGTCGTCGAGCCGGATTCGGTTGTGCTCGAGATTGCAAATCTTTCACGTCGGACGAAGTGATAGGCGAGCGAAACATGTTTGGCCCAAAGAATCGGATTATCACTATTGCCAATCAGAAGGGCGGCGTCGGCAAAACGACGACGGCCATCAATCTTGCGACGGCGCTCGCCGCCATCGGCGAAAGGGTGCTGATCGTCGATCTCGATCCGCAGGGCAATGCCAGCACCGGGCTCGGGATACAGCGTCGTGCCCGGCATCTGTCTTCCTATGAGTTGATGATGGGGACCCATTCCATCGGCCAGATTGCACAGGATACGGCGGTGCCGAATCTTGCCATCGTGCCTTCGACCATGGATCTGCTCGGCGTCGAAATGGAAATTTCCAAGGAATCGGACCGCGTCTTCAGGCTTCGAAAGGCTTTGGCTTCGGTGGATGCCCTCGCCTATTCCTATGTGCTGGTAGACTGCCCGCCCTCCTTCAATCTCTTGACGATGAATGCGATGGCGGCGGCGCATTCGGTTCTCGTGCCATTGCAGTGCGAGTTTTTTGCGCTTGAAGGCTTGAGCCAGCTGTTGGAGACGGTGGATCAGGTGCGGCAGACGGTCAATCCGGGCCTCGATATCCAGGGTATCGTACTGACTATGTTCGATTCCCGGAACAATCTCGCCCAGCAGGTCGTCAGCGACGTCCGCTTGCACTTGGGGGATAAGGTTTATCATACCCTCATTCCCCGCAATGTACGGGTGTCCGAGGCACCTTCCTATGGCAAGCCGGCCATTCTCTATGACCTTAAATGCGCCGGAAGTCAGGCTTATCTCCAGTTGGCCTCGGAAGTCATTCAGCGCGAAAGGCAGCGGAAGGCCGCCTAATCGTTTCGGTATCGTAATTAATTGGGTGTCAGATGAACGACGACAGCTCCAAGAGGCGTCTGGGTCGCGGCCTTGCCGCTTTGATCGGCGAAATGGATCAGCCGCTGCACACCGGCGCTGCTCCCGCCGCCACCATCAGTGCCGATCGGCGGATCCCGATCGAGTTCGTTTCCCGTAACCCTCGCAACCCCCGCCGGCAGTTCGATGAGGCCGAGCTCCAGGACCTTGCAAGCTCGATCCGTCAGCACGGGATCGTTCAGCCGGTCGTCGTGCGCACCATCGGTCACGAACGATATGAGATCATCGCCGGCGAAAGGCGCTGGCGCGCGGCGCAACTTGCCGGCTTCACCGAAATACCGGTCATCGTGCGCGATGTCGACGACAGGACGGCGCTCGAAATCGCCATCGTCGAGAATGTTCAGCGCTCCGACCTCAATCCCCTCGAAGAGGCCCTGGGCTACGAGCAACTGATCGCGGAGCACGGCTACACGCAGAACGATCTCGGCGACATCATCGGCAAGAGCCGAAGCCATGTTGCGAACAGCCTGCGCCTTCTAAAGCTGCCGGAGCCCGTGCGCGACATGCTTTCCGATGGCAGCCTTTCCGCGGGCCATGCCCGCGCGCTTATACCCACATCGGACCCGGTGGCATTGGCGCGCGCGGTCGTCTCGAAGGGTCTCTCGGTTCGCGAGGCCGAACGGCTGGCGCAGAACGACATCAAGTCGCAGAACGATCCCAACTACGCAAAGGGCCGCCAGCGCGAGGAAAAGGACGCCGATACGCTGGCGCTGGAGCGCACCCTGTCGGATAGCCTCGGCCTCGAAGTGAGTGTCAACCACAAGGCCAGCGGCGGGCATCTCAAGATCACATATAAGACGCTCGATCAATTGGAAGAGATTTGCCGGCTGCTCGAACGGCGTTGAAGTACAAACTCAACGCCGCGCCGACTGGATGGTGATCGCCAGGAGATTCTGGATCACCAGGCTTTCCTCGAGGCTCTGGCGGCTGCGGCTTTGATAGATGGTCGCCTGCAGGCGGCCCAATTCGCGTCGAATCGCCGGCCCGGTCCAGTGTTTCAGCGCCGCCTCGACAACCGGCTTGCGGCGGAAGTGCAGGCCGCGGCCGAGGCTTGCGACGACCTGACCCGCGGACTGGCGGCTCGCATCCATTTCGGCTCGCATCACGTCGAGCTGCTGGAATTGCCTGAGGCAGGCCTGGAGCACGAGGAAAGGCGGCGTCTTGGATGTCGTGATCTTCTTCATCGCGTGCAGCAGCGCGTCGGCGTCGCCCTTCAACACCGCATCGACCGCATCATCGACCGAAATGGCGCTGGCGTCGCCGACGATACCGAGGACGTCATCCTCATCGACCATATCCTTGCCGCGGCAATAGAGGGCGAGTTTGCGAAGCTCGTTGCGCGAAGCCATGCGGTCGCCCCCGAGCGCCTCGACGAGGCGTTCACGCGCGGCGGGACCGATGCGCAGGCCCGCTTCCGAAAGTTCCGTGTCGACAAGTGCCTGCAGGCCCCTGATGTCGTCGCTGTAGCAGGCGATCGAAGCGACGGAGCGGGAAGTTTCGCCCACTTTCCTGAGCGCCGCCCCCTTCTTGAGGTCGCCGGCTTCGACGATGAGCCGGGCGCCGGCCGGGGGATCGGCCGCGAGGATCTGTAGCGCTTCGGTGAGCGCCTTCTCAGCGGACGCGCCGCGGACCCAGACCAGCTTGTCGCCGCCGAACAGGCCGATGGCATTGACTTCGTCAAGCACGCTACCGGCGCCCTGCAAGGTAGCTGCGTCCAGCTTGACGACGGCGAAGGGATCATCGAGGGGGATGCCGAAGCTGCCGGCGAGCTCGGACGCGCGTTCCGAGACGAGGCCGCGATCGGGACCGTAGAGCAGGAAAAGCCGGTAGATCGCCGCAGATCGCTGCAGGAAACTATCGAATTCGTGCGACTTGACCTCGCTCATCTGACGATCGGATCAGCGGCCGAGGGCGGCTGCAAGGTCGGCCCCGATAATCTCCGCCAGCTCCTTGGCGGCGCGGTTCTCGCCGTCGCGCACGGCGCGAATCTTGGCGAATTCCTGCTGGGGGAAGTCGACCAAGGCGACGGCCGTCCGGTTGCCTGCCTTCACGGTCTCGCCGGTGGCGGTCTTGGTCAGGTTGTAGTCGGCCTTCACGACGATGCGGCCGGCTCCGGCGTCGTCGTCGTCATGGTCATTATCCGTGCTCTCATAGAGCACGCCCATTGTCCGGTGCGAGACGCTAAGCGCCAGATGGTATTGCGGATTGACCGGTTCGCCCTGGCCGCGCGACGTCAGAAAGACGAGGGCATTTCGGACTTCCTGCTCGACGCGGTCGTCGGCTTCCGAAATCTCGATCGCGGCAAGCGCGATCGACGTCGAGCCAGTCGGACCGTCGGAATAAAGAGGCCTGACCTGGCAGCCGCTGAGTGCCGCAAGCGACAATGCGCCGGCTACGAAGCCCAAGGACCGAAGACGGAAGCCAGCTATATCAGACAACGACATTGACGATCCTCTGAGGCACGACGATGATCTTCTTCGGGCGGCCGCCGTTGAGCGCGGCCTTGACGGCATCCAGCGCGAGCACGGCGCTTTCGATCGCACTCTGATCTGCGTCGCGCGCGATTGTCAAATCGGCACGCTTTTTCCCGTTGATCTGGACCGGCAGCGTGATCTCGTTCTCGACGATGAGCGCAGGATCGAATTTCGGCCAAGGCCTCTCGGCGATGAGACCTTCGCCGCCGATCTCCCGCCAGCATTCTTCCGCAAGATGCGGCATCATCGGCGCGATCAGGTTGATCAGGATCGCGGCGGCGTCCTTTACCGCAGCAGTCAGAGCGTTGTCCGCCTTGCCGCTCGCGACCTGCGTCAGCGGGGCGGCCATGGCGTTCACCAGCTCGTAGATACGTGCGACCGCCTTGTTGAAGGCGAGCTTGTCATAGTCCGCCTCTACCGCCTTGAGCGTGCGATGTGCGGCCTGGGACACTGCAAGCCCCTCGCCTCCGCTTGCCGGCGCGGCATCGACGGCACGCAGCCTCTCCGCGGCCTCGGTCAGAAGACGCCAGACGCGCTGCACGAAGCGATGGGCGCCTTCGACGCCTGCCTCGGACCAGATGACGTCGCGATCCGGCGGCGAATCGGAGAGCACGAAGAAACGTGCCGTGTCGGCACCGTAGGAGCCGATGATGTCATCCGGGTCGACGACGTTCTTCTTCGACTTCGACATCTTCTCGATCGAGCCGATGGCGACTTCCTCGCCGGTCTCGATGTGGACCGCGCGCCGCTGTCCGTCGACTTCCTCCACGCGGATCTCGGCGGGCGTGATCCATTCCCGCTGCGCGCCTTCGCCGCGGCTATAGGTCTCGTGGACGACCATGCCCTGCGTGAACAGCCCCTTGAAGGGCTCGTCCAGCGCCACATGGCCGGTCGCCTTCATCGCGCGGGTGAAGAAGCGCGAATAGAGCAGATGCAGGATCGCGTGCTCGATGCCGCCGATATACTGGTCGACCGGCAGCCAGTGATTGGCCGCTTTCGGATCCGTCGGGTTGTCCTCCCAGGGCGCCGTAAAGCGGGTGAAGTACCAGGAGGAATCGACGAAGGTATCCATCGTGTCGGTTTCCCGGCGCGCGTCCTTGCCGCATTGCGGGCAGGCGACGTGACGCCAGGTCGGGTGACGATCGAGCGGATTGCCGGGTTTGTCGAAGGTCACGTCCGGCGGCAGCGTCACGGGCAGATCTGCCTTCGGCACCGGAACGACGCCGCAGTCGTCACAGTGAATGACCGGGATCGGGCAGCCCCAGTAGCGCTGGCGGGAAATGCCCCAGTCGCGCAGGCGGAAATTGACCTTGCGCTCCGCGCGCGGCGTGCCGTTCAGCAGATCGTTTTCGAGCCTGGAGGCGACGGTCTCGAACGCCTCTTCCGCCGAAAGCCCGTCGAGGAAGCGCGAATTGATCATCACGCCGTCGCCGTCATAGGCCTCGTCGCCGATCGTGAAGGTCTGCGGATCGGCATCCTTCGGCATCACCACCGGAACGACCGGCAGATCATATTTGCGGGCGAAGTCGAGGTCGCGCTGGTCGCCCGAGGGGCAGCCGAAGATGGCGCCCGTGCCGTAGTCCATCAGCACGAAATTGGCGACGTAGACCGGCAGCTCCCAGTTCGGATCGAAGGGATGCCGTGCGCGTATGCCGGTGTCGATGCCCTTCTTCTCCGCCGTTTCCAGTGCGGCGAGCGACGTGCCGGCGCGCCGGCATTCCTCGCAGAAGGCTTCGATCTCGGCGTTCTTGGCTGCGGCATCCCTGGCGAGCGGATGATCGGCGGAGATCGCCAGGAAGGAGGCGCCGAACAGCGTGTCCGGCCGCGTCGTATAGACCGTGACTTCCTTTTCCTCGCCGGGGACCGTCGCCGGATCGAGCTCCCAGCGGACCGAAAGCCCTTCTGAGCGGCCAATCCAGTTCTTCTGCATCAGCCGCACTTTTTCGGGCCACTCGTCGAGCGTGTCGAGCGCGTCGAGCAGATCCTGGCTGAAGTCGGTGATGCGGAAGAACCATTGCGTCAGCTCGCGCTGTTCAACGAGCGCGCCGGAGCGCCAGCCGCGGCCTTCTATTACCTGCTCGTTGGCAAGCACGGTATTGTCGACCGGGTCCCAGTTGACCTTCGACTGCTTTCGGTAGACCAGGCCTTTTTCCAGGAAATCGAGGAAAAGGTGCTGCTGGCGCTGGTAATATTCGGGATCGCAGGTCGCAAATTCCCGGCTCCAGTCGAGCGAAAGCCCCATGACCTTGAGCTGCGCCTTCATCGAGGCAATGTTCTGGTACGTCCAGCTCGCCGGATGGACGCCGCGCTCCATGGCGGCGTTTTCCGCCGGCATGCCGAAGGCGTCCCAGCCCATCGGGTGCAGCACGTTGAAGCCGCGGGCGCGCTTGTAGCGGGCGACCACGTCGCCCATCGTGTAATTGCGCACGTGACCCATGTGGATCCGTCCGGATGGATAGGGGAACATCTCCAGGACGTAATATTTGTCGCGCGGATCGTCGTTCTTCGTCTCGAAGACCTTGCCCGCTTCCCATTGGTGCTGCCAGCGCGGTTCGGCATCGCGCGGATTATATCGTTCGGTAGCCATGTCTTTGTCGATGTTCCGGAAATTCTGCCGGGCGCGAGCGCCCGCGCGTGATAGCTGGCGTGACCTTCACCACGAAACGCCCCAAGCGTCAAGTTTTGAAGGATTCGCCAGGCGGTCCACTCGATTCGCAGTTCAAACGAGGGCAGATGACGCCACGGCCGAGGCGAACCCGCCCGCTCCGGCTTGTGCTGGACTTGGCAAGCGCCGCAAGTTTCAATAAGCCGCTAGCGAAGATGTCGAAACGATCTTGAACAGGAGCGTGGGGATGGAAGTCGAGGAACGGCTGAACGAAGTGCTGAGCCGGATTCGCGCAAGCGAGAAGTCGGCGAACCGTCCGGAAAATGCCGTCAGTCTGGTGGCCGTGTCGAAAACGTTCGACGCCGAGACGATCCGGCCGGTGATCGAAGCTGGCCAGCGCGTCTTCGGCGAGAACCGCGTGCAGGAAGCGCAGGCCAAATGGCCCGCGCTCAAGCGTGAGACCCCCGACATCGAGCTGCACCTGATCGGTCCGCTGCAATCCAACAAAGCTGCCGACGCCGTTGCGCTCTTCGACGTCATCGAGACGATCGACAGGGAGAAGATCGCGCGCGCGGTCGCCGCCGAAATGAAGCGCCAGGGACGCGACATCCGCCTCTATGTTCAGGTGAACACCGGTCTCGAACCGCAGAAGGCCGGCATCGCGCCGGAAGACGCGGCCGCTTTCGTCGCGCTCTGCCGTGACGAGTTGGCTCTGAACATCGAAGGACTGATGTGCATTCCGCCGTTCGACGAAAATCCGGGACCGCACTTCGCCCTGCTCGCCAAGCTTGCCGGTCAGTGCGGCCTTTCCAGGCTCTCCATGGGCATGTCCGGTGACTTTGAAACGGCAATCGCCTTCGGCGCCACCGGCGTGCGGGTAGGCTCCGCCATTTTCGGAGCGCGCTGAGTCCCGCTCCCCATTACCCTTTCGTCGGGGTTCCCGTTTACCTCCGTTCGCCTATCTTTCGAAGTGGAGGAACCGGGCTTCTCGTCCGGAGAGCGAGTGGGAGGAAACGGGTATGGCGAGCCGCTATTCCGAAGTGTATGCCGCGTGGAAAACCGATCCGCACGGCTTCTGGGCAGATGCCGCATCGGCGATCGACTGGTTCAAGCGGCCGGAGCGCATTTTCGAGCCTGCCGGCGGCACCTATGGTCACTGGTTTCCGGACGGCGTCACCAACACCTGCCACAACTGCCTGGACCGACATGTCGAGGCCGGCCGTGGCGAGCAGCTGGCCTTTATATACGACAGTCCCGTCACCGGCCGGATCGAGAGAATCTCCTATGCGGACCTGCTCGCCGATGTGAAGGCTATGGCTGCGATCTACCGCAAGCTGGGCGTCGACAAGGGCGATCGCATCATCATCTACATGCCGATGATCCCGCAGGCGGCGATCGCCATGCTCGCGGCAGCGCGGATCGGCGCGGTGCATTCCGTCGTATTCGGCGGCTTTGCCGCCAACGAACTCGCCATGCGCATCGATGATTGCCAGGCGAAGATCGTCGTCTCGGCGAGCTGCGGGCTGGAGCCCGGGCGAACCGTCGCCTACAAGCCTCTGCTCGATCAGGCGATCAAAACGGCCAGCCACAAGCCGGCCCGTTGCCTCATCTATCAGCGCGACATGCTCGCCGCCGAAATGGTTAGCGGCCGCGACATCGATTTCGCCGAAGCGCTTGCGGCGGCCAGAGACGCCGGTGAGGAAGCCTCTTGCACGCCGGTCGCCTCCACCGATCCGCTCTATGTCCTCTATACGTCCGGCACGACCGGCCAGCCGAAAGGCGTCGTGCGGGACAATGGCGGCCACATGGTCGCGCTCAGATGGTCGATGGAGCACTTCTTCGGAGTCAATGCCGGCGACGTGTTCTGGGCGGCTTCCGACATCGGCTGGGTGGTCGGTCATTCCTACATCGTCTATGGGCCGCTCCTCAACGGCTGCACCTCGGTCCTCTTCGAAGGAAAGCCGGTCGGGACGCCCGACCCCGGAACCTATTGGCGCGTCATTTCCGAACACGGCGTGGCCGTCATGTTCACCGCGCCGACGGCGCTGCGAGCGATCCGCAAGGAGGACCCGGAAGCGGCCCATGCGGGCCGTTACGACCTGTCGCGGTTCCGGGCGCTTTATCTCGCGGGCGAGCGGGCCGACCCGGACACGATCCGCTGGGCGGAACGGGCGCTGAAGGTCCCGGTCATCGATCACTGGTGGCAGACCGAAACAGGATGGCCCGTTGCCGGCAATCCATTGGGTCTCGGCCTCCTGCCGGTAAAATACGGTTCCCCGGCGGTTCCCCTCCCCGGCTATGACGTGCAGGTCGTCGACGACGCGGGCCACCCGGTGGAAACCGGCACGCTCGGCAATGTCGTGATCAAGCTGCCGTTGCCGCCCGGCTGCCTGCCGACTCTGTGGAATGCCGATCACCGCTTCCATGCGGCCTATCTCGAGGAATATCCCGGCTTCTACAAGACGGCGGATGCCGGCTATGTCGACGAGGACGGCTATATCTTCATCATGGCCCGGACCGACGACATCATCAACGTCGCGGGACACCGGCTGTCGACGGGGGCCATGGAAGAGGTTTGCGCCAGCCATCCGGACGTCGCCGAATGCGCCGTGATCGGCATCGCCGATCCCCTCAAGGGGCAGGTGCCGGCGGGCTTCCTGGTCATCAACGCCAATGTTTCCCGTGAAACGGAAGAAATCGAGAAGGAGGTTGTCGGTCTCGTGCGCGAGCGCATCGGGCCGGTCGCCGCCTTCAGGACGGCGGTCTGCGTCAAGCGGCTGCCAAAGACGCGATCCGGCAAGATTCTGCGCTCGACGATCCAGAAGATCATCGACCGACAGCCATGGACGATGCCGGCAACGATCGACGATCCGGCGATCCTGGACGAGATTACCGAACTGTTGCGGTCAAAGGGGATCGGCGTTTAGAGCGGGATGAGGAAAAGTGTGCGCGGTTTTCCGCCCCGCATCCCGCGTCTCAACTTCTTGGAAGCGATCACGTTAATGCTTCTAGGTCGACCCGACTAAAAACATCGTGATCTAGCACTTCCAGGAAGTGTGCGCGGGACTGCACCTCGTCCGCCTGCCGGCAAGCGGGGCCAAAAGACAAGCGGCGCCCGCCTGCGTCGATCCTGTCAGCGACGGTCAATAAAAAACCCGGATCCTGCGATCCGGGTTTTCGCATCTCGCCGATGGCGAAGCGATCAGTAGTCGTCTTCCTCGTCGTCCTTGCGGTCCGACTTCAGCGACTTCAGCTTGGCGAAGACGGCATCGGCGTCGATTTCCTTTTCCTCTTCGCGATCCTGGCCGTAGTCGAGCTTCTCGGTTTCCTGTGCGGATTCGAGCGTTGCGCCGGTCTCGGCTGCCGAAGGCAGCGGGCGCCCCTTGGAGGCGCGCTCGACCTCGAGGTCCAGGTCGATCTGCGAGCAGAGGCCGAGAGTCACCGGGTCCATCGGCGTCAGGTTGGCGGAGTTCCAGTGGGTGCGCTCGCGAATCTGCTCGATCGTCGCCTTCGTCGTGCCGACAAGACGCGAGATCTGCGCGTCCTTCAGCTCCGGATGGTTGCGGACCAGCCACAGAATGGCGTTCGGGCGGTCCTGACGCTTGGAGACCGGCGTATAGCGCGGGCCCTTGCGCTTGGAGTCCGGGACGCGGACCTTCGGCTCCGAAAGCTTGAGTTTGTGATTCGGATTTCCTTCGGCGCGTGCGATCTCGTCGCGCGAAAGCTGACCGGTAGCGATTGGATCGAGGCCCTTGATACCCTGCGCCGATTCACCGTCGGCAATCGCCTTGACCTCGAGCGGGTGCAGCTTGCAGAACTGCGCGATCTGGTCGAACGAGAGTGCGGTGTTGTCAACCAGCCAGACGGCTGTTGCCTTGGGCATAAGCAGTTGCTGAGCCATGGATATAGTCCTTTTGTCCGTCCGCGCCGGTGTCGCGGGCCGTGGAGTCTACCACTCATTTCCGGGAATTGGGGGTTCTATACCGTTCTTGTCTCGAAATTGCAATTCTTCACTTTCAAATGTGCTTTTGTCTAATTGCGGACCCGAAGCGACCTGCTTATGAATTGTCGCAAAGGACCGGTGGGAGCCGATCCGGGGCGGAATGAGGAAATCTGTGCGCGGTTTTCCGCCGGCATTCCGCCCATGATCTGACCAGAAATGCGCAGGGAGGAAAATTATGGACGTCAAGACCTACCCGGTCCTGGAAGCGGCCAAGAACCGCACGCTGCTCGACAATGCGACCTATCTCGAATGGTATCGCGAGAGCGTTGCCGATCCGGAGAAGTTCTGGGGCGAGCACGGCAAGCGGATCGAATGGTTCGAGCCCTATACCAAGGTCAAGAACACGTCCTTCGAGGGCGATGTCTCGATCAAGTGGTTCGAAGACGGACTGACCAACGTCTCCTACAATTGCATCGACCGCCACCTGAAGACGCACGGCGAAAAGACGGCGATCATCTGGGAGGGAGACAATCCCTATCTCGACAAGAAGATCACCTATAACGAGCTCTACGACAAGGTTTGCCGTCTTGCCAACGTCTTGAAGGAGCAGGGCGTAAAGAAGGGGGACCGCGTCACCATCTACATGCCGATGATCCCGGAAGCAGCCTATGCGATGCTCGCCTGTGCCCGCATCGGCGCGATCCATTCGGTCGTTTTCGGCGGCTTTTCGCCCGAGGCGCTCGCCGGCCGCATCGTCGATTGCGAGTCCACCTTCGTGATCACCTGCGACGAGGGCGTGCGCGGCGGCAAGCCGGTTGCGCTCAAGGAGAACACCGATACCGCGATCGACATCGCTGCCAGACAGCACGTCACGGTCAGCAAGGTCCTCGTCGTGCGCCGCACCGGCGGCAAGGTCGGCTGGGCACCGGGCCGCGATCTCTGGTATCACCAGGAGACCGCGGCGGCAGAGCCGCATTGCCCGCCGGAAAAGATGAATGCGGAGGACCCGCTCTTCATTCTCTATACTTCGGGTTCGACCGGGAAGCCGAAAGGCGTGCTGCACACGACCGGCGGCTATCTCGTCTATGCTTCGATGACGCATCAATACGTGTTCGACTACCAGGACGGCGACATCTACTGGTGCACGGCCGATGTCGGCTGGGTCACCGGTCACTCCTACATCGTCTACGGGCCGCTCGCCAATGCGGCGACGACGCTGATGTTCGAGGGCGTGCCGAACTTCCCCGACGCGGGACGGTTCTGGGAAGTGGTCGACAAGCACAAGGTCAACATCTTCTATACCGCGCCGACCGCGATCCGCTCGCTGATGGGAGCGGGCGACGGTTTCGTCAAGCGCTCCTCGCGCTCTTCGCTGCGCCTGCTCGGAACGGTCGGCGAGCCGATCAATCCGGAAGCCTGGGAGTGGTACTATCACGTCGTCGGCGACGAGCGCTGCCCTGTCGTCGATACCTGGTGGCAGACCGAAACCGGCGGCATACTGATCACGCCGCTGCCGGGGGCTACCGATCTCAAACCCGGCTCCGCGACACGGCCCTTCTTCGGCGTCCAGCCGCAGATCGTGGACAGCGACGGCAAGGTCGTAGAGGGCGCGGCCGACGGCAACCTTTGCATCACCGATAGCTGGCCCGGGCAGATGCGGACGGTCTATGGCGATCACGAACGCTTCATCCAGACCTACTTCTCCACCTACAAGGGCAAGTATTTCACGGGCGACGGCTGCCGCCGCGACGAGGACGGCTACTATTGGATCACCGGCCGCGTCGACGACGTCCTGAACGTTTCCGGCCACCGGCTCGGCACGGCGGAGGTGGAATCGGCGCTCGTCTCGCACAACCTCGTTTCCGAGGCGGCGGTCGTCGGCTACCCGCATCCGATCAAGGGTCAGGGCATCTATTGCTACGTTTCGCTGATGGCCGGCGAGGTCGGAGACGACGAACTGCGCCAGGCGCTCGTCAAGCACGTCCGCTCGGAAATCGGACCGATCGCGACACCGGACAAGATCCAGTTCGCGCCCGGCCTTCCGAAAACACGCTCAGGCAAGATCATGCGCCGGATTCTCCGCAAGATCGCCGAGGACGATTTCGGTTCGCTCGGCGACACTTCGACGCTCGCCGATCCGGGCGTCGTCGACGACCTGATCGCCAATCGTCAGAACCGCGCTTGATGTGAGCCGGGGTACGGGTGGCAACAGCCCCTCATCCCGCTGCCGCGACCTTCTCCCCGCAAGCGGGGAGAAGGGGCATTGCGGCCACCGCACTCCCTCGCATTTGCTGTAACCGCATCAGCATTCTCGTCCCCTCTCCCCGCTCGCGGGGAGAGGGTTAGGTGAGGGGCGAAGCGCAAAGCGATGTACGGGTGGAACGCAGCGGCCGATTCGCCACCGAAACGAAAACCCGACGGCCTGCCCTCAGAAATCGATCGCGCGGCCCTTGATCTCCCAATCGCCGAAGCGAGCCGGGTCGAGGCCGCCGCGCCCGCCGAGTTCCGCCGGCATATCCTTTGGCGCTTCGGCACGTCGCCGCTCTTCGGCCTCCTTCAGAGCGCGCAGCGCTGCCGGGGAAAGCGGACGTCTGGGGCGGTCGGGAGAATTGTCGTTGTCGTTCTGCATACCGGTCGCGGTTTCCGTAACGATATTGAAGAGCTGGCCGTTTATCCCCATCATATAGGCACTTCCGTGTGAACGGAAAAGCTTGATTCACGTGAAACCTTCGCGCGTACCGAATGGAACGAAGCGGCTGCAGGCGGCTTTCCAAGAGGCGCGGGAAGGACACCGATTTGGTTGGAGCTCATTCATGAATCTCATGCGCACCGCAATGCTGCTCGCCTTCATGACCGTCCTCTTCATGGCCGTCGGCTATGTCATCGGCGGCCGCGGTGGCATGATGATCGCCCTCGTCATCGCCGCAGGCATGAACTTCTTCTCCTATTGGAATTCCGACCGGATGGTCCTGCGGATGTACCGGGCGCAGGAGGTGGACGAGCACAGCGCGCCGGAATATTACGGGATCGTCCGCGATCTGGCGAAGAATGCCGGCCTGCCGATGCCGCGCGTCTACGTCATCGACAGCCCGCAGCCAAATGCCTTCGCCACCGGCCGCAATCCGGAGAATGCCGCGGTCGCCGCTTCGACGGGACTGCTGCATTCGCTTTCCTACGAGGAGGTTGCCGGGGTCATGGCGCATGAGCTCGCCCATATCCAGTATCGCGACACTTTGACGATGACGCTGACGGCGACGCTCGCCGGTGCGATTTCCATGCTTGGCAACTTCGCCTTCTTCTTCGGTGGCAACCGCGAGAACAACAATCCGCTCGGCTTCATCGGCGTGCTGATCGCGATGATCGTCGCCCCGCTCGCGGCCATGCTGGTACAGATGGCGATCAGCCGTACACGCGAATATTCCGCCGACCGCCGCGGTGCGGAGATATGCGGCAATCCGCTCTGGCTTTCCTCGGCGCTCCGCAAGATCGCCGGTGCCGCTCAGGTCATCCATAACAATGACGCCGAGCGCAATCCGGCGACGGCGCATATGTTCATCATCAATCCTCTCTCGGGCGAGCGGATGGACAATCTGTTCTCGACCCATCCGAACACGGAGAACCGGGTTGCGGCTCTGGAGAGAATGGCCCGCGAGACGTCCACGGGCTCGACGGCGCCGGTCCGCCCTGATAATGCAGGGCGCAAATCGCGCTCTGTCCCGAGAACCGGCTGGGGTCGCGGTGGTTCCGAACCGCCGAAAGGCCCCTGGTCCTGATGCCCGAAGACAATAAGAACGATTCACGTCCGAAACGATCCCGAGAGCACAACCGCTCCGGAGCGGCAGGAGCCCGGCCCGGTGCGGATGCCGCGGCCAAACCGGGCCTGAAGAGCCGCCAGGCGGCTGCCAAGATCCTGGCGGCGGTGGTGGACCGCAAGACACCGCTCGACGGAATGCTCGATCCGGAGCGCGGGAACCCGGCCTATCGCGAGTTGAGCGAAGCCGATCGCGCGCTCGTGCGCGCCATTCTCAACTCGGCACTCCGCCATCTGCCTCGTATTCGTGCGGCCATCGATTCGCTTCTGCAAACGCCTCTGCCCGAGGGTGCGCGGGCTCTCGAACATGTGCTGACCGTCGCCGCCGCGCAAGTTCTCTATCTCGACGTTCCGGATCATTCGGCCGTCGACCTCGCAGTGGAACAGGCCCAGTCCGATCCGCGCAACCGCCGGTTCGCAAGCCTCGTCAACGCCGTGTTGCGGCGGCTTTCGCGTGAAAAGGAAGAAATTCTCGAAAAGCTGCGACAAGTCCCGGCGATGCCCGGCTGGTTCTTCGACAGGCTCGTCGCCTGTTACGGTCCCGACCAGGCCGAGCGCATCTCCGAGGCGCAGCTCGTACCCGCCGCCATCGACCTGACCGTGAAGTCCGATGCCGCTTCCTGGGCGGAGCGGCTCGCCGGCACCGTGTTGCCGACCGGCTCCGTTCGTCTTCAGGAATTCTCCGGTTCGATCCCGTCGCTTTCAGGCTTTTCGGAGGGCGCCTGGTGGGTCCAGGACGCGGCTGCCTCCATTCCGGCGCGCCTTTTCGGGGATATTTCCGGAAAGAAGGTGGTCGATCTCTGTGCCGCGCCCGGCGGCAAGACGGCGCAGCTCGTCCTCGCGGGGGCGGAGGTGACCGCGCTCGATCAGTCTTCAAGCCGGTTGCGGCGGCTCAAGGGCAACCTCGAGCGGCTTGGCTTCGAGGCCCGAACCAAGGAGAGCGATATGGCCGAGTTCCGGTCGGAAGAACTCTTCGACGCGGCCCTTCTCGACGCTCCCTGCTCCTCGACGGGCACCACCCGGCGACATCCCGACGTGCTCTGGACGAAAGGCCCGCAGGACGTCGCGAAGCTTGCCGGGCTGCAGGAACGGCTGCTGCGGCACGCGCTTACCTTGGTGAAGCCCGGCGGTCTCATCGTCTTTTCCAATTGCTCGCTCGACCCGCTGGAGGGCGAGGAGGTCGTCGCCCGCGTCGTCGCCGACAGCGGATGCGAACGGGTGCCGATCGACGCAGCCGATTGGCCGGGGCTCGAAAAGGCAATCACCGCGCTTGGAGAGTTCCGCACGACACCTGCGATGCTGCCGCTGGAACCGCCCTTCGCCGGTGGCCTCGATGGCTTTTATGCCGCCGTGCTGCGCCGTGCGGGCGCCTGAGGGCGCTCATCAACAGACTGTTTTGCTGGAACAATTGACGCCCTCGGACGGCCCGCCTATCAATGGCGGCAGGGTTGATAAATATTTAATGATCTTTCCCGCACGATTCCGATCTTCTGCTTGATCCTCGAATCGGCTCCGGTTCAAGAGGAAACCCACGGGCGCCGATGCCGTTTTCCAGTAAAACAAGGCTCCTATATTTGTATTTGCGCGAAGGCCAACGACGATTGGCGCGCCTGCTTTCGCGCGGAATGACGACGGCGCTGCGCTTTGCGGGCTCTACGCCCGCCCGCCTGATCGTCGCACCCACGGATCTTCGGGCCATCGATCCCTTCGCCGCCGAAGAGATCCTCGCGGGTCGTTTTCCGCTCGCCGGCCGCGTTCTGGATACCGAAGGCGAGTCGCCTTTCGAAATCGACCTGCCGTCGCACGAGTTCGCGGCCCGGCTTCATTCCTTCGGCTGGCTGCGTCACATGCGGGCGATACAGGACGAAGCCGGCTCGATCAGGCTGCGCCAGATCATGGACGACTGGATGGGCAGCCATGGCCGAAGCATCGGCGAAATCTCGTGGGAAGCGGACGTGGTTGCGCAGCGCGTCATCGCCTGGCTGTCCCATTCGCCGGTGGTGCTGCGCAACGCCGAGCACGGTTTCTATCGCCGCTTCCTGAGAAGCCTTGCCCTTCAGGTCCGCTATCTCCGGAATGTCGCCGAGACCGTTTCCGATGGAGAGGCGCGCCTGAGGGTTCGCCTGGCACTCGCCATGGCCTCCGTTTCGATGCCGGCTACGGCGTCGGCGATCCGCAAGGCGTCGCGCAATCTGGATCTGGAGCTGGAGCGGCAGCTTCTGCCCGACGGGGCGCATTTCTCCCGAAACCCCCGCGCCGGGCTCGAGCTGCTGCTCGATCTGCTGCCGCTGCGCCAGACCTATGTCAATCTCGGACACGACGTGCCCGCGAGGCTCATTCCCTGCATCGACCGCATATATCCGGCGCTCCGCTTCTTCCGCCACCAGAGCGGGGAGCTCGCCCTTTTCAACGGCGCGACATCGGTTCTCGCCCATGAGCTCGCCTCGGTGCTCAGATATGACGAGACGTCCGGCGAGCCGTTCCGGTCCTTGCCGCACGCCCATTACGAACGTCTGGCGATGGGCGATACCGTCATCATCATGGACACCGGACGACCGCTTTCGGTCGACCTATCGCGCAGCGCCCATGCCGGCTGCCTCTCCTTCGAGATGTCCTCCGGCAGGAACCGCTTCGTCGTCAACTCCGGCGCGCCGAAATTTGCCGGCGATCGATTTCGGCAGATGGCGCGCACGACCGCCGCGCATTCCACAGTCACCGTCGACGACACGTCCTCCTGCCGCTTTTCGCAGTCGCGCTTCCTCGGCCCGGTCATGATCAGCGGCCCCTCGCGCATCGTGATCGAGAGGAAGGACGAGCCGGGAAGCATCGAGCAGGTCAAAGCGAGTCACGACGGCTACCTTGCGCCCTTCGGCCTGATCCACGAGCGCGACATCGGAATTCTCAATGGCGGGCGGCTGATCCGCGGTCGCGACCGACTGCTGCTGGAGGATGGCAGCGATCCGGAAAATGACGACGACGCGACCGCTGTCGCCCGTTTCCACATCCATCCGGCAATCGGCATGCGCCGGCACAGCGAGAGCGAGATATATCTGACGGCACCCGATGGAGAGGCATGGCTCTTCGCCTGTCGCGACGGTGCGCTCGCGATCGAGGAGGACATTTTCTTCGCCGATCCCTCCGGCGTGCGCGCCTCGTCGCAGATAAGCGTGACCTTCTCTGCCGCCTCGCAGCCGGAAATCCAGTGGACTTTCACGCGCGAGGGATGATCCCGAAATTGCGCCGGGCCTATTTTCCCGTTGTCGCGGCGCCGAAGGTTCCTTCCGGGAACAAGCTATGCTAACGGCAGCCATCCCAATCGCCGGAACCTCCTCACTACGCGTCCGGCGCTGCCAAAGGAGCAAGGTCGATGGTTGTCGCCTCCAAGAAAATCCCCGCCCCGGACGAGGTCCGGATCAAAACCGCCCTCCTTTCGGTCTCCGACAAGACGGGCATCGTCGAACTCGCCCGCGCCCTCAACGACAAGGGCATCCGGCTCATCTCGACCGGCGGTACGCACAAGGCGCTTGCCGATGCCGGCCTTCCCGTCAGCGACGTGTCGGAGCTGACCGGCTTTCCGGAAATCATGGACGGGCGCGTCAAGACGCTTCACCCCGGCGTCCATGGCGGTCTTCTCGCGATCCGCGACGACGCGGAGCATGCGGACGCCATGAGCGCGCACGGCATCACCGCGATCGATCTCGCCGTCATCAATCTCTATCCCTTCGAAGAAGTCCGCGCCAAGGGCGGCGACTATCCGACCACGGTTGAGAATATCGATATCGGCGGCCCCGCAATGATCCGGGCATCGGCCAAGAACCATGCCTATGTGACGATCGTCACCGACCCGGCTGACTATTCGCCGCTGCTGGAGGAAATCGCAGACGGCGCGACGCGCTACGCCTTTCGCCAGAAAATGGCGGCCAGGGCCTATGCCCGCACGGCGGCCTATGATGCGGCGATCTCCAACTGGTTCACCGAAGTGCTCGACACGCCCATGCCGCGCCACCGCGTTCTCGGCGGCGTGCTCAGGGAGGAGATGCGCTACGGCGAGAACCCGCACCAGAAAGCCGGATTCTACGTGACCGGCGAGAAACGGCCGGGAGTGGCCACGGCGGCGCTGCTACAGGGCAAGCAGCTCTCCTACAACAACATCAACGATACCGATGCCGCCTTCGAACTGGTGGCGGAATTCCTGCCGGAGAAGGCACCGGCCTGCGCCATCATCAAGCATGCCAACCCCTGCGGCGTTGCGACCGCGCCCTCGCTCGCCGAAGCCTATCGCCGGGCGCTCGCCTGCGATTCGACCTCGGCATTCGGCGGCATCATCGCGCTCAACCAGGAACTGGACGCCGAGACCGCGGAAGAGATCGTCAAGCTCTTCACCGAGGTGATCATTGCGCCTTCGGTCAGCGACGAGGCGAAAGCCGTCATCGCCCGCAAACCGAACCTGCGGCTGCTTGCGGCCGGCGGCCTGCCGGATCCGCGCACGCCCGGCCTGACGGCGAAGACGGTCGCCGGCGGGGTGCTCGTCCAGACGCGCGACAACGGTATGGTCGAGGACCTGGAGCTCAAGGTGGTTACCAAGCGTGCGCCGACGGCGCAGGAGCTCGAAGACATGAAGTTCGCCTTCAAGGTGGCGAAGCACGTCAAGTCCAATGCCATCGTCTATGCCAAGGACGGCCAGACGGCGGGTATCGGCGCCGGCCAGATGAGCCGCGTCGATTCCGCGCGCATCGCTGCCATAAAGGCGGAAGAAGCGGCCAAGGCGCTGGGCCTCGCCGAGCCGCTCACGCGCGGTTCGGCCGTCGCTTCGGAGGCCTTCCTCCCCTTCGCCGACGGGCTTCTGTCAGCCATCGCTGCCGGCGCAACCGCCGTCATCCAGCCGGGTGGTTCGATGCGCGACGAAGAAGTGATCGCGGCAGCGAACGAGCACGATGTCGCGATGGTCTTCACGGGCATGCGGCATTTCCGGCACTAGATCACGATGTTTTTGGGTCGGGTCGACCTAAGAACATGAACGTGATCGAGTCCAAGAAGTCGAGACGCGGGATGCGGGCGCATAACCGCACAAACTCTTTCTCGTCCCGCTCTGAGCCTCCTGCGCGAAATTCCTATAGCGGCCGGTGCGCCGGATAGGGGGTCCGCAGGAGGATCACGAGACCGACGGCGAGAAAGGCGACCAGCGCCATCATGCCGATCCGGGCCGATCCGGTCACAAGCGTGATCGTCGCGACCGAGGCGGGCGCCAGGAACGAGGTGGCGCGGCCGGAAAGAGCGTAGAGACCGAAATAACGCCCGGCTTCGTCGGGCGAAACACTGCGCGCGAGGTAGGATCGGGACGAGGCCTGGACCGGCCCGAAGGCTACCCCGACCAGGAGTCCATACAGAATATAGGCCTTTTCGGCGGCGGTGCCGAAGAGGCCGCCCGAGTCCGTCGAGCCAAGCGGGACAAGCCCGAAGAGCGTGAAACCGGGCCCGGTCGAGACGATGCCGAGGGTGGCGATTGTCAGTGAGACGAGGCTGGCGACGACGATCGTCTTGGAGCCGAGCCGTGCATCCAGCCTGCTCGCATAAAGGCAGCCGAAGATCGCCACGACATTCAGGATGATGCCGTAGAGCCCGAGTTCCATCGTCTGCCATCCGAACATCCCGGCGGCGAAGGTGCCGCCGAGCGCGAGCAGCCCGTTGACGCCGTCCTGGAAGATCATCCGGGCGATCAGGAACCGCAAGATGCCGGCCCTCTCCTTGAGTTCGGCAAGCGTGCCCTTCAGTTCTTCGAAGCCCCGAGCGGTTGCCTTCGCCATGGACATCCTTGCCCTGGTCGCATCCGGCGTGAAGAGGAACATCGGCAGGATGAAAACGAGGTACCAGGCGGCGGATATGGGGCCGGTGATCCGGGCGTCTTCGCCCTTTGCCGGATCGAGCCCGAACAGAGGCTCGAGTCCGATCGCCGTCTTGCCGGTCTGCGGGCTTCCGGCAATCAGCGCGACCACGGCGATCAGCACGATCATGCCGCCGAGATAGCCGAGGCCCCAGGCGATGTTGGAGATGCGTCCCACTTCCTTTTCGCTCACGAGCCGCGTCATCATCGAATCGTTGAAGACGATGGAAAATTCGGCTGCCACGGTCGCCAGCGCAAGAAAGATCGCCGTATAGATCAGGGACGAGCCCGGTGCCGCGTTCCAGAGCAGGGCGAGCGAGATGATCTTCACGGCGGCGAAAAAGGCGATCCACGGCTTTCGTGGGCCGGACGCATCGGCAATTGCGCCGAGGACCGGCGAAAGCAGGGCAATCACGATCCCCGCGACGGTCAGCGTATAGCCCCAGACCGCCTGCCCATGTGCGGGATCGGCCGTTAGCCGGGAAACAAAATAGGGCGCGAAGATGAAGGTGGTGATGACGGTGAAGAAGGGTTGCGCGGCCCAGTCGAACAGCATCCAGCCGGCAATGCCGAGACGCGAAGTCCGAGGCCGCTCCTCCATTCGCCCAGCCGCGATATCCACTTCATCCCTCCCCGACACTTGCGCAAGCGCGCCGCGTTCGTAGGCGGCGGGCAGGGCAATGAAGAACAACCTTCAACCGGAGCGGAATTGGGCCCTCCGGCTTATTTACGGCCGGAGGGACTGTGTCATTTCGTCCAGCCGCGTGCAAGATCGCTGAGGAGACCGGCTGCAACAGTGACCTTGGCGAGGGTCGTTTCGCCCTTTTCGGTCAGCAGCCTCAGCTGGTCGCCGACAGTGGCGACGCGTTGGCGATCGCGGTCCTGCCAGGCGAGAACGGGGTTTCGGTCGCCCTTATGCTCGACGAGGGCGGCGATGGTGATATCGCGGCGTGCGGTGCCGATATCGCCGACCGCCCGCGAGAGCGCCATCGACTCGAACTGCTCGGTGGCGGGCACGCGGTCGGCGGCCGCCAGCAGGCGGTTGATCCTCAGGCTCTCGGTGACGGTGAAATAGGCTTGGGCGGTGCGGCTCAGCGGCTCGCCGGTTACCGTGGCGATCTGCATGATCTCAGGGACCAGGGTCATGAGCGACAGTTCGGCGATTTCCTCGGCAAGCTTTGCCGGCACGCCGTTTTCGATGAAGCCAGCGGCCCTCAGGCGCGCTTCCTCGGCACCCTCCCTGGATATCGCCGCCCGCATGGTGCCGCGCAGCTTCTGCAGCCCGTCGCGAAGCCGGGCAACCGCTTCGGCCACGGAGCCCTCGGAGGCGCGGGTGCGCAGCGCCCTTTCGGCGACGAGCGCAAAGATACGCCCCACCTCATGATAGAGCCTGTTCTGGATCGCGCCGCTGATCCTGTTGTCGAGCGCGTCGATCTCGCCGTAGATGCGCGGCAGATCGAAGCCATCCAGGGCCAGCACCGCTGCCTTCACGACGTCGGCGGATAGGAAGCCGGTGGCATCCGTCAGCGTCGAGACGAAAGCGGGGCCGCCGCGGTTTATCGTTTCGTTGGCGAGCACGGTCGTGATGATCTCACGGCGCAGCCGGTGCCCGTGAATGTCGCCGGCATAGGCCTTGCGCATCTTTGCGGGGAAGTAGCGCTCCAGGGTCGCCGTGAAATAGGGGTCGTCCGGAAGCTCGCTGACGATCAGCTCGTCGAAGAGCACCAGTTTCGCATAGGAGAGCAGCACGCCGATCTCCGGGCGCGTGAGCGGCCGGCCCGCCTGGTAGCGCTCGCTCATCGCCTGGTCGGTCGGCAGGGTCTCGACCTTCCGGTTGAGGTGACCGTCGGCCTCCAGCCGCGCCATCAGCCGCGCCAGCGGCGTGCGGTTGGCGAGGCCCTGCATTTCGGTGAGCGAGATCGCCAGCGACTGCTGGTAGTTGTTACGCAGCACGAGATGTCCCACCTCATCCGTCATCGATGCCAGAAGCGTGTTGCGCTTGGGCCGGGTCAGGCGGCCGTCGCGCATGGCCGAGGCAAGCGCGATCTTGATGTTGACCTCGACGTCGGAGGAATTGACGCCGGCCGAGTTGTCGATGGCATCGGAGTTGCAGCGCCCGCCATTGAGCGAGAAGCCGATCCGGCCTTTCTGGGTGACGCCGAGATTGGCCCCCTCTCCGATCACGCGCGCCCGCACGTCCTCGGCGGAGACGCGGATCGCGTCGTTGGCGCGGTCGCCGACCTCCGCATCCGTCTCGTTGGCGCCGCGCACATAGGTGCCGATGCCGCCGAACCAGAGCAGGTCGACCGGGCTCTTCAGGATTGCGCTCATGATCTCGAAGGGCGTTGCCTTCGGCTTGTCGATGCCGATCGCCGCCATCGCTTCGGGGGTGAGTGTCACCAGTTTTTCCGAACGCGAGATGATCATCGCGCCGGGCGAGAGCGCCTTGCGGTCATAATCCTGCCAGCTGGAGCGTGGCAGCGCGAACATTCGCTTGCGCTCGGCAAAGGAGAGATCGATATCCGGCTCGGGATCGATGAAGATATCGCGGTGATCGAAGGCCGCGATCAGCCGGATCTTTTCCGAAAGCAGCATGCCGTTGCCGAAGACGTCACCCGACATGTCGCCGACGCCGGCGACGGTGAAGGGCGTCGTCTGGATGTCGACGTCCATTTCGCGGAAGTGCCGCTTGACGGCCTCCCACGCGCCGCGTGCGGTAATCCCCATCTTCTTGTGGTCGTAGCCGGCGGAGCCGCCTGAAGCGAAGGCGTCGTCGAGCCAGAAGTCCGCTTCCTGGGCGAGCGCATTCGCCGTGTCGGAGAAGGTTGCCGTTCCCTTGTCGGCGGCAACGACGAAATAGGGGTCGTCGCCGTCGAGCCGTAACGTGTCCTCAGGGGGAACGACCTCCTGGCCGATGATATTGTCGGTAACCGAGAGCAGCGTGCGGATATAGGTCTTGTATGCTTCCGTTCCCGCCTTGAAGATCTCGTCGCGGCTGCCGCCGACAGGCAGCTGCTTGGGATAGAAGCCGCCCTTGGCGCCGACCGGAACGATGACGGCGTTCTTCACCTGCTGCGCCTTGACGAGACCGAGCACCTCGGTCCGGTAGTCCTGTGCCCGGTCGGACCAGCGAAGCCCGCCGCGCGCTACCTTGCCGAAGCGCAGATGGACGCCTTCCACTTCCGTGCCGTAGACGAAAATCTCGCGGAAGGGCCGCGGCTCCGGCAGGCCTTCGAGCTGCTTCGGATCGAGCTTGAAGGCAAGAACCGCGCGCGGCCTGCCCTCGGCGTCCTTCTGGAAATAGTTCGTCCGGAGCGTCGACTGGACGGCATTGACGTAGCGGCGCAGGATTCTGTCCTCGTCGAGGCTGGGCACGGCAGACAGCGCCTCCTCGATGCCCGCCAGCAAGGCGTTGCACTTCTTCGTGCGCGCCTTCACCTCCGTCGTCGGATCCATGCGCGTGGAGAAGAGACGGAAGATGTCGGCGGCGATCGTCGGATATTTGTTCAGGGTATCGGCGATATAGCCTTGGGAATAGGTGATGCCGGCCTGGCGCAGATAGCGCGCATAGGCGCGCAGTACCGTGATTTCGCGGGCGGTGAGCCCGGCAAGCAGGACCAGCCGGTTGAAGTTGTCGTCCTCCGTCGTGCCGTTCCAGGCCGCGAGGAAGGCCTCCTCCAGTGCCGGGCCGATCCTGGCGAGGTTGAGCGTGTGCCCGTCGCGGTGGATCAGTTCCATGTCGTGAAGGACGACCTCGCGGGGCTCGTCCCCATGGACGTGCACGCCGATGTCGTAGGTCTGCTCGCTGATGACACGGAAGCCGAGATTTTCGAGAAGCGGCACGCGGCGCGACAGCGAAACGGGCGTGTCGGCATGGAAGATCTTCAGTTCCAGCGTATCCGGCCGCTCCTGGTGCCGGTGGTAGAAGGAGATGCGGATCGGGTCGCCAGCCGTGCAGGCGGCGATGTCTCCGAGGTCGGCATAGGCTTCCGCGGGCGTGAAGGCCGCCTGATAGGCCTCACCGACCGATATCTCGGTGCCCTCCTTGCGGGCGAGCAGATTGAACCGATCGATCCAGCGGGTGACGATGGCGCGGACCGCCTCTTCGAGCTTCGCCTGGGGAACCCGTGGCGTCTTGCCGCCGGAGCGGCCGATGATGAAATGGACGCGTGCGAGCCCGCCTTCGGGAAAGGCCGGGTAATAGGCCGAGACCCGGCCGTCATAGACGGTCTTCAGATAGTCGCCGATCTTTTCGCGGACATCGGAATCGTATTGTTCGCGCGGCACGAACACGATGACCGACACGAAGCGGTCGAAGTGGTCGATGCGCGGCAGCACCCGTACCCGCGGCCGGTCGCCGAGTTCGTTGATCTGTTCGCAGAAGGCGGCGAGAAGCCCGACATCGATCTGGAAAAGATCGTCGCGCGGATAGGCTTCCAGCGTGTTCGCCAGCGTCTTGCCGGAATGGCTCTGCGGATCATAGCCGAAATGATCGACGATCTTCTCGATCTTGTGCCTGAGCAGCGGGATCTCCGACGCCTGGCGCGTGTAGGCCGTCGAGGTGAACAGACCGACGATGCGCAGCTCGCCGACGACATTGCCGGAGGCGTCGAAGCGCTTGATGCCGATATAGTCCATATGAGCACGCCGGTGGACGACCGACTTCACATTGGCCTTGGTCACGATCAGGAAGTCTGGGCCCTCGAGGAAGGCGAGGATTTCCGGCGTCGTCAGCACCGCATCCTTGCCCTGGCGCAGGACCCGCACGTCCGGATTGGACAGGATGCCGAGCCCCCTGCCCTTGCCGCGCTCGACGGTCGCCCGTCCGCCCTTGCCGGAATAGGTATATTCCCGCATGCCCAGGAACGTGAAGTTGCTATCCCTTAGCCAGCGAAGGAACGCCAGCGCCTCGTCGCGGTCGCTCTTCTTGCGGGAAGCGTTGTAGTCCTCGAGCTCCCGCATTGCCTGGTCGAGCAAAGCGGTCATTGCCGGCCAGTCGTGTACGGCTTGATGAACCTGCTCCAGCACATCCGAGATGCGCTTGCTCAGTGAGCGTGCCTCGAGCGGCGTCAGCCTGCTCAAGTGGATTTGAATATGGCTGACGCGGTGCTCGGGCGCGCTTTCCTCGTCCGGATCGAAGAGCTTCACGGGCTTGCCGGATTCCATCACCAGAATCGGGTGGATCGCCAGGTGGATGTCGCGGTGGGTGCTCGTCACCTCTCCCATCACCGAATCGTAAAGGAAGGGCATGTTGCGCTCGGTGATCGCGATGATCGAAACCTCGATACCACCCGGTGCGACCCCTGCTACCGTCTCCACCGAGACCTGCGGCTTGCCGCCGTCCCAGCGCGCGAGCTCGCCGCGCGCGTGGGCAGCGGTGAGCGCCAGCATCTCAGGCGTGTAACGGTCGAGGTCATCGTTGCTCGCTCCGCCGAAGAGGATTTCCGGTGGCAGTGTCTCGGCCCCGAATCTGGACCCTGCCGCCCGGGCCGCATCGATGTGCCGATCCCGCTTCGGATTATGCTTCACGCCCATGAAATCGCTCTCCACTCATGATGCTTGAACCTACCAGAACCATGCCCAATGGCGACCGTTTTTATGATGGATTTCGGCAAAATGGAGCCGGATTTTGGAGAAAATCACGTAGATTCGACCTAAATCCATTTAAATCGAAGGTAATTTTGCAAAAATTTCCCGAAAAACCGCAAAAACGAACGAAAACGCCGAAGTTTCTTCACGCGTGGTCTGCAAGAGCAGCTGTTGACAGGCCGTGAGGGGCGGGCGATCACACTTCGAAAGCGAATAATGGGGTCTCCCGATGTCCGACACGCCTGCCGCGCCCGGTGCCGTCATCGTCATTTCGAGTCACGTGGTCCGCGGTGCGGTCGGCAACCGGGCTGCCGTCTTCGCGCTGGAAATGCTCGGCCATCGGGTCTGGGCTTTGCCGACGGTCGTGCTCCCCTGGCATCCGGGACACGGCCGGTCGACGCGGGTGACCATGCCCGACGAGGACTTCCGCTCGATCATCGACGATCTCGTCGCTGCGCCCTGGATCGGCGAGGTGCGCGCGGTGCTGTCCGGCTATCTGGGTTCCCCCGAACAGGCGGCGGCCGTTGCCGGCCTCGTGAAGGCGCTGCGCCGGCGTGATCCCGCGCTCTTCTATGCCTGCGATCCGATTCTTGGCGATGCGGGTGGCCTCTACGTCCCGGTGGAGATCGCCGGCGCCATCCGCGACCTGCTGCTGCCGCTTGCGACGCTCGCCACGCCCAACCGGTTCGAGCTCTCCTGGTTGGCAGGTGCTTCGCTCGAGACGAATGCGGCTATCCTCGACGCGGCGGTCGACCTCGGACCGTCACGGGTGCTGGTGACATCGGCGATACCGATGATGAGCGGCGGTACGGGCAATCTTTACCTGTCCGGACGTCATGCGCTGCTTGCCGAGCACCGCCTGATCGACAATCCTCCGAACGGCACCGGCGACCTGCTCTCGGCCGTATTCCTCGCGCGCCTCCTGGAAGGGCTTCCGGAGGAACGCGCGCTGCAGATGGCGACCGCCAGCGTCTACGAGATCATTGCGAGAAGCCGCAAGCGCGATTCCGACGAGCTAACGCTCGAACAGGATGCATCGAGCCTGGCGACGCCGATGGCAATGGTGCAGATGCGCCGCCTCATGCATCCGAGCCAAGCGCGGAAGAAATAGCAGCGGAAGAAATAGCATCAGATACGGAAGAAATGCCTCATGGGCGCATTTCGCCCTTTCGAATGGCGGGAGCTCGCTGTAACAGTTCGACGCTTCATGGTTCCCGGTGCGTCTTTCAGACACGCTACCCGCATGTTTCCTTGAATCCCGATCAAAGAAGGAGCACCAGGACGATGCCGCAGGAACGAGTGGATGAAACGGGGTTACCGATGGATATACAGGGCTTTCCGGAACATCTTCTGACCGGCTACCGCAATTTCATGAGCGGTCGCTTCAACGAACAGCAGCAGCGCTACAAAACGCTCGCCGAGAGCGGTCAGAAACCGAAGACGATGGTCATCGCCTGTTGCGACTCCCGCGCCGCACCCGAAACGATCTTCGATTCCGGCCCGGGAGAACTCTTCGTGGTGCGCAACGTCGCCAACATGATGCCGCCATACGAACCGGACGGACATTATCACTCGACCTCGGCCGCGCTCGAATTCGCGGTCCAGTCGCTGCGGGTCACCAACATCGTGGTCATGGGCCACGGGCGCTGCGGCGGCATCAAGGCGGCCCTCGACCCGGACGCCGAGCCCCTCTCCCCGGGCGATTTCATCGGCCGCTGGATGAACCTCCTGAAACCGGCCGCCGAGCAGATCCAGAGCAACGACGTGATGACTCAGGCGGAACGACAGCGCGCGCTCGAGCGGGTCTCGATCCGCAATTCGATCGCCAATCTGAGGACGTTTCCCTGCGTGAACATTCTCGAGTCGAAGGGAAAGCTGCGCCTGCACGGCGCATGGTTCGACATCTCGACCGGCGAGCTCTGGGTCATGGACGCGAAGACCGGCGACTTTTCCCGACCGGGAATGTAACGGCCGCCAGTCAGGCCCCTCATCCGCCTGCCGGCACCTTCTCCCCGCAGGCGGGGAGAAGGGACAAGCGGCGCCAACTGAACCCCGCATTCACCGCCCGCCCGAGGGAGCGAGCGGGCGCGGCATATCCCTTCTCCCCGCCTGCGGGGAGAAGGTGGCGGCAGCCGGTTGAGGGGCAACCCCGACCGAGCGGGGTTGAGGCGGTTGGGTTCCCGAGGGATCCCTTTCATGAGCAGTATCCGCCGCACCGGCGCGCAAGAGATATGTGCATGCCGTAGCCCGCATGCGGGGAGAGGGTTAGGGTGAGGGGCAAATTGCAACCGGTTACGCCGGTGAGTCTTTCTGTCACCCGCCGTCGATTTCGGCGCCGATGATGGCGATCGCCTGCTGATAGACGCTGGCGGCGTTCCAGCCCTGGATGGCGGCGAAGTTGACCTCGCCCGGCTGATAGCCGCCGCCCGGCTGCCAACCATGGCCGCGCAGGAAATTTGCCGTCGAGGCAAGCGCATCCGCTTTGGAGCGGACCATGTCGACATGGCCGTTGCCGTCGCCGTCGACGCCGTATTTCAGCACGTTCACCGGGAGGAATTGCGTCTGTCCGATCTCGCCGTGCGCTGCCCCGCGGGCGGCCGGGCTGAGGTCGCCGCGCTCGACGAGCTGGAGGGCTGCATAAAGCTGGTTCGTGAAATAATCCGAGCGGCGACAATCATAGGCGAGCGTCGAGACGGCGGAAAGCGTGTGTTCCTTGCCCAGGAACGAGCCGAAGCCGGTCTCCATGCCCCAGATGGCGATCAACGGGCCGGCGGGAACGCCGTAGCGCTGCTCGATGCTCTGGAAAAGCCTGGCATTCTGCGCCCGCAGCTTCTTGCCGCGCGAAATGATCACCTGACCGCCGCGCTTCTGCATGAACTGGTCGAGCGACAGCTTGAAACTCTTCTGGCCGCGATCGGCGCGGATCGTCGCCCTGCTGTAGGAGACGTTGGCGAGCGCCTGGTCGACCACCGAAGGGCTGATGCCGTTCCCGGCGGCTTCGCGCTTGAATTCCGACAGCCAGGCGGAGAAGCCGCTGCCGTCATTGCCGCACTGCGCCGCAGAGGCGGCCGCCGGAAGAACTACGGTTGAGATCAGGGCCGCCAGGCCCGCTGCTGCGCTCTTCACCCTATGCATAGAATACCCCGTCGATTGCCCGAATCTGTTGCCTTCGAAATTCCCGCTTCGTTTTCCGCTCTTCGCCGGCACGCGGTTTCACGTGAATCCATTGCCGGCCGACGAACTGCGGACCCCGCCTGTCGCCATAACGAGGCAGGCGGGGCTTAAAATTTTGCCCGACCGAGGCCGCTCAAGCCGCCTGCTTGCGCGGCTTGATCAGGCCGCGGTTGATCAGCAGCTCTGCGATCTGCACCGCGTTGAGCGCCGCGCCCTTGCGCAGGTTGTCCGAGACGATCCACATGTTGAGGCCGTTTTCGACCGTCGCATCCTCGCGGATGCGCGAGATATAGGTCGCGTCCTCGCCGGCGCATTCGTAAGGCGTCACATAGCCGCCGTTCTCATGCTTGTCGACGACCAGGCAGCCCGGCGCTTCGCGCAGGATCTCGCGCGCCTCGTCGGCGGTGATCTCGTTTTCGAATTCGATATTGACCGATTCCGAATGGCCGATGAAGACCGGAACGCGCACGGCCGTGCAGGTCACCTTGATCTTCGGGTCGAGCATCTTCTTGGTTTCGGCCAGAACCTTCCATTCTTCCTTGGTATAGCCGTCTTCCATGAAGACGTCGATGTGCGGAATGACGTTGAAGGCGATGCGCTTGGTGAACTTCTTGCTCTCGATCGGATCGGCGACGAACACAGCGCGGGTCTGGTTGAAGAGCTCGTCCATGCCGTCCTTGCCGGCGCCGGAAACCGACTGATAGGTCGAAACGACGATGCGCTTGATCTTGGCGTGATCGTGCAGCGGCTTCAGCGCCACCACGAGCTGCGCCGTCGAGCAATTCGGATTGGCGATGATGTTCTTCTTGGAGAACTGCGCGATCGCGTCCGCGTTCACCTCCGGTACGATCAGCGGAACATCGGCGTCGTAGCGCCAGGCCGAGGAATTGTCGATGACGACGCAACCCTCCCGGCCGATCTTCGGCGAATACTTCTGCGAGACGGCGCCGCCGGCCGACATCAGGCAAATGTCAGTGTCGGAGAAATCATAGGTGTCGAGGTTCGTCACTTTCAGCGTCTTGTCGCCGTAGGAGACCTCGGTGCCGACCGAGCGCGAGGAGGCGAGCGCCACCACTTCGTCGGCCGGAAAGCCGCGCTCGGAAAGAATGTTCAGCATCTCCCGGCCGACATTGCCGGTGGCGCCTGCGACAGCAATTTTGAAACCCATGATCTAAGCTCTCTTTCTGTCTCTCCTCGTCTGGTGGAGGGGGAAACCGCGCGGTCCGACCGCGAAGTTCCTGTCCCCGGCCTTACCGGGGAGAGAGCGGAGGGCCAGAGACGTCAGACGGTTTTCGTCGTCGTTTTGGCCGTGGTTTTGCGAGCGAGCGAGAAATGGCTGATCGGCCCGGCGTGGTGGGCCGGCAAATTCAGCGCAGCGATGGACGAACCCTTCGGTCGCATGGCGGTTTCCTCGTTCGCCGCTGCTCTTACCGGCTTTTCGGCAAGAGTCAAGCCGCGGAGGCCTTCCCAGCGATCCGAATGCAGGGCAACGCGGTTTCGCGTTTGCTCGGAAGTCTTGAACCGTGAGGCGAAAGAGAGTATATACACGGAAGTAGATACGGAAGTGGGAGGCGACCACCATGCCCCATCTTGCACGGGTGTTCCAGTCCGGAAATTCGCAGGCCGTCCGCCTGCCTAAGGAATTCCGCTTCAACGTCGATCGCGTCGAAATCACGCAGGAAGGCGACGCGCTCATTCTCCGCCCGCACGTCGAGCAAGGCGAGCAGTGGTCATCGCTGAAGGCGGCACTTGCCCGTGGCATGAGTGAAGACTTCATGATGTGCGGACGCGAGCAGCCGGAACAGCAGGATCGGCCGGAACTCGACGCGGTATTTCGGTGATCTCCCATATTCTCGACACCAACGCCGTCATCGCTTTGATCGGGCGCAAATCGGATGCATTGGTCACCCGTGTACTCCATAGCCCTCAGGGCATTATCGGGCTCCCGTCGGTCGTCGCGTATGAACTCTATTTTGGAGCGCAGAAAAGCGCGAAGGCCCAACACAATCTCGAAACCCTGCGTTTGTTGATAGCGGATTTTCCGATCCTCGACTTCGACCGGAACGATGCCTTTGTCGCAGGCGAGATCCGGGCCGCCCTTGCCGCGACGGGTACGCCCATCGGACCTTATGACGTGCTGATTGCGGGACAGGCCAAAGCCCGTGGATTGACGCTCGTCACCAACAATGTCGGCGAGTTCAATAGGGTTGAGAACCTGCGCGTGGAGGATTGGTCGCTCTAGGACCTGTGGACACTTATGGTCCGCCCGAAGGGTTTTGCACAATCGCCCACTGCCGGCGGCTTTTCCCTTGCAAAGGGGGCAACCCTTTGCTGCGGAAAAATCCTTGGCATTGACCGATTTGTGCAAAATCAAACTCCTATCCATAAGCGTCTACAGGTCCTAGGCCTTGCCCGGTGCCGGCTGCGCGTCGGGAGCCGGGCCGCCTTCCTCAGGAATTCCCCATCCTGGTCACGGCATTAGACGAAAGTCATAAGCCCAAAGCATCCCTGCCTCGCGTGCCACTTTTCTGACATCTTGTTGCGAGGCGCACCACGCCCGGATGTCAAAGGGGACCCGACGTTCAGGGAGGAATGTCCGGACCGGGGAATGGGCGCTCCAATAGACCGATTTTTGGAGTGGAGGATATCAAAATGGCAAACGTCGTGACAGCGGGCGGCACAAAAGCCGGCCCGATGACCGGCGAGGAGAAGAAGGTCATCTTCGCCTCGTCGCTCGGTACCGTCTTCGAATGGTATGATTTCTATCTCTACGGTTCGCTTGCCGTTTATATCGGTGCAACCTTCTTCAGCCAGTATCCCGAGACCACGCGCAACATCTTTGCGCTGCTCGCCTTCGCCGCCGGCTTCCTTGTCCGGCCGTTCGGCGCGCTGGTTTTCGGCCGCCTGGGAGACCTCGTCGGCCGCAAATACACATTCCTCGTCACCATCCTGATCATGGGCGTGTCGACCTTCCTCGTTGGCGTCCTGCCCGGTGCCGCCTCGATCGGCATTGCGGCTCCGATCATCCTGATCGCGCTGCGCCTCCTGCAGGGCCTTGCGCTCGGCGGCGAATACGGCGGTGCCGCAACCTATGTCGCAGAACACGCGCCGCATGGTCGCCGCGGCTATTTCACCTCGTGGATCCAGACGACGGCGACGCTTGGTCTCTTCCTCTCGCTGGTGGTTATCCTTCTGGTCCAGTACATGCTGGGTAAGGAAGCTTTTGCCGAGTGGGGCTGGCGCATACCCTTCCTGCTCTCCTTCGTACTGCTCGGCGTCTCCGTCTGGATCCGCCTGAAGATGAACGAGTCTCCTGCCTTCAAGAAGATGAAGGAAGAGGGCAAGGGTTCGAAAGCGCCGCTGACGGAGGCTTTCGGCCAGTGGCGCAACGCCAAGATTGCCCTTCTGGCGCTCTTCGGCGCGGTCGTCGGCCAGGCCGTGGTCTGGTATTCCGGCCAGTTCTACGCGCTGTTCTTCCTGCAGAGCATTCTGAAGGTCGACGGCCAGTCGGCAAACCTGATGGTTGCCGCCTCGCTCCTTCTCGGCACGGGCTTTTTCGTCTTTTTCGGCTGGCTGTCGGACAAGATCGGCCGCAAGCCGATCATCATGGCGGGCCTCCTGCTTGCCATGCTCACCTACTTCCCGCTGTTCAAGGCGCTGACCTGGGCCGGCAACCCCGCGCTTGCGGAAGCGCAGCAGAGCGTTCGCGCCACCGTCACCGCGGCTCCGGGCGACTGTAAGTTCCAGTTCAACCCGACGGGCACGGCGAAGTTCACCACGTCGTGCGACATCGCCACCGCCTTCCTGACCAAGAACTCGGTTCCCTATGACGTCGTGACCACGGCGGCTGCGGGTACGCCGGCGACGGTGAAGATCGGCGAAACGACGATCACCAGCTATGACGCTATTGCGGCCGGCGACAGGGCGAAGGCCGAGGAAGCGGCCTTCGGCAAGCAGATCAACATGGCGCTGCAGGCCTCGGGCTATCCGCTGGTGCGCGGTGCTGCCAAGGTTCCGGAATCGAAGCTCGACGCCTTCGTCGCTGCCAATCCGGAACTTGGCCTCGACGCCGCTGCCGTGCGCGCCGGCGAAAAGACCATGGTGCCGGCCGACAAGCTCGTCGCCGACAAGCTGCTCACCCAGGAAGAAGTCGGCAGCGCCACCGAAATGGCGGTCTATAACATCGACAAGGGCGGCGCCTTCACGATGGTGGCCGACCCGGCCCGCGTCAACTGGACGGTGATCATTGCCGTGCTGACCGTGCTCGTCATCTATGTGACCATGGTCTACGGGCCGATCGCGGCGCTGCTCGTCGAACTCTTCCCGACCCGCATCCGCTATACCGGCATGTCGCTGCCCTACCATATCGGCAATGGCTGGTTCGGCGGGCTGCTTCCGGCAACGGCCTTCGCGATGAGCGCGGCAAAGGGCGATATCTACTACGGCCTCTGGTACCCGATCGTTTTCGCGGGCATCACGCTGGTGATCGGTCTTCTGTTCCTGCCCGAGACGAAGGACCGGGATATCCACACGATGGAGTGAGCCGGCGGACGGGAGCGGGATGGGGAGCGTGTTTCCCATTCCGCTTTCTCAACAGCTCTCCTGACTCCGGCGCGGCTTCCGCGCCGGCTTTTTATTCGGTTTACTCGGCTCCCCTTTCCTTGGCCTCGTGCTCCACATGCCTCAGCACAGGCCAGCCGGCCGCACCGAGCTTGAACAGCCAGCCCTGCCGGGCAAAGACGAAAGCCATCATCAGCGCGACCCAGAGCCCGAGCAGCAGGCCGGCGGCGACATCGCTCGGGTAATGCGCGCCGACGACGACGCGCGAGATGCCGACAAGCAGGGCCAGCAGCAGAAACAGCGGCCGAAGCTGCGGCATCACCATCGCGAAGGCGCCGAAGAAGGCGCCAGCCGCCGTGGAATGTCCCGACGGGAAGCTTTCGAACAGCGTGTCGCCGGTGAAGGGCGTGAGGCTGTAGGGGCCGTAATCGGCAAGGAGTTCGGGACGGGCACGGCCGATCAGGAATTTCAGGCCGTGCACCAGCACGCTCGCCGTGCCGATCGTCAGCAGGAAATAGGCGGAAAGATTGCGCGCCGCGCGCGCCCTCTGCCGCAAGGTGTCGCGCGCGGAGGATCGCCTGACGACGAAGGCGATCAGCAGCAGCAAGGCCGAGCTGTAGATCATCCAGGCGAAGGTGCCGATATCGGTGATGGCGCGATTGAAGCCGACGATCTCCTCCGGCAGACCTTGCGCCCATTCGGACAGATGCGGGTCGAAAGGGGTGAAGGCGACGACGAGGACGACCGTCATCAGCCAGATCCAGACGGTCAGTGAAAGCGGTCGGTTCATTTTGCTCCTTCCTTCGCCTTATGGATGTGAAGGCGCGGCCGGCAAAATCAAGACCCCGCAAACGCAAAGCACCCCCGGCAAAGCCGGAGGTGCCGTTCTCCAGGGACAATTGCGCGAAAGCGCAGCCGTCAGGCCGAGAGGCTCTTGAACTCGGCGAGGATCGCGTCGCCCATCTCGGCGGTACCGACCTTCCGGCAGCCCTCCGCCATGATGTCGCCGGTGCGGATGCCCTGATCGAGCACGTTGGCGATCGCTTTCTCGAGGTCGTCGGCTTCCTTCACGAGGTTGAAGGAGTAGCGCAGGCACATGGCGAAGGAAGCGATCATGGCGATCGGGTTGGCGACGCCCGTGCCGGCGATGTCGGGTGCCGAGCCGTGCACCGGCTCGTAGAGCGCCTTGCGCTTGCCGGTCTTGGCATCCGGTGCGCCGAGCGAGGCGGAGGGCAGCATGCCGAGCGAGCCGGTCAGCATGGCGGCGACGTCCGACAGCATGTCGCCGAAAAGGTTGTCGGTGACGATCACGTCGAACTGCTTCGGCTGCCGCACGAGCTGCATGCCGCCGGCATCAGCCAGCATGTGCTCGAGCTGGACATCGGAATATTTCGCCTTGTGCGTCTCGGTCACGACCTGGTTCCAGAGCACGCCCGACTTCATCACGTTGCGCTTTTCCATCGAGCAGACGCGATTGTTGCGGGTACGGGCGAGTTCGAAGGCGACCCCGGCGATGCGCTCGATCTCGTAGGTGTCGTAGACCTGCGTGTCGATACCGCGCTTCTGGCCGTTGCCGAGATCGACGATCTCCTTGGGCTCGCCGAAATAGACGCCGCCCGTCAGCTCGCGCACGATGAGAATGTCGAGGCCCTCGACCAGCTCGGGCTTCAGCGACGATGCGTTGGCGAGCGCCGGGTAGCAGATGGCCGGGCGCAGGTTGGCGAATAGCTCGAGGTCCTTGCGCAGGCGCAGGAGCCCGGCTTCCGGCCGCACCTCGTAGGGCACCGCATCCCATTTCGGTCCGCCGACGGCGCCGAAGAGCACCGCATCGGCGGCAAGCGCCTTCGCCATATCCCCTTCGGAGATCGCCGCGCCATGGGCGTCATAGGCGGACCCACCCACAAGTCCCTCGTCCGTCACGAAGCCGGCGTCACGTTCGGCATTCATGTAAGCGATGATTTTGCGGACTTCCGCCATGGCTTCCGGGCCGATGCCGTCGCCAGGCAGAAGGAAGAGATTGCGCACAGTCATGGAAAGTCCTTCTCGCGTGAAAACTCGGCCGGGTTCTTAGCGCAACTTCGTATCGAGGGAAATTGCGTCTGCGAAAGAATTGTGCGTGCTGCTGTGTCACGGCTACCCTGTTTCCGCTTGACGGAACCGCGCGCCGGCGCTCGAATGGCTGCACTCAACCGGGGATTTCGCCATGTCCGAAACGCTTCTTTTCGGTGCCTTTCTCGCAGCGCTTTCCTACACTCTGATCCCCGGCCCCGCCTTCCTGGCGCTTCTGGGCATCGGAGCAGGCCAGGGCCGAAGGGCCGGCGCGCTCTTCATGGGCGGTCATCTTGCCGGCGACATTCTCTGGTCGACATTGGCGCTCGTCGCCATCGTCGGTGCCCGATCGATCGGCACGGCGCTCTTCGACGTGCTCGGGCTCCTCTGCGGCGCCTATCTCGCCTGGATCGGCTGGACCGCGCTTACCGCCCGCCCCAGGGGCGACAACAAGGGGCTGTTGGTGGTGGAGCGGCCGCTCAGGCGTGGACTTGTCTTCGGGCTCACAAACCCCAAGGGCTATCCGGTCGCGCTCGCGACCTTCACGGCGCTTCTTGCGGGTTCCGCCAATGCGCTGGAATTCACGGCGCTGCCGATGTTGCTTGCCGTGTCGCTGGTCGGCTTCCTGGTCGCCGACGTCATTCTCATCGCGATTATCGGCGCATCCGTGGTGCGCCGTTTCTATCGCCGCCACGAGCTGGCGATCGTCCGGCTCTCGGGATTGCTCTTCATCGGCTTCGCGGCGCAGGCGGTCTGGCACGCGGCGCCCGGCCTTTTCGGCCTGCGCAGACCTTGACGGTCCGGCGTCGATCGACCACTTCAAGCACCTGCTTCGCGGTTCGCGCTACGCCCCCGCCCGCTGCATTTCGAAAAGGAATCCGGATGACCACCATTGCTTCGCTCAACCCCGCCCTCGTGAACTGGACCGGACATGAGGGCCTGCCCCGGTTCGAGGCGATCATGGACGAGGATTTCGCGCCTGCCTTCGACGCGGCCTTGGCGAGCCACGAGGCGGAGATCGAGGCCATTGCCGACAATCCGGAGGATCCCACCTTCGCCAACACCGTCGTCGCGCTGGAAATCGCCGGCGATGAACTTTCGCGCGTCTCCGCTCTCTTCTGGAGCAAGGCGGGTGCCCATACGAACGAGGTGATCCAGGCGCTGGAGCGCGAGATCGCGCCCAAGATGTCGCGCCATTATTCGAAGATCGGCACCAATCCGGCACTCTTCGGCCGCATCGACGCATTGTGGGAGAAACGGCAAGAGCTCGGCCTCGATGTCGAGGCCATGCGCGTTCTGGAGCGGCACTGGAAGAGCTTCGTGAAGGCAGGCGCCAAGCTTCACAAGCCCGAGCAGGAGCGCCTCGCGGCGATCAACGAGAAGCTCGCCGGCCTCGGCGCCCGGTTCGGGCAGAACGTTCTCGCGGACGAGAAGGACTGGGCGCTGATCCTGTCGGGCGAAGAGGACCTGGCGGGGATTCCGGATTTCCTGAGAGATGCGATGGCGGCGGCCGCGCGCGAGCGCGGCGAGGAAGATAAATATGCGGTCACGCTGTCGCGCTCGATCATCGAGCCGTTCCTGACCTTCTCCGAAAGACGGGAACTGCGCGAACAGGCTTTCAGGGCCTGGACGGCGCGCGGCGAAAATGGCGGTGAGACCGACAATCGCGGCATCATCGCCGAAACGCTCGCTCTGCGGGCGGAGAAGGCGAAACTGCTCGGCTATGAGAATTATGCGGCGCTGAAGCTCGACAACACCATGGCAAAGACGCCCGAGGCCGTGAACGGCCTGCTGATGCAGGTATGGGAAAAGGCGGTGGCGCGGGCTCGCGAAGAGGAGGCGGACCTCGCAACGCTCATTGCCGAAGAAGGCCGCAATCACGAGGTCATGCCTTGGGACTGGCGCCACTATGCGGAAAAATTCAGGGCGCAGAAATTCAGCTTCTCGGAAAGCGAACTGAAGCCCTATCTGCAGCTGGAGAAGATCATCGACGCCTGCTTCGCCGTTGCCCGGCGCCTCTTCGGCATCACGGCAACCGAGAAGAAAGGCATTCCCGCCTATCATCCGGACGTCCGCGTCTTCGAGATCTGCGATGCCTCCGGCCGGCTTACGGCCCTTTTCCTCGGCGACTATTTCGCGCGCTCCTCGAAACGCTCCGGCGCCTGGATGAGCTCCTTTCAGTCGCAGCACAGGCTGAAGCTCAAGAATGGCGAGACCGGCGAAATCCCGATCGTGTACAATGTCTGCAACTTCGCGAAACCCGCCGAGGGCAAGCCGGCGCTTCTGTCGATCGACGACGCCCGCACGCTCTTCCACGAATTCGGCCATGCGCTGCACGGCATGCTTTCCAATGTCACCTATCCCTTGGTTTCGGGTACCGGTGTCGCGCGCGATTTCGTGGAGCTGCCCTCGCAGCTTTACGAGCATTGGCTGACGGTGCCTGATATTCTGAGGAAATATGCGGTGCACTACAGGACCGGCGAGCCGATGCCGCAGGCGCTGCTCGACAAGGTGTTGGCGGCCCGGACGTTCAATTCCGGCTTCGCGACGGTCGAGTTTACCGCCTCGGCGCTCGTCGACATGGCCTATCATACGGCGGAAACGGTCGGCGATCCGATGGCGCTCGAAGCGGCGACGCTCGAGAAGATCGGCCTGCCGCAGTCGATCGTCATGCGCCACCGCAGCCCGCATTTCCTTCACGTCTTCTCCGGCGACGGCTATTCGGCCGGCTACTACTCCTACATGTGGTCGGAGGTACTCGACGCCGACGCATTCGCGGCCTTCGAGGAGACCGGCGATCCCTTCGATCCGGCGATGGCGGCCAGACTGAAGGACAATATCTATTCGGTCGGCGGCTCCCTCGATCCGGAAGACGCCTACAAGGCCTTCCGCGGCAAGCTGCCGAGCCCGGATGCGATGCTGGCGAAGAAGGGGCTGGCGGCCTAGGTTTAAGTCGGGAAAATTGCCCCTCACCCTAGCCCTCTCCCCGCAAGCGGGGAGAGGGGACGTGCGCCGCATGGGGGCGATCTCATTGCGGCTACGCCTATGGCGTGGAGGGGGACCGGGAGGGTGCGGCGTCGCCCCTTCGCCCCGCTTGCGGGGAGAAGGTCGCGGCAGCGGGATGAGGGGCTCAATCGGCCCAAATGAGGACGCGATCAGGCGAGATCTACGCCTGCTCAACGCCCAGCACAGCCAGCAGATTGCGCATGCGTGCCGCCGCGAGTTCCGGCTTGTCGAGCACATTGGCCTGATCTGCCAGGCGGAAGATGTCGGCATAATGGAGCAATCCGCGGGCCGATTGCAGGCCGGACGGCAGGGTGAAATGCCGTTGGTGGCCGTTCAGCCAGGCCAGGAAGACGACGCCGGCCTTGTAGTATTGCGTCGGCGCTTCGAAGATCTTGCGCGAGAGAGGCACGGTCGGCTCGATGACGCCGCGAAAGGTCGCAAGATCACCCTCGGCGAGGGCCGCGAGCGCCTTCGAGGCGGACGGCGCGACGGCGTCGAAGATGCCGAGCAGTGCGTGGCTGTACTTCTTGCCGTCGCCCTCGATCAGTTCCGCATAGTTGAAGTCGTCGCCGGTGAAGCAGAGCACGCCCTCCGGCAGCCGGCTGCGCAGCGCCAGTTCCTTGGCGTTGTCGAGCAGCGAAATCTTGATGCCCTCTATCTTTGCGCTGTTCTCGCCGATGATGGCCAGCACGGTTTCGAGCGCCTGCCCGAAGTTTTCCGAGCCCCAGTAGCCTTTGAGCTGCGGGTCGAACATGTCGCCCAGCCAGTGGAGTACGACCTTGTCCTTCGTCCGGGACAGGATGCGGCCATAGACGCGGCGGTAGTCGTCGGGGGAGCGCGCGACGCGGGCGAGCGCCCGGCTCGCCATCATGATCGCCCGGCCGCCCTCGGCCTCGACGAAGCCGACCTGTTCCTCGTAGGCGGCGATGACATCGTCTATCGAGCGCGCGTCGGCTGGAGAAAGGTGGTCGGTGCCGGCGCCGCAGGCGAGATCGGCGCCCGGAACGCTTCGCGCTTCGGCGAGCGAGCGGCGGATCAGTTCCTGCGCCGCCGGCCATGGAAGTCCCATGCCGCGTTGCGCGGTATCCATCGCCTCGGCGATCCTGAAGCCGAGGCCCCACAGGTGATGGCGGAAGGCCATCGTCGCCTCCCAGTCGATCGCCGGATTGCCCCAAGGGTCGCTATCGCGAAGCGGATCGGAAACGACATGCGCGGCCGCATAGGCGATGCGGTTGAAGGCCGGGGCCGCGCCGGGCCGGGTGATGGGTTCGCCCCGAAGCCGGTACTCTTCGAGCGAACCGTCCTGGCGTGGCAGAAAAACGCTGGTCATCGGCTTTAAGTCCTCCTCTAGCTCATCGCATCGAATAATTTAGACCGTTCCAAATTTCAAGGTGAAAAGCAAACTCCCTCCTCGCAGCAGGGGGCGCTCACCTTTGGAATCTCCGTCCGTCCGAAAAGAAGTAATCCCCTCGGAGTAGCTATATCAGCCACTTAAGGGAACGCCGCAGTTCCATGCATTGCCAAGCGCCGGCCTAAATCGCAGAAGAATGTGAGCAGAAGCCTCTTGACGAAATTGGAACGTTCCAATTATTAAGAATGAGGAGATGAAATTTCAGGAGGATGTTCATGGGGAAGGAGCGGGTGACGGTTGTCGACATCGCGCGCGCCGCCGGCGTGTCGAAGTCGACCGTGTCGCTCGTGCTGCAGGCAAGTCCGCTCGTCAATGAATCGACGCGGGCGAAGGTCAATGCAGTGATCCGTGAGCTCGGCTATGTTTATAATCGCAGCGCCGCCAATCTGCGCCAGGCGAGATCGAAGATCATCGGCATCGTCGTCAACGATCTCACGAACAGCTTCTTTGCGGAGCTCGCGGTCGGCGTCGATGAGGTCGTGCAGACGGCCGGTTTCGTGCAGTTCCTCGCCAATACGAGCGAGAAGCTCGACCGCCAGCGCGAGGTCATCGCTTCGATGCGCGAGCACGGGGTGTCGGGGCTCATCATATCCCCGGCGCGCGGAACGGAAGCCGCGGATCTCGCGCCGCTCGTTGCCGCCGGCATTCCGGTCGTGCTCGTCGTGCGCGACATCCCCGGCGCCGGTGTATCCTCTTTGACTTCGGACAATCACGCCGGCGCCGTTGCCGCCGTGCGCCACCTGGTCGAGCGTGGCCATCGCCGCGTCGCCTTCCTCGGAGGCTTCGCCGATACCGCGGTCTTCGAAGCACGCATGCGCGGCTATGGCGATGCCCTTCGGGAGGCGGGCCTCGAGGTCTCAAACGATCTCATCATCGGTTCGTCGCCGTCGCGCGCCGGCGGGGTGACGGCGATCGAGCAGGCGATGATGCTGAAGGAGCGGCCGACCGCGGCTCTCTGCTTCAACGATGCCGTCGCCTTCGGCGTCTGCGACGGGCTGCGTGCGCGCCGGCTGGAGCCCGGCGAGGATTTCGCGGTGATCGGTTTCGATGACGTGATCGAGGCCAAGACCGCGGTGCCGGCGCTGACCACGGTCTCCGTCGATCCGCAGGGCATGGGCGAGCGTGCGGCGGAACTGCTCTTGAAACAGATCAATAGCGGCCGTGTCGAGCCGGAAGCGATCGTCAGCCCGGTTCGGCTCGCCATTCGCCAGAGCTGCGGCGCTGCCGTCGGACGCAGAGTGAAGGAGATTTCGTCATGATTCGCTGGGGACTGATCGGCGCGAGCACGATCGCGCGCGAATGGGTGATCGGCGCCATCCGCGCCGCAGGCGGCGAAGTCGTCTCGGTGATGAGCTCGAGCGCGGAACGAGGAGAGGCCTATGCCGCGGAGAACGGGATCGCAAAGGCTGTGACGAGCGTCGACGATCTCGTCGGCGATCCCGACGTGGACGCCGTCTACATCTCGACGACCAACGAGCTTCACCACGGCCAGGCGCTGGCAGCGATCCGCGCCGGCAAGCACGTTCTCTGCGAGAAGCCGCTGGCGATGAACCTCAATGACGGCTGTGAAATGGTGCTTAAGGCCTGTGAGGCCGGCGTCGTGCTCGGCACCAATCATCACTTGCGTAATGCCGCCACGCATCGGGCCATGCGGGAAGCGATCGCCGCGGGCCGGATCGGCCGGCCGATCGCGGCGCGGGTCTTCCATGCCGTCTATCTGCCGCCGCACCTCCAGGGCTGGCGGCTCGACAAGCCGGAGGCGGGCGGCGGCGTCATTCTCGATATCACCGTGCACGACGCCGACACGCTGCGCTTCGTTCTGAACGACGACCCGATCGAGGCCGTCGCGATCAGCCACAGCGCCGGCATGGGCAAGGAAGGACTCGAGGACGGGGTCATGGGCGTGCTCCGCTTCCGCTCCGGCGTCATCGCCCAGTTCCATGATGCCTTCACCACGAAATTTGCCGAGACGGGTCTCGAAGTGCACGGCACCGCGGGATCGCTGATCGGCCGCAACGTGATGACGCAGCGGCCCGTCGGCACGGTCGTGCTGCGCAATGAAGAGGGCGAGAGCGAATTGCCGCTCGACCACCGCAATCTCTACGAGACGGCGCTCGAGGCATTCCATTCAGCGATCGGGGGCGATGGCCGTCCGTCGGCGAGCGGTGAGGATGGCGTCTGGTCGCTCGCCACCGGCCTTGCGGTGGTCAAGGCGGCCGCCACCGGCGGCGCCGTCGAGATCGAAACGGGACTTTGATGCGCATGACGGGCAAACATATTTCGCTTGCGGACGCTGCCGGCTTGATTCCGGACGGCGCAGTCGTTTCGGTCTCCTCCTCCAGCGGGCTTGGCTGCCCGGACCTGATGCTGAAGGCGATCGGCGAACGCTTCGAGGCGACCGGACATCCGCGCGATCTGACGACGCTGCATCCGATCGCCGCCGGCGACATGAGCGGCATCAAGGGCGTGGACTACATCGCCAGGAAGGGTCTCCTGAAAAAGATCATCGGAGGCTCCTATCCTTCCGGTCCGTCGAGCGCCGAACCGCCGCTGATCTGGCAGATGATCGGCGCGAACGAGGTGGCAGCCTACAATATTCCCTCGGGCATTCTCTTCGACATGCATCGCGAGGCGGCGGCGAAGCGTCCCGGCGTAATGACCAAAGTCGGGCTCGACACCTTCGTCGACCCGTCGCGCGAAGGCTGCGCCATGAATGAGTCCGCCGCCGCCGAACCGGTGGTGAAGAAGGTCGGCTTCGAGGGCGAGGACTGGCTTTATTTCAAGGCGATCGCGCCGCAGGTGGCGATCATCCGCGCGACGACCGCCGACGAACGCGGCAATCTCACCTATGAACACGAGGGCGCCTATCTCGGCGGCCTCGACCAGGCGCTTGCGGCCCGCAACAATGGCGGCATCGTCATTGCTCAGGTGAAACGCATTGCCAAGGAAGGCTCGCTGAAGCCTCATGATGTGCGTGTTCCGGGCGTCCTGGTCGACTATGTCGTCGTGGATCCCGATCAGAAGCAGACCACGCAGACGCTCTATGACCCCGCCATTTCCGGCGAGATTTTCCGTCCGCTCGACAGCTTCCGGCTGCCGGAATTCAATATCCAGAAGGTGATCGCGCGGCGCGTGGCCCAGGAGCTCGAGGCGGGCAGTGCGGTCAATCTCGGTTTCGGCATTTCCGCCAACGTCCCGCGCATCCTCATCGAAGAGGGTCTGCACGGCGCAGTCACCTGGGTCATCGAACAGGGCGCCGTCGGCGGTGTGCCGCTCCTTGATTTCGCCTTCGGCTGCGCTTCCAATGCGGACGCCTTCATGCCGTCGCCGTACCAGTTCACCTATTTCCAGGGCGCAGGCTTCGATGCCTCGCTGCTCTCCTTCCTGGAGATCGACCGCACCGGCTCCGTCAACGTCTCGAAGCTCAGCTTCCGGCCGCATGTGACGGCGGGGGCAGGCGGCTTCGTGGACATAACCGCGCGGGCGAAGAAGATCGTCTTCTCCGGCATGTTCAATGCGGGTGCGAAGCTGGCGGTCGCCGATGGACGGCTCGTGATAGACAAGGAAGGCAAGCTCAAAAAGCTCGTCAACGCGGTCGAGCACGTCACTTTCTCCGGCCGCCGCGCCGTCGAGCAGGGGCAGGACATCACCTATGTCACCGAGCGCTGCGTGATGAAATTGACGCCCGAGGGCGTCATGCTCACCGAAATCGCCCCGGGCGTCGATCTCGAAACGCATATCCTTGGCCAGTCAGAGTTTCCGCTGATTGTCTCCGACGCGCTGAAGCCGATGGATCCGGCGCTGTTCGGCGAGGGGCCGATCGGCCTGACGCTGCCCGCCAAGGCGCCGCGCCGGCTCAAGGGAGGCGTCGATGGCTGACGAACGCATCCGCGTCGATTTCGAAGACCCCATAGCGATCGTGACGGTCGCACGGCCGGAAAAGCTCAACGCCTTCGACATCGACATGCTGAAAGCGCTCGACTCGGCCTGCGATACGGTCGAGGCAAAGCGCGATGTGCGGGCCGTGATCCTTACCGGCGAGGGCAAGGCCTTTTCCGCCGGCGGCGACATCAAGGCCTGGGGCGGCATGGAGCCAGCCGCCTTCGGCCATGACTGGGTGCGTTTCGGCCACCGCGTTTTCGAGCGGCTCGCGACCCTGCGCATGCCGGTGATCGCGGCCCTCAACGGCCATGCGCTTGGCGGCGGTCTGGAGCTTGCGGCGGCGGCGGATATACGTCTGGCCGAAAAACAGGTGAAGATCGGCCTGCCCGAGACGAGCCTCGGCATGGTTCCGGGCTGGTCGGGCACGCAGCGCCTGGTCGCGCGCTTCGGCGCGCAGATCGTTCGCCGCATGGTGCTCGGCGGCGAGATGTTCTCGGCGGCGGAAGCCAGGGCCGAGGGGCTCATCGACGCAGTGGTCGAGACCGGCGCGGTCATGCAGGCGGCGCGCGACTACGCCGCGCGGGTCGCCGCGCGCGGGCCGGCGGCGCTCGAAATATCGAAGCTGATGATCGCTTCGGCGAGCGGCGAAGACAAGGGCGCAGCGGTGGAAGCGTTGGGATCGATCCTCGCCGCCAAGACCGGCGATCTCAAGGAAGGCGTAGCCGCCTTCAGCGAAAAGCGTGAAGCCCGCTTCAAGGGAGAATGGTGATGACGGTGGTGGTGAGGCCGAAGGCGCTCGGCGACTACGAGACCCGCGAATTCCGGATGCTGATCGACGGTGAGTGGGTGGATGGCGCCGAGGGCCGCACGATCGAGCGCGTGGCGCCGGGGCACGGCGTCGTCGTCAGCCGCTATCAGGCGGCGGCGAAAGCGGATGCCGAACGGGCGATCGCCGCCGCACGGCGCGCTTTCGACGAAGGACCGTGGCCGCGCATGACCGCCTCGGAACGGTCGTTGATCCTGCTCAGGGTCGCCGACATGATTGCCGCGCGCGCGGATGAGCTGGCTTTTCTCGACGCGGTCGAATCCGGCAAGCCGATCAGCCAGGCGAAGGGCGAATTGGCGGGTGCCGCCGACATCTGGCGCTATGCGGCAGCACTTGCCCGCGAACTCTCGGGTGAAAGCTACAATACGCTCGGGGAGGGTACGCTCGGCGTCGTGCTGCGCGAGCCGATCGGCGTCGTATCGATCATCACGCCGTGGAACTTCCCTTTCCTGATCGTCAGCCAGAAGCTTCCCTTCGCCCTTGCCGCCGGCTGCACGACGGTGGTGAAGCCCTCTGAACTCACCTCGGCCTCGACGCTGGTTCTCGGCGAAATCCTGGAAGCGGCCGGCGTGCCCCAGGGGGTCGTGAACATCATCGTCGGCACGGGGCCGGAGGCCGGCGCGCCGCTCACCACGCACCCGCATGTCGATATGGTCTCCTTTACCGGCTCGACCGGAATCGGCCGGCTGACCATGGCGAATGCGGCGCAGACCCTGAAGAAGGTCTCGCTGGAACTCGGCGGCAAGAACCCGCAGATCGTCTTTCCGGACGCAAACCTGGATGAATTCATCGATGCGGCCGTCTTCGGCGCCTATTTCAATGCCGGCGAATGCTGCAATGCCGGCTCGCGGCTGATCCTGCATCGCGATATCGCCGAAGAGGTGACGGCGCGCATCGCCAGCCTCTCGGCCAAGGTCAAGGTCGGCGATCCGCTCGACCCTGAAACGCAGGTCGGCGCGATCATTACGCCGCAGCATCTGCAAAAGATTGCCGGCTATGTTTCTTCGGCGTCGAACGAAGGCGCGAGAATAGCCCATGGCGGCACCACGCTCGATCTCGGCATGGGACAGTTCATGGCGCCGACCATCCTGTCGGCCGTTCGGCCCGAAATGGCCGTGGCCCGGGAGGAAGTCTTCGGGCCGGTTCTCTCCGTTCTGACTTTCGAGAAGACGGAAGAGGCGATCCGCATCGCCAATTCGATCGATTACGGGCTTTCCGCCGGAGTCTGGAGCCGCGACTTCGATACCTGTCTGACGATCGGGCGGCGCGTACGCGCCGGCACTGTCTGGATGAACACCTTCATGGATGGCGCATCCGAGCTGCCTTTCGGCGGCTACCGGCAATCCGGACTCGGCCGCGAGCTCGGTCGCCATGCGGTCGAGGACTATACGGAGACGAAGACGCTCAACATGCATATCGGCCGGCGCAGCAACTGGTGGATGCCGCGCTGAGGAAGGGAAGGGGTGAGGTTTCGTAATCGGCGAAAGGGTGTAACGTCTTGAATTGGCCGGGTGATGTTAGTCGCAGGCCATGCCGTCCGCGGGAACCGGGCGGTACCAGAAAAGAGCGGAGGAGGTTCCGCTTCGGAAACTTGCAAACGGGAGGATAACGATGCGCAAGTTCATGACGACGACTGCTGTTGCAGCACTGATGTTGGCGGCGACAGCCGCGCGTGCAGCGGAGAATGTGGAGGTATTGCACTGGTGGACGTCCGGCGGCGAAGCCGCGGCCCTCGACGTCCTCAAGAAGGACCTGGAGAGCAAGGGCATCAGCTGGACCGACATGCCGGTCGCCGGCGGCGGCGGCACCGAAGCGATGACGGTGCTTCGTGCCCGCGTCACCGCGGGCAATGCGCCGACGGCCGTGCAGATGCTCGGCTTCGACATTCTGGACTGGGCCAAGGAAGGCGCGCTGGGCAATCTGGACGAGGTCGCCGCCAAGGAAGGCTGGGACAAGGTCGTTCCGGCTGCCCTGCAGCAATTCTCCAAATATGACGGCCACTGGATCGCCGCGCCGGTGAACGTTCACTCGACCAACTGGGTCTGGATCAATAAGGCCGCGCTCGACAAGGCCGGCGCCAAGGAACCGACGACCTGGGAAGAGCTGATCGCACTGCTCGACAAGTTCAAGGAGCAGGGCATCACGCCGATCGCCCATGGCGGCCAGCCCTGGCAGGACGCGACGATCTTCGACGCCGTGGTTCTTTCGCTGGGCAACGATTTCTACAAGCAGGCTTTCATCGATCTCGATCCGGCGGCACTCGGCGGCGACAAGATGAAGGAAGCCTTCGATCGCATGACGAAACTGCGCTCCTATGTGGACGACAACTTCTCCGGCCGCGACTGGAACCTCGCCTCGGCGATGGTCATCGAGAACAAGGCCGGCCTGCAGTTCATGGGTGACTGGGCGAAGGGCGAGTTCCTGAAGGCGAAGAAGGTGCCCGGCACCGATTTCGTCTGCATGCGCTTCCCCGGAACGCAAGGTTCGGTCACCTTCAATTCCGACCAGTTCGCGATGTTCAAGGTGTCGGAAGACAAGGTTCCGGCACAGCTGCAGATGGCCTCGGCAATCGAGAGCCCGGCCTTCCAGTCGGCCTTCAACGTCGTCAAGGGGTCCGTTCCCGCCCGCACCGACGTCCCGGATACCGATTTCGACGCCTGCGGCAAGAAGGGCATCAAGGACCTCGCGGAAGCCAATACCAGCGGCACTCTTTTCGGCTCCATGGCCCACGGCCATGCCAATCCGGCTGCCGTCAAGAACGCGATCTACGACGTGGTCACGCGCCAGTTCAACGGCGAACTCAACTCGGAAGAGGCGGTGACGGAACTCGTCGCGGCGGTCGAGGCTGCGAAGTAAGGCGGAGCGAGGGAAGTTGCCCCTCACCCTAACCCTCTCCCCGCTCGCGGGGAGAGGGTTAGGAGGCGGCGCGGCATACCCCTTCTCCCCGCATGCGGGGAGAAGGGGTATGCAGGCGGATGAGGGGCAGACCGCGGCACGAACGAAACATACGGTGGTAGCAAACATGGATAGCCGCAACCGGCTGCAGGAGCTTTTGCCGAAGCTCGTGCTCGCCCCCAGCTTTCTCATAGTTCTGGTGTTCGTCTACGGCTTCATAGCCTATACGGGCTTCCTGTCGATGACGGACAGCAAGATGCTGCCGTCCTACAATTTCGTGGGTTTGAGCAATTACAGCCGGCTTTGGGCCCTGCCGCATTGGTGGCGCGCGGTCAGCAACCTGGCGATCTTCGCCACGCTCTACATCGCCGTCTGCTCGGTGCTGGGACTGGCGCTGGCGATCCTGCTCGACCAGAAGATCCGCGCTGAGGGATTTCTGAGGCCCATCTATCTCTATCCGATGGCGCTTTCCTTCATCGTCACCGGCACCGCATGGAAATGGTTCCTCGATCCGGGGATCGGGCTCGAGAACACTATGCATCTCTGGGGCTGGGAAAGCTTCTCGTTCAACTGGATCAAGGACCGCAACTACGCGATCTACTGCGTCGTCATAGCGGCCGTCTGGCAGTCGACCGGCTTCATCATGGCGATGTTCCTGGCGGGCCTGCGTGGCGTCGACAACGAGATCATCAAGGCCGCCCAGATCGACGGGGCGACGACCCCCACCATCTATCGCCGGATCATCATTCCCCTGATGCGGCCGGTTTTCCTTTCCGCCTTTGTCGTGCTCGCCCATCTTGCCATCAAGGCCTACGACCTGATCATCGCATTGACGGGCGGCGGGCCGGGGCAGGCGACCGAGCTGCCGGCGACCTTCATGTATTCCTATACCTTCACCCGAAACCAGATGGCGATCGGCGCCTCGTCGGCGATCGTGATGCTGGTGATGATCTTCTCGATCATCGTTCCCTATCTCTATTCCGAAGTCCGGGGAGGAAAACGCTGATGGGCGCTCCCAATCCCGAGAACGTCATCTCGCACAACCGCCTGACGCGCGCCCTGATCTATTCGGCGCTGATCCTTTTCGCACTCTATTCGCTGCTGCCGCTCTACGTGATGCTGGTGAATTCCCTGAAGCCGCTGGATGAGATTCGCCAGGGCGGCATGTTGAACCTGCCTCAGACCTGGACCGTCGAACCGTGGCTTTCGGCCTGGTCGACGGCGCAGATCGGCGTACAGCCGACGGGCCTTCGCCCCTTCTTCATCAATTCGATCCTGATGGTCGTTCCGGCCGTGGCGATCTCCACGATCATCGGCGCGCTCAACGGCTACGTGCTGACCAAGTGGCGCTTCCCCGGCGCGAACATCTTCTTCGGCATGCTGCTTCTCTCCTGCTTCATCCCCTTCCAGATCGTGCTGATCCCGATGGCTCGCATTCTCGGCATCCTCGGCATCGCCGGTTCGATCTGGGGTCTGATCCTGGTGCATGTGGTCTACGGTATCGGCTTCACGACGCTCTATTTCCGCAACTATTACGAGGCCTTTCCGACCGAGCTGGTGCGTGCGGCACAGATCGACGGCGCCAGCTTCTTCCAGATCTTCCGGCGGATATTGCTGCCGTCGTCAGGGCCGATCATCGTCGTCTCGGTCATCTGGCAGTTCACCAATATCTGGAACGACTTCCTGTTCGGGGCCTCGTTCTCCGGGCCGTATTCGACGCCGATGACGGTGGCCCTCAACAATCTCGTGAGCTCGTCAACGGGGGTCAAGGAATACAATGTCCACTTCGCCGGCGCGATCCTCGCCGCCCTGCCAACGCTCATCGTCTACATCGTGTCCGGCCGCTATTTCGTCCGCGGACTGATGTCCGGCGCCGTGAAAGGATAAGCCATGTCGTTTCTGAAGATCACCAATCTGCGCAAATCCTACGGTGCTCTCGAGATCCTTAAGGACATCAACCTGGAGATAGAAGAAGGCGGCTTCCTCGTGCTCGTCGGCCCCTCCGGCTGCGGCAAGTCGACGCTTCTGAACACGATCGCCGGCCTGGAGCCGATCACCTCGGGCGACATCGCCATCAACGGCCGCTCGGTTTCGGGACTGCACCCGTCGAAGCGCGACATCGCCATGGTGTTCCAGTCCTATGCCCTCTATCCGAACATGACGGTTGCCGGGAACATCGCCTTCGGCATGGAGATCCGCGGCGTGCCGAAGGAGGAACGCGAGAAGGCGATCAAGCAGGTGGCCGACATGCTGCAGATCGGCCATCTGCTCGACCGCAAGCCGAGCCAGCTTTCCGGCGGCCAGCGCCAGCGCGTCGCCATGGGCCGGGCGCTGGTGCGAAATCCCCAGGTCTTCCTCTTCGACGAGCCGCTCTCGAACCTCGACGCGAAGCTTCGCGTCGACATGCGCACCGAGATCAAGCGGCTGCATCACCGCATGAAGACGACCATCGTCTATGTGACGCACGACCAGATCGAGGCGATGACGCTCGCGACCAAGATCGCCGTCCTGAAGGACGGCGTGCTGCAGCAATTCGGAACGCCGGCGGAGATCTACAACAACCCCGCCAACATGTTCGTTGCCGATTTCATGGGATCGCCTGCGATGAACCTGCTCAAAGCGCAGATAGAGACCGCAGGCTCGCAAGTCTCGGTGACGCTGGCGCGGCCGAATGCCGAACCCTTGAGACTCGCCGTGCCGCATAACGGCGCGCTCTCCGCCTATGCCGGCAAGGAGGTGGTCTTCGGCATCCGTCCGGAAGCGCTCACCGACCCGGACGGGGCTGATCGCAATGCGCAATTCGTCGCCGAAGGCGAATGCCTGATCGAGGTGGTCGAGCCGGCCGGCTCCGATACCTTTGCCGTGACGAGGCTCGGCGGCAAGGAAATCGTCGCAAGGCTCAGGGCCGATGCGCGCATCGCGCCCGGCCAGACGTCACGGCTCGCCTTCAACCTCGACAAGGCCGTCTTCTTCGACCCGCAAAGCGAAAAGCGGATTGCATGAGGAAGACGATGGAGAGCCAGCCGGATATCGTCATCATCGGATCGGGGGTCGGCGGCGCAACCGTCGCTGCGGGCCTTGCTGCCTCGGGCGCCAAGATACTGATCCTCGAAGCGGGCTCGCATATCGAGGACCTGCCGGTCAATCGCGACCAGCGGGCGATCTTCCAGCGCGGCCATTTCCGCCCGAAGGAGACCTGGTACGAGGCGGGCGGCCCCGGCTTCAATCCCGGCAATTACTACAATGTCGGCGGCAATTCGAAGTTCTACGGCGCGGTGCTGACCCGCTATCGCCGGGAGGATTTCGAGGAGATGCAGCATCGGGACGGCGTCTCTCCGGCCTGGCCCTTTTCCTACGAGGAACTCGAGCCGTGGTATTCCAGGGCAGAGCAGCTTTACCAAGTGCGAGGCAGATTGGGCGAGGACCCGACGGAGCCCGCTCATTCGAGCGGTTATCCCCACGGCCCGGTGCCGGACGAGCCTGCCATCGCCAAGGTCCGCGAGCGCCTGGCCGAGATCGGCCTCCATCCCTATTCGCTGCCGCTCGGCGTCGACATCGAGCGCTGGCTCGCCAAGGGCAAGACGCCGTGGGACGCGCATCCGAACTCGTCCGACGGCAAGATGGATGCCGAAACGGCGGCGCTGGCGGCGGCGCTGAAATTTCCGAATGTGCGGCTGCAGACCGGCTCGCGAGTGACGCGGCTCGCAACCGGCCCGGACGGCAAGGCGATCGAAACCGTGCTCTACGCCAGGGACGGGGCAGAGCACAGTCTTTCGCCGAAGCTCGTCATCCTCTGCGCCGGCGCGGTGCAGTCGGCCGTACTGCTCCTGCGCTCGGCCGACGACAGCAACCCGACCGGGCTTGCCAATCGGTCCGATCAGGTCGGCCGCAATTTCATGAACCACAATTCGAGCGCCGTCATCGCGCTCAGCCCCTGGTACCGCAACGACTCGGTCTATCAGAAGACCTTCGGCCTCAACGACTTCTATCTCTCCGACGGTGCGGGCGGGCCGCCGCTCGGCAATGTCCAGCTTCTCGGCCGCATTTCCGGCGCGATACTGAAGGCGAACATGCCGGCCATGCCGGAATGGCTGCTAAACCGGGTGTCCGCCCGCGGCATCGACTTCTACGCCATGAGCGAGGACCTGCCGTCACCGGAAAGCCGCGTCATGGTCGACGGCGAGCGCGTTGTGCTGAAATGGGTGCGCACCAATTGGCGGGCACATCTCGACCTCGTTGCCAAGCTGAAGGCGGTGCTGAAGAAAGCCGGCTTCCCGATCGTGCTCGCACGGGCCTTCGACAAGCGGACGCCCTCGCACCAGTGCGGAACGGTCCGGATCGGCAATGATCCCGGCCAGGCGCCGCTCGACGTCTATTGCCGCGCCTTCGATCATCCGAATCTCTTCGTCGTCGATGCCGGCTTCCTGCCGACCTCCGCCGCCGTCAATCCGGCACTGACCGTCGCGGCACAGGCGCTGCGTGTCGCCGACCATATCGTGAAAGAGGATCTGCGGTCATGACCGAGAAGGCGCGCCCCGTCGCGATCGTCACCGGCGGCCGCCGCGGCATCGGGCTCGGTATCGCCCGGGCACTCGCGGCGAGCGGTTTCGACATCGCCATCACCGGCATAGGCGATGCGGAGGGTGTCGCTCCCGTAATCGCCGAACTCACCGGGATCGGCGCCCGGGTGATCTTCCTGCGCGCCGATCTCGCCGACCTTGCGAGCCATCAGGCGACCGTCGACGCGGCCGTCGCGGAATTCGGCCGGATCGACTGCCTCGTCAACAATGCCGGCATCGCCTCCATCGTGCGCGGCGATTTTCTCGATCTGAAGCCGGAGAATTTCGACACGATCGTCGGCGTCAATCTGCGCGGCACGGTGTTTTTCACGCAGGCCGTTGTGAAGGCGATGCTCGCGAGCGACGCTCGAGCGTCGCGCTCGATCATCAACATCACCTCGGTCTCGGCCGCGATGACGTCGCCCGAGCGGCTCGACTACTGCATGAGCAAGGCGGGGCTTGCGGCCTTCAGCCAGGGCCTGGCGCTGAGGCTCGCCGAGACCGGCATCGCGGTCTTCGAAGTCCGTCCCGGCATCATCCGCTCGGACATGACGGCTGCGGTTTCCGGCAAATACGACGGGCTGATTGAAAGCGGTCTGGTGCCGATGCGGCGTTGGGGCGAACCCGAGGACATCGGCAATATCGTCGCCGGCCTCGCCGGCGGGCAGTTCGGTTTCGCCACAGGCTCTGTCATCCAGGCGGATGGAGGGCTCTCGATCGGGCGGTTGTGAATTTTCCTCTCGCCGGTCGTGAGACTTGCCCCTCACCCTAACCCTCTCCCCGCAGGCGGGGAGAAGGTGGCGGCAGCCGGATGAGGGGCCCGATAGCTGATACCGCGCCGAAGCGCGTGACTTTGAGGACATGTGAATGACCTACGACTACATCATCACCGGGGCCGGTCCGGCCGGCTGCGTGCTCGCCAATCGCCTGAGCGAGGATCCGGACGTCGGGGTGCTGCTGCTCGAAGCCGGCGGCGGCGACTGGAATCCGCTGTTCCACATGCCGGCCGGCTTCGCCAAGATGACCAAGGGGGTCGCCAGCTGGGGCTGGCACACGGTGCCGCAGAAGCACATGAAGGGCAGGGTGCTGCGCTATACCCAGGCCAAGGTGATCGGCGGCGGTTCTTCCATCAATGCACAGCTCTATACCCGCGGCAATGCGGCCGACTACGACCTGTGGGCGAGTGAGGAGGGCTGCACCGGCTGGGACTATCGCAGCGTGCTTCCCTATTTCAAGCGCGCCGAGGACAATCAGCGCTTCGCCGACGACTATCATTCCTATGGCGGTCCGCTCGGTGTTTCCATGCCGGTTTCGGCGCTGCCGATCTGCGACGCCTATATCCGCGCCGGCCAGGAACTCGGCATTCCCTACAACCACGACTTCAACGGCAAGCAGCAGGCGGGCGTCGGCTTCTATCAGCTGACGCAGCGCAACCGCCGCCGGTCCTCCGCCTCGCTCGCCTATCTCTCGCCGATCAAGGATCGCCCCAATCTGACGGTGCGCACCGGCGTCCGCGTCGCCCGCATCATGCTCGAGGGCAGGCGCGCCGTCGGGGTGGAAGTCGTAACGGGGAGGGGCAGCGAGATCATTCGTGCCGAACGCGAGGTGCTGGTCTCGTCGGGTGCGATCGGTTCGCCGAAACTCCTTTTGCAGTCCGGCATCGGCCCGGCCGATCACCTTCGTTCCGTCGGCGTCGAGGTCAGGCACGATCTCCCCGGTGTGGGCGGCAATCTCCAGGACCATCTGGATCTCTTCGTCATCTCCGAATGCACCGGCGATCATACCTATGACGGCGTCGCCAGGCTGCACCGCACGCTCTGGGCCGGGCTGCAATATGTGCTCTTCCGCTCCGGCCCGGTCGCCTCGTCTCTCTTCGAGACCGGCGGCTTCTGGTATGCCGATCCGAATGCCCGCTCGCCGGACATCCAGTTCCATCTGGGCCTCGGTTCGGGCATCGAGGCCGGGGTCGCGCGGCTCAAGAATGCCGGAGTCACACTCAATTCCGCCTATCTGCACCCGCGCTCGCGCGGCACCGTCCGGCTCTCCTCGGCCGACCCGGCGGCAGCACCCCTGATCGATCCGAACTATTGGGAGGATCCGCATGATCGGCAGATGTCGCTCGAAGGTTTGAAGATCGCGCGCGAAATCATGCAGCAGCCTGCGCTGAAGCCGTTCGTCCTCGATGAACGTTTGCCCGGCAACGGCATCCGCACCGACGAGCAGCTCTTCGACTATGGCTGCGCCAACGCCAAGACCGACCACCACCCGGTCGGCACCTGCAAGATGGGGACCGACGCGGCGGCGGTGGTCGACCTGGAGCTCAAGGTTCGCGGGATCGAGGGCCTGCGCGTCTGCGACAGCTCGGTGATGCCTAGGGTCCCATCCTGCAACACAAACGGCCCGACGATCATGATGGGCGAAAAGGGGGCCGACATCATCCGCAGATTGCCGCCGCTGCCCCCGGCCGTGTTCCAGCACGAGCGCAACGACGCGCGCCCGCGGGCGCGCGCGGAGGTCCGCTGAAGGAGCGATCGGGCGTTGCAGTTTCGGGCGGCCGTTCGAAAAATCGTTGCGGCGGCTGAAGGCGGCGTCCAAGGTGCCTTCGTCCGTATCCAGAATTCCCGGTCTGATTCCATGACGTCAATAGAGCCGCGCCCTTTTCTCATATCCCTCTTCGAGGCCGCCGTCGCCGCGGCCGACCCTGAAGCAGCCATTCGGGCGCATCTTCCGGCGCGGCCGAAGGGCCGCACGATCGTGGTCGGCGCCGGCAAGGCCGCGAGCCAGATGGCAGCCGCTTTCGAGCGGCTCTGGGACGGGCCGCTCGCAGGCGCCGTCGTTGCCCGCCACGGGCCCGTCGAGAAATGCGGGCGAATCAGGGTCCTGCAGTCGGCTCATCCGGTGCCGGACGAGGCGGGGCTTGCCGCGTCCTCGGCGCTTCTCGAAACGGTCGGGGGACTGACGGCGGATGATCTCGTGGTGGCGCTCATCTCCGGCGGCGGCTCGGCTCTGCTGCCGGCCCCGCCCGGCGGCTTGACCCTGGAGGACGAGATCGCCGTCAACAAGGCGCTGCTTGCCTCCGGAGCGCCGATCTCCGCCATGAATGTGGTGCGCAAGCATGTCTCGCGGATCAAGGGCGGGCGGCTTGCGCTTGCCGCCGCGCCGGCGCGGGTCGTGAGCCTCGTCGTCTCCGACGTGCCCGGCGACAATCCGGCCTTCGTCGCCTCGGGCCCGACGGTTGCCGACCGATCCAGCCTCGAAGAGGCGCGCGAGATCGTCGCGCGATACGCTATCGCCCTGCCCGGGCGGGTGACGGCGCATCTCGCTTCCGATGCGGCGCGAGCACCACGGCCCGACGATGCTGCATTCGGCGGCAATGAAGTCCACGTCATCGCCTCGGCGAGTGTTTCGCTGGAAGCGGCGGCGGCACGGGCGCAGGAAAGCGGCATCGAGGCGATGATCCTGTCGGATGCGATCGAGGGCGAGGCGCGCGACATCGGCCGCATGCATGCGGCGCTCGCGCGGGAAGTGGCCTCGCGCAACCGTCCCTTTTCGAAGCCGGTCGTGCTGCTTTCCGGCGGCGAGACGACGGTGACGATCTCCGGCGAAAGTTACGGAAAGGGCGGACGTAACAGCGAATTCCTGCTGTCGCTCGCGCTCGACATCGACGGCATCGGCGGTATCGATGCGCTTGCCGCCGACACCGACGGCATCGACGGATCCGAGGACAATGCCGGCGCCTTTGCCGACGGCGCAAGCATTGGCCGGATGCGGGCGGCAGGCGCCGATCCCAGAGCGCACCTCGCGCGCCATGACGCCTGGACGGCCTTCGCGGCCAGCGGCGACCTCTTCGTACCCGGCCCGACGGGGACGAATGTCAATGATCTGCGGGCGATCCTGATACGCTGAATTTGCTTCTGGAAGGGGATGGCACGGCCTGAAATTGCCCTCCCCAACCCCTCCCCAACCCCTCCCCACAAGGGGGAGGGGCTTGGCGCTCATGGCGCCCGACTGCTATTGCCGAGACCTTGAGACGGCGCATCCGTCCAAATGTGGCGGGAAGGCGCGGCAGATTAAGCCCCTCCCACCTGTGGGGAGGAGGGGTCATTCCGCGCGCGAACCGCCGTTACTTCACCCGCTTCAACGCATCGGCAAGGATCGAGACGATCTCGCCGAAATGCTGCTTCTCCGCGATCAGAGGCGGCGAGAAGGCGATGATGTCGCCGGTGACGCGGATCAGCAGGCCGCGCTCGAAGCAATCGACGAAGACGTCATAGGCGCGAGCGCCCGGCGCGCCGTCGCGCGACTGTAGCTCGATGCCGGCGATGAGGCCGATGGTGCGGATGTCGATGACATGCGGCAGGCCTTTCATGGAATGCATCGCCTCGTGCCAGTCGCCCTCGATTTCGGCGGCGCGCGTCATCAGGCCTTCGTCGCGATAGATGTCGAGCGTGGCGATGCCTGCGGCACAGGCGGCCGGATGGCCGGAATAGGTATAGCCGTGGAAGAGCTCGATCTGGCCTTCGGGGCCGTGCATCAGCGCGTCGTGCACCTTGCGGCTGGCAAAGACAGCGCCCATCGGGATCGCGCCGTTGGTAAGCCCCTTGGCGGTGGTGACGATGTCCGGCGTGACGCCGAAATAGTCGGTCGCAAAGGCCGCACCGAGCCGGCCGAAACCGGTGATCACCTCGTCGAAGATCAGGAGAATGCCGTGCTTGTCGCAGATCGCGCGCAGCCGCTCGAGATAGCCCTTCGGCGGGATCAGCACGCCGGTCGAGCCGGCGACGGGCTCGACGATGCAGGCGGCGACCGTCTCGGCGCCGTGGAGCGCCACGAGCCTTTCGAGGTCGTCGGCAAGCTCTGCACCATGCTCCGGCTGCCCTTTGACGAAGGCGTTCTTCGCCGGGTCATGGGTGTGGCGCAGATGGTCGGATCCGGGAAGCTGCGGGAAGACGCGGCGGTTGTTGACGATGCCGCCGACGGAGATGCCGCCGAAGCCGACGCCGTGATAACCGCGTTCGCGGCCGATGAGGCGGGTGCGCGTGCCCTGGCCGATCGAACGTTGATAGGCAAGTGCCATCTTCAGCGCGGTGTCCACGGATTCCGAGCCCGAGCCGGTGAAGAACACCCGATCGAGCTTGGCGCCGGCCGGACCGGGCGCGATCTCGGCCAGCCGTTCGGCGAAGTCGAAGGCGATCGGATGACCCATCTGGAAGGACGGCGCGAAGTCCATGGTCGAAAGCTGCCGCTCGACCGCGGCGGCGATCTGCCGGCGGCCGTGCCCGGCATTCACGCACCAGAGGCCGGCGGTGCCGTCGAGAACCGTCCGGCCGTCGACGCTGGTGTAGTGCATGCCCTCGGCAGCGGCGAGCAGCCGGGGTGCCGCCTTGAACTGGCGGTTGGCGGTGAAGGGCATCCAGTAGCTGTCGAGAACCGGAGCGTTGGGCTTGTTGTGGGCGTTCATGGCATCCTCCTGTCGTTAGCCGATTGACGCCATGATTTGGATTTACGAACAAGTCCTTTTCTAAGGTCATCTAAGTCGTTGTATTTTCACGGGAGAGTTTGATAGAGTTTCGCTATTTCAAACAACGTCAACACCGGAGTTCGCTATGAGCGTCGATATCGGCAGCCGCCTGCGGCATGTGCGGCTGAGGCACAAGCTTTCCCAGCGCGAACTCGCCAAACGGGCTGGGGTTACCAACTCCACCATCTCGCTGATCGAATCGAATGCATCGAACCCCTCGGTCGGCGCGCTGAAGCGTATCCTCGACGGTATTCCGATCGGGCTTGCGGAGTTCTTCTCCTTCGAGCCGGAGAAGCCGCGCAGGGCTTTCTATGCGGCGGAGGAACTGGTGGAGATCGGCAAGGGACCGATCTCCTATCGCCAGATCGGCGATAACCTTTTCGGCCGCAGCCTTCAGATCCTGAAGGAGTGCTACCAGCCGGGCGCGGATACCGGCAAGGTGCCGCTGGTGCATGAGGGCGAGGAAGGCGGCATCGTGCTTTCGGGCCGGCTCGAAGTGACCGTCGACGACGAGCGGCGCATCCTCGGGCCCGGTGATGCCTATTATTTCGAAAGCCGGCGGCCGCACCGCTTTCGCTGCATCGGCCCGGTGCCCTGCGAAGTGATCAGCGCCTGTACGCCGCCGACGTTTTGAAGGGGAAAGAACGCCCCTCATCCGCCTGCCGGCACCTTCTCCCCGTTCTGACGGGGAGAAGGGACAAGCGGGCTACTCCCCTTCCTGCCGAAGCCGTTGCGGTGTTACGAGCGAGCGCCACGAGGCCCTTCTCCCCGTGGAACGGGGAGAAGGTGCCGGCAGGCGGTTGAGGGGCAATTCGAGCCGCTCACGAAAGCCGCTCGCAAGCCGCAGCGATTCGTTCGAGCGCCTCCTTCAGCTCCGCCTCCGATGTTGCATAGGAGATGCGGAAAAAGGGTGAGAGGCCGAAGGCCGAGCCCGGGACGACGGCGACATGGGCGTCTTCCAGAAGATAGGCGCAGAAGTCCGTATCCGTTTCGATCCTCTTGCCTGATGGCGTCACCTTGCCGAGCACGCCGGCGCAGCCGGAGAAGGTGTAGAAGGCACCCTCGGGAACGCGGCAGTCGAGGCCGTCGATCGCGTTCAGGCCGTTGACCACGAGATCGCGGCGGCGCTGGAAGCTCTCGGTCCGTTCTTTCAGGAAGTCCTGCGGCCCGTTGAGCGCCGCGACCGAAGCCGCCTGGCTTATCGAAGAGGGGCATGAGGTCGCCTGGCTCTGGACGACCGCCATCGCCTTGATGAGCTCGCGCGGGCCACCGGCATAGCCGATCCGCCAGCCGGTCATCGCATAGGCCTTCGAGACGCCGTTTACGGTCAGCGTGCGGTTCTTCAGGCCCGGCTCCAACTGCGCCGGGGTGACGAAGCGGAAACCGTCATAGACGATGTGCTCATACATGTCGTCGACGAGCAGCCAGACATGCGGGTGCCTCAGAAGTACCTCGAGCAGCGGCCGGTAGTCGGCCGCACTGTAGGCGGCGCCCGAGGGGTTGGAGGGCGAGTTCAAGAGCACCCATCGGGTCCGCGGCGTGATGGCCGCCTCCAGCTTTTCCGCCGTCAGGCGGAAACCGGAAGATGCGTCGCAGGCGATCAGGACCGGCTTGCCCTCGCAGATCTGGACAATGTCCGAATAGGAGGTCCAGTAGGGCGTCGGAATGATGACCTCGTCGCCCGGATCGAGCGAGGCCATCATGGCGTTGAAGAGGATCTGCTTGGCGCCGGTCGCGACCGTGATCTCGTCCAGCTCGTAGGCCAACCCGTTCTCGCGCTGGAATTTCTCGCGGATCGCCTTCTTCAGTTCCGGCGTGCCGTCGAGTGCGGTGTATTTCGTCTCGCCGCGGTGAATCGCATCCGAGGCGGCCTGCTTCACGTGTTCCGGCGTGTCGAAGTCCGGCTCGCCGGCGCCGAGGATGATCACCGGCTTGCCTTCGCGCTTCATGGCGGCGGCGCGGGCGCCGATCTTCAGGATTTCCGAAACTCCGATCGAGAAAATCCGCGAGGCGGGCTGAAAGCCCGCCTCCTTGACCGTTGCATTGATGGTCATGGCCGATCCTGTTCGATTATTCGATGTCGAAAGAGACGCCCTGCGCCAGCGGCAGAGCCTTCGAATAGTTCACCGTGTTGGTGGCGCGCCGCATATAGGCCTTCCAGGCGTCGGAACCGGATTCTCGGCCGCCGCCGGTCTCCTTTTCGCCGCCGAACGCGCCGCCGATCTCGGCGCCGGAGGTACCGATATTGACGTTGGCGATGCCGCAATCCGAGCCGTCGGCTGCGAGGAAACGTTCCGATTCCTGCATGTCACGGGTGAAGATCGAGGAGGAAAGCCCGGCGGCAACCGCATTGTGCTCGGCGAGCACCTCGTCGAAGTCGCTGTACTTCATGACGTAGAGGATCGGCGCGAAGGTTTCCTCGAGAACCGGGCCTTCCTGCTTCGGCATTTCGACCAGTGCCGGCTTGACGTAGTAACCGTTCTCGTGGCCGAGCTCGACGCGCTCGCCGCCGGTGACGGCTCCGCCATGGTTCTTTGCCTCGGCGATCGCCTTCTGCATCCCGTCGAAGGCCGCCTTGTCGACGAGGGGGCCCGACGAGTGCGGCCGATTCCAGCGGGTTGCCGACCGAAACCGACTGATAGGCTTTCTTCAGGCGCGGCACGAGCTGGTCGTAGACGCTTTCATGGACGAAGAGGCGGCGCAGGGTCGTGCAGCGCTGCCCGGCGGTACCCATAGCCCCGAAAGCAATGGCGCGCAGCGCCATGTCGAGATCGGCGGACGGGCAGACGATGCCCGCATTGTTGCCGCCGAGTTCCAGGATCGCACGGGCGAAGCGCTTGGCAAGCCGCGGACCGACCTCGCGGCCCATGCGGGTGGAGCCGGTCGCCGAAACCAGCGGCACCTTCGGATGGTCGACGAGAACCTCGCCGATCGCCCGGTCGCCGATCAGGACCTGCGACAGGCCTTCCGGAGCGTCGCCGAAGCGTGCGATGGCGCGTTCCAGGATCGCCTGGCAGGCGAGCGCGGTAAGCGGCGTCTTTTCCGACGGCTTCCAGACGACGGCGTCGCCGCAGACGAGCGCGAGCGCTGCATTCCAAGACCAGACCGCGACGGGGAAGTTGAAGGCGGAAATGATGCCGACGACACCGAGCGGGTGCCAGGTTTCCATCATCCGGTGGCCGGGACGCTCGGTGGCGATCGTCAGGCCGTAGAGCTGGCGGGAAAGGCCGACGGCGAAATCGCAGATATCGATCATCTCCTGCACTTCGCCGAGGCCTTCGGACGGGATCTTGCCGGCTTCGATCGAGACGAGGCGGCCGAGATCGGCCTTGAAGGCGCGCAGTTCCTCGCCGAGAAGCCGGACGAGTTCGCCGCGCTTGGGCGCCGGTACGAGGCGCCAGGCGCGGAAAGCCTCGTCGGCCTTCTCGATCTTGCCGGCGGCTTCAGCGGCAGATACGGTCTTGAGACTTGCGATCTTCTCGCCGGTGACCGGGCTGAAGGACGGCATGTCGCCGCCGGTGTAGAGGTCCTTGGCGACGCCCATTTTATCGAGGAGCGCGGCTGCCTCGCTCGCGACATCGATTTTCTTGGCTGCAATGTTCATGTGGTGACTCCCGTCTTGTAACTGGCGCGATGACCTAACCGAAGCGCACGCTGCCGAGCTTGCCCGGCGAGGTGAGCGTCTTGAGGCCGGCCGCCATGTTCTTCAGTTTTTCCGGCGTGTAGAGATCGTAAAAAGCCTGGTTGCGGCGGCCGAGCGCATGTTCCGCGCTGAAGCTGCCGTGATATTGCTCGACCGCCACCGCAAAGACCCATTCGCGCAGTCGCTGCTCGAAGGTCGCATCGGCCAGCAGCGGACTATCCTTGGCGACGACCAGGTTGAAGTGAACGCCGCCGTCGCCGATATGGCCGAAATCGCAGACCGTGACGCCCGGAAATTTTTCCGGCATTTCCGTCTTCATATGGTCGCAGAAGGCCATGATGTCACCCCTGCGGAAGGAGAGATCGAAGGCGATCAGCTTGCCGAGGTGTTTTACGCCCTCCGAAAGCCCATGGCGCAGCGCCCAGATCTCGTGCGGCGGGCCGACGAGTGCATCGGCGAGCAGTACCTCTTCCATCTCCCATATCTCCGCGAGCACGCTTTCGAGAACCGCGTCGAGCGGCTGCTCGCCTTCGCGAGGGCTCGAGGTGCGGGAGATTTCGGCGAGGATCACGTAGTCGGGGACCTTGCCGCCCTGGAAGGGGTTTTTCAGCGCCGGCACATGGGCGAAGGCCGCGGCGATCGCGTTCCTCGACATTCCCTCGAAGGCCGAGAGATAGGCGCCGAGCCGCTCTTCCATGGCCTTCAGGAGCGGCAGGACATGCGCGCCGCTCGCCGGCACGAGGAAGGCGGTCGCCGTCTGCTTCGGCAGGCGCTCGAGATTGAGCACGCATTCGGTGACGACGCCGAAGGCGCCCGAGGTGCCGATGAAGATCTGCTTCCAGTCGACGCCGGTATTGTTCTTGCGCAGGTCCGAGCCGAGGTCGAGCACCGTGCCCGCCTCGTCGGCGAGGACCACTTTCAGACCCAGCGTGTTGCGGCGCACGTCGCCATATTTGAGGAAGCGCGAGCCGCCGGTATTGGTGGCGATCATGCCGCCGATCCGCGGATCGGCGCCGAGATCGATCGGGAAGAACAGGCCGTGTTCCTCCAGGCGCCGATTGAGCTCGGACAGGCGGAAGCCGGCATCGACGCGCAAGGAGCGATTGTCGAGGTCGAGCGCGAATTGGCGGGTCAGCCGGTCGAGGCTGACAACGACCTCGCTGCCGGACTCGTCCGGCGTCGATCCCGAGACGAGGCCCGTATTGCCCGACTGGGGGATGAGGGCGATGCCGCTGCGGACGCAGTAACCGACGGCGGCCGAGACCTCTTCCGTCGTTGCCGGACGCACGACGGCCGCCGCGCGGCCGCGGTCGTAGCGTGCGCCGGCCTCGTAAGCCTCCATGTCCTCCCGACGCGTGACGACGCCCTTGTCGCCAAGGAGCTTCGTCAATGCGTCGATATGGTGCTCGTCAATCATCGCCGGCGTATCACTCCGCTGCCATGGCGGCGGTAAGCGCCTTGAGGCAGCCTTCGATCGATGCCTGCTCGATGCCGGCATAGTGATCGAATTCGTTGAGCACGGCGACGCCGAGATCGGTCTCGAAGCGCTTCTGGTTCGGGCTCGCTTCGAATTCCTGCTGCGCACTGTCGCCGAGGTTCGACTGGAAGATACCGGCGGCGCTGACGGGAAGGAAGTCCTCATAGACGATCGGATCGAATTGAACGAGGCCGTCGGCGATCAGGGAATTGAGATCGCGCCGGCCGGGCAGCTTCGTCCGCCGGCCCTTATCCGTCAGGGAGTAGCTGAAATAGCCGAGGCCCGCCTCGCGGAGCTCCGCCCAGCTGTCGGGGAACGCCTCGAAGACCTGGGCCAAGGCCGCTTCGTATTCTCTGGCGTTTGAACCATCGGCGGCCGGGCGTACGATCTTGCGCGATTCGTCGAGCAGCCGGTCGTAGAGACCTCGGCCCTTAGGCGTCAAAGCGATGCCGCGCTGCTCGATCTCGCCGAAGCGGGCGGTATGCGAGCCGGTCTTCCAGCTGCCGTCGGCGTCGCGGAAGGAAACCGGCTCTTCGAGCGCCTTGAAGGACGTCTGGCGAAGCAGGACCGGGCATTTGCGTGTCGGCGGTCCTTCGACGACGGCCTTCGGGGCGATGCCATATTCCGGCATCAGCGCCTGGACGCGGTCGATGTCGAGCGTCCGTGGCGTCAAATGGTTGATATGCGGCCCCTTGAAGGAGACCACGTCGGCGATCAGCCGGTGCGCATCGTGCAGGCGCTCGTACATGCCGGCGCTGACATTCGCCTCGTCGTGCCAGCGGAAGGTCTCGAGCACTTCGGCGACGAAACGCTCGGCATCGGCCCTGTCGAGGCCGCCGTCCCGCTCGGCCTTTTCGGTAAGCTCGACCGCACCGGATGTAAAGATCCGGCGCTCTTTCAGGATCGCCTCCGCCTCGGCGCGAAGGGCCTCGTCGGAAATGAGGTCGAGCCTCAGAAGCGAGGTGAAGACGCGGAAGGGGTTGCGCTTCAGAGCCGCGTCGCCCACCGGCCGGAAGGCCGTGGAGTGGACCGGCACCCCGGCGGTCGACAGATCGTAGTAGCCGACCGGATACATGCCCATCACGGCAAATACCCGGCGCATCATCGAAAGCTCCGCCGGCGTGCCGAGACGGATCGCGCCGTGACGCTCCTCGGAAATGCGTTCGAGCGAATCGGTCGCTTCCAGGCGCCCCTTCAGGGCGGCGTCGGCCGAGAGCGTTTCACCGTTGACCCTGGCGACGAGCTCCATCAGCGTGCCGTAGGCCGGCACTTCCTCGCGGTACATCAACGACATCGCAGCGGAAAAGGCCGAGCGAATATCGTCGGCGGATACGAAACTATTCTCTTTCACTGGGGCTCGCCTCGCGCTATGGATGAAGGACAAGGTCATTCTTAATTCTGATCATATCGGAAGGCTCTGAGCTTGGATCGCGCTGCTTCTGACTATGTTGATGCGAGGCTGGAATGAAGTTGAGCCGCCGACTGGTTCCCGACGTGACGACGCTGCAGGCCTTCGAATGCGCGGCGCGCCACGGCAGTTTCACCCAGGCCGCCGCGGAGCTCAATCTCACGCAGAGCGCCGTCAGCCGGCAGATCAAGGATCTCGAGAACCAGCTGGGCGTGCTGCTCTTCGAGCGGGTACGCCAGCGGGTCATTCTTTCCGATGCGGGGCAGAAATTCCTGCCGGAAGTGCGCCGGCTTCTGAACCAGACCGAAGAGCTGATGGTGCGCGCCATGGCGTCGGCGCGGGCCGACTCGAGCCTCTCCATCGCATCGCTTCCGACCTTCGGCAGCCGCTGGCTGGTGCCTCGCCTGCCCGATTTCCTGAGGCGCCATCCGGGCACCGTCGTCAATATCGCCTCCCGGTCTGAGCCGTTCGATTTCGAAGAGCAGAACTTCGACCTCGCCATCCATTACGGCCAGCCCGTCTGGGCGCGGGCCATTTGCAACTACCTCTGCAGCGAAGTCATCGTGCCGGCAGCTAGCCCGACCCTTCTTTCGGTGCATCCGGTGGAGGCGCCTGCGGACATCGGCGGCGCCCCGCTGCTGCATCTGGCGACGCGGCCCAAGCTCTGGGCGCAATGGTTCGAGGCAAACGGCGTCGAGCAGGACGGCGCCTATCGCGGCAACCGCTTCGATCAATTCTCGATGGTAATCGAGGCGGCAACTGCAGGTCTCGGTTTTGCCCTTTTACCTCGCTATCTGATCGAGCAGGAACTTACCGCAGGCACCCTGCGGATCGTTCTCGATCGACCGATGCAGACGGAGAACAGCTATTATCTCGCCATTCCGGAAGGCAAGCTCGAAAATCCGATCAGCCGCGCTTTCCGGGAGTGGATCACCGAACAGGTCGGTTGATCGGTCGCGGTGACAAGCCCCGGTCGAGGACCTACGGATCTCAGACTGCGGATATGATGCTGCTTACACCAGGAAGGGGCGGATTTTGACAGAGATATCCATCGAACCGAGGGAGCTTGCCGGCTGGCCCGGCTCCGCGCGGTGCGGGTCTCCGGAGCCGGCTGCGGGCGATGCTCGCATTCCTTGCAAGCTGCTGACATCACGGCTAAAAAATGCCATCTTCATGCACCACGCGGCCGTGAAATCCAGCGCGCCGCCGGCTTTGCGTTCGGCGCCTGCCTTCACCGATACTCTCTTCCCGGGACGATGACGGCGAAGGAGGGCACATGACCGTGTCTAGAAACGCGCCGGCGCCGTCTGCATCCTCAGGGTCGCAGCCACACCGGCAGAACAACGACAACCGGGCCGATCAGTCCCGAGTGGAACCAGAATCCGTACCCATGCTCCAGAACACAACGCAGTCCAATTTACCGCGCGAACCGGAAGCGAAGCAGATCGATTACAACGATTCGATCCGCTCGACCTATTTCTCGATCGACGACCTGCGAGCATGCGGCGCGAGCCTCGCCGAAAAAGGCACATCCGCTCTGCCGGGCTTCTTTCCTTTCGAATTTCGCGCCCGCCACCGGGAGAACGAAAAGGAAATCCTGCGCGTCTACCGCGCGACCGCGGCCGACGTGGAAGCCGGCGCCTCGATCACGCCTGCAGCCGAATGGCTGCTCGACAACCACCACGTCGTCGAAGAGGCGACCCAGGAGGTACGGCGCGACTTTCCGCGCCGGTTCTACCGGCAACTGCCGACCCTCTCGGTCTCCGGAACCGTCATCCCGCGCACGATGGCGCTTGCCTGGCTTTACGTTGCCCATACCCATAGTACCGTCACGCGGGAAAGCATCACCGCGATGGTGGAGGGCTTCCAGGAGCACGAGACCCTCAAGATCGGCGAATTATGGGCGCTGCCGTCGATCCTGCGTTTCGTCCTCATCGAAAATCTGAGGCGCATCGCCATCCGCGTCGAGCGCTCGCGCGGCATGCGGCGGAAGGCGAACGAGGTCGCCGACCAGCTCATCCGGCTGAACGATCCGGAAGGCTGCCGGACACTTCTGGTGGAGTCCGAGGCGCTCGCCGCCGACAACACCTTCATCGCACAGCTCCTTTACCGCATGCGCGACGGTTCGCAGAGCTCGGGTGCCGTCATCGCCTGGATCGAGGAGAGGCTGGAGAGGCGCGGCACCGATGTCGAGGAGGCGCTGGTAGCGGAGCAGAACCGCCTTTCGTCCGGCAACGCGACGATGAGCAATATCATCCGCAGCCTGCGCGAGATCGACGACACGGACTGGGCCGTCTGGTTCGAAAGCGTCAGCAAGATCGATGCGACGCTGCGCGAAGGGTCCGACTATGCGGCGCTCGATTTCGGATCGCGCAACACATATCGCGACACGATCGAGAAGCTCGCCCGCCGCTCCGGCCACAGCGAGCACGAAGTCACGGAGATCGCGATCGAGATGGTCGAGGAGGCGAAGGCCGCCGCGGCCGTCGAAGCGCCTCTGCAGGAGCCGAATGTCGGCTCCTTCCTCGTCGGCAAGCAGCGCCTGGCGCTCGAGAAGAGGATCGGCTATTCGCCCTCGATCTTCCAGCACCTCATCCGGTCGGTGCGCAAGCTCGACTGGTTCGCCATAGCCGGGCCGAACATTCTCTTGACGATCCTGGCGATGATCGTCGTCTATGCCTTCGTCAGCCCGATGGATATTCCGAGCGGCGCGAAGCTGATCATGCTCCTGCTCTTCGCGCTGCCTGCCTCCGAAGGCGCGATGGGGCTGTTCAACACGGTCTTCACGCTGTTCGCCAAACCCTCGCGGCTCGTCGGTTACGAGTTTCTCGACGGAATACCCGAGGATGCACGCACGCTGGTCGTGGTGCCTTGCCTGATTGCCAAGCGCGACCATGTGGACGAGCTCGTGCGCAACCTCGAGGTTCACTATCTCGCCAATCCGCGCGGCGAGATCTATTTCGCGCTCTTGAGCGATTGGGCCGACAGCAAGTCGGAGGAGGCGCCCGCCGACACGGATGTCCTGGAATATGCCAAGCGCGAGATTGCGTCTCTCTCTGCCCGCTATGCATATGACGGGAAGACGCGGTTCTTCCTGCTGCACCGCCGCCGCCTCTACAACGAGGCCGAGGGCGTGTGGATGGGATGGGAGCGCAAGCGCGGCAAGCTGCACGAGTTGAACCTGCTGCTTCGCGGCGACCGCGATACCTCCTTCCTTCAGGGCGCCAACATGGTGCCGGAGGGCGTGCAATATGTGATGACGCTCGACTCCGACACGCGTCTCATGCGCGACGCGGTGACCAAGCTCGTCGGGAAGCTCTATCACCCGATCAACAGGCCGGTCGTCAATCCGAGGACACAGGAGGTCGTGACCGGCTACAGCCTCCTGCAGCCGCGCGTTACGCCGTCGCTCACCACCGGCAGCGAGGCCTCGGCCTTCCAGCGCATCTTCACCATCAATCGCGGCATCGACCCTTACGTCTTCACCGTTTCGGACGTCTATCAGGACATTGCCGGCGAAGGCAGCTTCACCGGCAAGGGCCTCTATCATGTCGACGCCTTCGAGGCTGCTCTCAAGAGCAGGATCGAAGAAAATGCGGTGCTCAGCCACGACCTTCTCGAAGGTTCCTATGCGCGTTGCGCGCTGGTCACGGACATCGAGCTCGTCGAGGATTTTCCGATCCGCTACGAGGTCGAGATGTCGCGCCAGCATCGTTGGGCGCGGGGCGACTGGCAGCTGCTGCCGTATATCTTCAATCCGAAGAACGGCCTGTCGATGCTCGGGCGCTGGAAGATGTACGACAACCTGCGCCGCTCGCTCATTCCGGTCGCCTGGCTCGCCGCCTCGGTCATGGGCTGGTACTACATGGAGCCGACCCCGGCGCTGATCTGGCAGCTCGTGCTGATTTTCAGCCTGTTCGTCGCGCCGACGCTGTCGCTGATTTCCGGGATCATGCCGCGGCGCAACGACATCGTCGCGCGTGCGCATCTCCACACGGTGCTGTCGGACATACGCGCCGCAAACGCGCAGGTCGCGCTGCGCATCGTCTTCATCGCCCATAATGCCGCGATGATGGCGGATGCGATCGTGCGCTCGCTCTATCGCACCTTCGTCAGCCGCAAGCTGATGCTCGAATGGCGCACCGCCGCGCAGGTGCAGAGCGCCGGTCACGGTTCGATCGGCGACTACTTCCGCGCGATGTGGACGGCACCGGCGCTTGCGCTCGTGTCGCTGGCGCTCGCCGCCATCTCCGATACGGGGCTGCCCTTCATCGGGCTGCCCTTTGCCCTTATCTGGGCCGCTTCGCCGGCGGTCGCCTGGTTCGTCAGCCAGTCCGCCGAGACCGAAGACCAGCTCGTCGTTTCCGAGGAGGCGATCGAGGAGATGCGCAAGATCGCCCGGCGGACATGGCGCTATTTCGAGGCGTTCGTCACTGCCGAGCAGAACTTCCTGCCGCCGGACAACTTCCAGGAAACGCCGCAGCCGGTGCTCGCGGAGCGTACCTCGCCGACGAATATCGGCGTCTACCTCCTGTCGGTCATGTCGGCGCGGTCCTTCGGCTGGATCGGTTTCGAGGAGACGATCACGCGCCTCGAGCAGACGATCGCCACGATCGACCGCATGCCGAAATATCGCGGCCATCTCTTCAACTGGTATCGCACGCGCGGCCTCGAACCGATGGAGCCGCGCTATGTCTCCTCGGTCGACAGCGGAAACCTCGCCGGACACCTGATCGCGGTCTCGTCCATGTGCCGCGAATGGGCCGAAGCGCCCTCCGCCCACGTCCAGGGCAATCTCGACGGCATCGGCGACGTCGCGGCGATTCTGAAGGAGGCGTTGAACGAGCTTCCCGACGATCGCAAGACCGTACGGCCGCTCAGGCGTCTGGTCGAGGAACGCATCGCCGGCTTCCAGAATGCACTTGCGGCGGTCAAGCGCGAGCGCGAATTCGCCTCCATCCGGGTGATCAACCTCGCGGTGCTCGCACGCGACATGCACAAGCTGACGGTCAATCTCGACCATGAGGTGCGCACGGTCCAGAGCGGCGAAGTGGCGACATGGGCGGGCTCGCTGGTGGCAGCCTGCGAGGCGCATATCGCCGACGGCGTCTTCGACCTAGGTGCCATCGAGGCTCTGCGCCAGCGTCTGCTGGTGCTCAAGGAGCGCGCGCGCGACATCGCCTTTTCGATGGACTTCAGCTTCCTGTTCCGGCCGGAGCGGCGGCTGCTGTCGATCGGCTACCGGGTCAACGCCAATGAGCTCGACGAGGCCTGCTACGACCTGCTCGCCTCCGAGGCGCGGCTGACGAGCCTTTTCGCGATCGCCAAGGGGGATCTGCCGACCGAGCACTGGTACAAGCTCGGCCGCCCGATCGTGCCGATCGGCGCGCGCGGTGCGCTCGTCTCCTGGTCGGGTTCGATGTTCGAATATCTGATGCCGCCGCTCGTCATGCAGGAGCGGCAGGGCGGCATCCTCAACCAGACCAACAATCTGGTGGTCCAGGAGCAGATCAATCACGGCCGGCGGCTCGGAACGCCCTGGGGCATTTCCGAGGCGGCCTTCAATGCGCGCGACCACGAGCTGACCTACCAGTATACGAACTTCGGCGTGCCGACGCTGGGCCTGAAGCGCGGCCTCGGGCAGAACGCCGTCATCGCGCCTTACGCGTCCATTCTCGCCTGCATGTACGATCCGAAATCGGCGCTCGCCAATCTGGCGCGGCTCCGGGAGGTCGGTGCGCTTGGGGCCTACGGCTATCACGACGCCGTCGACTTCACGCCGACGCGCGTGCCGGAAGGCCAGAAATGCGCCGTCGTGCGCAACTATTATGCCCATCATCACGGCATGTCGGTCGCCGCGGTCGCCAATGTCGTCTTCAACGGGCAGCTGCGCGAGTGGTTCCACGCCGATCCCGTCATCGAGGCCGCCGAACTCCTCCTGCAGGAAAAGGCCCCGCGTGACATCCCGGTCATGGCCGCCAAGCGCGAGCCGGAAGCGCTGGGCAAGGGGCAGGCCGATCTCCTGCGCCCCGAAGTCCGCGTCGTCGAAGACCCGATCAACCAGGACCGCGAGACGGTGCTTCTGTCGAACGGTCACTACTCCGTCATGTTGACGGCGACAGGGGCGGGCTATGCCCGCTGGAACGGCCAGTCGGTCACGAGATGGACTCCGGACCCGGTAGAGGACAGGACGGGGACCTTCATCTTCCTTCGCGACACGGTGACGGGCGACTGGTGGTCGGCCACGGCCGAGCCCCGGCGTGCGCCGGGCGAAAAGACCGTTACCCGCTTCGGCGACGACAAGGCCGAATTCGTCAAGACCGTCGGCGATCTGACAAGCGAGGTGGAATGCATCGTCGCGACCGAGCACGATGCCGAAGGCCGCCGGGTTATCCTGCTCAACACGGGCACGGAGGACCGGTTCATCGAGGTGACCTCCTATGCCGAGCCGGTGCTTGCGATGGACGATGCCGACAGCTCGCACCCGACCTTCTCGAAGATGTTCCTGCGCACCGAGATCAGCCGTCACGGAGACGTGATATGGGTCTCGCGCAACAAGCGCAGCCCCGGCGATCCGGACATCGAGGTCGCCCATCTCGTCACCGACAATGCCGGCAGCGAGCGCCACACGCAGGCGGAAACCGATCGCCGGCGCTTCCTCGGCCAGGGCCGCACGCTTGCCGAGGCGGCCGCATTCGACCCGGGCGCCACGCTTTCCGGCACCGACGGCTTCACGCTCGATCCGATCGTGTCGCTCCGCCGCGTCGTACGCGTGCCGGCGGGCAAGAAAGTGAGCGTCATCTTCTGGACGATCGCCGCCCCGGACAGGGAAGGCGTCGACCGGGCGATCGACCGCTACCGGCATCCGGAAACCTTCAATCACGAGCTCATCCATGCCTGGACCCGCAGCCAGGTGCAGATGCGCCATGTCGGGATCACCTCGAAGGAGGCCGCGAGCTTCCAGATGCTCGGCCGCTATCTCGTCTATCCGGATATGCACCTTCGCGCCGACGCGGAGACCGTCAAGACCGGGCTCGCCTCGCAATCGGCGCTGTGGCCGCTGGCGATCTCCGGCGACTTCCCGATCTTCTGCCTCAGGATCAACGACGACGGCGATCTCGGCATCGCCCGCGAGGCCTTGCGGGCGCAGGAATATCTGAGAGCTCGCGGCATCACCGCCGATCTGGTGGTCGTCAACGAGCGCGCCTCCTCCTACGCGCAGGACCTGCAGCACACGCTCGACTCGATGTGCGAGAATTTGAGGCTTCGCGGCCTTTCGGACGGCCCGCGCCAGCACATATTTGCGGTGCGCCGTGACCTTATGGAACCGGAAACCTGGTCGACGCTGATCTCGGCATCCCGCGCCGTCTTCCATGCGCGCAACGGCACGATCTCGGATCAGATAGCCCGCGCCACATCGCTCTACTCCAAATCTTCCGAAAAGAAGGAGGAGGGCGCCGAGATGCTGCTGCCGGTGATACGGGAGGCCGACGCGCGGACGGCGGTCGAACTCGATGGCGGCGACCTGGATTTCTGGAACGGCTTCGGCGGCTTTGCCGAGGACGGCCGAGAATATGCCGTGCGGCTGCGCGGAGGCGAGGCGACGCCGCAGCCCTGGATCAACGTCATCTCCAACGAGCAGTTCGGCTTCCATGTCTCCGCCGAAGGTGCGGCCTTCTCCTGGAGCCGCAATTCGCGCGACTATCAGTTGACGCCCTGGACCAACGACGCGGTCGTCAATCGTCCGGGCGAGGCGATCTTCGTGCGCGACATGGCAAGCGGCGCGGTGCTGACGCCCTATGCCGCACTGTCGCGGCGCAAGTCCGCCCTGTTCGAAACCCGTCACGGCCTCGGCTATTCGCGCTTTCTCAGCACACAGGACGAGCTCGAGATCGAGGCCATGCATACGGTCCACAGGACCTTGCCGGCCAAGCTCGTACGGCTGACGATCCGCAACCGCAGTTCGGCCGCGCGCAAGCTGCGCGTCTACGGCTATGCGGAATGGGTGCTCGGCAACAATCGCAGCCGTACCGCGCCCTTCGTCCTCAGCGAGTGGGACGAAAGCGCGAAGACGCTCGTCGCCACCAATCCCTACAGCATCGATTATCCGGGCCGGTGCGCGTTCTTCGCCAGCGACGGCGATATCGCCGGCTTTACGGCGAGCCGGCGGGAATTCCTTGGCCGGGCCGGAGGAATCCTCGCCCCGCAGGCAGTGATATCAGGCGCCGAGCTCACCGGATCGACGGATGTGGACGGGGATGCCTGCGCGGCGCTCGCGACGGATATCACCGTCGAGGCCGGCGTGGAGCGACAGGTCACCTTCTTCCTCGGTGATGCCGACAATTCCGATCAGGTGCGAGCCGTCCTGGAGGAACTCAGGGCGGACAGTTTCGGCGCCGCGCTCGAGGCGGCGAAGGCGTTCTGGGGTGATTTCACCGGAGTCGTGAAGGTGGAGACGCCCGATCGGGCCTTCAACCACATGATCAACCACTGGCTTCCCTACCAGGCGCTCGGCTGCCGGATCATGGCACGCTCGGCCTTCTACCAGGCAAGCGGTGCCTTCGGTTTCCGCGATCAGCTGCAGGACACGCTCGCCTTCCTCATCCATCGGCCGGCGCTTGCCCGTGCGCAGATTCTCAATGCCGCGGCGCGGCAGTTCGTCGAAGGCGACGTGCAGCATTGGTGGCTGCCCGGAACGGACGCGGGCGTCCGCACGATGATCTCGGACGACGTGGTCTGGCTCGCACACGCGGTTGCGCATTATTGCGCCGTCACCGGCGAGGAAGACATCCTCAAGGAGAAAGTTCCCTTCATCACCGGGCCGGCTCTGGAAGAGGGCCAGCACGACAGCTTCTACAAGCCGGATGTGGCCGACGAGGTGGGCGACGTCTACGAGCATTGCGCCCGTGCGCTCGATCTCGCCATTCATCGGACCGGTGCCAACGGTCTGCCGCTCATTCTCGGCGGCGACTGGAACGACGGCATGAACCGGGTCGGGGAGGCCGGGGAGGGCACGAGTGTCTGGCTCGGCTGGTTCCTGGCCGGCACCCTGCGCGCGTTCCTGCCCTACGCCCGTGCCCGGAAGGACAAGCCGCGCGTGGCGCTATGGGAGCGGCATCTCGAAGCACTGAAGGATGCGCTCGAACAGGCAGGTTGGGACGGCGACTACTATCGCCGCGGCTATTACGACGACGGCACGCCGCTCGGATCGGCGGAGAACGGCGAGTGCCGCATCGATTCGATCGCGCAATCCTGGAGCACACTCTCGGGAGAGGGCGACAAGGAGCGCTCGCTGCGCGCAATGGATGCGGTGATGGCGGAGCTCGTCGATCCCGAAAAGCGTATCGTCCGGCTGTTCACGCCGCCGCTCGAGACGACGAAGCAGGACCCGGGCTACATCAAGGCCTATCCCCCGGGCGTGCGCGAGAACGGCGGTCAATATACCCACGCGGCCACCTGGGTGGTGCTGGCATTCGCTGCCCAGGAGCGGGCGGAGGAGGCCTGGCGCACCTTCCGCATGCTCAACCCCGTGTCGCATGCTCTCAGCCAGGCGGACGTCGAGCATTATCGTGTCGAGCCCTATGTGGTTGCTGCCGATATCTATGGTGAGGGCGCGCTTGCCGGCCGCGGCGGCTGGACCTGGTACACAGGCTCCGCCGGCTGGCTCTACCGCGCCGGCGTCGAGGGGATCCTCGGCATCCGCAAGAGAGGCGACAAGCTCTTGATCCGCCCCGTCCTGCCCTCCGAATGGCCGGGCTATTCGGCCGAAGTGCGCGTCAACGGCACCACGCACCGGATTTCCGTCAGCCGCGATTCAAAAAGTGGTGAACCGGTCGTAAGTGTAAATAATAGTGTCACAAAAAACGCGCATGAAGGGGTTTTGCTGTAGCTGCCGGACTTGAAGCATGAGCTGAACCGGCTTTGTATCCGTCAGGGCAAGGCCGGTTTTTGTTTGCCCAGGTTCGTCATTCATTCATGGCGTCGGCGCGGCCCGGATTGTCCCGGCACGGCGGCGCCGGTTTCAACAGGGGTGGGGCGGGGCGCCAAATCCCGGATATCGACGCGCATGCTGCAAAAGACTTTTGAGGGCGGCAACGATCAGAGAGGGGTCGCCCATCCGGTGCCGACCGGGCGCGACACACGCCTCGACGTTTTTCGGGCCCTCTGCCTGCTGACCATCTTCGTCAACCATGTACCGGGCCAATATCTCGAATATCTGACGCACAAGAATTTCGGCTTTTCCGATTCGGCGGAGGCCTTCGTGCTGATTTCCGGCCTGTCGGTCGGGGCGGCCTATTCCGGCAAGTTCCTGGCCGGCGGCCGGCTCGCCCTCACGCTGAAGATATGGCGGCGCGCCCTGGCGCTCTACGTCGCGCACATCATGACGAGCGTGGTGACGCTTGCGATCTTCGCCGGCGGGGCCCTCTATTTCGGCCGTCAGGAGCTGATCGGCGAGATCAACATCCGGCCGATCGTCGAGCAGACGGAGCAGGGGATCGTCGCCATGGTGCTGCTCGGGCACCAGCTCGGCTACAACAACATTCTGTCGATGTATGCGGTGCTGTTCCTGCTGCTGCCCGGCTTCCTGTGGCTGAATGCCGTCCGCCCCAGATTGCTGCTCGCGTTTTCGGCGACGCTCTGGCTCGCTGCCGGCTGCTTCAAAATGGTGCCCTATAACTTTCTCGACGACGGCTACTGGTTCCTCAATCCCTGGTCCTGGCAGTTCCTGTTCGTGATCGGCATCCTGTGCATGAGCCATGTGCGGCGGGGCGGCAGTCTGCCGCGAAGCCCCTGGCTCCTTGGCCTTTCCGTCGCCTATCTCGCGATTTCCGCCTTCTGGGTGCTGTTTTCCTGGTGGAACATCGATCTCTCCTTCGGGCTGCCTGCGGTGCTGACCGGCTTCGACAAGACCTTCCTGTCGCTGACGCGGCTGCTGCATGTGCTGGCGCTCGCCTATATTCTCGCAACCGTTCCCGTCTTCAGCCGGCTGACGCGGGTCGGAAGCAACCACCCCCTGGTGATGATCGGGCGCCATTCGCTTGCCGTCTTCATCTTCGGAACGATCCTCGCAATGGCGGGCCAGGTGCTGCTTCTCGTCACCGACCGGGACCGGATCATCGGCACAATCTTCGTCATCGGCGGCATCGGCCTGCACTTCGCCTATGCCTATTACCTCGAATGGCTGAAGGAAGTGTCCGTGGCGCCGCCGCTGAAGGCGGCGTGAGGGATACCTTTATCCGCACGCAGGGAGCAGAGTCGCCCTGCCGCGTGCCCCAATTGGCGAGATAGAGGGGCAGGTCGAAGAAGCGTTCCATTAGTTCGTGAAGCTCGTCGCAGAGATCCGCGCCCGCGAGGAGAAGTCGCGCAGCATTCCCTGCTCGCCCTTCGTCAGCGACCTGTCGGTCGCCTGAAACTCGTAGAACTGATATTCACTCATTGAACGCAAGGTCTCCCGGAATTGGACGGAGCAGGCCCAGTGCTTTCCAGCGACGGACGAAAGTGTGTGCCGAGGGGCAGTCTTCTCCCGATCGCCGTGGAGGTGCAAGCCGTGGATTATCCCCAAGCGCTCCGGTCATGCCGCCAGCGCCGTGCGCCGAATGGAGCCGTCTTTCCCGGTCAACAAAAAATGCCCCGGAGCCGGGGCATTTCGTTGCAAATCCGGTGAGGCGATCACGCCGCCGTAAGGCTCTTGCGGACATCCTCGTCCGTCAGGATACCGCTGGCGCGAAGCAGCGCGGCGAAGCGGCCGTTGCTCTGGCTGAGTTCGTGGAAGCCGCCCATTTCCACGATCCGGCCCTGATCCATGAAGATGACCAGATCGGCTTCCCGTACGGTCGACAGGCGGTGGGCGATGATGAAGGTCGTCCGGTCCTTGCGCAAGGCGTCGATGGCATCCTTGACGCGGGCCTCGGTCTCGACGTCGAGCGCGCTGGTCGCCTCGTCGAGCACCAGGATCGGCGCATTCTTCAGGATCGCGCGGGCAATCGCGACGCGCTGGCGTTCGCCGCCCGACAGGCGGTTGCCGCGTTCGCCGACGACCGTGTCGTAGCCGTTGAGGCGGTCCTCGATGAAGTCGCTCGCGGCGGCGGCCTCGGCGGCGGCCATCACCTCGTCCAGAGAGGCGTCCTCACGGCCAAGGCGAATATTTTCGCCGATCGAGCGGTTCATGAGGCCGGCATCCTGGAAGACAGTGGCGATCGACCGGCGCAGCGACTTGCGGGTGACGGTCGCGATGTCCACGCCGTCGATGAGGATCTGGCCGTGTTTCGGCTCGTGGACCCGCTGCAGGAGGTTGACGAGCGTGGTCTTCCCGGCACCGGTCGGGCCGACGATGGCGATCGTCTGGCCGGCCTTCGCCTTGAACGAGACGTTGCGCACGCCTTGGGCCGAGTTTGCGAAGTCGAAGGAAATGTCCCTGAATTCGACCTCGCCGACGACACCCTTCAGTTCCCCGGCATCGGCCGGTTCCTCGCGGTCCTGCACGGAATCCTCGAGCTGGAAGAAGTCTTCGAGCTTGGCGCGGGCTTCGAAGATCTGGGTGGCGAAGGCCTTCATCTGGTCGAGGCGGCCGATCAGCAGATTGGCGAAGCCGATGAAAGCGATCACTTCGCCGACGCCGAGCTCGCCGCGCTGCACCAGCACGGTGCCGATGACGAGGATCGCCATCATCGAGATCGTCGATGCGATGCGGTTGAGGCCGCTCGCCAAAGCCCACCAGTCGAGCACCGGATACTGGGCCGACAGCAGGCGCTGCGTGAACTTCTTCAGTTCGCGCGTTTCAGCCTCGATCCGATTGTAGCTGTGAACCACCGAAACATTGCTGATCGAGTCGGACACGTGCGAGAAGACGGTGTGGTAATGGCCCTCGACGGCAGCCTGGCCCTCCTTCGTGCGGCTCATCACGACCTTGCTGATCATCACATAGGCCGCACCGAGCACCACCAGGATGAGCGACAGGCGGACGTCCATAGCAAAGGCGGTCGGAATCAGAAGCATGAGCGCCACCGCCGTCGCCAGATGCTGCCGCATGAATTCGAGCCAGAGACCGAAGAGCGTCTCGCAGGCGCGCAGCAGCGTATGCAGCGCATTGGAGGTGCCGCGCTGGCTGTGCCATGAGAGAGGCATCGAGACGATCCGGCCGAAGGCTTCGGTCAGGAGCGAAGCGCGGCGACCATGCGCGAGACGGTCCGCCTCGCGGGAGACGAGCACGAAGGCGATCGTATTGAAGACGCCGAAGCCCGCCCACAGGAGCAGCATCGGCGCGACGTCCTTCTGTGACGAGATCGCGTCGATGATTCGGCCGAACAGAATCGGCTCCGCAATGGTGATGGCAGCCAGGACGATATTGGCTATGACGATCGCCCCGACGCGAAACTTGTGGACAGCAAGATACTGAAGCGCTCTTGCATACACCTGAAACAAGGACACTGTCTCACCCCTTTCGGGTATCGGAATTGGCGCCGCAACGGCACGATGCGGCAATGCGTTGCGTCTTGAACCGACGGCAAGGATGATCTTCATCCACCTTGCGTGCCGGCAAAGCCGCGGGTGACGGCCTTTGCGTTCTTCCCAAAAAACGCGGTAGACGGGGCGGATCAGCGAAAAGAATCATCCGATACCATGGGAGGGTTGGCGGGATGATTCATCGTTAGCTATCTTGATGCCTCGACTCCGAGTTTTTGCAGGTTTCCTGCAAGACCGGGCGTGATATGAAGAATTATCGCGGTTGCAACATGAATGGCTTCTGAACGGCGTATTCACATGGCCTGGCGGGTTGCGCGGCGCGTTTTTGATTTGAGGATGCTCTATGAATATTACGTTGCTCGTACAGTTTCTGGCGCTACTGGAAGAGATGAAGACGCGCGAGGAGATCCTGCCCGAGTTCGAGCGCCTGCTCGACCGCTGCGGTTTCGACTTCTACGGCATCGTGCGTCAGCCGAAACCGCACGAGAATCCGCTGAGACTTCTTCTGGCCGGACGCTGGCCGGAGGGCTGGCCGCAAATCTACATCCGCAAGAAATACGTCGTGATCGATCCGACCATTCGCTTCCTCGGGCATGCCCAGCGCGGCTTCCGCTGGCGCGACACGCTCGTGGCCTTCCGCTCGGACCCGCACCGCAAGCGCATGGAAAGCATGATGGTCGAGGCGCGCAATCACGGCCTCTTCGACGGCTATATCTTTCCGGTCCACGGCCGGCGCGGGCTCATGGGCAACCTGACCGTGGGCGGCCGGGTGGTCGATCTTAGCCCGGTGGAGTTGAGCCTTTTCGACGCCATCGCCAAGCGGCTGTTCTGGAAGCTGCTCGAACTCACCGATCCGGAGATCATGGCGGAACTCGTCTCGCGCGTCGAAGTCCAGATGACGCGGCGCGAAATGGAGGCGCTCCACTATCTCGCCGACGGAATGACGTCGAACGACATCGGCAAGGTCCTCGACATTTCCAGCCACACGGTCGACTGGTACATGAACGGCATCCAGGAAAAGTTGAAGGCGAAGAACCGCCATCACGTCGTGGCGATCGCCTTCCGCCTGGGACTGATCTCCTGACGGCGCCTCGACCGGATTCGAAAGGGGTCGCGCTCCCTCCCCTTCATTCCTGTGCCCGTCACAGGAATCCAGCCAGCCCAAGTCCTGCAGAAGTTAGAGCGGGATGCGGGCGGAAAACCGCACACTTTTCCTCATCCCGCTCTAGGCTGAAAGGACGTGTTCCCCGCCGCAGACGCGGCGGTGCTGGCTCCCTGTGACAAGCACAGGGGTGAGGGAGGTTTCGAATGTTCACGCCACTCTCGTGCACCGTGCTCCTGACCGAATGGGTCAGCGTTCATGTCGCATCTGAAATTGCGCTTCATTCCTTGACTCGCTAATAGTTCTTTTCGCGGGTGCAGCATTCCCGCGTGTCCAAGTCTATGAGGAGTCCGACTTGTCCATTTCCAAGATCCTTGTTGCCAACCGTTCCGAAATCGCCATCCGCGTCTTCCGCGCGGCCAATGAGCTGGGGCTTAAAACGGTCGCGATATGGGCTGAGGAGGATAAGCTGGCGCTGCACCGCTTCAAGGCGGACGAGAGTTATCAGGTCGGACGCGGGCCGCACCTTCCCCGCGACCTCGGACCGATCGAGAGCTATCTGTCGATCGACGAGGTGATCCGCGTCGCCAAGCTCTCCGGCGCCGACGCCATACACCCGGGCTATGGGCTGCTCTCCGAAAGCCCGGAATTCGCCGAGGCCTGTGCCGCAAACGGCATCACTTTCATCGGCCCCAAGCCGGAGACGATGCGCCAGCTCGGCAACAAGGTCGCGGCCCGCAACCTCGCGATCTCGATCGGCGTGCCGGTCGTGCCGGCGACCGAGCCTCTGCCGGACGACCCGGAAGAGATCAAGCGACTGGCCGAGGAGATCGGCTATCCGGTGATGCTGAAGGCCTCCTGGGGCGGCGGCGGCCGCGGCATGCGGGCGATCCGCGACCCCAAGGACCTGATCCGCGAGGTGACCGAGGCCAAGCGCGAGGCCAAGGCCGCCTTCGGCAAGGACGAGGTCTATCTCGAAAAGCTCGTCGAGCGCGCCCGTCACGTCGAAAGCCAGGTCCTCGGCGACACGCACGGCAATGTCGTCCATCTTTTCGAGCGCGACTGCTCGATCCAGCGTCGCAACCAGAAGGTCGTGGAGCGGGCGCCGGCGCCCTATCTCAATGAGGCGCAGCGCCAGGAACTCGCGGATTATTCGCTGAAGATCGCCAGGGCGACCAACTATATCGGCGCCGGCACCGTCGAGTATCTGATGGATTCCGATACCGGCAAGTTCTACTTCATCGAGGTCAATCCGCGCATCCAGGTCGAGCATACGGTAACCGAGGTCGTCACCGGCATCGACATCGTCAAGGCGCAGATCCATATTCTCGACGGCTTCGCCATCGGTGCGCCGGAATCGGGCGTGCCGCGCCAGGAGGACATCCGCCTCAACGGCCATGCGCTGCAGTGCCGCATCACGACGGAAGACCCGGAGCAGAACTTCATTCCGGACTATGGCCGCATCACCGCCTATCGCGGCGCCACCGGCTTCGGCATCCGCCTCGACGGCGGCACCGCCTATTCCGGCGCGGTGATCACCCGTTACTACGATCCGCTGCTCGAGAAAGTCACCGCCTGGGCGCCGAATCCGGGCGAAGCGATCCAGCGGATGATCCGTGCGCTGAGAGAATTCCGCATCCGCGGTGTGGCGACCAACCTCACCTTCCTCGAGGCTATCATCAGCCACCCGAAGTTCCACGACAACAGCTATACAACGCGCTTCATCGACACGACGCCGGAATTGTTCCAGCAGGTCAAGCGCCAGGACCGCGCCACCAAGCTTCTCACCTATCTCGCCGACGTCACCGTCAACGGCCATCCGGAAGTCAAGGGACGGCCGAAGCCTTCCGACGATATCGCCGCGCCGGTCGTGCCGTTCATAGGCGGCGATGTGAAGCCCGGCACAAAGCAGCGCCTCGACCAGCTCGGCCCGAAGAAATTCGCCGAATGGGTGAAGGCGCAGCCGGAGGTGCTGATCACCGACACGACGATGCGCGACGGCCACCAATCGCTTCTCGCCACGCGCATGCGCACCTACGACATCGCCCGCATCGCCGGCACCTATGCGCGGGCGCTGCCCAACCTCTTTTCGCTCGAATGCTGGGGGGGCGCGACCTTCGACGTGTCGATGCGCTTCCTGACCGAAGATCCGTGGGAGCGGCTGGCGATGGTGCGCGAGGGTGCGCCGAACCTGCTTCTGCAGATGCTTCTGCGCGGCGCCAACGGCGTCGGCTACAAGAACTATCCGGACAATGTCGTCAAATATTTCGTCCGCCAGGCCGCGAAGGGCGGCATCGACGTCTTCCGCGTCTTCGACTGCCTGAACTGGGTCGAGAACATGCGCGTGGCGATGGACGCGGTGGCCGAGGAGGACAGGATCTGCGAGGCGGCGATCTGCTACACCGGAGACATCCTCAATTCCGCCCGGCCGAAATACGACCTGAAATACTACACGGCGCTTGCGGCCGAGCTGGAAAAGGCCGGCGCCCACATGATCGCCGTCAAGGACATGGCCGGGCTCCTGAAGCCGGCCGCGGCGCGTGTGCTCTTCAAAGCGCTCAAGGAAGCGACCGGCCTGCCGATCCATTTTCACACGCACGACACTTCCGGCATTGCGGCGGCGACCGTGCTCGCCGCAGTCGAGTCGGGCGTCGATGTCGTCGATGCGGCGATGGACGCGCTCTCCGGAAACACGTCTCAGCCCTGCCTCGGCTCGATCGTCGAAGCGCTGTCCGGCTCGGAGCGCGACCCGGGCCTCGATCCGGAATGGATCCGCCGCATCTCCTTCTACTGGGAGGCGGTACGCCATCAATATGCGGCCTTCGAAAGCGACCTCAAGGGGCCGGCTTCGGAAGTCTATCTGCACGAGATGCCGGGCGGCCAGTTCACCAACCTCAAGGAACAGGCCCGCTCGCTCGGCCTCGAGACCCGCTGGCACGAGGTGGCGCAGGCCTATGCCGACGCCAACCGGATGTTCGGCGATATCGTCAAGGTGACGCCGTCTTCCAAGGTCGTCGGCGACATGGCGCTGATGATGGTCTCCCAGGATCTGACGGTCGCCGATGTCGAGAATCCGGGCAAGGACATCGCTTTCCCGGAATCGGTCGTCTCCATGCTCAAGGGCGATCTCGGCCAACCGCCGGGCGGCTGGCCGGAGGCGCTGCAGAAGAAGGCGCTGAAGGGCGAGGAGCCCTATGACGCGCGTCCGGGCTCGCTGCTCGAAGACGCGGATCTCGACGCCGAGCGCAAGGGCATCGAGGAGAAGCTCGGCCGCGAAGTGACCGATTTCGAGTTCGCCTCCTACCTCATGTATCCGAAGGTCTTCACCGATTATGCGGTGGCCTGCGAGACCTACGGCCCGGTCAGCGTGCTGCCGACGCCCGCCTATTTCTACGGGATGGCGCCGGGTGAGGAACTCTTCGCCGACATCGAGAAGGGCAAGACGCTCGTCATCCTCAACCAGGCGCAGGGGGAGATCGACGAGAAGGGCATGGTCAAGATGTTCTTCGAAATGAACGGGCAGCCGCGTTCCATCAAGGTACCCGACCGCAACCGCGGCGCCTCGGCTGCCGTCCGCCGCAAGGCGGAAGCCGGCAACGCCGCCCATCTCGGCGCGCCGATGCCGGGCGTGATCTCGACCGTCGCGGTGGCCTCCGGCCAATCGGTCAAGGCCGGAGACGTGCTGCTCTCCATCGAGGCGATGAAGATGGAGACGGCGCTTCACGCCGAGAAGGACGGGGTGATTTCCGAGGTGCTCGTAAGGGCCGGCGATCAGATCGATGCGAAGGATCTGCTGGTGGTGTTCGGGGGTTAAGCACCGCCCGCCCTTCAGATGTCATAGCTCATCGGCGCACTCAGCGAGGCGATGAACCGCTTGGTCCGCTCGCGCTCCGGTGTCGAGAAGATCTTGCGCGGGGGGCCGCTTTCGACGACGACGCCGCCATCCAGGAAGACGACGTGATCGGCGACGCGGGAGGCGAGGCGAAGGTCGTGGGTGGCCATGATCATCGTGGTGCCCTCCCGCGCAAGGCGGCTCAGGACCTCCACCACTTCTTCCGCCAGTTCCGGATCCAGCGCCGAGGTCGGCTCGTCGCAGAGGAGCACGCGCGGCGAGGGGGCGAGTGCGCGGGCGATCGCGACGCGTTGCTGCTGGCCGCCGGAAAGCGTGGCCGGCCAGGCATCCGCCTTGTGTGCCATGCCGACCTTCTCCAGCAGCTCGAGCGCCCGGGTGCGCGCCCGGTCGGCCGGCCATTTGAGAACGGTGACGAGACCTTCCATCACATTGCCGATCGCCGTCTGGTGCGGGAAGAGCTGGAAGTTCTGGAACACCATTCCCGTCTGGCGGCGCAGTCTCTGGATCGCCTGCCAGCCGACCTTGCGGCCCTCGGCGAATTCGAGCCGGTCGTCGCCGAGGCGGATTGTCCCGGCCGTCGGGATTTCCAGCAGGTTGACGCAGCGCAGCAGCGTGCTCTTGCCGCCGCCGGAGGGACCGACGAGCGCAGTCACGCTGCCTTCCGCGAGCGAGACGCTGATGTCGTTCAGCACGGTGTTGGTGCCGAAGCGCTTGACGATGTGGGAGAGCTCGATCATGCGCGCGCCTCCAGGAAGCCGCCATAGCGGGCGAAGCGCTGCTCCAGTTTCCCCTGCAGCGCCGAAAGAACGGAACTCATGACAAGATAGATCAGGGCAGCCTCGATGTAGAGGATCAAGGGTTCGTAACTCGTGGCGACGATGCGCTGCGCCGTCTGGAAAAGCTCCGGCACCGTGATCGCAGCGGCGAGCGAGGTGTCCTTGACGAGCGAGATGAAGGTGTTCGACAGCGGCGGAACAGCGACGCGGCCCGCTTGCGGAAGGATCGTCCGGCGCATCGCCTGACTCCAGCTCATGCCGATCGAATAGGCCGCTTCCCACTGCCCCCTCGGAACCGACGAGATCACCGCGCGGATGATTTCGGAACTGTAGGCGCCAATGTTGAGCGTGAAGCCGATCAGCGCTGCCGGAAAGGCGTCGAGCAGTATGCCCATGCTCGGCAGGCCGTAGAAGATGACGAAGAGCTGCACGAGCAGCGGCGTGCCGCGGATCACCCACACATAAAACCGGGCCACGGCCGCGAAAGGAGCCGGAGCAAACAGCCGGACGACGGCGGTGACGAGGCCGAGAGCCAGGCCGAGGGTGAAGGAGAGGAGCGTCAGCGGGATCGTGAAGATCAGCCCCGCCCAGAGCAGGGCCGGCAACGAGTCCGCCATCAGTTGAAGCCAGTGGGGCAAGACAGAACCTTTCAAAACGCGCGATCCGTCCCGGATGCAGGGACGGATCGCGATTCATAAGCAGGATGGGGAAAGGTGTGAAGCCCACATCCGTGCAACTGTTCCGTGGGCCTCTCTCCCCGCTTCAGGTCACCCTGGTTGATCCGCCGGCCGCAGGGAATGCGAAGGCACGGATTGCCCCTCTCCTCGGGTCAAACCCGAGGACTAACCCTCTCCCGGCAGGCGGGGAGAGGGTATTTAGGAGGCCGCGGCGCATCGCGTCTTCCAAAGGCGAGTGAGGTGCGAGAGGTTGCCGCGTGTCCCTTCGCCCCGCTTGCGGGGAGAAGGTGCCGGCAGGCGGATGAGGGGCCGTTCCGGCATCTTCCACACGCTATTTCGAAACGTCGGCGCCGAAATATTTCTGCGAGATCTTCTCATAGGTGCCGTCGGCCTTGATCTCGGCCAGCGCCTTGTTGATCGCTTCGAGCAGCTCCGGCTCGCCCTTGCGGATGATGATGCCCGAATAATCGGCACCGGGCTTTTCGGCGGCGATCTTCACATTCGCATCCGGCTTCTGCTTCTTGAAGTCGAGGAAGGAGAGGCTGTCATTGATGGTCGCGTCGGCGCGGCCCGTCAGCACGAGCTGGATCGACTGGTCGAAACCGTCGGTTCCGACGAGCTCGGCGCCCGAGGCTTGCGCGAGCTTGCCGAAGTTGCTGGTCAGCGACTGTGCCGATTTCTTGCCCTTCAGGTCGGCGAAGTCCTTGATCTCCTCGTCGTCGCCGCGGACGATCAGCACGGCCTTGGAGGCGATATAGGGTTCGGAGAAATCGTATTTCTTCTTGCGTTCCTCGGTGATGCCGACCTGGTTGATGACAGCGTCGTAACGGTTTGCGTCGAGGCCGGCGATCAGTCCATCCCACTTGCCTTCCAGGAATTCCGGCTTGACGCCGAGGCGCTTGGCGACTTCCTGGCCGATCTCGACGTCGAAGCCGACGAGAGCGCCGCTCGCATCATGATAGGTGAAGGGGGCGTAGGTACCCTCGGTGCCGATCTTCAGCACGCCTGCGGACTTGACCTCGTCCAGGTTCTGCCCCGCCTCAGCGGGAACGAAGGCGGCGAATTGCAGGAGTGCGGCGGCAAAAAGCGTCGGAAGGAGTTTCATCGTTGTTTTTCCAGTTCTGGTTCTCCGGCCCGTCATCCGGATTACAGCGAATTTCGCATAAACCCGCCGGTTTCCAAGCGTATAAAAGACCAATTCCGAACGGTTTCGATAAAGATTTTTCCTCAGATGGCCGATTCCCACCCAAAACGCTGAGGCGTGAAATGTTCCGTTTGCGTGCCTGCGGTTTTGCGGCAGGCGGGATTGAAAGCCGCGCTCGGGAATGATAATCACGTTTCCATCGATTCATGCACGATTATGCACGGTTCCACGATGTCCACCGATCTGCTGCTGCGAGAGAGAAAGAGCCTGATCCAGGAAAGGCTGAGAACCGAGGGCCGGGTGCTCGCGGTCGATCTCGCGCGCGAATTCCGCGTGTCGGAAGACACGATCCGCCGCGACCTGCGCGAGATGGCCGCCGCCGGCCTTTGCGAGCGCGTCTATGGCGGAGCGCTGCCGGTTGCGCCCGACGCAGGCTCGCTTGTGGCCCGGATATCCCGCGCGCCCGAACGCAAGGCGGCGCTGGCGCGGGCTGCCGTCGCCTTTCTAAGGCCGCGCATGACCGTGTTCCTCGACGCCGGCTCCGCCAATCTGGCGATTGCGCAGGCAATCGGACCGGACCTCTCCGCGACGATCATCACCAATACGCCGCCGATCGCCGCGGCCTTGATGGAGAAGCCGGGCATCGAGGTCATTCTGGTGGGCGGGCCGCTGAACCGCGCTGTCGGCGCGGCGGTCGGTGCGCGGGCGCAGCGCGATGCCGAGCTCTTGCGGCCCGATCTCGCGATTCTCGGAACCTGCGGTGCGGATGCCGAAGCAGGGCTGACCGCGTTCCACTTCGAGGATGCGGAATTCAAGCGGCTGATCGCTTCCAGGAGCCGCGCCCTGCTTGCGGCCGTCACGACCGACAAGCTCGGTACCGCAGCACCGCATACGGTGGTCGCCATCGACGGCGCCTGCACGCTCGTTCTCGAGGCGGATGCGCCGGAAGCCGAGGTCGCGGCCTTCACGGCGCGGGGGGCGAACGTCGTTCTCGCGAAGGAGCCTATCCGGTGATCCGCGATCCCGACGGCAATCTCATCGAAATCACCAATTGAGCCGGACGATCCGGCAGCGGAAGGTTAACCCATGGATCAGCGCACAGATTCCGCCCCGAAAGCCGTTGGCCGGCAGGGCTATATGTCGAAAAACCGGCTTGCCGTGTCTCTCCTGTTTCTGATGAACGGCTTCGTCACCGGAAGCTGGGCGCCGAAAATCCCGGAGTTCAAGGAGCGGCTCGGCATCGGCGAGAGCGTTCTCGGTCTTCTCATCCTCGGTTTCGGCATCGGCTCGCTGGTGCTGATGCCGATTGCCGGCGGCTTCATCGCCCGTCTCGGCTCGCAGAAGGTGGTCAAGGTCACGGCGATCATCCTTTCACCGCTGCTTCTCCTTCTGACGCTCCTGCCGAATCTGTGGACGGCAGCACTCGGCATGTTCCTGCTGGGTGGCTTCGTCGGCGCGATGGATGTGGCCATGAACGCCAATGCCGTCGAGGTCGAGAAGTCGATGCGCCGTGCCATCATGTCCTCGTGCCACGCCTATTGGAGCCTCGGCGGGCTGATCGGCGCGGGGATCGGCGGCTTTCTGATGGCGCGCTTCGGCGTGCTGCCGCATGCGATCGTCGTCACCTGCCTGTGTCTTGCGATACTCGCGGTTGCCTGGCCGATGATCCTTGCCGACCGTCCGCATCCTGCGGCAACCAGAGAGAAGCTCAGGCTGCCGATGACACCGCTGCCCTGGCTGATCGGCATCATGGCCCTTTTCTCGATGGTGCCCGAGGGTGCCGTTCTCGACTGGGGTGCGCTTTATCTGAAGGATGAACTCGGCGCCTCCGTCGAGCTTTCGGGCTTCGGCTTTGCCGCCTTCTCGGCGACCATGGCGGCGATGCGCTTTGCCGGCGATCACGTGCGCGACCGGCTCGGTGCCACTCTGACCTTGCGCATCTGCACCGTGACCGCTCTCGCCGGCATGGTGCTGGCCGGTCTCGCTCCCAATGCCGTTCTCGCGATCCTCGGTTTTGCGCTTGCAGGCATCGGCATATCCAACATGGTGCCGATCGCCTTTTCGGCCGCCGGCAATATGCCGGGTCTGCAGCCGGGCATAGGGCTGTCGGTCGCGACCACCATGGGCTATTCCGGCATGTTGTTTGCGCCCTCATTGATCGGCTTCATCGCGGAACACAGCGGCTTCGCGATCATCTTCGCCTGCGTTCCCGTGCTGTTCATCGTGGTGCTTCTGCTTTCGCATCACGCCGTTCATGCGGATCACAGCAAGGGGTGATCGTCGTTTGGGCGGATGAGGGGCAGTCGCGCAGCCGCTGCCATCAATTCGCCGTCAGCGCGTGATGTTGCCGTTGACAAGCGGGCGTTCCTTCGCCACCTGAAGTGAAAGTTCCCGGGCGGTCCGTGCGCGTTCCGCTCTGCAGCAACGGACCCAAGAAGAGGCCTTCATGTCTTCTGCCTTCGATTTCGAGCCACAGCCGCGCCGCGCCTCGGTCGCCGTCGATGTCGGCGGCGTGATTGTCGGCGGCGGTGCTCCGGTCGTCGTCCAGTCGATGACGAACACCGATACGGCCGATATCGATGCGACGGTCGCGCAGGTGGCCGCACTCCACAAGGCAGGGTCGGAGCTGGTGCGCATCACGGTCGACCGCGACGAGAGCGCCGCGGCCGTGCCGAAGATCCGCGAGCGGCTCCTGCGCCTCGGCATTGACGTGCCGCTCGTCGGCGATTTTCACTATATCGGCCACAAGCTGCTCGCCGATCATCCGGCCTGCGCCGAGGCGCTTGCGAAATACCGCATCAATCCCGGCAATGTCGGCTTCAAGGACAAGAAGGACAAGCAGTTCGCCGAAATCATCGAAATGGCGATCCGCTACGACAAGCCGGTGCGGATCGGGGTGAACTGGGGCTCGCTCGACCAGGAGCTCCTGACGCGGCTGATGGACGCGAACCAGGCGAATGGCTCCCCTCTGACGGCACAACAGGTGATGCGCGAGACGATCGTGCAGTCGGCGCTTCTCTCGGCGGAACTTGCCGAGGAGCTGGGCCTGCCGCGTAGCCGCATCATCCTGTCCGCCAAGGTTTCGGGCGTGCAGGATCTGATCGCCGTCTATGCGATGCTCGCCGCGCGTTCCGACCATGCGCTTCATCTCGGCCTCACCGAGGCGGGCATGGGCACCAAGGGCATCGTCGCCTCTTCCGCCTCGCTCGGCATCCTGATGCAGCAGGGTATCGGCGACACCATCCGCATTTCCCTGACGCCCGAGCCCGGAGGCGACCGCACGCGCGAGGTGCAGGTGGCGCAGGAGCTTCTGCAGGTGATGGGCTTCCGTCAGTTCATTCCGGTCGTCGCGGCCTGTCCGGGCTGCGGCCGCACCACCTCGACCGTGTTCCAGGAACTCGCCCAAAAGATCCAGGAGGATATCCGCGCGAGCATGCCGGTCTGGCGTGAGAAATATCCGGGCGTCGAGGCGCTGAAGGTCGCCGTGATGGGCTGCATCGTCAACGGCCCCGGCGAGAGCAAGCATGCCGATATCGGTATTTCGCTTCCCGGAACCGGCGAAATGCCGGCCGCACCCGTATTCATCGACGGGCAGAAGGCGCTGACGCTGCGCGGGCCGAAGATCGCCGAGGACTTTCAGCTGCTCGTCGCCGATTATATCGAGAAACGCTTCGGCCACGGCCAGGCGGCGGCGGAGTAGTATCGAGGATCAGAGCCGTGCCGTCAGCAGCTTGAAGCCCGCAAAGGCGAAGAAGCCGGCCATCAGGCTCTCGATGATCCGCCGCGATTTCAGATAGGCGCGATGCACCGGCGCGAGCGAGAAGACGATCGCGAAGCCGCAGAAGATCACGAGGCCGATCAGCATGCAGCCGCCGATGAAGGCGGCCGTGACGCCGATCGGCGCTCCCTCCGGCATCCCGAGCGAGACCAGCATGATCCAGGCGAAGATCGCCTTCGGATTGGTCAGGTGGATCCCGAGACCTTTGAGGTAAAGCTTCTTCAGCGAGGAAGTCGGGGGAACACGAAGGGCGGACGGTTGGGCGTCGCCCCGCATCGCCGCTCTGAGCGCGTTATAGGCAAGCCAGAACAGATAGCAGGCGCCGGCGATCTTCAGGACGATGATCGCCTGGCCATAGGTCCGGATGAGGGCCGACAGGCCGGAAGCCGTCAGCATCGCCCAGGTGTAGCTGCCGCTCAGCACGCCGAAGGCGAGCGCCAGGCCCGCGCTTCTCCCCCGGCTGACCGAGGTCGCGATGATCGCCAGAACCGCTGGCCCCGGCGAAGCAACGGCGATGATATAAGCTGTCCACGCGACGAGGAGCTGCGGCAGATAGGGCGTGAGGTCGAGCATGACGGCGTCCGATTGTCCTTGCGGACGGGACAGTAGCCGAGGCTTCAGTTGATGCCAATGGGGTGCGCGATGCCCCGAGCGCGAAGAAACGGCCGGTATGTTTTTGGCTTGCCCCTCATCCGGCCTGCCGGCCACCTTCTCCCCGCAAGCGGGGCGAAGGAGATTCGCGGTGAAGCGTTGCCCAAGTCCCCTCTCCCTGCAAGTCCCCTCTCCCTGCCTGCGCTAGGGCATATACGCATCTGATCCTCTCGCGGAATCCGTTGCCATGGGGAGAAACCGGCTGGCTCTCCGTTCCGGTTATGCGGTCTCCCGACGGCATCGTTTGGGGCGGGTGAAGGTCAAGCCGCTTGTCGTCTCCCCCACAAGGGGGGAGAATATTTGCGGCAGGCCCTCGCCTCCACTTCTGCGTTCTGTCCGTGGCATCGTTTAGGCATGCGAAGGTCAAACCGTTTATCGCATACCCATGGCAACGGCTCCCGCCGGAGGAGCAGATATGCATATGCCATAGCCGGCCTGCCGGGAGAGGGTTGGTCCTCGGGTTAAACCCGAGGAGGGGGCGAAACGCGCGGTCCGCCGTTCAGCCCTTACAGAACCTCGTCGAGTGCCGCGACCAGCTTGGCGCATTCCGCGTCGGTGCCGATGGTGATGCGCAGGAAATCCGCGATTCGCGGCTTGGCGAAATGGCGGACGATCACAGCCCTTTCGCGCAGTTTCGCCGCCAGCGTCTGGCCCGCATGTCCGGGGTGGCGGGCGAAGACGAAGTTTGCCTGCGACGGCAGGACCTCGAAGCCGCGCTTTTCGAGTTCGCTCGTCAGCTTCGCCCGCGAGGCGATGATCTTGCCGCGGGTCGCCTCGAACCACGCCTCGTCCTCGATCGCAGCCGTTGCGCCGGCCTGGGCGGCGCGTCCGAGCGGATAGGAGTTGAAGCTGTCCTTGACGCGCTCCAGCGCCTCGATCAGCGGCCGCTGGCCGATCGCGAAGCCGACGCGCAGGCCGGCCAGCGCGCGTGACTTCGAGAAGGTCTGAACGACGAGCAGGTTGTCGTATTTCGGAACGAGCGCGATTGCGGATTCGCCGCCGAAATCGATATAGGCCTCGTCGATCACCACCGGCTGACCGGGATGGTCGGCCACCAGCCTTTCGATTTCGGCAAGCGGCAGGCCGATGCCGGTCGGGGCGTTCGGGTTCGGCAGGATGACCGCGCCCGAGGGCCGGCGATAATCGGCGATGTCGATGCGGAATGCGGCGTCGAGCGGCACCTCCACCGCCTCGATGCCGAAAAGGCCCGCATAGGTCGTGTAGAAGCTGTAGGAGATGTCCGGAAAAAGCAGCGGCCTGTCGTGCTTCAGCAGCGCCGCGAATGTGTGTGCCAGGACCTCGTCGGAACCGTTGCCGACGAAGACTTCGCCGACCGATACCTGGTGGCGCGCGGCGATCGCCTGCCGCAGTCCGAGAGCCACCGGATCCGGGTAGAGCCGGAGATCCGTGTCTGCGGCCGCCCGGATCGCCCCCAGCGCCTTTTCCGAGGGGCCATAGGGGCTCTCGTTGGTGTTGAGCTTGACGAGATCGGCCATGCGCGGCTGTTCACCGGGGACGTAAGGTTTCAGCGCGGCAACGATCGGCGACCAAAGTTTGCTCATGAGCTCAGTTCCTGCGGTTGGCGATGAAGCGGGCGGTTTCGGCAAGGATCGCCGAGCGTGGTCCGTAGGGTTCGAGCAGGCCTTCCGCCTCGGCCACCAGGCTTTCGAGCCGCCGCTCGGCCCAGGGCTGGCCGTGCAGGGAGACAAGCGTGCCCTTCCCCCGTGCGGCATCCTTGCCGGTCGCCTTGCCGACGATTGCGGCATCGGCGGTGAGGTCGAGCAGGTCGTCGGCAAGCTGGAAGGCGAGGCCGATCTTCTCCCCGAAGGCGCGCAGCCGTCGGCGGTCCTCTGCCGGCGCATCGGCGATGATCGCGCCCGCCTCGCAGGCGAAGCGGATGAGGGCGCCTGTTTTCATCGACTGCAAGAGGACGATGCCCGCTTCGTCGGGGGCGCTCTTTTCGGCGGCTAGGTCGAGCGCCTGACCGCCGGCCATGCCGCCATGCCCCGCGGCGCGCGCGAGCGCCAGCACGAGCGTCGTCTTCTGACGGTCGGAGAGCGCCGTTTCCGGCGCCGCGATGATGTCGAAGGCGAAGGTCAGCAGGCTGTCGCCCGCAAGGATCGCCGTCGCCTCGTCGAAGGCGACGTGCACCGTCGGCTTTCCGCGGCGCATGTCGTCGTCGTCCATGGCCGGGAGGTCGTCATGGACGAGCGAATAGCAGTGGATGCATTCGAGCGCAGCGCCGGTTCTGAGCGCCGTTTCCGCATCGCCGCCGAGGAGGGCCGTGCTTTCGGCGACGAGAAAAGGGCGCAGCCGCTTGCCGCCGTTGAGCACGCCATGGCGCATGGCGCCGAGCAGGTTTGCCGGGCGGGCGATTTCGCCCGTGCCCACGGCCGGGCCGAGCAATGTCTCGAGCAGCGCTTCGACCGCGACCGCGTTGGTCTTGAGGCGCGCCGGAAAGGATGATCTCTCGTCTGTCATAGAGGCTCTTTGACACGCGGCGGAGCGGCTTTCAACGGGCTTTGGCGTCGCAGCGCACAGGGCTGGTCCGGGGATGACGGCGCTGCAGAGCCTTGCCTTTTGCGAGAAAGGCCGTTCAACTTTCGCTCGCCATCGCATATGAGAGGGTGAATGGGACAAGAGGCGGGCGGAAAAGAGGTGGACGGACGGGGCGTGGAGATCGTTTCGGAAGAACGCGAGGAGGCGGAGTTGCCCGCCGGTCGCTGGACGGCCACGCGCAGGACCTGGCGCTCGCGGCGGCGTCGGCTCGTTTTTATCGTCCTCTCAGTTCTCATCCTGCCCTATGCCCTGATCGGCCTCTATCTCTTGGAGTTCATTCACCCGGTTTCGACACTGATGCTGCGCGATCTCGTGCTGCTGCGCGGCTATGACCGGCAGTGGGTGGAATTCGACGACATCGCGCCGGTGCTCGTCCAGTCGGTGATGATGTCGGAGGACGGGCAGTTCTGCGCCCATGCCGGCATCGATTGGGCGCAGATGCGCGGCGTCGTCGAGGATGCGCTCGACGGCGAACAGACGCGCGGCGCCAGCACGATCCCGATGCAGACGGTCAAGAACCTGTTCCTCTGGAACGGCCGTTCCTTCGTGCGCAAGGCGATGGAACTACCGCTCGCGATCGCGGCCGATTTCGCCTGGAGCAAGCGGCGCCTGATGGAGATCTACCTGAACGTCGCCGAATGGGGCGAGGGCATATACGGGATCGAGGCCGCCGCCCGGCATCATTTCGGCGTTTCGGCGGCGAAGCTTTCGCGCCGCCAGGCCGCTCTCCTCGCCGTCTCGCTGCCCAACCCGATCGATCGCACTGCCGGCAAGCCGGGGCGTGGCCTGCGGCGTCTCGCTGCGGTGATCGAACGCCGGGCCGGCCGCTCCGGCGGTTATATCACGTGCCTTTATGATTAGGATGAAACCAATTCATTGGTTCGCCGGCCGCTGATGTGGCAAGGCTGCGTTTGTATCTCGCATGAGCGAACCCAGTCGGAGACAGGATCATGGCCAAGCTCGTCCTCTATGTCGGCAACAAGAACTATTCGTCCTGGTCGCTGCGGCCCTGGCTCGCCCTCACGGCCGGCGGAATTCCGTTCGAGGACGTCGTCGTTCCCTTCGATTTTGCGGCCGGAAATCCGCGTTTTCACGAAATCTCGCCCACGGGCCGCGTTCCCGTTCTTCATCACGGCGAGATCCGCATATGGGAATCGCTCGCGATCATCGAATATGTCGCGGAGCTTTTCCCGGATGCGGGTCTCTGGCCGGAGGACCGCGCGGATCGTGCCCGTGCGCGCAGCTACTCCATGGAGATGCTCTCCGGCTTCCGGGCGCTGCGCGGCGCCTGCCCGATGAACATCCGCCGTCCGAGAAAGGCGATCGCTCTGCCGGACGGCGTCGTCGAGGACGTGGCACGGATCGAGACGATCTGGCGGGAGTCGGTCGCGCAATCAGGGGGGCCGTTCCTTTTCGGCCGGTTCACCGCGGCCGACGCGATGTTCGCCCCGGTCGTCAACCGTTTCGAGACCTATGAGCTCGTGGCGGACCCGGTGACGCTCGCCTATATTGACGCCGTCAAGGCGCATCCGGCCTTCCGCCAATGGGAGGAGGCGGCGAGAGTCGAAACATGGATCGTACCCGAGGACGAGGCCTGAGGCGGATCGGGGCTTCCCGCGCCCGAGTCGAAAATTTGCGCGCGGGGACTGGTCAAAGTGCGGTTCGACATGTATAAGCGCGCGAAATTCCGAGATCGACATCTGTTTGACCCGGCCATTTTCGGCTGCTGAACAGTGTTTTGCCCGATAAGTGGAGAATGAAATGGCTGTACCGAAAAGAAAAACGAGCCCGTCCAAGCGTGGCATGCGCCGTTCCGCTGACGCCCTCAAGGCTCCGACCTACATCGAAGACAAGAACTCCGGCGAACTGCGCCGCCCGCATCACATCGACCTGAAGACCGGCATGTATCGCGGCCGCCAGGTCCTGACGCCGAAGGAAAACGCATAAGCGTTTCCGCCTGCGGATGAAGTTCGAAGGGTCGGCATTGCCGGCCCTTTTTCTTTGGTGGATCGAGGGGTGATCAGCCCAGATTATCCAGTTTCGTCTGAAGGGCGCGGAGCTGTTCCTTCAGTTCGTCGATGTCCTTCGCCTCGGCCTTCCTGGTTTCCTTGGCCGGCGGGGCGGCCATGAAGGGCGAAAACATCTGCATGGCCTGATGGAACATTTCAGTGTTGCGCCGGACCTGTTCCTCGACGAGCTGCAGCGGCACCTTCAGGTTCTTGCCGATCGGCGTATCGCCGAAGGCCTTGGTGATCTGCTCCCGCATCTGCGCCTGCTGTTCGGTGAAGGCCTGCATCGAGTGCTCGAGATAGCTCGGTACGACCATCTGCATCTGGTCGCCATAAAAGGAGATCAACTGGCGGAGAAAGGAAATCGGCAGGAGCGTGTTGCCGGTCTTCGACTCCTGTTCGAAGATGATCTGCGTCAGCACGGAATGGGTTATATCTTCGCCGGACTTGGCATCCTGAACTATGAAGTCCTCGCCCCTCTTCACCATGACAGCCAGGTCGTCGAGGGTCACGTAAGTGCTCGTACCGGTATTGTAGAGTCGCCGGTTCGCGTATTTCTTGATAACGATCTGGCCTTCGTTTTTCCCCATCAGGGTCTCCTCTTACCCATGGTCCCGTCTTTATTGTATTTTTCAGAGTATCCGCAAAAGAGCGCCACTGACAATCTCTTTGTGCAATGCGGCGACGCAGGTGCGAAGGAGCGCCGACAAGCGACCGTGAAGCTTTTGCGGCAGTGCAACTAGCCGTTTGACTCGCGCTCCTCCCTTTGCCAGTCTGCCTCCATCAGGCAAAGCAAATATGAGGAACGTCCCATGAGCAATCCCTCGATCGTCATCGCCAGCGCGGCTCGCACGGCCGTCGGCTCCTTCAACGGCGCCTTCGGCAATACTCCCGCGCACGAACTGGGTGCGGCCGCCATCAAGGCGGTGCTGGAGCGGGCTGGCGTCGAAGCGGGCGAGGTGGACGAGGTGATCCTCGGTCAGGTGCTGCCGGCGGGCGAGGGGCAGAATCCTGCGCGGCAAGCGGCGATGAAGGCCGGTCTCCCGCAGGAAAAGACCGCCTGGGGCATGAACCAGCTTTGCGGCTCGGGCCTGCGCGCCGTAGCGCTCGGCATGCAGCAGATCGCAACCGGCGATGCGAAGGTCATCGTTGCCGGCGGCATGGAGTCGATGTCGATGGCGCCGCATTGCGCGCACCTGCGCGGCGGCGTGAAGATGGGCGACTACAAGATGATCGACACGATGATCAAGGACGGCCTGACGGATGCCTTCTACGGCTACCACATGGGCATCACCGCCGAGAACGTTGCGCGGAAATGGCAGCTGACGCGCGAGGAACAGGACGAATTCGCGCTTGCCTCCCAGAACAAGGCGGAAGCGGCCCAGAAGGCCGGCCGTTTCGCCGACGAGATCGTGCCTTTCGTCGTGAAGACGCGCAAGGGCGACGTAAACGTGGATCAGGACGAGTACATCCGCCACGGTGCCACGCTGGATTCGATCGCAAAGCTCCGCCCGGCCTTCGACAAGGAAGGTACCGTGACCGCGGGCAACGCTTCGGGTCTCAACGACGGTGCCGCCGCGGCGCTCTTGATGACCGAGGCCGAGGCGGCCCGGCGCGGCATCCAGCCGCTTGCCCGCATCGTCTCCTGGGCCACGGCAGGCGTCGACCCGCAGATCATGGGCACCGGCCCCATCCCCGCATCGCGCAAGGCCCTCGAAAAGGCCGGCTGGTCGGTCGCCGATATCGAGCTCGTGGAGGCTAACGAGGCTTTCGCGGCTCAGGCCTGCGCCGTCAACAAGGACCTCGGCTGGGATCCTTCGATCGTCAACGTCAATGGCGGAGCGATCGCCATCGGCCATCCGATCGGTGCCTCCGGTGCCCGCGTGCTGAACACGCTTCTTTTCGAAATGAAGCGGCGCGGCGTCTCCAAGGGGCTTGCCACCCTGTGCATCGGCGGCGGCATGGGCGTCGCCATGTGCGTGGAACGCCTGTAACCGGCCTCCCGCGATGCGGGCAAGTTTCGGATCAGATGATGCACATCAGCGGCCCGGGCTCGCCGGGCTGCAGGGGTGTGCTTTTGCAAATTTGACTTAACCGAGTGGGAGGCGAGTATGAGCAGGGTAGCACTGGTAACGGGCGGATCCCGCGGCATTGGCGCTGCGATTTGCGTGGCGCTGAAGGCTGCGGGCTACAAGGTGGCCGCAAACTATGCCGGAAATGACGAGAGGGCCAAGGCCTTCGAGCAGGAAAGCGGCATTCCCGTCTACAAATGGGACGTATCGAGCTATCAGGCCTGCGTCGATGGCATCGCCAGGGTCGAGGCCGACCTCGGACCGGTCGACATCCTCGTCAACAATGCCGGCATCACCCGTGACGCCATGTTCCACAAGATGACGCCGGAACAGTGGGGCGAAGTGATCGGCACCAATCTCACCGGCGTCTTCAACATGACGCATCCGCTGTGGTCGGGCATGCGCGACCGCGGCTTCGGCCGTATCGTCAACATCTCGTCGATCAACGGGCAGAAGGGGCAGATGGGCCAGGTGAACTATTCCGCCGCCAAGGCCGGCGATCTCGGCTTGACCAAGGCGCTGGCCCAGGAAGGGGCGGCGAAAGGGATCACCGTCAACGCGATTTGCCCCGGCTATATCGGCACCGAGATGGTGCGCGCCGTTCCGGAAAAGGTGCTCAACGAGCGGATCATTCCCCAGATACCCGTCGGACGCCTCGGCGAGCCGGAGGAAGTGGCACGCTGCGTCGTGTTTCTCGCTTCCGACGACGCGGGCTTCATCACCGGCTCGACGATTTCGGCCAATGGCGGCCAGTACTTCGCCTGAGGCATGGTGCCCTCGGCTTTCCGGCGCCCTTCGGGGCGCCGGATTCGTTTCGGCCCTGGCACTAGATATTGTGGTGAACGAAAGGGGAAAACGTTCCCGCCGGCGAGTCGGCGTTGCTCTGCCCCGGCAGGAGGCGGGTGCCTGTGAAGCGATTCCTATTTCCGGACTCGGCCGATCGGCAGCGAATCCCGTTAAAATTTTTCAATCTTTCCAGACTCTTGGATTCGGAATCCTTTGCGTGGTCAACGGCCGCAATGACGCCAAACGAAGCCGATCGGCAACTTCTGAGGGGTGATCCTCCCTTGGATTCAGCATATGGTGCGTAACTAGATGTTGAAATCTATATATAGCCGTGAACATAAAGTGAATCAGCGGGAGTCAGCGATTCGTCTCTGATTCGTTCCGTCGCTGTTCCAGAATCCTGAACGAGAGTTCTAAGGGGAGGCGCAAGATATGGTTGCCGATTGGCGTATTTATTCCCCGTGAACCCTTGCGTTTGGCACGTCGCATAGGCATCTGTTTCCCGCCGGAGCATGAAAGCGCGCCGGATCTCAGTGCGTGTTCCATAAATCGGAGCCGTTTTACGGATAATACATACGGAAAATCAGCACTGCAGCGAGCTTCGCGCGACCAAAAGAAGTGCGGCGCTGCAGAGACTGCCCGGGATCGAGACCTTGTCCTTTCAATCCATGATCCTGAGCGGCCGCGGCGTGACCGCGGTGCTCGGACCCACCAACACCGGCAAGACCCATTATGCGATCGAGCGCATGATCGCGCATGACAGCGGCGTCATAGGGCTTCCGCTGAGATTGCTCGCGCGCGAGGTCTACACCCGTCTCGTGGAGAAGGTCGGTCACCACAATGTCGCGCTGATCACGGGCGAGGAAAAGATCGCGCCGCATCGCGCCCGTTACTCGGTCTGCACGGTGGAGGCGATGCCGCGCGAGACGACGGCCTCCTTCGTGGCGATCGACGAGGTTCAGCTCGCAGGCGATCTCGAACGCGGCCACATCTTCACGGACCGGATCCTGCACCTGCGCGGCCGCGGCGAGACGCTGCTGCTCGGCGCCGCGACGATGCGGCCGATCCTCGAATACCTGCTGCCCGGCATCACCGTCGTCGAGCGGCCGCGCATGTCGCAGCTTCTCTATGCCGGCTCCAAGAAAATCACCCGCCTGCCGAACCGCTCGGCAATCGTCGCCTTTTCGGCCGACGAGGTCTATGCCATCGCGGAGCTCATCCGGCGCCAGCGCGGCGGCGCGGCCGTCGTACTGGGGGCGCTTTCGCCGCGAACCCGCAATGCGCAGGTGGCACTCTATCAGGAGGGGGACGTCGACTATCTCGTGGCGACCGACGCGATCGGCATGGGGCTGAACCTCGACGTCGATCATGTCGCCTTCGCTCAGGACCGGAAGTTCGACGGCTATCAATACCGTAACCTCAATCCGGCGGAGCTCGCCCAGGTCGCAGGGCGCGCGGGCAGGCATGTCCGGGACGGGACCTTCGGCGTGACCGGACGCGTCGATCCGTTTGACGAGGAGCTGGTGCACCGGATCGAATCGCATGAGTTCGACCCTGTCCGGGTGCTGCAATGGCGCTCCAAGGCGCTCGACTTTTCTTCGCTGAAGGCACTGAGAAAGAGCCTCGAGGCCGCACCGGCGGTATCGGGCCTGGCGCGGGCGCTCCCGGCCGTCGATCAGCAGGCGCTCGAGCATCTGACCCGCTACCCGGAGATCGTCGACGTCGCCACGGCGTCCGAGCGCGTCGAGAAGCTCTGGGAAGCCTGCGCGCTCCCGGATTATCGCCGCATCACGCCGGCCCAGCATGCGGATCTGATCTCGACCATCTATGCCGACCTCGTTCGCCATGGCACGGTCAACGAGGATTTCATGGCCGAACAGGTCCGGCGCGCCGATCATACGGACGGCGAAATCGACACACTTTCGGCGCGAATTGCGCAGATCAGGACCTGGACCTATGTATCCAACCGGCCCGGGTGGCTTGCCGATCCGACACACTGGCAAGAAAAGACGCGGGAAATCGAAGATCGATTGTCCGACGCGCTACATGAAAGGTTGACGAAACGCTTTGTTGATCGCAGGACATCTGTGCTCATGAAGCGCCTGAGAGAGAATGCGATGCTGGAAGCAGAAATCAGTGTGAATGGTGATGTCTTCGTAGAGGGACACCATGTGGGTCAGCTAGCCGGTTTCCGGTTCACGCTCGCCGCGGGCAGCGAGGGAACGGACGCGAAGGCCGTTCAGGGTGCCGCCCATAAGGCGCTCGCGCTGGAATTCGAAGCGCGCGCCGCTCGTCTCCATGCGGCCGGCAACGGCGACCTGGCCCTGTCGTCGGATGGTCTTGTCCGTTGGCTCGGAGATCCGGTCGCGCGGCTCACGGCGAGCGACCACGTCATGCGTCCCCGCGTCATCCTGCTTGCCGACGAGCAGCTCCAGGCCAATGCCCGCGAACACGTGCTGGCGCGGATCGAGCGTTTCGTGAACCATCACATCAGCACGGTGCTGAAGCCTCTGGACGACATTTCGCGCGCCGAGGATCTCGAGGGTCTCGCCAAGGGTCTCGCCTTCCAGATCGTCGAGAATCTCGGCGTGCTCTTCCGTCGCGACGTCGCCGAGGAGGTGAAGTCGCTCGATCAGGAGAGCCGCGCGTCGATTCGCAGATACGGTGTACGCTTCGGCGCCTATCACATCTTCCTCCCCGCGCTTCTGAAGCCGGCTCCGGCGGAGCTGATCACGCTTCTCTGGGCGCTGAAGAACGACGGGCTGGACAAGCCCGGCTACGGCGAGCTCATCCCGATGCTTGCTGCCGGCCGCACCTCCGTCGTCACCGATCCGTCCTTCGAGCGGACCTTCTACAAGCTCGCGGGCTTCCGGTTCCTCGGCAAGCGCGCGGTGCGGATCGATATCCTGGAGCGGCTTGCCGATCTCATCCGTCCGCTCCTGCAGTGGAAGCCGGGAACATCGCCGCGTCCTGAAGGCGCCTATGACGGCCGCCGTTTCGTCGCGACGACGTCGATGTTGTCCATTCTCGGGGCAACGCCCGATGACATGGAGGAAATCCTCAAGGGTCTCGGCTATCGCGCGGACGCCGTGACGGCCGAGGAGGCGGCAGCTTTCCTGGCAAGCCAGAATGGGGAGACGGCGCCTGCCGAAGAGGCCGGTGCGAGTGTAGCGGATGCGGGGAGCGTCGAGGCTGAAGCCGCGGATGCGCCGACCGCAGAGACGGAAGCCACCGGAACCGCGGCTGCCGAGGCGCCGGCCGCGCCGGCTGCAGAGACGGAAGCCGCCGATACCGCAGCTGCCGAGACGCAGGCCGCGCCGGCGGGCGACGATGCGGCGGCACCGGCTGAGCCGGAGGCCCCGGCTGAGGCCAAGCCGGTGCTCCTGTGGCGTCCGGGCACCCGTCAGGACAATCAGCGACAGGGCGGTCGCCAGGGCGAACAGCGCCGGGGCGGCCAGCGCCATGGCCAGACCGAAGGCCGCGAGGGCGGCCGCAGGCAGGCCCCTCACGGCAAGTCGCAGGGCAAGTCGCAGGGCAAGCCCTGGGAAGGCAAGCCGCAGGAGGGCAAGGGGTCTGAAGGAAGGCCGGGCGGCCAGCGAAAAGACCGCGGCGACCGGCACGATCGAAACAAGTCGTCTCCTCCCAAGTTCGAAGGGCGCCCGCCCCGCAAGGAAAAACCGATCGATCCGGATTCACCTTTCGCCAAGCTCGCTGCTCTGAAGGAGCAGATGAAGAAGTAGGTCAGGCCCATGGAAAAGCAGCCGCCGTCCGCCCCTGCAATGCGCCAGCGGCTCGACAAGTGGCTGTTCTTCGCCCGGCTGATCAAATCGCGCTCGCTCGCCCAGAAGGCGATAGAGGCGGGTCATGTGGCGGTCAACGGCAAGCGTGAGACGCAATCGTCCGCCCAGATCAAGGCCGGCGACATGCTCGAGGTATCGCTGGAGCGGCGCGATCTCGTCGTGCGCGTGCTGCTGCCCGGGTCCCGCCGCGGCCCCTATGAGGAAGCGCGCCTGCTCTACGAGGATCTGACTCCCGCCGTGCCCGCCGGCAGGCCGACGCTTTTCGAGCAGGCGACGCGCGACCGCGGAGCGGGGCGGCCGACAAAGCGGGACCGCCGCGAGACGGACCGCTTGCGGCCGGGGCCGGACCGCTTGCGGCCGGGGGACCTGGAAGACGACTGATTTTCAGACATTGGATCCGGCGCCGTACACTGTCGGAGGCGGCCTGCAGCCGATTTCGGCACGCCCGTCCCGAGGCTGGAAAACTGTGCCCCCACAGGGGCAAATCGCGCATGGATAATTCTTGCAAAGGCCCGTCAAAGCCTTTACGTGACAAGCAACGCTACAGTGCCGAACGCCCCGTTCGAGGGGCGAAGGTTGGTGTAGCAGCTTGAACCGATGTGTGGTTTCACCGGATCGATTCCGATTCACGAAGCCATGCAGAGGATGGCATTCGGGTCTGCCTCGGCAGCTATGCGCGCCGGACATGCCTAGCATGCGCGGGCGATCGAGTGTCACCGTTGATTGCCGTCTGCCATCAAATGTGAGCATTGGCTGGAGTACCTCATGACGTATGTCGTGACCGATAACTGCATTCGCTGCAAGTACACGGACTGCGTTGAAGTCTGCCCGGTGGATTGTTTCTATGAGGGGGAGAATTTCCTCGTCATCCACCCGGATGAATGCATCGACTGCGGCGTATGCGAGCCGGAATGTCCCGCGGGCGCAATCAAGCCCGATACCGAGCCGGGCCTCGATATGTGGTTGAAACTGAACGCGGAATTTTCCACACAGTGGCCGAACATCACCGTCAAGCGCGACCCGCTGCCGGAGGCCAAGGAGATGGATGGCGTAGAAGAAAAATACGAGAAGTATTTTTCTTCCGAACCGGGACAGGGCGACTGAGGCGGGTTTCGGCCGCTCGGTTCGTCACGGCTGACGGACGACAGATGGCGAGGCCGGAAAGCTGGGGAAATCCCGCCGGCACTTCGCGCTTGCGAGCGCGGCGACTTGATCGTTGCCGTGCAGCAAATTATTGATTTCCGCTCTTTTTTGTGATAGTTTTCATACACTGATCCACAGAGGGTGCTTTTGCGCGCCCGAAAACCAGCACGAAAGCACACGATCTCCACCGCGCGGCACTTTTGAGATATGCAACGGCCCGTTGCTTGTGACTGCGCCATAAGAGCTTGTTTGCGTTTCGTTGGAGGACCAGGTGGACCCACCCGGCGGTATCTCCGTCTATCCCGGGCCTGACTGACCCGGCCCCGGCCCCTGTGAGGGCCGGGTGCGCACTAGGGAGTGTTTGAAACGAATGACCACCCAGCAGAAGAAATCTTCAACGCGCCAAGGCTTCAAGACCGGTGAATCGATCGTTTACCCGGCCCATGGCGTTGGCCAGATCGTCGCGATCGAGGAGCAGGAAGTCGCGGGCATGAAGCTCGAACTCTTTGTCATCGACTTCGAGAAGGACAAGATGCGTCTCAAGGTGCCGGTGGCGAAGGCTGTGGGCATCGGCATGCGTAAGCTGTCCGAAACCGATTTCGTCGACCGCGCGTTGAAGGTCGTGCAGGGCAAGGCGCGCGTGAAGCGGACCATGTGGTCGCGTCGCGCTCAGGAATACGATGCCAAGATCAATTCCGGCGATCTCATTTCCATCGCGGAAGTCGTACGCGACCTCTATCGCGCCGAGAACCAGCCGGAACAGTCCTATTCCGAGCGCCAGCTCTATGAAGCCGCGCTTGACCGGATGGCGCGCGAAATCGCTGCCGTGAACAGGATGTCGGAAACTGAGGCCGTTCGCCTTGTCGAGGCCAATCTCAACAAGGGCCCGAAGCGCGGCAAGGCTATCGAAGAAGACGACGCACAGGACGAAGCCGCTTAAGCACTCCTTGCGTAAAATCAGAAAAGCCCGGCTCCAAAGGCCGGGCTTTTTTGTTGCCGTATGTTCCCAAGCTGAGCGCCCGATTGCACGAGAAGGCGAGAGCCGGGCGCGGCGCAGCCGCGTTACAATCGGTGGGGCGTATAGCGGCGGGATCCACAATCAAAAATCGCGCCCGCCCGCGGAACTTTTCGCGCCCGCGCACGTTTAACACTCCCGGCAGGGAGGCCTTCGCCTGTGCTGCCGAGCGATCTTGGCCCCGTGATTTCCTCACGCCTCAGGTTCGTATTCTTCCATCTAGGGCGCCCTGTCATTTCGTCAACCAGCGCCATCCGTCCCCGTTGCCGAACGCCGCAAGAGAGCGCTCGGCGTTTGGAGTTCAATCGTGAAATGGCGCTTGCCGCCAGCTACGGAGCAATCGATGAAGACCCTCACAGCAGACAGGCGTATGATCAAGATTGCCATGGAAGCGCCCTATCTCGAGCGGGATGAGGAACATGCGCTCGCACAGGCCTGGCGGAACGATAACGACCAGGAGGCGCGCAACAAGATCGCAATGTCGCACATGCGTCTGGTGATTTCGATGGCGGCGAAGTTCCGCAGTTTCGGACTGCCCATGGGAGATCTCGTGCAGGAGGGGCATATCGGGCTGCTGGAAGCCGCAGCGCGTTTCGAGCCGAGCCGGGAGGTGCGTTTCTCGACCTATGCCACGTGGTGGATCCGCGCATCGATGCAGGACTACGTGCTGCGCAACTGGTCGATCGTACGCGGCGGCACCAGTTCGGCGCAGAAGGCCTTGTTTTTCAATCTGCGCCGGTTGCGCGCGAGGCTCGCCCAGGGGGACAGGCAACTGACCTCGCAGGCGATGCACGAGGAGATCGCCGCGGCTCTCGGTGTCAGCCTTGCCGACGTGCAGACCATGGATGCGCGCCTTTCCGGAAACGACGCGTCGCTGCAGGCGCCGATCGGCGGCGGCGACCCGGATGCCGGCGCCCGGCTGGACTTCCTGGCGAGCGAGGCACCTCTGCCCGACGAGCAGGTGAGCGATCTGATCGACGGCGAGCGCGCCCGCCGATGGCTGCAGGTCGCGCTCGGAGAGCTCAGCGAGCGTGAAATGAAGATCATTCGCGCCCGCCGCCTGACGGAGGATGGCGCCACGCTGGAGGAGCTCGGCGTCGCGCTTGGAATATCGAAGGAGCGCGTGCGGCAGATCGAGACGCGCGCACTCGAAAAACTTCGTGCGGCGCTCACCGCCAAGGCGCCGGCGCTGACGGCGTCGATGCATTGAAGCGTAAGGCTTCGCGAGGTCATTTGCCCCTCATCCGCATGCCGGCACCTTCTCCCCGCGAGCGGGGCGAAGGGACGAGCCTTGGGCTCGCCAGTTCTCCATTGAGCGACTACAGCGCCGCGCGTCTTATCAGACGCGCAAAGGTCGCTGTAGCACTTTGATCTGCTGCATGTTTGTCCTTTAATCGGATACGATTAAAGGAAACATGCAGTAAGAGGCGAAACGGCACCGCGAGTCCGATGAGAGGCAGCCCCTGCGCCGCCTCACTCCGAAATGATCTTCACCTTGTCGCCGGGTCTGACGGTCGATGTGATCTGCATCGCATTGATCAGCCGGAAAAGATCGAGCTTGCGGTCTGTACCCATCATGCGGGCCGCAAGGGTAGCGATCGTATCGCCGGACCTGACCGTGACCACCCGGACGCGCAGCGGCTTCAACGACTGGACCTCGCCGGACGTCATGCGGCGGAAGGAGGTTCGCAACTGGTTTGCCGTCGGCTCGAGTGCGCTCGAGCCCTTCGGAACGGCCGTCAGGAAGCGGTAGATGCGCTCGCCGAACCTGATCACCGTGACATCGAAATCCCAGCGGTCTGCCGATGCGCGCGCCGTTGCGGCCTCGAGGCCGTTGACGGTGATCGGGCGGATCGTATCGGGCTTGAGGCCCGTTACCCAGCCGCTGGCGATGTAGTCGGTCAGGCTGCGCCGGCTCGTGTCGGCGATGCCGTCGAAACGAATGGCGACCTCGCCCGCCCCGGTGGCGAGCACCGCCTCGGCCTTGTTGTCGATCTGGAAGCCGGTGGGCACGTCGAAGCGTATGCCGAGCTGGCCATGCAGGAAGGTCTGTCCGCGGACATAGCCCTCCTGCGGGCTGTCGCCATAGAGGATACCGTCGATGCCGGCGAGATAATAGTCGCGCCCGCGGTCGCCGCTCGTCCCCTCGGGGCCGAAGGCGCGGGCATGCCGGCGCGCGAGATCGACGCGCTGCGGCGCGTTGGGGTGGCTCGACAGGAAGTCCAGACTCTGGTCCGCCTCCGGGTCCACCGCGCTGAAGCGGCTATAGGCGGCCATGGAATCGAGGAAGCGCGCTGCCGCATAGGGGTCGTATCCGGCCTCGCCCAGCATGCGGACGCCGATCACGTCGGCCTGCAGTTCCTGATTGCGCGAGAAGGCGGCAAGGCGCAGCTTGCCGCGGGCAAGCGCCTGCTTCCCGGCAAGGTCGGAGGAAAGCACCTCGGACACGACACGGCTGGCGATCACCTCAGCCTCCTCGCGCTGCTGGCGCTGGATGCCGTGATTGGCCGTCACATGCGCCATCTCGTGCGAGAGTACGGCGGCCACTTCCGAGGCGTCGTTGGCAAGCGCCAGCAGGCCGCGCGTCACGTAGAGATAGCCGCCCGGAAGCGCGAAAGCGTTGATTGCCGGCGAGTTGAGGATCGTGATGCGGTAGGATTGCTGCGGGTTTTCCGAAACCGCCGTCAGGGCGCCGGTGATCCGGGCGACCAGCCGCTCGGTCTTGGCGTCGCGGTATTCTCCGCCGTAGCTCGCCACGATGCGCGGATGCTCGCGCGCGCCGAGTTGGGCCCGCGGGTCGTTCTTCTGCACTTCCTCGACGATCTGCGGATTGGAGGATGGCGAAACGGTGGGCTCGTAGGTCTGCTCGATCACGGATTGGCAGCCAGCGATCAGCGTCGTGGCAGCCAATGCGACCAGCGCTCGTGCGCGAACGGCTCCATGCCGCCGCGGAAACCAGCCATTCATGACTGCCTGCCTTATCATGCCTCAGCCCGTCCCCATCCGCCGGTGCGACCCGCGGCTCGAAGCCATTCATCGCAATCGGCGAAAAGTCCTACTTTTTCAGCCGGATGCGGTGCACCGGCGCGGGTGTTTCAGCCAGGATTCTGCTGTATCCGATTTCAGCGCCGCCTGCCTAGCCGACCCCAGTAGAAATAGTTGCCCCGTGGTATCGCAGCAACGGATGCGCGAATTTTGCGAGATACCCGCTGGTGTCTCCCGCGCCTCGCACGGCGCGGCGGTCAAATTGTGGCGTCCGGCGAATTTAGTTCGCCCGGCGTCGGATCGGCCGCCGCGAACAATACGTCATCCTTCGTTGCCGAGGAACCGGTTGATCGCAGCGATGTCGCGGCGCCCGAGGAACCGATCGACTTCATCATGGGCGACAATCCGGCCCCGGTCGAGAAAAAGAACGCTGTCGGCGAGCGCCCTCACGTCATCGGGATGATGTGTGATCATCAGTATCGTGTTGCCTTCCTCCTCGTGCAGATCGCTGATGAGTGCCCGCATCTCGGCGCGCATGCCGGGGTCGAGCGCGGCGAAAGGCTCGTCGAGCAGGAGGATCGGGCGGTGCCGCACGAAGGCGCGCGCGAGCGCGACCCTCTGGCGTTCGCCGCCTGAAAGCGTCGGCGGCAGGCGCTTGCCAAAACCGGCGAGCCCGACCCGGGCCAGTGCATCCTCCACTTTCGTGCGGTCGGCCGCATCCAGCCGCAGCGCCGGGCTGATGCCGAAGCCGACATTGGTGGCGACGTCGAGATGTGCGAAGAGGTTATGTTCCTGGAATATGATCGAGACCGGCCGTTCCGCCGGCGCCCGACCGGTCATTTCCTCGCCGAGGATGCGGACTTCCCCGCGCCCCGGTTGCTCGAAGCCGGCGATGATGTTGAAGAGCGTCGACTTGCCCGAGCCGGAGGCGCCGGCCACGGCGACGATCCGCTTCGCGGGAACCGCGCAGTCGAAGGCGAGCGTCGTCGTTTCGAAGCTTATCTCGACGCTCTTGACGGCGAGAGCGGTGGAACTCATGTGCTTTTACCTTCGGGCGGCCTCTCCTCTCCCGCCGTGCCGAGCACCGTCAGGACAAGGCAGAGAAGGCCGAGAACCAGCGCCAGTCCGGCCGCATCCGCGGTGCGATAGCTGCCCATCCGGCTATAGAGCAGATAGGGGAGGGTTACCATGTTCTCGGAGCCGAAAAGAGCGACTGCTCCCAGATCGCCGAGCGAGAGGGCCATGGCAAAGGAAAAGGCGACAAAGAGAGGCTTGCGCAGGCCCGGCCAGTCGATCCACAGCAGGCGGTGAAAGCCGCCGATGCCAAGGCTCGCGGCAAGGCGCGCGGTGCGCGCGGCATGCGTCGCCATGGCCGGCGCGAGCACCCGGTGAACGAAGGGAAGCGCCATCAGCGCATTGATGGCGACGACGACGGCCGGCGCGAAACGGGCGACGTCGCCGAAAGGCCTCAGGAGCAGGAACCATCCGGCGCCGAGCACGACGGGAGGCACGAGCAGTATGAAGGAGGTGCTCGCGCCGATCGTGCCTGCAAAGAGGCGAGGCGCCGCTCCGGGGCGCCGCTGCGCCAGCGCGAGCCGTTCGGTACGGATCATCAGCGCCGCGATGGCGACGGAGATCGTGGCGGAGACAAGGGCGATCGTCGCGCTCATGGCGAGCGCCCGATGGAATGCCGGCTCGCTCACGAGACGGACGAGGTCGGCCTTCGATCCGCTATAGGCGATGGCCGCAAATGGCAGGCCGACGAGGATGACGGCGAGTATCAGCCAGATCCGGTCGGCAAGCCGCGACAGACCGCTTGCGCCGTCGAAACGCCGGATGGCCCTGCCGCTGGTCTCTCCCTCCAGCGGTGCCGGCGCGATCAATTTCAGGACGAGAAGCAGCGCTCCGGTAAGGGCGACCTGAAGTGCCGAAAGGGCGATCGCCCGCGGCGGGTCGAAGTCGAAGCGCAGCGCCTGATAGATCGCCACTTCGATCGTGCTGGCGGCCGGCCCGCCGCCAAGCGTCAGCACGAGCGTGAAGCTGGTGGCGCAGAGCATGAAGATGAGCCCGGCGATGCCGGGAAGCAATCCGCGGATCACCGGCCACTCGATGAAGCGAAAGGTGGCGAAGGATCCCATGCCGAGATTGGCGCTGGTGCGCCAGTATTCGGCCGGAATGCGCTCGATGCCGGCAAGCATCAAGCGTGCGGCGAGCGGCATGTTGAAGAAGACATGGGCAATGAGAATGCCGGAGAGGCCATAGATGCTGACCGGCTGCTCCAGCCCGGCTGCCGAAAGCACCCTGTTCAAGAGCCCCTGCCGGCCCCAGATTTCGATGAGCCCGAGTGCGGCGACGAGCGCCGGCAGGCCGAGTGGCAGCGCCAGAAGCCGCAGCACCCAGATGCGGCCGGGGAACGAAGCCTGGCGGGCAAGTGCCCGGGCAACCGGTATGGCGAATAGGATGGCAAGAAGTGTCGAGAGGCTGGCCTGCAGCAGCGTGAAGCGTGTGATGCGCCAGATATAGGCATCGAAAAGCGGACCAGCGCCGGCGCTGCCGGCCGATTGGGCAAGCAGTGCCGCGCCGGCGAGGCCGACGAAAAGCAGGATGCCGCCGAGGGCGAAGGCCCCGGCGGCGATGGTCATCCTGCTTTCCTTTGTGCCGGACAATCCGGCCTCAGTTCCGGCTCATGGCGGCCAGCCATTCGTCGATCCAGGCCTTGCGGCTGGCGGCGACCTCCCCGGAGGGAATGAGGAACGTCTTTTGCGGTTCGACGAGCTTGCCGAAGGCTTCCGGCAGCGGCTCCTTGGTCGCCGTCACCGGCATCATCCAGTTGGTCGTCGGGATGATCGACTGGAATTCCGGACCGATCATGAAGGTCAGGAAGCTCCGGGCGAGTTCCGGGTCCTTCGCGTTCTTCGTCAATGCGGCGACTTCGATCTGGATATAGTGGCCTTCGGCGAAGGGGGCCGCCTGGTAGCGCTCGGTGTTCTCCGCGACCATGTGATAGGCAGGCGAGGTGGTGTAGGAGAGAACCATCGGCGCCTCGCCCTTTGTGAAGAGACCGTAGGCTTCCGACCAGCCCGGCGTGACCGTCAGCACGCGGTCCTTGAGCTTCGCCCAGGCCTCGCCGGCCTTGTCGCCATAGACCGACTTCACCCAGAGCAGGAGGCCGAGGCCGGGGGTTGAGGTCCGCGGGTCCTCGATGACGATCTTCTGCGACGGATCGCCCTCGACCAGTTCCTTGAGGCTCTTCGGTGGGTCCTTCAGTGCCTCTGTGTCGTAGACAACGGCAATATGGCCGTAGTCATAGGGTATGAAGGTGTCGTCGGAGAAGCCGCCCGGAACCTTGACGGAAGCGGTATCGGCGCCGTGCGGTGCGAAGAAGCCGGTCGCCTTCGCCTCCGCCACCAGATTGGTGTCGAGGCCGAGTACGATGTCGGCCTTGGATCCCTGACCTTCGAGCTTCAGCCGCGTCAGGAGTTCGACCCCGTCGGCGACCCCTACATAGTCGACCTTGCAGTCACACGTCTTCTCGAACGCTTCCGCCACCTTGGCGCCCGGCCCCCATTCGGTGATGAAGCTCTCATAGGTATAGACCGTCAGCGTTTTTTCCGCGGCCGCCGCGCTCACGGAAAATGCCGCGATCGAAGCGGCGGCGATCGCAAGCCGGCCAAGGATTTTTCGATGGAGTGAACTGGACATTCTGGCACCTCTCCCTTTGTTGTTGCTGCAATGGGAAAAGCGCGTATCGGTCCGATCGCTTCTAATCCCTCCGCCGGTATGAGCCGGATCAGGTTCCGCGGGTTGGCTCGAAGCCTCTCAGCCATGGTCGCAAAGCCGGCCAGGGCACCCCGTTAGAGCAGCAGAAGATTTAGCTTCCGGCGACGGCTTAGGCAAGCTGAGTTTCAGCAGGGACGTTTGCCATCCGCGCCGGGCGCGCTATTAAAAGTCAAACAATTGCCGGCGCCGTTTGTTCGCCGAAAGCGGAGACAATTCCATGCCAGACATGCTCGTCCGCCTCTATGCCTTGCCCGAGGGCCGTCCATCGCGTCTCGACCCCGACGTCCGCATCCGGCGGGCGCTTGCGGCCGAGCGGCGGGTCGTCATTCCCTGGATCGAGGAGCGCTTCGGGGCCGGGTGGGCCGGCGAGGCCGAAACCGCCTTCTCCTCGACGCCGGCGCGCATCCACATCGCTCACCATCGGGACCGGATCGTGGGCTTCGCATGCCATGACGTAACCGCGCTCGGCTTCTTCGGTCCGACCGGAGTGGACGCGGCCATGCGCGGCAAGGGCATCGGCGAGGCCCTGCTCGTCGAAAGCCTGCTGTCCATGCGCGCCGCCGGCTATGCCTATGCGATCATCGGCGGCGTCGGCCCCGCCGATTTCTATGCCCGCGCGGTCGGTGCGGTGGAGATCGCCGGATCGACGCCCGGCATCGGCATGCTTTTCCCCGGGGATCCGGCGTCCGGAACCTGATCCGCGCAGCATGCGTTCGCAAAACAGCAGCCGGAGCCCTTTTCCTTCGCCGCTGCTTTGCGCTATGGGCTTCTGCCATGATCCGATCACCCTTCACCATCCTGCTCGGCGGCGCGCTGACGCCGACAGACCGGCTCGCTCGACAGCTCGAAGGCAGCCGCTTCGTCGCCGCCGACGGCGGCATGCGCCATGCAAGGACGCTCGGGGTCGTTCCCGATCTCTGGGTCGGCGACTTCGATTCCACGGACGAGGCGCTTCTGGCGGAGTTCGCCGGCGTCCCGCGTGAACGCCATCCGGCTGCCAAGAACGCGACCGACGGGGAGATCGCCGTCGAGGCGGCCCTCGAGCGTGGCGCGACCTCGCTCGTCTTCGCGGGCGGACTCGGCGGCGCGCGCAGCGATCACGCTTTCCTGCACCTCCTCGGCACCGTCGCACTTGCCGAGAGCGGCGTTGCGGTGATGATGACCTCCGGCGAGGAGGAGGCCTATCCGCTGCTGCCCGGCTCGCAGGAGATCGAGTTGCCGAAAGGCAGCCTCTTCTCGATCCTCGGCTTTGCTGACCTTGACGGTCTCTCGATCGAGAACGTGCGCTACCCGCTGAAGGATTTTCATCTGCCCTTCGGCTCGTCGCGCACCATTTCGAACATCGCGGATGGCACGGTCCGCTTCACCCTGAAATCCGGCCGGGCCGTCATTCTCGCCCGGCCCTATGATCTTTCCGGAGCCTGATGCCTTGGCACCTCCCATCCTTAAGCTTGACGACATTCTACTGACCTTCGGCGGCACGCCGCTGCTCGCGGGTGCGGGCCTGCAGGTCGAGCCGGGCGATCGCATCTGCCTCGTCGGCCGCAATGGTTCGGGCAAATCGACGCTGATGAAGATCGCCGCCGGGCTTGCAGAACCCCAGTCGGGCGAGATCTTCAGGCATCCATCGGTGACGATACGCTATCTCCACCAGGCACCCGATTTCGACGGCTTCGATACGGTCCAGGCCTATGCGGAAGCCGGCCTCGGCCCAGGCGACGATCCCTACCGGGTCGCCTACCTGCTGCAGCATCTGGGGCTGACCGGGGAGGAAGAGCCGACGCGCCTTTCCGGCGGCGAGGCGCGTCGTGCCGCCCTTGCCCGTGTGCTTGCGCCGGAACCCGACATTCTGCTTCTCGACGAACCGACGAACCATCTCGATCTGCCGACGATCGAGTGGCTGGAAGACGAGCTCGTCCGCAGCCGTTCGGCGCTGGTGCTGATTTCGCACGACCGGCGCTTCCTCGAAAAGGTGTCGACGGCGACCGTCTGGCTGGACCGCGGCCAATCGCGCCGCCTCGATCGCGGCTTCGCGCATTTCGAGGCCTGGCGCGACGAGGTGCTGGAGGCGGAAGAGCTCGAACAGCACAAGCTCGGCAAGGCGATCGAGCGCGAAGAGCACTGGCTGCGCTACGGCGTGACCGCAAGGCGCAAGCGCAACATGCGCCGGCTCGGCGAGCTGCAGGACATGCGGGCCCGCCATCGCGGGCACAAGGGGCCGCAGGGTACGGTCCAGGCCACCGTGGCCGACGCCAGGGAATCGGGCAAGCTCGTCATCGAGGCGGAGAAGATCACCAAGGCCTATGGCGATCGCGCGATCGTCGCGCCGTTCTCGATCCGCGTCCACCGCGGCGACCGCATCGGCCTCGTCGGACCGAACGGCGCCGGCAAGACGACGTTGCTGAAGCTCCTGACCGGTCAGCTCGCGCCGGACACGGGCAGCGTCAAGCTAGGCACCAATCTCGAGATCGCCACGCTCGACCAGAAACGCGAGGAACTGAACCTGGACGAGACGCTGGCGCATTATCTGACCGACGGGCGCGGCGAGACCCTCCTCGTCAATGGCGAGCAGCGCCATGTCACCGGCTACATGAAGGAATTCCTCTTCCAGCCGGAGCAGGCGCGAACGCCCATCCGCGACCTGTCCGGCGGCGAGCGCGCGCGTCTCATGCTCGCCCGCATCCTGGCACGCCCGACCAACCTCCTGATCCTCGACGAACCGACCAACGACCTCGATATCGAGACGCTGGACCTGCTGCAGGAGATCGTGGCCGGATTTTCCGGAACGGTGATCCTGGTCAGCCACGACCGCGATTTCCTCGACCGTACCGTGACCTCGACCATCGCGCCGGCCAACCCGGAGGCGCCCGATGGCCGCTGGATCGAATATGCCGGGGGCTATTCCGACATGATGGCGCAGCGCCGCGGCGCACTCGAGGAAAGGCGCCGGAGCGAGAAAGCCGAGAAGGCCAGATCGAGCGGCGCCTCCTCGTCGCCGAGCGAACCTCAGAAGGCGAAGGGCAAGCTCTCCTTCAAGCAGAAATTCGCGCTCGAAAACCTGCCGAAGGAGATTGCCAGGTCGGAGGCGGAGATCGCGAAGCGGGAAGAGAAGATGGCAGATCCCGACCTTTTCTCGCGCGACCCGAACGGCTTTGCCAAGCTCGCCGCCGAGCTCGAGAAGCTCAGGACGGACCTCACGCGCATGGAAGAGGAATGGCTCGAACTGGAAATGCTGCGCGAGGAACTCGAGGGCTGAGCGGGCGGACCGTGACGGCAGCGTTGGAGGTGCAGTACTCCCCTGCCTGCCCGACTCCCCCTTGCCTATCGCACTTGCGACCGCCTCAACCGCCGCTCGACCGCCCGAAGGGCCAGCGACAACCCAATCGTCAGCACGAGATAGACATAGGCGACGATGGAATAGGTCTCGAAGAAGCGGAAGGAGCCTGAGGCATAGACCTTGCCCATCTGGGTGATGTCGGCGACGCCGAGCACCGAGACGAGGGAGGAATCCTTGACCATCGCCACGAAGTCGTTGCCGAGCGGCGGCAGGATGACGCGGATCGCCTGCGGAAAGACGACGAGGCGAAAGCGCTGGTAGCGGGAGAGCCCGAGCGCCTTTGCCGCCTCCACCTGGCCCTTGTCGACCGACTGGATGCCGGCGCGGAAGACTTCGGCAATGAAGGCCGAATAGCCGATCATCAGCGCCATGATTGCCCGCCACATCAGCGACACGTCGCGAACGACGAACGGCTCGATCCAGCCCGCCGAAATCAGCGGCGCCGCCACGAAATTCGCGACCGTCACCAGCGCAGGCGCGCCGACGAAGGCGATATAGAACAGCAGCACGAGGATCGGTACGCCGCGGATGACTTCCGTATAGAAGCGCGCGATCTGGCGCAGGACCACATGCTCGGAAAGCGCCATCAGGGCCACGCCGAGGCCGAGCACCGTTGCGAGCACGAAACCGACGAGAGTGACGAAAACGGTGACGCCCAACCCCTTCAGGACGACGGTGAATACCTGCGTGAAGATATCATTGGCGGCGATGACCGCGGCCAGTGCCGCAGCGATCACGAGAAGGGCGATCAGCCACCAGGGATAATCGTCCTTCCCGGAAGTGTCGGATGATTGGACCGGCGTCATTTCAATTCCAGTAGGTGGAAGCGGGACGTGGGCGGAAAACCGCACATGCGTTTTATCCCGTTCCGGCGGTCAGCCGCCCATCTTGTAGTCGAGGAACCACTTCTTGTTGAGCGCGTCGAAGGTGCCGTCCTCCTTGAGCGCCTTGATGGCGGCATTGACCGGCGCGACGAGTTCCGATCCCTTCGGGAAGATGAAGCCGAAATCCTCGGTGCCGAGCGGCTCGCCGACCACCTTGAGCTGGCCGTCGGAGGAATCCACATAACCCTTGGCCGCGACACTGTCGGTCAAGACCAGATCGACGTCGCCGGCCTTCAGCGCCTGCACCGTCGCACCGAAGGTTTCGAACAGCTTGATGCGCGGGTTCTGCTCGTTGCCGTCGAGAACCTCGTAGACGGCCGTGTAGAAAGGCGAAGTCCCGGGCTGGGCGCCGACCAGACCGCTTTCGAGCGCTGCGAAGCTCTTGGCATCGTCGAAGCGGGTCTCGTCGCCGCGCACCAGCATGAACTGCTGCGAGCGCATATAGGGATCCGAGAAATCGACCTTCTCCTTGCGGTCGTCCTTGATGGTGATTCCGGTCATGCCGATCTGGTATTGACCGTCGGAAACCGCCTGGATCATCGCATCCCAGCTCGTGTTCTGGTACTCGACCTTGAAATTCAAGCGCTTGGCGATCTCGTTCATCGCGTCATATTCCCAACCGATGGCCTGGCCGGATTTCGGATCGACGAACTGCAGCGGCGGATAGGCATTCTCCGTCACCACGACGACCGTCTTGCCGCCGAGGTCGGGCAGGTCGCTGGCGAAAACGGGCGCAGAGACTGCGAATGGAACGGCAAGAACTGCGGCAATGCCCGCAAGCACGTGGCGACGAATTGTCATTGGAGGAACTCCCAGATTGTGGCGACAGAAAATGTCATAAAATCTATGGGGAGCACAAGCGGCTGATACCAAAAAGAAAGGCGGCCCGAGGACCGCCTTTCCGCACAACTCTGAAGAGTCGAAAACTTATTCTGCTGCAGCTTCCGCAGCCTTTGCTTCTTCCGCTGCCTTTGCCTCGGCGGCTTCGGCTGCTGCCTTCTCGGCGGCCAGAGCCTGGGCGGCTGCGACCTTTTCAGCCTCGATGCGTGCCTTCTCCTCGACAACGGCCTGGCGCTCGGCGTCGTTCAGCTTGCGGGCGCGGGTGCCGGTGTTTTCGACGATACGAGCCGACTTGCCGCGGCGGTCGCGCAGATAGTAGAGCTTGGCGCGGCGGACCTTACCGCGGCGAACCACATCTACGCTCTCGACGAGCGGGGAGTAGACGGGGAATACGCGCTCGACGCCTTCACCGTAGGAAATCTTGCGAACGGTGAAGCTCTCGTTGATGCCGCCGCCGGAACGGGCGATGCAGACGCCTTCGTAAGCCTGTACGCGGGTGCGGTTGCCTTCGACAACGCGTACATTGACGCGGACGGTGTCGCCCGGGGAGAATTCGGGAAGGGTGCGCTTTGCGGCGATCTTGGCGGCCTGTTCGGCTTCCAGCTGCTGGATGATGTTCATCGGTCTAACCTTTGCGTTTTTCTGAAACAGCCAGAGCGCTCTCGATCGGCCTGTCGGACTTCCCTTCAGGCCTTGCCGCATTTGCGGCAGGAGCGTATTCGCCATTCTTTGTTGACGGTCGACGGGCAAGGAACCCGAACCGGGCCGGCACATACACCATATGACCGGCCTTGTCATCCCCGAAAGCGGATTTTGTCGCACGCCCGCCTCAAGAATGCCCCTCCCCACCCCCTCCCGCCTGTGGGGAAAGATGGGGAGGGGCCGCAATGTATCGCGGACTTGCGGTCGACCGCGCCACCGGCTATCCCGATTCACGTGTTTCGGGGGAAAGCCATGACGTTGCTCCAGGTCTTTTTGCTCTTCGTCGCCGGCTTCCTGTCCGGCGTCGTCAATGCCATTGCCGGCGGCGGCACCTTCCTGACTTTCGGAGCGATGACGCTTGGCGGGCTGCCGCCGATCGTCGCCAACGCGACCTCGTCCATCATCCAGTTCCCAGGCTATATCACGTCGACGCTTGCCTATGCCAAGGAGATCCGCGCCGACCGGAAGAACGCCATCGTCCTCGGTATCATTTCGGCGATCGGCGGGCTCGCCGGCGCGCTTCTGCTGCTGTCGCTCTCCAATCCGGCCTTCCGTGCGATGGTGCCCTGGCTGCTGATCGCGGCAACGGCGATCTTCGCCGCCGGCCCCCTCCTGAAGCCGAAGGCGCGCAGCGACGAGCATCGCATCGGCCCGCTGGGCGTGGCGAGCCAGCTGGCGACCTCCGTCTACGGCGGCTTTTTCGGCGCCGGCATGGGCATCATGATGCTGGCCGTGCTCGGGCTTGCCACCGGCGGCGGCTACCACCGGCTGAACGCACTCAAGAACTTCATCTCCATCGTCATCGCCGCAATCGCCATCGTGGTTTTCGCCGCGGGTGGCGTCGTCTCCTGGCTGCACGCGGCGATCATGGTGCCGGGCGCAGCTCTTGGCGGCTATATGGGTGTGTGGGCGGCACGACGCGTCCCGCAGGCGGTCATCCGCGCCGTGGTGGTGGCGGTGGGTCTGCTGCTGGCGGCCTATTATTTCTTTACGGGTTGAGCCGGATCACGCTTCGGATGCCGGGCCCGTTCCAGGAGGTCGGGCCGGCGTTCCGCCGTCAGCCGGCGCGCCGTCGCTTCCCGCCACTGCGCAACGGCCGCGTGGTTGCCGGAGGTGAGGACGGCCGGGATTTCGTGACCTTCGAAGATCTGCGGACGCGTGTAGTGGGGATGTTCGAGGAGCCCTCCCTCGAAGCTCTCGTGGACACCTGAAAGCTGATTGCCCATGACACCCGGCAGGATACGCACCACGGCGTCGAGCAGAACGAGTGCTGCCGGCTCCCCGCCGGAAAGAATGTAGTCGCCGATCGAGACTTCCTCGAGTCCACGCGTATCGATGACCCGCTGGTCGACGCCCTCGAAACGGCCGCAGACGATGACTGCGCCGGGACCGGCGGCCAGCGCCCGCACCCGTTCCTGCGTCAGCGGCCGTCCGCGCGGGCTCATCAGAAGCCGCGGCCGCCCGTCATCTGCAGCGACATGATCGATGGCGCGGGCAAGAACGTCGGGCTTCAGTACCATTCCGGCACCGCCGCCCGCGGGCGTATCGTCGACGGTGCGGTGCTTGTCGCCGGCAAAGTCGCGAATCTGCACGGCCTCCATCGACCAGTCTCCGCGCTCCAGCGCCTTTCCGGCGAGCGAAACGCCGAGGTGCCCCGGAAACATCTCCGGGTAGAGCGTCAGGACAGTCGCGCGAAAGGGCATTGCCTTGGGCTCACTTGCGCTTGGTCGGAAAGGGCTTGCCGGGCCCGCTCTTCTCGTCGTCGACGAGCCCGGCGGCGGTCGGGTCGATGACGAGCTTGCCCGCTTCGAGGTCGATTTCGAGTACCGACCATTCGGTGAAGGGAATAAGCACCGGCCTGAGGCCCGGGCCCTTCAGTTCGAGGAGATCGCCAGCGCCGAAATCGAAGACACCGGTCACCGAACCATAGCTCTTGCCGGTGCGGTCGACCGCTTCCAGACCCTCGAGGTCTGCGTAGAAGAATTCGTCCTCGTCTAGATCGTCGTCGGGGAGATTGTCGCGCTCGATGAAGAGTTCGAGACCGTTGAGCGCTTCGGCAGCGGTCCGGTCGTTGATGCCCCGAAACCGCACGACGACCACGTTCTTGGCCTCGCGGATCTCAAGCACCTCGAAGACGCGGCCGTCCTCGCTGTGGAGGTTGCCATAGTCGCCGAGTGCGGCCGGATCGTCGGTGAAGGACTTTACCCGCACCTCGCCGCGCAGCCCTTGCGCCGCGCCGATCGTCGCCATCAGGACAGGGTTCTTCAGCTGTGTCATCGTCGGGCATCCAGGGTGAACGTGCTGCATGTTTCCTGAACCACATCGGGATGAGAACATGCGATTTTCCGGTGCACATAAAGCAAAACGGGCGGCATGGAAATGCCGCCCGTTTTCAATGCCGGTCGTCGGAAATTATTCCGCGGCTGCTTCCGAAGCTGCAGCGGCTGCTTCTTCGGCCTTCTGCTTGGCTTCAGCGGCACGTTCCTGTGCCTTCTTGCCGGGCTGCGCCTTGGTCGGGTTGTTGCGGGCCGGGCGCTTGGCAAGGCCGGCCTGGTCGAGGAAGCGCATTACGCGGTCGGTCGGCTGGGCGCCCTGGGCGATCCAGTGCTGAACGCGCTCGGCGTTCAGTTCGATGCGCTTTTCGTCGTCCTTGGCAAGCATCGGGTTCCAGGAGCCGAGCTTTTCGAGGAAGCGGCCGTCACGCGGGCTGCGCGCGTCGGCAACGACGATCTGGTAATAGGGACGCTTCTTGGAACCGCCGCGGGCGAGACGAATTTTCAGTGCCATTTCAATTTACTCCTTGCAGGCTTTCTTGACCGCTTGACTCAAGCGGAATGGGTGGTGCCGGCGCTGCCCGCGTTCTGCGAGCAATCGGCGGCGATGGCTTCATGATGCCGGATGACTTCCTTGATGATGAAGTTCAGGAACTTCTCGGCGAAATCCGGATCCAGATTGGCGTCTTTCGCCAGGTGGCGGAGGCGTTCGATCTGGTATTCTTCGCGCGCCGGATCGGCCGGCGGCAGCTGGTGCTTGGCCTTGAGCACGCCAACCGCCTTGGTGCAGCGGAAGCGTTCGGCCAGCATGTGGACGAGCGCGGCATCGATATTGTCGATCGACTGCCGGTAGCTCGCCAATTCCTCTTTGATCTCGGGATCAAGCATTCGTCGCGATCCTCACTTCTTCTTCGGTAGGCCGGGGAGGCCGGGGAAACCGCCGCCCAGACCGGGCAAACCACCGCCAAGACCAGGCAGGCCGCCGCCGGGCTTGCCGAGACCCGCGGCCTCGGCCTGCTTCTGCAGGGCCTCGAGCTGCTTCGGATCCATCTTCGAGAGATCGGGCATTCCGCCGCTTAAACCCCCGAGACCCATCTTGCCGGCGAGGCCGCCCATCATCTGCTTCATCATGCCGCCTTTGCCCTTGCCGCCCATCATCTTCATCATGTCCGCCATCTGGCGGTGCATTTTCAGAAGCTTGTTGATGTCGGAGGCATCGGTGCCGGAGCCGCTGGCGATGCGCTTCTTGCGCGAATGCTTGAGAATATCCGGATTGGCGCGCTCCGCCCTGGTCATCGAGGAGATGATCGCGAGCTGGCGCTTGAAGAGCGAGTCATCCAGGCCGGCGGCGGACATCTTGTCCTTCATTCCGGCCATGCCGGGCATCAGACCCATGATGCCGCCCATGCCGCCCATCTTCTGCATTTGCTGCAGCTGATCGGCGAGGTCGTTGAGGTCGAACTTGCCCTTGGCCATCTTGGCGGCCATGGCGGCCGCCTTTTCGGCGTCGATGTTCTCCGCCGCCTTCTCGACGAGCGAGACGATGTCGCCCATGCCGAGGATGCGGTCGGCGACGCGGCGGGGATGGAACTCCTCGAGTTCGTCCATCTTCTCGCCGACGCCGATGAGCTTGATCGGCTTGCCCGTGACGGCGCGCATGGAGAGCGCCGCACCGCCGCGGCCATCGCCGTCCATGCGGGTCAGCACCAGGCCGGTGATGCCGACGCGTTCGTCGAAATTGCGGGCGAGGTTGACGGCGTCCTGTCCGGTCAGCGCATCGGCGACGAGCAGGATCTCATGCGGGTTGGATTTCCGCTTGATCTCCGCCATCTCGATCATCAGCGGCTCGTCGATATGGGTGCGGCCGGCGGTGTCGAGGATGACGATGTCGTGGCCGCCGAGCTTGGCCGCCTGCACGGCACGTGCGGCAATGTCGGTCGGCGACTGGCCGGCGATGACCGGAAGCGTATCGACGCCGGTCTGCACGCCGAGCTGGCGCAACTGTTCCTGCGCGGCCGGGCGGCGGGTATCGAGCGAGGCCATCAGGACCTTCTTCTTGTCCCGCGCGGTCAGCCGCTTGGCGATCTTGCCGGTCGTCGTCGTCTTGCCCGAGCCCTGCAGGCCGACCATCATGATGACGACCGGAGCCGCCGCATTGAGATCGATCGTAACGCCCTCGGAGCCGAGCATCGCTATGAGCTCGTCATGAACGATCTTGACGACCATCTGGCCGGGCTTGATCGACTTTACGATTTCGGCGCCGACCGCCTTTTCGCGAACCTTCTCCGTGAAGGACCGCACCACATCGAGCGCCACGTCCGCTTCGAGCAGCGCACGGCGAACCTCCCGAAGCGCTGCGGAAACATCGGCTTCCGACAGGGCGCCGCGGCCGGTCAGTCCATTCAATATGGAACCAAGACGGTCCTGGAGGCTCTCGAACATATTCTCTTCCTTCTTGTCTCCGGATTGCGATAGATCGGCTCGTCCGGAAACGTGGGTCCCTTCGCGCGGAAAACAAGGCGCAAAGCCAAAAACCACCCGAGGGCGCAGCGCGCTGTCGGGTGTTGACCTCCGGGCTCTCTTTATACCTTTGCGGGGCCCGGTCGGTGGCTTCGGAAGTCATCACTTGCGAAGGAATTCGTCGCGATAAACAGGAAACCGGAAGAAAAGTCAAGGATCGAGCGCTCCACTGGCACGCTACGGTGCTGTTGAGGGCGCGCCAACAAACATGTGACCTTTGATCGTACCCGGTTAAAGGACAAAAAACGCGCAGCAGGTCAAAGTGCTGCAACGACCTTTGCGCGCCTGGTAAGACGCGCGGCACTGCAGGACCAACGAAGCGCTAACCGGTCCTGGCGACGCTACCGAAAACGAACGACGTCCGTGGAGGCCTTTCGCCGGGCGATAAATTCCCGCAGCAGCGGCAGGAAAAATGCTTTGCTGAAACGGCCGATCGGCGGTTCCGGTTCGAGATAGAAAGATCTGCCAACGATATCGCTGTTGAATTCGTCGAAGATGATCCAGAGACGTAGATCGACGTCGAGGCCGGCCCGCCGCTTTTCGATCGTCGGGACCTCCGCAGCAAATCGCGATGCATCCGGCTGCCTGGAGGTAATCGGGAAGAAGATGACGAGATTTCCGTCGGGTCGAGCTATGCGCACTCCGACCGCAACGGGCCGGTCTTTCCGGCCTTCCGTCTCACCCGCACGAGCCTGCCGTGCCCAGAGGTAAGGGTAGCGGATGACGGACGCGGTCTGGAAGTGGTCGTAGCTCATGGCTTTCCAGACTCATCCTCTTGCGCATAGGTTTCGACGGCATTCTCGAATTCGGCAAACAGGCCGTCAGACATGGTCTCGATCGTGCCGGCGCTTCGGCTGTCCAATTGCCGCGTCAACCGTTCGTAGTCTTCGATGTTGAGCAGCACCAGGCGCGGCTTGTTGCGCTGCGTGATGGTAACGGGCCGCCGCAATGCCTCGGCGATGATGTCGCCGGACTTACGGGAAAGCTCGCTTGTGGTGTAGGAACCGCCTGAACGGGGCATGGCCCTCTCCTATGATCGTTAGGTTTGCTGTATATTGCAGCATTTACAGCATTTATGCAAGTAAGTGTTCCCCGCGAGGAGCCTCAATCGAATCCGTTGGCGGAACCAGCGGTCTACCGGTCGATCTCCCCGGCGCTCCGCTGCACCTGGCGCGCCGCACTCAAAGGCGGCACTGGTAATTTCCGGGCTTTTCCGCCATATACAGCCCGAATGAAGGGCGCCTCCCGATCGGGGGCCAGGGTTTGGACCAGCGCGACATGGGCGATCAGGTGCAATTTGCCAGGATGAACGGGCTTGGAAACAAGATCCTGGTGGTGGACATGCGCGGGCGCAAGGATCGCGTGACGCCTCAGGCAGCGATCGCGCTCAATGCCGACCCGGCGACCGAGTTCGACCAAATCATGGCGATCCATGACCCGAAGTCCGCCGGCACCGATGCCTGGATCGACATCGTCAATTCCGACGGGTCGATGGCCCAGGCCTGCGGCAACGGCACCCGATGCGTCGTGCAGGCGCTTGCGGCCGAGACCGGCAGGAAAGCCTTCCTGTTCCATACGGTCGCGGGACTTCTCGAAGCGAAGGAACACGACGACGGCACGATCTCGGTCGATATGGGAAAGCCGCGTTTCGGCTGGGACCAGATCCCGCTCGCGGAGGAATTCCACGACACGCGGCGCATCGAGCTGCAGATCGGGCCGATCGATGCGCCCGTGCTGCATTCCCCCTCGGTCGCATCCATGGGCAATCCGCATGCGATCTTCTGGGTCGAGAACGATGTGTGGAGCTACGAGCTGGACCGGTTCGGACCACTCCTCGAGAACCATCCGATCTTCCCCGAGCGCGCCAATATCTCGATCGCCCGCATCCGCTCCCGCCAGGAGATGGACCTTAGGACCTGGGAACGCGGCGCCGGCCTGACGCTTGCCTGCGGTTCGGCCGCCTGTGCCGCCGCCGTCAACGGCGCGAGAACCGGCCGGACCGAGCGGATGGTTACCGTGAACGTGCCCGGCGGTCCGCTCAAGATCGAATGGCGCGAGCGCGACGACCACGTCATCATGACCGGGCCGGCCGAATGGGAATGGTCCGGCACCGTCGATCCCGTCACCGGCATCTTTGCACGCAACGAGCCGGAGAGCGGCGACAACGGAGCGAGAGCCCTTTGAGCGGCGTCGAGGTCATAACCTTCGGCTGCCGCCTCAACACCTATGAATCGGAAGTGATGCGGGCGGAGGCCGAAAAGGCGGGGCTGAACAACGCCGTCCTCGTCAACACCTGCGCCGTCACCGCCGAGGCCGTGCGCCAGGCGCGCCAGGCGATCCGCCGCGCGCGGCGCGAAAATCCGCACGCCCGTATCATCGTCACCGGCTGCGCCGCCCAGACCGAGAAGGAAACTTTCGCCGAAATGGCAGAGGTGGACGCGGTGCTCGGCAACGAGGAGAAGCTCGCAAGCGTTTCCTATCGCTCGCTGCCGGATTTCGGCGTCTCGGCCGAGGAGAAACTCCGTGTCAACGACATCATGAGCGTGCGCGCCACCGCACCGCAGATGGTGAAGCACATCGACGGGCACGTGCGCGCCTTCATCCAGGTGCAGAACGGATGCGACCACCGCTGCACCTTCTGCATCATTCCCTATGGCCGCGGCAATTCGCGCTCCGTGCCGATGGGCGCCGTCGTGGACCAGGCGAGACGCCTTGCCGAAAGCGGCTATCGCGAGATCGTGCTGACCGGAGTCGACGCCACGAGCTACGGCGCCGATCTGCCCGGAACGCCGACCCTCGGGCTTCTCGCGAAGACCTTGCTGAAACAGGTGCCGGAAATCGTCCGCCTGCGGCTTTCCTCCATAGACAGCATCGAGGCGGACGGCCACCTCCTCGACCTCATTGCCGAGGAGCCGCGCTTCATGCCGCACCTGCATCTTTCGCTGCAGCACGGCGACGACCTGATCCTGAAGCGCATGAAGCGGCGGCATTCGAGCGCCGATGCGCGTGCCTTCTGCGACGAGGTCCGGCGCCTGCGCCCCGGGATCAGCCTAGGTGCGGACATGATCGCCGGATTTCCGACCGAGACCGAGCCGATGTTCGAGAATGCCATGCGGCTCGCCGAGGATTGCGGCATCGCGCATCTTCACGTCTTCCCCTACAGCCCGCGCCCCGGCACCCCGGCCGCCCGCATGCCGCAACTCGACCGCGCGCTTGTCAAGGAGCGTGCCGCGCGCCTGCGTGCGAAGGGGGCGGAGCTTCATGCGGGCCACCTCGAGGGCATGATCGGCAGCAGCCAGACGATCCTGGTGGAGATGAACGGTCTGGCACATACGGAGAACTTCACGCTCGTAGACGCGGCCGGCCTTGAGCCGCGGTCGCTTGTTCCGGTCGGAATCACCGGCCACAATGGCAAGCATTTGACGATCGAGCGCAAACAGATGGCTGCGGCCTGATAGCGGACATTCCCATGGCGATTGGTTTCATCAAGAAGATCTTCTCCTTCGGCAAGGATGCCGTCGAAGAGAAACCGGCGCCGCCGCAGGAGACGGCCATTTCCGATGAGGTCGCGGTAAACCCCTCCGTCCCTTCGGGAGAACAGGGCGGGACCCAGGCACCCGTCGAGGAAAATCTTAGCGCAGCCGAGGCAACGGAAGCTGGCACAGACGATCGCGATGTTTCCCTCGAGCCAAGCACGCCGACGAGCGAAACCACGAGCGAGGAAGCGCCTGCAAGCACTGCTCCCGCCGCGGATGAAAACACCGTGGAGGAGGACGAGAGCGTCCCGCACCCGATCTCCCCCCCTGCGGGGGAGATGCCCGGCACGGCAGAGGGGGATGAACCTCCTTCCGAACACCCAGCGACTGTCGATGAGCTCTCGGCACCCCCCTCTGTCCCTTCGGGACATCTCCCCCTTAAGGGGGGAGAGCAGGAGGAGCGCGAAGCCGCCGTCGCAGCCGACGTCGAAGAGGTGGTGATTGACGTAGACGACCGCGGCGCTGGCTCTTCGGCAGATGAAAAGGCGGCGTCGGAGGACGAGAGCAATCCTCCTCCAATCTCCCCACTTGAGGGGGAGATGCCGGGCAGGGCAGAGGGGGGCGAGCCTCCATCCGAGCCCCTCGCACCCAGCCTTCCCAAAGGCTTCGCCGCTGCCGAGAGGCGCCCCAGGGAAGAAGCGCCCGCCCCGCAAGCCAAGCTCAACTGGTACCAGCGCCTTCGCCTGGGCCTTGCGCGCACCTCGTCGCAACTCACCGGCCAGATCGCCAGCCTCTTCACCAAGCGCAAGCTCGACGAGGCGACGCTGCAGGATCTCGAGGATCTGCTGATCCAGGCGGACCTCGGCGTCGAGACGGCGATGCGCATCACCGACACGCTCGCCTCGGAGCGCTATGGCAAGGATGTGTCCGGCGAGGACGTTTCGCGCATCATGGCCGGCGAGATCACCAAGGTGCTGGCGCCGGTCGCCAGGCCGCTGGAACTCGATCTCAGCCACAAGCCGCACGTGATCCTCGTTGTCGGCGTCAACGGAACCGGCAAGACGACGACGATCGGCAAGCTTGCGGCAAAGCTTTCCGGCGCGGGACTCAAAGTCATGCTGGCCGCCGGCGATACTTTCCGAGCGGCGGCGATCGAGCAGCTGAAGATCTGGGCCGAACGGACGAAATCCGAGATCGTCTCCTCGAAGCTCGGCGCCGATGCGGCGGGGCTTGCCTACGAGGCGTTCCAGCGTGCCCGCGAGCAGAAGGCGGACGTGCTGATCATCGACACCGCCGGGCGGCTGCAGAACAAGGCCGAACTGATGGCGGAGCTCGAAAAGATCGTGCGCGTTCTCGGAAAACTCGATCCGGACGCGCCGCATACGGTGCTGCAGACGCTCGACGCGACGACCGGGCAGAACGCCCTGCAGCAGGTCGAGATATTCCGCAATGTCGCCGGCGTCAGCGGCTTGATCATGACCAAGCTCGACGGCACGGCACGCGGCGGCATTCTGGTGGCGATCTCCGCCAAGCACAAGCTGCCGGTCTATTTCATCGGCGTCGGCGAAGGGATCGACGACCTCGAACCGTTCGAAGCCAAGGACTTCGCCGAGGCGATCGCCGGTGTTGCGGCTCCTTGACGAAGCGGGGGAGGTTTGCGTCAAAACCGCGGTTGATATGGTTTTGCCGCAATCCTGATGCTATGAGCGGCAGAAGATGACAGAACAGGATCCGCACATGTCGACGATCGAGGCCGCCAAGCCGAAGACAGAGGTAAGCCCGCTGCTCAAGCTCGTGCTGGAACTCGGCCCCCTGATGGTCTTCTTCTTCGCCAATTCGCGGGGCGAGTGGCTGGCTGGCCGCTTTCCTGCGCTGGCCGAGCTCGGCGGGCCGATCTTCATAGCGACGGGCCTCTTCATGGCGGCAACGGCGGCGGCGCTGATTGCTTCATGGATCATGACACGCACGCTGCCGATGATGCCGCTCGTCTCCGGTATCGTCGTCTTCGTCTTCGGCGCGCTGACGCTCTGGCTGCAGAACGACACCTTCATCAAGATGAAGCCGACCATCGTCAACACGCTCTTCGGCGCGATCCTGCTCGGCGGGCTCCTGTTCGGCAAATCGCTGCTCGGCTACGTCTTCCACGCCGCCTTCAAGCTGGACGAGGAGGGATGGCGGAAGCTGACGATCCGCTGGGGTGTGTTCTTCCTGTTCCTCGCCGTGCTCAACGAGGTGATCTGGCGCTCCTTCTCGACGGATTTCTGGGTCGCCTTCAAGGTCTGGGGCACCATGCCGATCACCATCCTCTTCACGCTCGCCCAGATGCCGCTGATCATGAAGCATTCGCTCGAACAGGATAGCGCGGAGTGACGATCGCGGCCGGCTCGCAGGACGACAAGCAGCGAAGAGCGGCGCTCTGGTTGCTTGCCTGCCTCGGCGTGCTGGCAATCCAGGTCCTCGTGCAGCATCTGATGGGGCGGCTATGGATCTGCGAATGCGGCTACATCAAGCTCTGGGAAGGCGTCGTCAAATCCAGCGGTAACTCCCAGCACCTTTCCGACTGGTACACGCCGTCCCATGTCATCCACGGATTTCTCTTCTACGGCCTCGGTCACCTTCTCATGCGCGGCAAGCCCTGGAGCGCGCGCCTGCTTCTCGCAACCGTGATAGAGTCCGCCTGGGAGATCGCCGAGAACACGCCGATGGTGATCGACCGCTACCGCGCCGCGACGATCTCGCTCGATTATTTCGGCGACAGCATCCTGAATTCGGCCATGGATACGCTCGCCATGGCTGTCGGCTTCTTCATCGCTTCGCGGCTCCCGGTGGCAGTCACGGTCGCGATCGCCATCGTTCTCGAACTCTTCACCGGCTACATGGTGCGCGACAACCTGACGCTCAACGTGCTGATGCTGGTCTGGCCGCTCGATGCGGTGAAGGCTTGGCAGGCGGGGGTTTAGACTAACGGCTCCCTCTCTCCGGCATTTGCCCCTCGTCCGGCTGCCGCCACCTTCTCCCCGTTCAACGGGGAGAAGGGACATGCGGGGCCGCCGCGAGTCTCCTTCGCCCTGCTTGCGGGGAGAAGGTGGCCGGCAGGCCGGATGAGGGGCAGCTGCGACTACGAACCCGCAAGCGCCTTCTCGATCGCCGGCATCAGCCCTTCCCGGAGGCTCTTCTCGTCGAAGGGGCCGGCGCGCTTGTAGAGGATCGTGCCGTCGGCGGCGACGAGGAAGGACTCCGGGATGCCGTAGACGCCCCAGTCGATCGCCGCCTTGCCGTTCGGATCGACGCCGATCGCCGAGAACGGATTGCCGAGTTCGCCGAGGAACCTCAGCGCGTTCTCGTTCCGGTCCTTGTAATTGATGCCGACGACGTTGAGGCGCGGGTCCTTCGACAATTCGAGGATGATCGGATGCTCCTGCCGGCAGGGGACGCACCAGGAAGCCCAGACATTGACGAGCGTGAGCTTGCCCTTTACCGCCGCGTCGTCGAGAGCCGGCATCGGCTCGCCCGACGGCGTTGCAGCCCCTTCGAGCGGGGGCATGGCGAGCATCGGCGCCTTGGTGCCGATCAGCGCCGAGGGGATTTCGCTGACGTCCCTGCCGGAGTTCAACTGGCTCCAGAAGATGAGTGCGAGCACCGCGAAGATGAGGAGCGGAAGCGCCGCCATGAGATAACGGAGGGCTCCGGGCCTGCGCTCGTCCTGCGGCGTCTCAGCGTCCGTCATTTGCCCCCTCCGGCTGGCCCTGCCGCGGAGCGGCGGCGGATCCCGGCGGCCTCGAGCTGCTGCAATTCGCGCCTGCGGGCGCGGCCGTCGGTAAGGACCCACAGGATGAGTCCGGCTACCGTGGCGGCGGCAACCGCGTAGCTGGCGACGACATAGGCGGCATGGCTCATCATGGCGTAAGCTGCTCCCGGCCGGCATTGCGCGCCGCCTGGCGCCTGAGCGAGGCCACGCGACGGCGCCAGATCTCGTTGCGCATGGCGGCGATATGCAGGGTGAAGAACAGGAGCGTGAAGGCGATCGCCATGACGATGAGCGGCCGGAGGAATTCCGGATCGATCGTCGGCCCGTCGAGGCGTATGACGCTTGCGGGCTGATGCAGCGTGTTCCACCACTCGACCGAGAACTTGATGATCGGGATGTTGACGAAACCGACGAGGATAAGCACGGCCGAGACTCGCGCAGATCGGCTCGGGTCATCCATGGCGCGGTTCAGCGCGATCAGCCCGAGATACATCAGGAAGAGCACGAAGACCGAGGTCAGCCGCGCATCCCAGACCCACCAGGTGCCCCACATCGGCTTGCCCCAGAGCGAGCCGGTGACGAGTGCCAGAAAGGTGAAGCAGGCGCCGATCGGCGCTGCGGCTCTTGCCGAGACGTCGGCGAGCGGATGACGCCAGACGAGCGTGCCGAGTGCGGAGATCGCCATGACCGTGTAGCACATCATGGAAAGCCAGGCCGAAGGCACATGCACATACATGATGCGCACCGTCTCGCCCTGCTGGTAGTCGCCTTCGGTGGTGAAGGAGAGCCAGAGCCCGACCGCGAAGACGAGCAGCGTGAGAACGGCAAGCCAGGGCAACACGCGATCCGTCAGCGCCAGGAACCGGGTCGGGTTGGCGAGATCGCTGAATTTGCGTATGGCCAGGCTGCTTTCACTCATGACGGTTCTTTAACGCGGAAGGCCGGCTTCCGCAATTCATCCTAAGGTGCCGGGTCCCGTCAGTCGGCCGAGTGCCTGAGTGCCGCCGCGGCCGCCACTGGTCCGATCACCGCGAAGAACAGGGTTATCGCCATCAATATCATGAAAGGCGGCAGAAACGGGGCCGGATCCTCGATTGCCGCATAGACCGCGCTGACGCCGAAGATGAGCACCGGTATGGCAAGCGGCAGGACGAGGATCGAGACGAGCAGGCCGCCGCGCGGCAGCGCCACCGCGACCGCAGCACCGACCGCGCCGATGAAGGTTATCGCCGGCGTTCCCGCGAGCAGGGTGACCATGGTGGCCCCGATGGCGCCTTCGTCCATGTTCATGAACAGGCCGAGAAAGGGCGAGGCGATCACCAGCGGCAGGCCGGTGGCGGTCCAATGAGCAGCGCATTTGACGAGAACGGCGAGAAGCAATGGCGTCTCCTGCATCATGATGAGATCGAGCGAGCCGTCCTCGCGCTCCGCCTGAAAGAGCCTGTCGAGTCCGAGCAGCGACGCGAGCAGCGCGCCGATCCAGAGGATCGCCGGGCCGATGCGGGCGAGCAGGTTCAGATCGGGGCCAACGCCGAAGGGGATGACCGCGACGACCGTCATGAAAAAGAGCACGCCGATCATCGCGCCGCCGCCGGCGCGCACCGAAAGCTTGAGATCCCGGAAAAAGAGGGCGATCAATGGACGAATCCCGTCATTTCAAGGCTCTTCGCCCCCGCGAATCCAAGCGGCTGGTGGGTGGCCGCGACGACGATGCCGCCGCGGTCGAGATGGGCGGCGACCAGCCCGGCAAAAAGCCTGTCGGCGCTGAGGTCGAGCGCCGCCGTCGGTTCGTCGAGAAGCCAGATGGGCCGGAAGGCGACAATGAGCTTCGCCATTGCCATGCGCCGCTGCTGGCCGGCGGAAAGATAGCCGAAGGGCAGATGAATGATGTCGGCGAGCCCCACGGCCTCCGCCGCTTCGACGAGGCCGATGCCGGAGCCGCCCGGCGAATCGCCGAGGAAGCGCTGCCAGAAGGTGAGGTTTTCCTCCACAGTCAGCTCGCGCTTCATCGCGTTGCGGTGGCCGAGATAATGGCTGAGTTCGCGCGGATGCTCGAACCCCGAGGGGCCGTCCTCGAGCCGGACGCGGCCCCCTTCCGGCTCGAGAAGCCCCGCCAGGACGCGCAGGAGCGTCGACTTGCCGGCACCGTTCGGGCCGGTCACCACAAGCGCCTCGCCGGCAGCCAGCGCGAACGAAATATCGTTGAAAATCAGGTCCTCGCCGCGCCTCGCACTCAAACCTTCAGCCATGAGGCGCATGAATTTCCAGCTTCCCTTGACGTATCTTTTCGCAGAGCAAAAAAAGTTCCGATTGGACCTTGGTTGGTCTGGCACGATTTGGAGAAATTATCTATAAGGCGGCCAACACGCCAGCGGTCGGCGTGAATTTCATCCAAGCGCCGAACATGGAACGAGCTTCCACGTACGGACAGCGGAAATGACCGTACCCGCATCCCACTTCGCGCCTCACAGGTGCTCGGGCGTTCGTACGTCAGTTTTTGGCGATCAGACGGAACGGGGTATCATCCAGTGTCCAAATCCCTAGACAGCTTCAATTGTCGCTCCACGCTCACGGTCAACGGCGTGGACTATGTCTATTACAGCCTGCCGAAGGCGGAGGCGAACGGCCTAGCCGGCATCTCGAAGCTTCCCTATTCGATGAAGGTTCTGCTGGAAAACCTGTTGCGCAATGAGGATGGACGCTCGGTCACCAAGAAGGACATCGAAAACATCGCCGCATGGCTCGGCGACAAGGGCACGGCCGAGAACGAGATCGCCTATCGCCCGGCGCGCGTGCTGATGCAGGACTTCACCGGCGTTCCCGCCGTCGTCGACCTCGCGGCGATGCGCGACGCGATGGTTTCGCTCGGCGGCGACCCGGAAAAGATCAACCCGCTCGTTCCCGTCGATCTCGTCATCGACCACTCGGTGATCGTCGACGAATTCGGCACGCCGACCGCCTTTGCCCGCAATGTCGAGCTTGAGTACCAGCGCAACGGCGAGCGCTACCGCTTCCTCAAATGGGGCCAGCAGGCCTTCAAGAACTTCCGCGTCGTGCCGCCCGGCACCGGCATCTGTCACCAGGTCAATCTCGAATATCTGGGTCAGGCCGTCTGGACCAGGGAAGAGGACGGCGAAGTCACCGCCTATCCGGATACCTGCGTCGGCACGGACAGCCACACGACGATGATCAACGGCCTCGGCGTGCTCGGTTGGGGCGTCGGCGGCATCGAAGCCGAAGCGGCGATGCTCGGCCAGCCGGTTTCCATGCTCCTGCCGGAAGTCATCGGCTTCAAGCTCACCGGCAAGCTCAAGGAAGGCGTGACCGCGACCGACCTGGTGCTTACCGTCGTGCAGATGCTGCGCAAGAAGGGCGTCGTCTCCAAGTTCGTCGAATTCTTCGGCCCCGGCCTCGACAACATGACGCTCGCCGACCGCGCGACGATCGGCAATATGGGCCCGGAATACGGCGCCACCTGCGGCTTCTTCCCGGTCGATGCCGAGACGATCAACTATCTCACCATCTCGGGCCGTGAAGAACAGCGTATCGCGCTGGTCGAAGCCTACTCCAAGGCCCAGGGCATGTGGCGGGAAGGGGATGGTTCCGAGCTCGTCTTCACCGACACGCTGGAACTCGACCTCGGCGACGTCGTGCCGTCGATGGCCGGCCCCAAGCGGCCCGAGGGCCGCATCGCGCTCGAGAACATCGCCTCCGGCTTCGCGGCGGCGCTCGACAACGACTACAAGAAGCCCGGTCAGCTCGCCAACCGCTACGCGGTCGAGGGCACCGACTACGATCTCGGTCATGGCGACGTCGCGATCGCCGCGATCACCTCCTGCACCAACACCTCGAACCCCTCGGTGCTGATCGCCGCCGGCCTGCTTGCCCGCAACGCCGTCGCCAAGGGCCTGAAAACGCAGCCCTGGGTCAAGACGTCGCTGGCGCCCGGATCGCAGGTCGTCGCCGAGTACCTGTCGAAGTCCGGCCTGCAGACGGATCTCGACAAGCTCGGCTTCAATCTGGTCGGCTTCGGCTGCACCACCTGCATCGGCAATTCCGGCCCGCTGCCGACGGAGATCTCCAAGACGATCAACGACAAGGGCCTGATCGCCGCCGGCGTGCTTTCCGGCAACCGCAACTTCGAAGGCCGCATCTCGCCGGACGTCCAGGCGAACTATCTCGCCTCGCCGCCGCTCGTCGTCGCCTATGCGCTGGCGGGTTCCGTCCAGAAGGACCTGACGAAGGAGCCGATCGGCGAAGACCGGGACGGGCAGCCGGTCTACCTGAGGGACATCTGGCCGACTTCGCAGGAGATCCAGGACTTCATCTTCAAGTACGTCACCCGCGAGCTCTACGCGACCAAGTATGCGGACGTGTTCAAGGGCGACGCCAACTGGCAGGCGGTCCAGGTTCCGGCCGGCCAGACCTATGCCTGGGACGAGGGGTCCACCTACGTCCAGAACCCGCCCTACTTCGTCGGCATGGGCAAGAAGGGCGCCGGCATTTCCGACATCAAGAACGCCCGCGTCCTCGGTCTCTTCGGCGACAAGATCACAACCGACCACATTTCCCCGGCCGGTTCGATCAAGGCGGCCTCGCCTGCCGGCGCCTATCTGCTCGAGCACGGCGTCGGGATTGCCGACTTCAACCAGTACGGCACGCGCCGCGGCAATCATGAGGTGATGATGCGCGGCACCTTCGCCAATATCCGCATCCGCAACCACATGCTCGGCCCGAACGGCAAGGAAGGCGGTTATACGATCCACTATCCCTCCAAGGAGGAGATGTCGATCTATGACGCGGCCATGCAGTACAAGGAGGAGGGCGTTCCGCTCGTCATCTTCGCCGGTGTCGAATACGGCAACGGCTCTTCGCGTGACTGGGCGGCCAAGGGCACAAACCTCCTCGGCGTCAAGGCCGTGATCGCCCAGTCCTTCGAACGCATCCACCGTTCGAACCTGGTCGGCATGGGCGTCGTCCCCTTCGTCTTCGAGGAAGGCATGACCTGGGAATCGCTGGGTCTCAAGGGCGACGAAGTCGTGACGATCGAGAATCTCGCCAACGTCCAGCCGCGCGAGAAGCGCGTGGCGAAGATCACCTATGGCGACGGCTCCGTAAAGGAGGTCCCGCTCATCTGCCGCATCGATACGCTCGACGAGGTCACCTACGTCAACAATGGCGGCATCCTGCAGACGGTTCTGCGCGATCTCGCCGCCTGATCGGCAAGTCATGAGCAGAAAAGCCGGGGCGTCTACAGCGGCGTCCCGGCTTTTTCATGCCAGCTCGGCGTGGGTTTTCCACGGCTTTGCGGCAGTCACTCCAACGTGACTTTTCGTTGAAGAATACCCGTCGTATGTAGGGGTCTCCCCACGCGGCAATCGCGTTGAAACGACGCACTTCCGGATGGAAAACGGTTCCACATTTTCCCGGAAGTGCTCCAACGAGCACGAACAAAGACGCCATGATATCCGCCTGCACACCAACAATCCGACGTCTCGCCCTGGCGGTCGGGCTGTTTGGTGCGTTCTGCGGAGCGTCCGCAGCGGATGACGGCAGGGCGGCCAAGGACGGGGCGGTCGGGGGCGGGGAGATCAAGGGCGTCGTCGAACTCTTCACCAGCCAGGGCTGCTCCTCCTGTCCGCCGGCGGACGCAGCGCTCAAGAAGCTCGTCGATGAAGGCGAGGTCGTCGCGCTCGCCTATCATGTCGACTACTGGAATTATCTCGGATGGGCGGACACGCTCGCTTCCAAGGAAAATACCGAGCGGCAATATGCCTATGCGCGGATGCTCGGCCGCTACGGCGTTTACACGCCGCAGGCGATCCTGAACGGGCGCGATCATGCCAACGGCGCGGACCTGCCGGCCATCAGGAACCGGCTTGCGTTGATGGACGAGAAGGGCAAGGGCCTGTCGGTGCCGGTCGATGCCTCGATCGGCGGCGATGAAATCTCGATCAAGGTCGGTGCCGGCAAAGGCAGGGCGAATGTCGTCGTCGTCTATTTCGACCGGGCAAGGGTGGTCAAGGTCGAGAAGGGCGAGAACAGCGGCAAGGAGATCGCCTATTGGCATGCCGTGCGCGACATCCAGACGATCGGCATGTGGGAGGGAAAGCCCGCGGAATTCACGCTGCCCGCCTCGGTCCTGATCGAAGGCCAGGGCAACAGCGGTTGCGCGGTGCTGCTGCAATCGATGAAGGACAAGGAAACGCCCGGAGCCATCATCGGCGCTGCAACGGTTCTCGCGGGGCCGCAGGGAAAGCTCTGAGGGCGCAGGAAACGTTCCGCCTCGCTTGCGGCGGAACAGGGGATGGTTCGGCCCGGCAGCATCGAGGGGCTGGGGCTGAGGGTTCGAAGTTACCGGACCGAACCAGCCATGTCTGCGTTCGAGAACCTCCCGCAGCATGACGGCTGGCCGGACATACGGTGGCAACGACTCTGTCCGGCAGCGGTCGGAGTGTTGCGGCGAATTGGGGCGGCGTTTTGACTGAATTGCGGCAGCCCCAAGAATTGCTGACATTGATCAACAGCTTCCGTCTTGCTTTTCCGATCGTGTGAGGCACACTGTCGTGGTCCTGTCACATTAGAAGGCCGAAATGCCGATGACTGATGAAACGGATTTGCCGCGAGGCGAAGCACGTCACTACGGCCGGACCACCTCCGAGGTGGTCGTCGATCTTCACGAATACAAGCAAGCCAAGAACCCCCCGCCCGTCACCTTCCATCGCCGCGAACTCGACCTGATCCTCAAGGTCTACGGCCGTATGGTGGGCGAAGGGGAGTGGCGCGACTATGCGATCGACCATCTGAGGGACCGGGCCGTTTTCTCGGTGTTCAAGCGCGCCGGAGAAGTGCCTCTCTACCGCATCGAGAAAAACCCGAAGCTCGCCGCGAAACAGGGCGCCTTCAGCGTGCTCAACGCTCACGGGACGATATTGAAGCGGGGCCACGAGCTCGCCCAGGTGCTCAAGGCCTTCGACAAGGTGCTGAAGCTCGTCAAGACCTGACCGACATATCACTGGAGCTGCCCCTCATCCGCCTGCCGGCACCTTCTCCCCGCAGGCGGGGCGAAGGGACAAGCGGCAGCGCTTCGCCTTGGTCCCCTCTCCCCGCGTGCGGGTTTATCCCTGAAACGGCGGGCAGGGCCAAATCGCCTGCACCGAGCGTGCCATCAGTGTTGCGAATCAGATAAGTGTATGCTTATCTGACGTCATGATTGAGAACGACATATTCAAAGCTCTCGCCGACCCGACACGCCGTGCAATCTTCGAGAAGCTGGCGAGCGGAAGTATGAACGCCAGTGCCTTGCGCAACGGAATGGACATCAGCCAGCCGGCCATGTCCCAACACCTCCACGTATTGCGTAATGCAAAGCTGGTGCGGGAGGAACGGCAGGGGCGCTTCGTGAACTACGAGGTCGACCCGGAGGGGCTGGCGCTCATAGCCGGATGGCTGGCGAAGTATCGCGCCTACTGGCCGGCGCGGATCGATGCGTTGAAGGTCTTGCTGAGGGATATGGATCAATGAACGATGTGGAGCTAAACGAGCAGGCAAGGAATCTGGTGCTCGAATACGAACTCGATGAAGCGCCTGAAAAGGTTTGGCGGGCGATCAGCATGCCTGAGTTTCGTGAGAGATGGTTGCCCAGGCGGGAACTGGCCGGGGCTGAGCCTGTCTCCACCGCACCGGGCAAGGAAATCCGCTACAAAATGCGCGACGACGAGCCTCCCTTTCTCGAAAGCCTCGTGGCGTTCCAGGTCAGACCTAACAATGACGGCGGCACGATTCTTAGAATTATCCATGGGCTGGAGGATGAGCGACTGGCTCCGCGAACTCCGCCGGCGGCGAATAGCAATCGGCTTTGGCTGATGCGCGCCGCCTGACGTCTCATTCTACCAAAACAAGGTCATCAGACAGGAGTTCGCCTATGCGCGAAGCGATGCAACTCGTCCCTATGGTCGTCGAACAATCCAGCCGTGGCGAGCGCTCTTTCGACATCTATTCCCGCCTGCTGCGTGAGCGAATCATCTTTCTGAACGGCGAGGTGAACGATGCAGTGTCCGCTCTCGTTTGCGCACAGCTGTTGTTCCTGGAGGCCGAAAGCCCCAAAAAGCCGATCCAACTCTATATCAATTCGCCCGGCGGTGTCGTTACCAGCGGCTTCGCGATGTACGACACGATGCGATACATCCGAGCGCCCGTTCATACGCTTTGCATGGGGACGGCCCGCTCGATGGGATCATTCCTGCTGATGGCAGGCGAAGCGGGCGAGCGCACCGCCTTGCCCAACGCAAGCATCCTTGTCCATCAACCGTCGGGCGGCTTTCAGGGACAGGCCTCCGATATGCTCATCCATGCCGAGGAAATCAGGCGAACCAAACACCGCATGACGCGGCTTTATGCCGAGCATTGCGGGCGAACATATGAAGAATTCGAGCGCGCCATGGATCGCGACCGGTTCATGACCGCGGAAGAAGCTCTGGAGTGGGGTCTGATCGACCGCATCCTCACCGAACGGGAGATCGGCGCTGAACGTGATGCATGAAGCTCACCTGCGCAGGCTCAGCTCCTATAAAGCGTATCCGGATAGACGCCCTCGGTGGGCTTGGTTGCGGTTCCTTCTCCGAGCGGCCGCTGCATGAAGGCGGTATCCAGCCATCGGCCATGCTTGAAGCCGGTTGCCTTCATCAGTCCCTGCAACTCGAAGCCGAGCGCCCGGTGCAGGGCGATCGATGAGGGATGCGCGCCGCCGATCACCGCTATCATCTGGCGGAAGCCGAGAGCCGTGCAGCGCCCGACCAGTTCGGAAAGCAGCGCCTTGCCGATGCCCTTGCCCCGCGCTTCCGGCGAAAGATAGATCGAATCCTCCACCAGGAACCGATAGGCGGTGCGGTTGCGGAAGGCGGAGGCATAGGCATAGCCGATAACCGCGCCACGCTCGTCCAGCGCGACCACATAGGGGTAGCCGTTACCGGTGATCGTGGAGAAGCGGAGCGCCATCTCGGCTTCGGATGGCGGCGTCTCCTCATAGGTCGCGACCCCGTTCAGGACGGACTCGCGATAGATTTCGGTGATCGAGCGGAGGTCGGCGGCAACGGCGTCGCGGAGCGTGGCAGTCATGGAATTCTTCGCGCGTTATGGCTGGATCTGTACTGTCTCGCATGGATGCGCCGGATCGATCAAGACCGGTTCCGGGCAATAAAAAAGGCGGCCGAAGCCGCCTTTTCCGTCGAACCGGTTCGCGACTACTCGTTCTTGTTGCCAAGGAACTGCAGCATGAACATGAACAGGTTGATGAAGTCGAGGTAGAGCGTCAGCGCGCCCATGATGGCCTTGCGGCCGGCGACCAAGGCGTCATCGCCTTCAAAGTACATTTCCTTGAGCTTCTGCGTGTCGTAGGCGGTCAGGCCGGCGAAGATGAGCACGCCGATCACCGAGATCGCGAAGCCGAGTGCCGAAGAGGCAAGGAAGATGTTGACGACGGATGCGATGATCACGCCGAAGAGGCCCATGATCAGGAACGATCCGAGGCCCGAAAGGTCCTTCTTCGTCGTATAGCCGTAAAGCGAGAGCGCCCCGAACGAAGCAGCCGTCACGAAGAACGTCTGCACGATGCTCTGGCCGGTGAAGACCAGGAAGATCGACGACAGGGACAGGCCCATCAGCGCCGCATAGACCCAGAAGGTCGTCTGCGCCGCGGAAACGCTCATGGAATTGATGCGGAAGCTCAGGAAGAACACCAGCGCAAGCGGCGCCAGCATAACGACCCACTTCAGGGGCGAAGCGTAGATAAGCTGGGCGAATGCCGGATTAGAGGCGGCAAGCGCATAGGTTCCGTAAGCTGCCACGCCGGTAATCGCCAGGCCGAGGGCCATCAGGTTGTAGACCTTCAGCATATAAGCGCGAAGGCCTTCGTCGATCACGGCACCCGCCTGAGCGCCGGCGGGCGACATTCGGGTTTGGTAGTTTCTCAGATCAGCCATTGTTTCCTCATTTAAGCCCCGGTTGAAGTTACGGTGTCGGGCGGCGAACCTTGTCGTTCCTTTGCGCGCCCAGGCGCCGCTGCGGGGCTCCAGCATGCCTGTGGACAAATATGATGGTGAACGCCGTCATGCACAAGGGCGAAGCGCTTGGAATCGAACAAAGTCGGGCGGCCGGACCATCAAACTAGAGTGATTTACGGTTAATTCGGCCATCGTGGCCGAAAGCGCGCGACAGGGATGGCAGGATCAGAGTTCCCGCAGCACCGGAGCGGCCTTTTGCCCGAGGACGCGCCATGTGCCGGCGAGGCCGATCCCGACCGTCACGACCAGCGCAAGAACGATCGTCGCGACGGCAACGTCCGGCAGGAAGCTCGAGGGCAGGGTCATGATGCGGCTGACGACGAACCAGGCCGAAACACCGCCGGCGAAGAGCGCGAAGACGGCAGTCGCCAGGCCGAGAATGACGTATTCGTAGCTGAAGGCGCGGATCAGGGTCGCCCGCGTCGCGCCGAGCGTCTTCAGGACCACCGCATCGTGGATGCGGGCACGGTTGCCGGCGGCAAGTGCGCCGGCGAGCACGAGGATAGACGCGATAAGCGCGACCGCCGCGGCGGCTCGCACCGCCGTTGCAAGCTGCCCGAGCAGCGTGTTGACGATGTCGAGCGCGTCCTTCACACGCACGCTGGTGATCGTCGGATAGGCATTCGTCACCCTCTTCAACACCGCCGCCTCCTCCTCGGCCGAGGCGTCGGGATCGATGATGGTCGCGAGCCAGGCATGCGGGGCGCCGGCGAAGGTGTTCGGGGAGAAGACCATGACGAAATTGATCGACAGCGATTCCCACTCGACCTCGCGGAAATTGGCGATCCGGGCCGTGATGTTGCGGCCGAGCACGTTGACGGTCACCGTATCGCCGAGCTTCAGCCCGAGTTCGCGGGCCTCCTCCGCCGAGAAGGAGACGAGCGGCTCGCCGCCATAGTCCTCGGGCCACCAGCTGCCTTCGGTGAGTTTCGAATTTTCAGGCCTGTTCCTGGCATAGGTGATGCCGCGATCGCCGCGCAGCACCCATTGGCCGCCGGGGGGAACGTTGCGGCTGTTCACATCCTCGCCGTTGAGCGCGACGATGCGCCCGCGCAGCATAGGCACTTCGATGATCTTGCCTTCCGGCATCGCTCCCGCGAGCAGGGAGCGGAAGCCTTCGATCTCGCTGCCCTGGATGTCGACGAAGAAGAAGTTGGGAGCGCGCTCGGCCATGTCGCCGGTGAGCTCGCGCCGCAGATTGCCGTCGATGAGCGCCAGCGTCACCAGAAGAGCGAGGCCGAGACCGAGCGACAGCACCACCGACGGCGTCAGGGCGCCCGGCCGGTGAATGTTGCCGATGGCCAATCTCAGCGCCGGCGAATTGACGCGCGGGCTGCGCCGCGCCAGCCAGGATATGAGGAGCGAAACCCCGCGCAGCACGATGAAGGCAAAGGCGATCGCGCCAAGGAAGATCAGCGAAATGTAACGGTCATAGGCGGTCCAGACCGCGAGCCCGGCAAGTGCTGCCAGGCAGATGAAGGCTCCGGCGAGATAGGGCAGGGCAGGCAAGCCCGTCGGCTCGAAACCCTGTTGCCGGAAAAGCGCAGTCGCCGGCACCCGGCGCGCCCGCCCGAGCGGCAGGATGGCGAAGGTCAGCGCCGTCAAGAGGCCGAAAAGCGCCGCAAGGCCCAGGGCGGAGGGATAGAGCACGAACGCGGTGGAGACGGGCAGCAGGCCGGCAAGGAACTGCGCTGCCACGAAGGGGATGAGGGCGCCGAGCACGAGGCCGATCGCGATGCCGATGAGGGCGATCATCAGGATCTGCGCAAGGTAGATCATCGCGACCAGCGACGCCGGAGCGCCGAGACATTTGAAAGTCGCGATGACGCTGCGCTTGCCGTCGAGATAGGAGCGCACGGCGTTGGCAACTCCGACGCCGCCGACGATCAGCGCCGTGAGCCCGACGAGCGTCAGGAATTGGGAGAAACGCGTGATGTTTGCATTGAGGGACGGTGCGGCATTGCCGCTCGTCCGTATCGACCAGCCGGCGGAGGGAAAGCGCGTCTCGGCCTGCACGCGAATGAGCGGCACGTCTGCGGGATCCGGCAGGCGGACCTTGTAGGTGTGTTCGACAAGGCTGCCGGTCTGCACGAGCCCGGAAGCGGCAAGCGCATCGGAGGAAATCATCAGCCGCGGCGCAAAACCGAAGCCGTCGGAAAGAGCGTCGGGTTCGCTGGCGAGTGTCGCGCCGATCCGGATACGCGCATTGCCGATGAGAATTTCCGCGCCGGGCGAGATGCCTAGGCGCTCGAGGAGTAAAGGTGCGGCGACTGCGCCGAACACCTCGCCGTCCTTGGCCAGCAACTCAGGGAGCGGCTTTGCCGGCTCGCTTTCGAGCTTGCCGTAAAGCGGGTAGGCGCCGTCCACGGCCTTGAGCTCCACCAGCGCCTGGTTGGAGCCGTCCGGAAGCCGCGCCATGGAACGCAGACCCGCGGATACCGAAACCTGGCCGAGACCCTGGAGGAAGGCCCGCTCGTCCGCGGTCGCCACCCGATTGTTCAGCTCGAACCGGATGTCGCCGGCGAGCAGTTCCTGCCCTTGCGAGGCGATCGTTTCGCTGATCGACTGGGACAGCGAGTTGACCCCGGCGATCGCGGCCGTGCCGAGGGCGATGCAGGCGAGGAAAATATAGAAGCCCCTCAGGCCCCCGCGCATTTCCCTGAGCGCCAGACGAAGCGCGAACAGCGGGCGAAGCGCGAGCAGAGGGCGCAGGGAAATCATCGGGCGCAGCCGCCGGGCGGCAACCGTCCCGCTCATGCGGACACGGCTCCCTGCCGGGCCGAGGCGGAGAGCCGTTCCGCGTCGGAGACGATTTCTCCCGAGCGGACGCGTATCTGTCTTTCGCAGCGTCCGGCGAGCGCCGCATCATGCGTGACGAGAACGAGCGTCATGCCACGCTCGCGCTGTTCGGCAAAGAGGAGGTCGGCGATCTGTCGGCCGGTCTCGGCGTCGAGGTTACCCGTCGGCTCGTCGGCGATCAGGAGCTTCGGAGAGGGCGCGAGCGCCCGGGCGATCGCCACGCGCTGCTGTTCGCCGCCGGAAAGCTGCCCGGGGTAGTGCGTCAGGCGTTCGCCGAGCCCCACGGCGATCAGTTCCTTGCGCGCTATGTCGAATGCATTGCGGACATTCGCGAGCTCGAGCGGCACCGCGACGTTCTCGAGCGCGGTCATGTTGGGGATGAGATGAAAGGACTGGAAAACGATGCCGACATTGCGGCCGCGGAAATCGGCGACCGCGTCCTCGCCGAGGCGGTGGAGCGCCGTGTCGTCAATGATGATTTCACCGCCGTCGAGCCGCTCCAGCCCGGCCATGACCATGAGCAGAGTCGATTTGCCCGAGCCCGAGGGGCCGACGATGCCCACCGATTCGCCGGCATCGATCGCGAGGCTTACGCCCTTCAGCACATGCACGGACGCAGCGGCTTCGCCCAGCGTCAGATCCGCATTTTTCAACTCGATGATGGTTTTTGCCACGCGAAAGAGCCCTATATGAAAATTGAATACGGATCATCAAACAATTGTCCGCCGATTTAGGAACGAACCTATGGCATTAAAAGACTTTCTGCCCATTTTATTCGGCCTGACAATGACAATCGTGTTATCGGCGGCGGCTCGCGCCGAGCCCGTCAGCCTCGTCGGCTTCGGCGACAGCCTGATGGCCGGCTACCAACTCCCCCCGGAAGATGCCTTCCCCGCCCGCCTCGAAAAGGCCCTGAAGGAAAAGGGGATCGACGTCACGATCGCCAATGCCGGCGTTTCCGGCGACACGACCTCCAGCGGTCTCGCCCGCATCGACTGGTCGATCCCCGAGGGCACCGACGGCGTCATCCTCGAACTCGGCGCCAACGACGCGTTGCGCGGCATCCCTCCGGAGGAGACGCGCAAGAATCTGGAGGCGATGGTCGCACGGCTCAAGGAGCGCGGCGTCGCCGTCCTGCTCGCGGGAATGATGGCGCCGCCGAACATGGGGCCGGATTATGCGGCGCGCTTCAATCCGATCTACCCCGACCTCGCAAAGGAACACAATCTGGTCTTCTACCCTTTCTTCCTCGACGGCGTCGTCACCGAGGTCGGCCTGAAGCTCGACGACGGGATGCATCCGAACGGCGGGGGTGTCGGCGTCATGGTAGACCGCTTCCTGCCGACGGCGGAGCTTTTCGTCCGCTCACTTGCGAAAGGAGAGTGACAGCGCATCCACAGTTAAGGGAAGGTTAACGTTCCGACGGAACAAATAATGGTTGCGTGCAGATGCGATGCGTGATTCGCTTCAAGCATCTGCAAGAGATTCGGGGAGCTCGCCATGCCGAGACTGTTCACCGCCCTCGAAATTCCGCGCAATGCAGCAATGAGTCTTTCCTTGCTGCGCGGAGGTCTTCCCGGAGCTCGCTGGATCGATGTGGAGAATTATCACATCACGCTCCGCTTCATCGGCGACGTCGACTGGCGAACCGCCGACGAGATCATCGACAGACTTGACCGCATCGAACGGCCCGAGTTTCAGCTGCAGCTGTCGGGCACCGGCGCCTTCGGCTCCAAGAAACCGCATTCCGTCTGGGCCGGCGTCAGCATCGCTCCCGAAATGTTCGCCCTGCAGGCCGAAATCGAGCGCATCTGCCAGCGCATAGGGCTGCCCTCGGATCCGCGCAAGTTCACCCCGCATGTGACGCTGGCGCGCCTGCGCTCCTCGCGCGTCGAGGATGTCGTCGAATATCTCTCCGGGCGCGGCAATTTCGTCACCGCTCCCTTCACCGTCTCCCGTTTCGTGCTCCTGTCGTCACGCGACTCGGTCGGCGGCGGCCCGTATCTCACGGAAGAGGTCTTCCCGCTTCACGAAGAGCGCTCGAACCTCGCGAGCAACGAGGAGCATCCTGCTTCGAGCGTCTGGTAAAGCGCCCGAAGGCCTGCGCCGGCTCCTAGACAGGGATCGGGAACGTCCTCGTCGTGCGACAAGGATTGCGCGTGAACATTGTCGCGGGCAAGTTCGTTGTTAAGCACAGGATGCAGCAAGGAGGAACAGCATGCGGCCGGAAAAATTGGACGCGGCGGCTATCGCCGAGCACTTGCACAAGATGGAGGGCTGGGTCCTTGCGGAGGATGGCGGCTCGATATGGAAGACCTTCCGGTTCAAGACTTTTGCCGAGGCCTTCACCTTCATGACGCAATGCGCCTTCGCCGCCGAAAAGCTCAATCATCATCCGGAATGGTTCAACGTCTACAACAAGGTGGACGTGACGCTCTCGACTCACGACGCGGAAGGACTGACCGAACTCGATTTCAAGTTGGCGGCGAAGATGGACCAGGCGGCCGAGGGCCGGATGCCCGACCATATGAAATGAGGGCCGGATGCCCGACCATTTGAAATGGCGGCCGGATGCCCGACCATTTGAAATGGCGGCCGCCATTCCCATATCAGGCTGCGGCACTACAGTGCCGCGCAGTACCCTGAACGACCGGAATCGACGCGATGGACGATATCAAGATCGGTGAAATCCTCCTCCCCGGCGAGGAATCCGAACAGGAGCGCAAGGAGCACAAGGTGCGCCGCCGGTTCTGGCCGACCTTCCGCCGCGCGGCCCGGCAGATTCCCTTCAGCCGCGACCTCGTCGCCGCCTATTATTGCGCAGTGGATCCGGCGACGCCGACGCGCACGCGCGGCATTCTGCTCGCGGCGCTTGGCTATTTCGTCCTGCCGCTCGATTTCGTGCCGGACATGCTGGCCATGATCGGCTTCTCCGACGACATCGCCGTTTTGACGGCCGCCTTTGCCGCGATCAGCGGCCAGATCAAGGAACGGCATTACCAAAAGGCCGACGAAGTGCTGCGAGACAGCGTCGAAAAGTGAGTTGTCCCCGCTATTGCGACATCTGTGCGTCTGATCATAACCCCGGCACGAGAGCGGGACGAGGAAATGCGTGTGCGGTTTTCCGCCCGCATCCCGCGTCTCAAATTCTTGGAATCGATCACGTTCATATTTTTAGGTCGACCCGACCTAAAAACATCGTGATCTAAGGCCTGTTGAGATTCGGGCAACCCGCAGCGGCTTGTTTGCTCTCCTCATCCCTGTGACGAGCACACTAGGGCATATACACATCTGATCCTGAGGAGCCTTGCCGCAATCCCGCCCGGAAAGTCAAACTCTTGCCCGATTCTTTGTGACATAGAGGGAGGCAAGGGGCGGCTCTCCAGTATCGACGTCGACCGGATCGGCAATCCGTGTGCGAATGGACCTCGAGGCGCGTTCGGGCGCAAAAAGGGGCGTTATCCCGAATCGTTGACGGTTTGGTAACCCGGATTAAGTCAAAATAAACTTAAATCGTGACTATGCGTTGCCCATCCCACGCGGTATCGGGCGACCGTAAGCAAGACAAGCGGCAGGAACTCATGTTTGTAAGAAAGATCGCAACTGCACTCGCACTCGTAATGGCTGCATCCGGCGTGGCTTCCGCTCAATCTCCGACGCGAATCCAGCAGTTCAACGCCTGGGGTGCATATTCCTACCAGGCCGGTAACGGCAAGGTCTGCTATGTGCTTTCCGTGCCCAAGGAAAGGACCCCGGCAAGTGTCGATCACGGCGATATCTTCTTCCTCGTTTCGCAGCGACCGGGACAGAACATCAGCTATGAGCCACAGGCGATGATGGGGTATCCGCTGCAGGACAATTCCAAGGTCAACGTGGTGATCGACGGCCGCACCTTCGTCATGTTCACCAAGGGCAATTCCGCCTGGGTGGAAAATGCCGCCGAAGAGCCGGCACTGGTCGCTGCGATGAAGTCGGGCAAGGCCATGTCGGTCAACGCGAAATCGCGGCGCGGCACGGAAACCTCCTACTCCTATTCGCTCTCCGGCATTTCGGCCGCCCTGAAGCAGATCGAGGCCTGCAAGTAAACTAAGCCCGCTTCGCCGATCGCAAGGGCCGGCCGTGAGGTCGGCCTTTTGCGTTGGGGGCCAGGCGGATCGGGGCAGAAAAATGTCCCATGGTGACTCGCCGCAAAAAGAATGCTAAAGCGGCCGCAAATTCTGAGCCCCTGCGCCCCCGTCGAGCGCGTGACCGAGGCTCGCCAGATTTCAATTCGAGCATCGGAACAGGATCCGGAAAACGTCTCCGGACGAGCCGTCGCTTTACGACAGGACAAGATGAGCATGGCAGCCACCGAGATTCTAAACAGGGCGGACATCGTCAAGGCGCCGCAGGTGCGGCTCGCGCCACAGCCGGAAAAGCCGTCGCTGATCGGCCTGTTGCGCGAAGACATCGCGAAGCTGCTCGCCGAAAAGGGCGTGCCGGAGCGGCAGGTGAAGATGCGCGTCAGCCAGCTCTGGCACTGGCTTTACGTTCGCGGCGTCTCGGATTTCGACGAGATGTCCAACGTCTCCAAGGACATGCGCGAGATGCTCAAGGAGCATTTCACCATCGGACGGCCGGAGATCGTCGAAGAGCAGGTTTCGGGCGACGGCACGCGCAAGTGGCTGCTGCGCTTCCCCCCACGCGGCGCCGGCCGTCCGGTAGAGATCGAGACGGTCTACATTCCCGAGGAGGGCCGTGGCACGCTTTGCATTTCGAGCCAGGTCGGCTGCACGCTCACCTGTTCCTTCTGCCACACCGGCACGCAGAAGCTGGTGCGCAATCTGACGGCGGAAGAAATTCTTTCGCAGCTTCTGCTCGCCCGCGACCGGCTCGGCGATTTCCCCGAGCGCGACACGCCGCAGGGTGCGATCGTGCCGGCGGAAGGCCGCAAGATCACCAATATCGTGATGATGGGGATGGGCGAGCCGCTCTACAATTTCGAGAACGTCAAGACGGCGCTGCTGATCGCGTCCGACGGAGACGGGCTGTCGCTGTCGAAGCGGCGCATCACCCTTTCCACCTCCGGCATCGTGCCGGAGATCTACCGCACCGGTGAGGAAATCGGGGTGATGCTCGCGATTTCGCTTCATGCAGTGCGTGACGATCTGCGCGACATGCTGGTGCCGATCAACAAGAAATATCCGCTGAAGCAGCTGATGGAGGCCTGCCGCGCCTATCCGGGCTTGTCGAATGCCCGCCGCATCACCTTCGAATATGTGATGCTGAAGGACGTCAACGACAGCCTGGAAGACGCCAAGGAGCTGGTGAAGCTTCTGAAGGGCATTCCGGCCAAGATCAACCTGATCCCCTTCAATCCCTGGCCGGGCACCAATTATCAGTGCTCGGACTGGGAACAGATCGAGAAGTTCGCCGACTTCATCAACCAGGCCGGCTACGCCTCGCCGATCCGCACCCCGCGCGGCCGCGACATTCTTGCCGCCTGCGGCCAGCTCAAGTCGGAATCGGAACGCATGCGCAAGGTCGACCGCCTCGCCTTCGAGGCGATGATGATCGCCAATCACGGCGAGGACTGAGGCGGCTCATCGCCCTTCCAGCCGTCCCGGGGGGGGCCGCACGATCACCGCGATCGATGAAGAAGTTTGATGGATGAAGCTGTTTGCGCCGATTGATTTCGGCCCCTCGCTTTCCTAAGAAAGCGGCGGAATTATTCTGAAGCGGGATGCGGGAGGGACGTTAGCCGGTCTTCCCGAAAATCGCTGACCAAAAACCGGAGGACACCCATGCGTTCGCTTCTCATCGCGCTTGCCGCCACGGTCGCGCTTTCTCTGCCGGCACGCGCCGACGAGGTCACGGTTGCCGTCACGGCAATCGTCGAACATCCCGCGCTCGATGCCGCGCGCGACGGCGTCAAGGATGCGCTGGCCGCCGCCGGCTACAAGGAAGGCGAGAACCTCAAGTTCATCTACGAGTCGGCGCAGGGCAACCCGGCGACCGCAGCGCAGATCGCCCGTCAGTTCGCGGGCGAAGCCCCGAGCGTGATCGTGCCGATCTCCACCCCGTCGGCCCAGGCCGTGGTTTCCTCTACCCGCGATATTCCCGTTGTCTTCACCGCCGTTTCCGATCCGCTGGGCGCGCAGCTCGTCAAGGACATGGAGAAGCCCGGCGGCAACGTCACCGGTCTTTCCGACCTTTCCCCGGTTGCCGAGCACGTGGCGCTGATCAAGGAGATCCTGCCGAACGTCAAGACCATAGGCTATCTCTACAATTCGGGCGAAGCGAACTCCGTCTCGCTGCTGGCGGTCCTCAAGGAAGAGGCTGAAAAGGCCGGCCTGAGCGTGATCGAATCCGCCGCGACGAAATCGGCCGAGGTCCAGGGTGCGGCTCGTGCGCTCGTCGGCCGCGCCGACGCGATCTATATCCCGACGGACAACACCATCATCTCCGCCCTCGAAGGCGCTGTCGCCGTCGCCGAGGAAAGCAAGCTGCCGCTCTTCACTGCCGACACCGATTCCGTCTCCCGCGGCGCGGTTGCGGCGCTCGGCTTCAATTACTATGACGTCGGCAAGCAGACGGGCGAGGTCGTCGTTCGCGTCCTCAAGGGCGAAAACCCCGGGGATATCGCCGTCAAGGTCGCCGCCGGAACCGATCTCGTGATCAACAAGGGCGCCGCCACCCGGATGGGCGTCACGCTGCCGGAGAGCGTCGTCGGCCGGGCGACCCGCACGATCGAGTAGCGATCCGCCCTAACCGGACGATCATTGTCTTTTTGCCGCCCCCGTTTCATACGGGGGCGGTTCGCTTATCGAGCGGGATGCGGAAATGGTGTGCATCCTGCTTCAACTTCAGAATACGTGTTCCGCATGCGCCTTAGCCTGCGGAACATCCGAGAAGAGGACTACCGGCGTTGAGTCAAATCGCTTTCTGGGGAGCCGTGGAACTGGGGCTTGTCTATGCCTTCGTCGCCGTCGGCGTCTTTCTCGCCTTCCGGGTGCTCGACTTTCCGGATCTGACCGTTGACGGCTCCTTTCCGCTTGGCGCCGCAGTCACCGCGGTCCTGATCATCGCCGGCGTCAATCCCTGGCTTGCCGCAGCGGTGGCGATGGTCGCCGGTGCCGCCGCAGGCATGGTGACGGCCCTGTTGAACGTGCGGTTCAAGATCCTGAACCTGCTCGCCTCGATCCTGACGATGATTGCGCTTTTCTCGGTCAATCTCCGCGTCATGGGCAAGCCGAACGTCGCATTGATCAATGCCGACACGATGCTTTCGCCCTTCTACGGCCTCGGTCTGCGGGACTTCTATGTGCGCCCGCTTTTCGTCGGGATTCTGGTCGCCTTTGCCGTCGTTCTCGTCTGGCGCTTTCTTGAAAGCGATGCGGGCCTCGCGATGCGGGCGACCGGCGCCAATGCCCGCATGGCGCGGGCACAAGGGGTCGACACCAGCAGGCAGATCTATCTCGGCATGGCGATCTCCAACGCGCTCGTCGCCCTCGGCGGTGCGCTCTTTGCCCAGACCAACGGTTTTGCCGACGTGACCTCGGGTGTCGGGACGATCGTCGTCGGGCTTGCCGCCGTGATCATCGGCGAGACGCTGCTCGGCGCCCGCGGCATTCTGATCGCGCTCATCGGCTGCGTGCTCGGGTCGATCCTCTACCGCATCGCCATCCAGGTGGCGCTTTCGACCGATACGCTCGGCCTGCAGGCTTCCGATCTCAATTTCGTGACCGCGCTGCTGGTGACTATAGCGCTCATCCTGCCCCGTCTGCGCCGCGGAGGTGCCGCATGATCAACGTCGAAAACATCCAGGTCGTCTTCGGCAAGGGCACGCCGCTCCAGAAGCAGGCGTTGAACGGCGTCAGCCTGACCATCGAGGAAGGCTCCTTTGTCACGGTCATCGGCTCGAACGGCGCCGGCAAGTCGACGCTTCTCGGGGTTCTTGCCGGCGACGTGCTGCCGAGCGGCGGCCGCGTCACGATCGGCACGACCGACGTGACGCGCAAGGGCACGGCGGCCCGCGCCGGGCTGGTGGCGCGCGTCTTCCAGGATCCGCTTGCCGGCAGTTGCGGCGCTCTCTCGATCGAGGAAAACCTGGCGCTGGCCGCAAGGCGCGGCGAAAGCCGCGGCCTGACGCCGGCGCTCGGCTCGAAGCGGCGCGAGCATTTCCGCGAGCGCATCGCCGAACTCAATCTGGGTCTCGAAAACCGCATGCGCGACCGCATGGACCTGCTTTCGGGCGGCCAGCGCCAGGCGGTCTCGCTGGTGATGGCGACGCTTGCCGGCTCCGAGGTGCTGCTGCTCGACGAGCACACGGCGGCACTCGACCCGGGCATGGCCGAGTTCATCATGAACCTCACCCAGAAGATCGTCTCGGAGCGCAAGCTGACGACGCTGATGGTGACGCATTCGATGCGCCAGGCGCTCGATTTCGGCCACCGCACCATCATGCTCCATGGCGGCGAGATCGTGCTCGACGTCGCGGGCGATAGCCGCAAGACGCTTCAGGTCGAGGACCTCATCGCCATGTTCCGCCGCATCCGCGGGCAGACGCTGGACGACGATGCGCTACTGATCGGGTAGCGTTCCTTCCCGGACTTTGCCCCTCATCTGCCTGCCGGCATCTTCTCCCCGCTCGCGGGGAGAAGAGCGTATGCGGCAAGGCCGGAACAAGGCGGCAGCCGGATGAGGGGTCACGCTCCGGGAGCGACGAAACTCAGCGCGTCTGCGTGAAGAAGATCTTGACCGCGAATATGGAAAAGACGCCGGCGAAACCGTAGTCGATCGCCCGCATCACGCGCCTGTTGCGCTGCAGCCAGGCTGCGAGCCAGTCGGCAGCAAGAACGACCAATGCGTTCACCGGCATGCCTATCGCGATGAAGAAGAAGCCGAGGAAGAGCAGCTTGCCCGTCACGGCGGGATCGTTCGCAGTGACGAACTGCGGCAGGAAGGTCATGAAGAAGATCACCACCTTCGGGTTCAGAATGTTGACCGAGAAGCCGGTCGCGATGTTCGAAAGGATCGTACCCTTCGCCTCCGTCACCTTCGTCACCGACAGGCTGGACCCGTAGCGGATCGCCTGGATCGCGAGCCATAGGAGATAGGCGGCGCCCCCGGTCTTCAGCACCAGGAAGGCGGTCGGGGATGCGGTGATCAGCGCCGAGATGCCGAAGGCGACGAGCAGCGTATGGACGACGATGCCGAGCCCGGTGCCGACCACGACGAAAAGGGCGGCCTTCCTTCCCTGCGCCAACGCCCGGCTGATCGAAAGCGTCATGTCGGGACCCGGCGTCGCGGCGAGCAGGAGGCTTGCAGCGGCGAATGCGATGAGCGTCGGCAGGCTGGGAACGAAGTCCATGGCGCATTCCTCGAGAGGCGGTTCTTTCTGATACCGCCGGCCCGGCGCTTTTGCCAGCGGATTCGCGGGAGCTGGCCTACAGATCGGCTACGATCAGAGGAAACTTGCAGTTCCGCTTGTATCCCCGCAAGTTCTGGCTAAAGTGCCGCAGATTTTCGATGCGGCAGCGCCGCACCCGAGAGCCTGACAAAACGAGCAGACGGACAAAAACCATGGCATCGCATAAAGACGTGAAGAAGGTCGTTCTCGCCTATTCCGGCGGTCTCGACACCTCGATCATCCTCAAATGGCTGCAGACGGAACTGGGCGCCGAAGTGGTGACCTTCACCGCGGACCTCGGCCAGGGCGAAGAACTGGAGCCGGCGCGCAAGAAGGCGGAGATGCTCGGCATCAAGGAGATCTATATCGAGGACGTCCGCGAGGAATTCGTGAGGGACTTCGTGTTCCCGATGTTCCGCGCCAATGCCGTCTATGAAGGCGTCTACCTGCTCGGCACCTCCATCGCCCGTCCGCTGATCTCCAAACACCTCATCGATATCGCCAGGAAGACCGGCGCCGACGCGATCGCCCATGGCGCGACCGGCAAGGGCAACGACCAGGTCCGCTTCGAACTTTCGGCTTACGCGCTCAATCCGGACATCAAGATCATCGCCCCCTGGCGCGACTGGTCGTTCAAGAGCCGCACCGATCTGCTCGAATTCGCCGAGAAGCACCAGATTCCGGTCGCCAAGGACAAGAAGGGCGAGGCGCCTTTCTCCGTCGACGCCAACCTCCTGCACTCCTCCTCGGAAGGAAAAGTGCTGGAGGACCCGGCCCGGGAAGCTCCCGAATACGTGCACATGCGCACCATTTCGCCGGAAGCGGCACCCGACAAGGCAACCGTCATCAAGGTCGGCTTCGAACGTGGCGATGCCGTGTCGATCGACGGCGTGCGCATGTCGCCGGCAACGCTTCTTGCGAAGCTCAACGAATACGGCCGCGACAACGGCATCGGCCGCCTGGACCTCGTCGAGAACCGTTTCGTCGGCATGAAGTCGCGCGGCGTCTACGAAACCCCCGGCGGCACGATCCTGCTTGCGGCCCATCGTGCGATCGAGAGCATCACGCTCGACCGCGGCGCGGCGCATCTGAAGGACGAGCTGATGCCGCGCTATGCCGAGCTCATCTATTACGGCTTCTGGTTCTCTCCGGAGCGCGAAATGCTGCAGGCGGCGATCGACAGGAGCCAGGAGCATGTGGAAGGCGAAGTGACGCTGAAGCTCTACAAGGGCAATGTCATGGTCATCGGCCGCGAAAGCGGCAAGTCGCTCTATTCCGACAAGCTCGTCACCTTCGAGGACGATCAGGGCGCCTACGACCAGAAGGATGCCGCCGGCTTCATCAAGCTCAACGCGCTGCGTCTGCGCACGCTGGCAGCGCGCAACCGGTAAGCTCCGAGGGCATTACAAGTCGGGAGCCGCGGTGGATCACTCCGCCGCGGTTTTTTTCTTGCTCACTCCGCCGCTTCGCTCAGCGGCGTCTCCGCAGCCGCCGGCGCGACCAGCGGTCTCAGGCGAACCGTCCTGCGGTACCAGAAATAGCTTGCAAGCGAGAGAAGGCCGAAGCTCGGAATGATCGTTCCGAGCGCCATGGCCGGTACGCCGACGAGAGCGGCAAGCGCGCCGCCGAGAAGCCCGGCGCTCATCTGGATGAAGCCCATCATCGCCGAAGCCGTGCCGGCGATATGCGGGAAGGGGGCCATCGCCGCCGTCATCATGTAGGGCATGACGAAGGCGATGCCGAAGGCATAGATCCCGATCGGCGTCATCACCGAGAGGAAGGTCGGTTCCAGCGCATGCATGGTGAAGGCGAGGGCGAGGCTCGCCGCGCCGATGAAGAAGAGACCGGCCGGCACGAGCGCCTGCGGCGTGAAGCGACGCATCATGAGGCGCATCGTGACCGTGCCCGAAAAGAACAGGCCCGATTGCATGAGCATGCCGATGCCGAACTCGGTCGGGGTGAGCCCGACCTGGCTGATCAGCACGAAGGGCAGCATGGTCGCCCATGCGTAGAGCGCGCCGACCGCGCCGGCGATCACCAATGTCGAGGACACGAAGCGGCCGTCCCTCATAAGCTCGCCATAGGCTGCGAGAATGGGCCTGAAATGCCCCTTGCTGCGGTCCGGCGTCGTCGTTTCCGCCATGAAGAGCTGCACGATGAAGCACGCCATCAGCGCGAAGCCGACCATCAGCAGGAAGATCGACTGCCAGCCGAAGAGGCCGAGCGCGATACCGCCAAGGGTGGGCGAGACCGCCGGCCCGAGCGCCAGCATCATGCCGATCATGTTCATGATGCGCGCCGCCGTCGTGCCGGTGAACTGGTCGCGAACGATGGCGCGCGCCACGGTCATTCCGACGGAGGCGCCGATTCCCTGCACGAGGCGGCCCGCGAGCAGCACAGGGATGGAGGGCGCGAAGGCCGCCATCAGGCTGCCTGCGAGATAGATCGCCATGAAGATCAGCGTTGTCCGCCGCCGGCCGATAACGTCGGAAAGCGTTCCCGAGACGAGCTGGGCAAAGGCGAAGCCGCCGAAATAGAGCGACAGCGTCATCTTGATCGCTGCTTCGCTGGAGGCGAAGGCACGCACGAGCTCCGGCATCGCCGGCGTGTAGAGCGCCATCGAGATGGGGCCGAGCGCCACCAGGAAGGCGCCGATGATGCTCGTGCGCCGCTCGCTCATCCTGAGCGTCATTCGGCCGCCCCCTTCTCCCTGCCGGCGAGGCACGGGTCGAGGCGGCGGAGACTGTCCCGCAGGATTCTCAGGTTTGCGCGCAGGACCTCCCGTCCGTCGTCGCCCAGATCCTCGGTGTAAGCATTCATCATTTCACGCAGGCCCGACATCAGCTCGGTGATGAGCGGGTCGGCCTTGTCGGTCACGACGACGTTCTTGGCGCGCCGGTCCGCCGGATCCGGCACGCGCGCCACGAGGCCCATCGCTTCCAGGCGGTCGAGATAGGCGGAGAGGGTCATGGGCTCGATCCCCATGCGGGTCGCGATCTCCGCCTGCTTGATGCCCTCGGTGACGGCCACCTGGACCAAGGTGCGCGCCTCGCCGGGCGTGATCCCGAGGTCCATCGCATTGACCTTGCGATCGAAGGCACCGCGCAACAGGCGGGAGACATCGGTGAGAAGCATCCCGATCGTATCGGATTCGAGTTTCCTGGGCATTTGATCGATCGCGTTGGAAATAATAAGCTTTGCTTATCATATCCGTTCCGGCCATTCAACGCGAGCACACCCGTCATCGGGCGGCACTCCTCGTGCCGCCGGATTGCCGAACTGTCAAAAAATTGATATGAGCACGGTCATGGAATCCAAATTCGGATGTCGCGAGCAGAAGATCGTCGTGCTGCAGGATCACAAGCGCCTGCCGGCACGCTTTTTTGCGCGCGTTTCAGGGGCGCTCACCAGCCGCCTATCCTGATCGCACGATCAGCTGTTACCGGCCGCATTGGCGCCGGCCCCCATTCCACATTCTTGAAAATACGATGGATACATAAGCCATGAGCGCACCGCGTACTCTCTACGACAAGATCTGGGACGATCACCTGGTGGACAGCCAGGACGACGGAACCTGTCTTCTCTACATCGACCGTCACCTCGTTCACGAGGTGACGAGCCCGCAGGCCTTCGAGGGACTGCGCATGGCTGGGCGCAAGGTTCGCGCCCCGGAAAAGACGCTCGCCGTCGTCGATCACAACGTTCCGACTTCGCCGGACCGCCATCTCGGCATCAAGAACGAGGAAAGCCGCATCCAGGTCGAGGCGCTCGCCAGGAACGCCGCGGATTTCGGCGTCGAATATTATTCGGAAAATGACAAGCGCCAGGGGATCGTCCACATCGTCGGTCCGGAGCAGGGCTTCACGCTGCCGGGCATGACGATCGTCTGCGGCGACAGCCACACTTCGACGCACGGCGCTTTCGGTGCGCTGGCGCACGGCATCGGCACGTCCGAGGTCGAGCATGTGCTGGCGACGCAGACGCTGATCCAGAAAAAGGCGAAGAACATGCTGGTGCGCGTCGACGGCCAATTGCCGCCGGGCGTCACCGCAAAGGACATCATCCTTGCGATCATCGGCGAGATCGGCACCGCGGGCGGCACCGGCCACGTCATCGAATTCGCCGGTGAAGCGATCCGGTCGCTGTCGATGGAAGGCCGCATGACCGTCTGCAACATGACGATCGAAGGCGGCGCGCGCGCCGGGCTGATCGCACCGGACGAAACCACTTTCGAGTACATCAAGGACAAGCCGCGCGCTCCCAAAGGCGAGGCCTGGGACAGGGCGGTCGAATACTGGAAGACGCTGCACACGGACGAAGGCGCCCATTACGACCGCGTCGTCGTGCTCGATGCCGCCAATCTGCCGCCGATCGTTTCCTGGGGCTCCTCGCCGGAAGACGTCGTCTCCGTACAGGGGGTCGTTCCCAACCCTGACGACATCCAGGACGAGACGAAGCGGACCTCCAAGTGGCGTGCGCTCGACTATATGGGCCTGAAGCCCGGCACGAGGATCACCGATATCGCCATCGACCGGGTGTTCATCGGCTCCTGCACCAATGGCCGCATCGAGGACCTGCGCGCCGTCGCCGAGGTGGTCGAAGGCCGCAAGGTCGCCCCGACCGTTTCGGCGATGATCGTTCCGGGCTCCGGCCTCGTCAAGGAACAGGCGGAAGCGGAAGGCCTGGACAAGATCTTCAAGGAAGCGGGCTTCGACTGGCGCGAGCCCGGCTGCTCCATGTGCCTGGCGATGAACGACGACCGGCTGAAGCCTGGCGAACGTTGTGCCTCCACATCGAACCGCAACTTCGAAGGCCGTCAGGGCTTCAAGGGGCGCACGCATCTGCTTTCTCCGGCAATGGCGGCTGCGGCGGCGGTCGCCGGTCATTTTGTCGACATTCGCGAGTGGAAATAGCCGGTTCTGAGCTTTTCCGGCGTTTGAGCCGCCCTTCGGGGCGGCTTTTTTTATACTCATGATGATGCGACAATGCGCTGCCGCCCCCAATTCGCTGCCCTGAGGAGCTCTCATGCCCGATGACGCCCGGCCCTCGACACGCCGACTCATGCTGCTCCGCCATGCGAAGTCCGCCTGGCCGGACGGCGTTGCCGACCATCGCCGGCCGCTTTCGGAGCGCGGACGGAAAGCGGCGCCCGTTGTCGGCGCCTTCATGGCCCGGCAGGGGCTTGCTCCGGACCTGACGCTCGTTTCGACCGCGCGGCGCGCAAAGGAGACTTGGGAACTCGTCGCCGAGGCTTTGCCGCACAAGATCCCCGAGCGCGATGCGGTCGGCATCTACGAGGTCGCCGCAACGGCCATTCTCGACGCCATCCGCAGGATCGAGCCGACGGTGGAGAAACTGCTCCTCGTCGGCCACAATCCGGGAATGGCCGACCTCGCGCTCCTGCTTGCCGGGCGGGGCGATGCAGCTGCGCTGGAGCGGCTGAGGGAGAAGTTTCCGACAGCCGGGCTCGCGGTCATGGATTTCGACATCGAGCGCTGGTCGGACATAGAGCCCGGCACCGGCCGCCTGGTTCGCTTCGTGACGCCGCGCATGCTTGAGGAGGAACGGTCGGGCTGATTCGCAGTGCCCGTTCGGCTTTGTCGCGGGGCCGAAGCTAAACGACCTTCACGACCGTCCCGCGATGCATTTGCCGGATCAGTCGCCGCATTGCCGAAAGGCTGACGGCCACGCAGCCCTCGGTCGGCTCGTAACCCGGACGGATGAGGTGGAAGAAGATCGCCGAGCCGGCATTGCGCCTGCGGGAGGAAATGTTCCAATCCATGACGAGGCAGATGTCATAGAGCCCGTCGTCGCGCATCATGCGTTCATGTCCGGCACGAAACGGCGCCCTGACGGGGCGATTATAGCACGGATGCTGCGGGGCATCGCACCAGAGCATGTCGCCGCGGACGGCCCGCATCGGCAGGCGCGTCGGGGGCAACGGGACACGATCGCGCCTGACAAAGCCGCCGATGAGCCGCATCGCCGCGCGGGGCGTCGCCCCGTCGCCTTCGCGCTTGATGGCAGTGACGCCGCTTCGCCCGATCGCAGCCTGCTCGACCCGTCCGTCGAAAAGCACGAGGGCGCGCTTCCGGTCGCGCGGAGCGGTTCTGACGAGGATGGTCCCTTTTCTCGATCCTGTTGTCGACGCCTTCTTGCGCATCAGTCTCACAAATTCTTGCTTTGCCGTGATCTCGCCGCGACCTTAAGCCGGTTTTCATATATGACGATGCCTGCAGCGCCGTGCGTCTCATCAGACGCGCAGACGTCGCTGCGGCCACTTTCAGTTGCGGCCTGTCTCTATCCTAAATAGGTTAGGATTTAAGGAAACATGCGGCAGCGACCGCCGCGCTTGCCAAGATCGGCATTTGAGTTAGTTTTGATTCAGGAAGCAAACAGGAACTGTCCCATGGCGACTCGCACCATCCTCCTTGTCGACGACGACGATGATCTGCGTGAGACGTTGATAGAACAGCTCTCCCTTTACGAAGAGTTCGACCTACTGCAGGAATCGACCGCCGGGAAGGGCATTCAGATGGCGCGTGGCCGGCAGGTCGACCTCCTGATCATGGATGTAGGTCTGCCGGACATGGACGGGCGCGAGGCGGTGAAGCTCTTGCGCAAGGGCGGCTTCAAGGCCCCGATCATCATGCTGACCGGCCACGACACCGACTCCGATACGATCCTCGGCCTCGAAGCCGGTGCCAACGATTATGTGACGAAGCCGTTCCGCTTCGCCGTGCTGCTTGCCCGCATTCGCGCCCAGCTTCGCCAGCACGAGCAGAGCGAGGACGCGACCTTCAATGTCGGCCCCTACACATTCAAGCCGAGCCAGAAGCTGCTTACCATGGAGAACGGCCAGAAGATCCGCCTGACGGAAAAGGAAGCCGCAATCATCCGCTATCTCTACCGCGCCGACCAGAAAGTGGTCACCCGCGACGTGCTGCTCGAGGAGGTCTGGGGCTATAATTCCGGCGTCACGACCCATACGCTCGAGACGCATGTCTACCGGCTGCGCCAGAAAATCGAGCGCGACCCTTCCAATGCCGAGATATTGGTGACAGAAAACGGCGGCTACAAGATCGTTCCCTAAGCCGGACGACATGACCGGGGGAGATTTGCCGCTTGGCGCTCAATGACGACATCGCACTCTTGTCCAACGTGTCGCTCTTCGCCGACATCGGCGAGGACAAGCTGAGGCTGATCGCCTTCGGCGCCGAGCGCCGCCGGGTGGCCAAGGGGCACGAACTCTTCCGGGAAGGCGCGCCGGCCGATTGCGCCTATGCGGTTGCGGCCGGCAGCTTCGCGCTTTCGAATGCGAACGCGCAGGGCCGCCAGCAGCAGGTGATGACCGTCGGCCGTGGCGCGCTCCTGTCCGAGCTCGCGCTCATCTCGATGGTCGAGCGCAAGTTCACCGCGACGGCGCAAGAGGACAGCGAGGTGATCCGGATCAACCGGCCGCTCTTCCGCCGGATGCTCGAGGAATATCCCGAGGTGACCGCCATGGTGGAAGCCCGCATCCGGGAAAACATTCAGGCGATGATCCGCCGCGTGGAGGCGCTTGCCGGGCGGTTTGCGTAAGCGGACGGCGTCGTCAAAGCTCGAAATGCGCTATGACAGGCACATGGTCGGACGGGCGCTCCCAGCCGCGCGCTTCCTTGAGGATCTCGACGCGGACGAGCTGGCTTGCGAGATCGGCGGAGGACCAGATGTGGTCGAGGCGGCGTCCGCGGTCGGCGGCGGTCCAGTCCTTCGCCCGATAGCTCCACCAGGTGTAGAGCTTTTCCGGCGGCGGCGCGTGGCGGCGCATCAGGTCGACCCAGGCGCCTCCGGTCATCACCGAAACCAGGCCCTCGGTCTCGACCGGCGTATGGCTGACGATCTTGAGAAGCTGCTTGTGCGACCAGACGTCGTGCTCGAGCGGCGCGATGTTGAGATCGCCGACGAGGATCGACGAGACGCCGGCCTCGGCCTCCGCGTGCAGGAGCTTCATCTCGTCGACGAAGTCGAGCTTGTGTCCGAACTTCGGATTGACCGTGCGGTCCGGCTCGTCGCCGCCGGCCGGTACATAGAAATTATGGAGGCGGATCGTCTTTCCACCGGCCGCGAAGACCACGGAGAGATGACGTGCATCGCCGACGCCGCAGTAGTCGCGGCGGTCGGACAGCTCATGAAGCGGCAGGCGAGAGATGGTGGCGACGCCGTGATAGCCCTTCTGCCCGTGCATCTCGATATATTCGTAGCCGAGCTTCCTCAGCGGCGCGGAGGGGAACTGGTCGTTCCGACACTTGATTTCCTGCAGGCAGAGGATGTCCGGCTGCCATGTCTTGAGGAAATGTTCGACCAGCGGCATGCGCAGGCGAACGGAGTTGATGTTCCATGTGGCAATGGAAAGAGGCATTCCTCGTTCTCCCGGGAAATTGCCGGAAAAGGATCACGCGTCCGGCAACGGGAGCGTTTAAACAGGTTCGGCACCGATCGACAAGCTTGAAAAAGCCGCCGGTACGCAGATCGCGCAAGGCTTCCTTCGGGCGCTGCTTTCGCAGCCGGCAGTCAAGACGCATTGGAGCGCGGATCATGCCCGGCGGAATTAAGCCACCATGTCGCCAAGACGAACGGCACCGAAAATGGCTGCCTGCCACCCCAGTGTGGCCCAGCGTATGTCGATGGAATGAATCGAGCCGGCATGCGGTAATGCGCCAAAAACGCGCTGCGTGAGCGTGTCGCGTGGATAGTCGTCCATGTCGATGACGCCACCCCCCAGCAGAATGATGCGTGGCGAAAACAACACCGTCGCTCTGGCAACGGTTATCGCCTGCTGCCACAATATGTCATCAAGAGCGTCGTTTAATTTCGGCGACTGGGCAGCGGCCTGGAAGAGGTCCTTCACGGCGACGCCATGTGCAGATGCGAGGTCCACCAGAGTCGCACCAGAGGCGTACGCCTCGATCCGCTTGGGGGATTCCTGGCGGTCACCCGGCTCGAGCACCGGCATGTGGCCGATTTCAAGCGCCCACCCGCCGCCGCGAAAAATGCCGTTCTCGCCCAAGTAAGCTGCACCGATACCGGTGCCGAAGTAGACCGCCAACACCTCGCATTCGTTGGCAATTGCGCCGGAGGCGCTTTCCCCGAGCAACTGCAGAACCACGTCCCGCTCCAACTGGACGGGTACCGAAAGCGTGGAAGCCAGTTCGGAGGCCAGGCGAATCCCGTTTAGTTCGGGGATGTTTGCGGCATGGATGATTGTATCGCAGTCACGTCCGATGAACCCTGGGACAGTTGCCACTACCCGCTCGATGGTCAGGCCGGCATCGACTGACGCACATTGCAGGAGCCCGGCGAGTTGTGCCGCAGGAGCGCCGCGCCGAAGATCACTCGTCGAAAAGGTGCGCGTGACTTCGAGCGGCACACCATGATCCGCAAAACCGATCTTGACCGAGGTTCCCCCGATTTCAGCAACGGCGATCGTTCCGGAGACGGCTTTGAGCGTCATGAAAACTCCTGTCTGTCAAAGAGCGGCGACATCGCGCGTATGCGGGCGCGTATTGCCTGCAAGCATCGCCTGATGCAGAAGATAGGCAGCACCCAGGGCAGGCCCGTCATTGCCGGTGCTTGACGTTTCAATGCGCGGCATCGGATAGCCTTCAATGAGAGACGCGGCCAACGAAGCCTCCGCTTGTTCGGCCACGAAGGGATAGATCGCGCTGACCGATCCGGCGAGGATGATGCGGCCCGGCTGCAGGACGCAGGCAAGGGTCGCCAGCCCTCGAACCAGCCAGCGAGCCCAGTCGCGGGCGCAGGCAAGCGCGGTAGGGTCACCCGACGCCAGCACTGCGATAAACGCGTCAAGCGAACTGATGACGCCGCCGATATGCGCATATCGGGCAAGGATGGCGTCCTTGCCAATGAATGTTTCCCAACGACCAGGACGCACAGCGTCATAAACGAATCCGGCCTCTCCGATCGGCATGTGGCCGATCTCGCCAGCGCCGCCCAACTGCCCGCGATGCAGCTTGCCATGGCTGACGATGCCGCCCCCAACGCCATTCTCTATGAGAACGACGAGGCTGTCATCGCCCTCGCCGTACGGGGGAGCCGAACGATAGGTCTCGGCCACGGCCACCGCGTTGGCATCGTTTTCGAGGAGGACCGGGACATCGAGGTCGATGGACTCGGAAATCAGTTGCGCAAGGCTGACCCCGTGCCAGCCCAATATGGCGGCATGAAAGGTTTCGCCGTCCCCATCCAGGAAGCCCGGCAGCGCTACGTTGAGGCCATGGGGCCGTGCGCCGGAAGGCAACGTACTACGTACCTCGTCAACCAGTGCTACAATGAGTTCCATCGCTTGAGCGGGCCTGCTTGCCGGACCCGAGAATGGGCGAGTGGCCTTCGCGCGGACCGTTCCCGACAGGTCGATGGCGATGACGTCGATCCGGTTCACGCCGATGTAGGCGCCGAAAAAACAAACACCGCTGCCGGCGATTTCAACGATGATCCCGGGGCGCCCGACCTTGGCTTCTGCTTCGTTTCCCGTTGTCGAGTCGCGTTCCCGCACCAAACCAGCATCGACAAGGTTTTGCACCAGAATCCCCGTTGTCGAGCGGGTCAGATCGAGCTCACGCGCCAAGGATGCGCGAGTTAACCCACCCGTGCGAAACAGTGCCGAAAGCGCGCGCGCCTCGTTCGGACGAAAAAGCAGTGTGTTTGACAATTTGCAGCCTATTTGTTCGATAAAATTACTAATGTGCGCAGACGGGCCTGTCAATTGAGTCAATTTTTTGATGCATTGCAGCATCGAAAAGGACGTGTGGCGCATTGACGGTCGAGGGAAACGGTGTTTTGTTCGGAAACACTACAAAACTTCCGGTAGGGTGCGATGACGGTTTTGGCGCGACTCGAAAATATCGTGAAGGATTTCGGTGCCGTCCGCGCACTCGATGGTGTCACTCTCGAGATCACCCAGGGTGAGATTCTTGGCCTGATGGGGGACAATGGGGCCGGCAAGTCGACATTGGTGAAAACCATTGCCGGAAACTTCCAGCCGTCTTCCGGTTCCTACATCCTGGAAGGCGAGCCCGTGGTCTTTTCCGGACCGGCAGAAGCTCGTCGCCATGGAATAGAGGTCGTTTATCAGGATTTGGCGATCTGCGACAACCTGACCGCTTCGGCGAACGTTTTTCTCGGCCGCGAATTGATGCGGCAGGTCGGGCCGTTCAAGGTACTCGATCACAAGCGCATGAACGCCCGCTCGGCCGAGATATTCAAGGAACTCAAATCCGAGACCCGACCGGCCGATCTCGTGGTGCGCATGTCCGGCGGCCAGCGCCAAGCGGTGGCAATTGCTCGTACCCGGCTCGCCAGGTCGAAAATCGTCCTTATGGACGAGCCTACGGCGGCAATCAGTGTCCGGCAGGTCGCGGAGGTGCTGGCCCTGATCCGCCGCATGAAGGCACAAGGCCTCTCCGTGATCCTGATCAGCCATCGCATGCCCGACGTCTTCGAGGTCTGCGACAGGGTCGTGGTGATGCGTCGGGGTCGCAAGGTGGCCGACAAGATGATCGGGCAATCAAGCCCCGAAGAAGTGACCGGCCTGATAACCGGCGCGATCCAGACTGCCTGATCCCGGAGAAACAACGCATGAGTGCTCCCGAGGAAGTTCCCCACATGGATGTCGATCTCCTGAAGGGCTCCGACCGCCCTTTCTGGAGCCGCGTATTCCTTGCGCAGGAAACGTGGATAGCACTGGCTATCCTGGTGATCGGCTTGGTCGTGTCGGTCATCTCGGCAAAGTTCGCGACTTCGGGAAACCTCCTCAACATTTTCCAGAATGCCTGCTTCATCGGGATCATGGCGCTCGGCATGACGCCGGTGCTCATCAGCGGCGGTATCGATATCTCCGTCGGATCGATCCTTGGCATGTGCGGAGTGACGCTTGGCATCGTGCTCAATTCGGACATGCCGCTCGCCGTCGGCATCCTCGCGACTCTCGCGATGGGTGTCGCCTGCGGTATGGTCAACGGAATCATCATCTCCTACGTCAAGCTCCCGCCATTCATCGTCACTCTTGCCACCTTGTCCATCGGGCGCAGCCTCGCGCTGGTGCTCACGAACAACGAGGTGTTCTACGAATTCGGACGGGCCACCAACGGTATCATCGCGCTCGGCGGTGGCTACAGTTTCGGACTGCCTAATGTTGTCTATGCTCTCGTCGCGGGCGTGATCATCCTGCATTTCCTGCTGACCATGACGCGGTGGGGCCGCTACCTGTTCGCCATCGGCGGCAACGAGGCTGCGGCGCGACTGGCCGGTATCCCTGTGGACCTCATCAAGGTCTCGGCCTACGCCTTCAACGGCCTGATGGTCGCGATAACGGCCGTGTTCCTGGTCGGCTGGCTTGGCGCCGTCACCAACGCGATCGGAACCGGATACGAGTTGCAGGTCATCGCGTCGACGGTGATCGGCGGAGCGTCGCTGACAGGCGGGTTCGGCACGGCGCTCGGCGCAGCCATCGGCGCGATCCTCGTAGAGGTTATCCGCAACGCCCTGCTCATCGCAGGGGTAAACCCGTTCTGGCAGGGAATGTTCGTGGGAAGTTTCATTCTAGCCGCGGTCCTGCTCGAAAGAATCCGCTCGCTGCGTCGGTGAGCGCAATCCGCGTCAACAAGGAAAAGGGAGGAACTTCAATGCAACCAGTACGCACTCTCACGGCAGCCCTTTCGGTGGCCTGCCTGGCCGCCGGCTTGACTGCGCCCCAGGCCAACGCTGCCGATCGCGAATTCGCCCTCGTCTTCAAGGTGCTCAACAACGCCTTCAGCCCGCCGATCCAGCAGGGGTGCGAGGCCGCCGCGAAGAAGCTGGGCGACGTTACCTGCACCTATCTTGGCCCGACCGAGTATGACGAAGCCAAGCAGGTCCAGCTTGCCCAGGACATGGTCACCCGCGGTGTGGCCGGCCTCGGCGTTTCGGCCGGCAACCCGAAAGCCATGGCTCGCATCATGAAAATGGCCCAGGATAAAGGCATTCCGGTCGTGACTTTCGACACGGACGTACTGCCCGAAGATGCAGGCCTGCGCTCGACCTACATCGGAACCGACAATTATGAGTTCGGCATCGCGTTGGCGCAGAAGGTGCTCGAGAGCAAGAAGGACGGCGGTACCGTCTGCATCCAGTCGGGTGCGCCTGCATCCGAGAACCTGAAAGCCCGCGTCCAAGGCATCCGCGACACTCTTGCCGGCGTCACGAAGGACAAGGGTGCGGAAAAGCTGACAGGCCAGAACGGATGGACCGAGCCGGCAGGTTGCCCTGTCTACAACAATGACGACATCACGCTTGCCGCCCAGCAGGTGCGCGACGTCATGACGAACAACCCAGAGCTGAGCGCTTTCGTTGCGGTGGGCGGCTGGGCCCAGTATGCCCCGCAGGCTTACAAGCAGGCCATGGAGCCGCTCAAGGCACGCCTCGACAGAAAGGACCTGGTTGTGGTGTTCGGCGACAATTTCGGCCCGCAATTGCCGCTGCTGGCCGAAGGACTAAGCCATTACAACATCGGCCAGCGTCCCTATGATATGGGTTACGAAACCATCATGGCGCTGGACAAGCTGACCAAGGGCGAAAAGGTGGAGCCGTTCATCAAGACCGGTACCGAGGTGTGCACCCCCGAGGATGCGCTGACGACCTGCGGCAAGACTGCGAACTAGGCCTTTTCCATTCCCCATCTCGCCCTTGTTTCGGCCGGGATGGGGACTTGTACTCAGCAGACCGCCCGCCGGGCGCAGGCTCTCCATCATTCAAGGGCCGATGGCCTCGACGGACTTTTGCATGGCTTCTCGACGTTTCAGACGACTGCATGTTTCCTTTAATCCTATCCGATTAAAGGACAAAAACATGCAGCAGATCGAAGTGCTACAGCGACCTTTGCGCGTCTGATAAGACGCGCGGCGCTGTAGTGCATGTTTCCTTTAATCCTATCCGATTAAAGGACAAGAACATGCAGCAGATCGAAGTGCTACAGCGACCTTTGCGCGTCTGATAAGACGCGCGGCGCTGTAGGTATGGTGGGTGGCGGTCGGGGCGCCTTCTTGGTGCGGTCCACCGCCGCGCGGCGGCGATGACGCACCGTTTCGAGTTCGTCGCCGGTGCGCTGTCCGACGGGTTGCCGCTCTATGAACAAACCCTTGGGGAACTCTAGAATGCCAGCAAAACAGGAACGCCGCCTTCGAGTGGGTGTGCTCGGTGCCGGGCAGATCGCCCAGGCCGCTCATTTCGAGGCCTGCACGAAGGCTGCCAATGCCGATCTCCATGCTATCTGCGATGTCGCCGATGACCTGCGCGAACGCATGGCGATCACCCACGGTGCGGCGAAGACCTACAACGACTACGACAGGATGCTCGCCGATCCCGATCTCGAAGCCGTGATCATCGCGACCGCCGACGCCTTCCACGTCCCGGCCTCGCTGCGCGCACTCGAAGCCGGCAAGCATGTGCTCTGCGAAAAACCCGTCGGCGTGACGGTCGAGGAATGCATTGATCTCAAGGAGGCCGTCGAAAAGTCCGGCAAGATCTTTCAGGTCGGCCACATGAAGCGCTTTGATGCCGGCCTCCAGGCGGCGAAGGCCTTCATTGCCGACGAGATGGGCGAGATGATCGCCCTCAAGGCTTGGTATTGCGACAGCACGCACCGCTATGCGATGACGGATGCCGTCCAGCCGCTGATCGTCACCAGTGCCAAGGCGAAAAAGCCCTCGGCCAATCCGAAGGCGGATCTGCGCCGCTACTACATGCTAGCCCATGGCTGCCACCTGATCGACACCGCGCGTTACTTCGGCGGCGACATCGTTTCGGTGCAGGCGCGGCTTTCCGAGCGGGCCGGCATCTGGTGCTGGTTCGTCGACGCCGAGTTCGCTTCCGGCACGCTCGGCCACCTCGACCTCACCGTGCAAGTCCGCATGGACTGGCACGAGGGTTTCCAGATTTACGGCGAGAAGGGCAGCGTTCTCGGCAAGACCTATAACCCCTGGTACTACAAGACGAGCGAGGTGGACATTTTCCGCGAGGCCGATGGCGCGACGCATCGGGTGCTCGGTGCCGACGGTCACTTCTATCGCCGCCAGGTCGAAGGTTTTGCACGCACCATCCTCGATGGTGCGCCGATGGAAGGCGCCGGCATCGACGACGGCCTCGCCTCGGTCCGCGCCATGGTCGCCATCGCCCGTTCGGTGGAGAGCGGCAAGGCGGTTGCACTTTCTGATGTCGACGGTGGCGTCTGATGAAGCTCGGGGTCTTCGCCAAGACCTTTGAAGGTACGCAACCGGGTGCGGTGCTCGATGCCGTCGCGGCTGCCGGGTTTGCCGCCGCGCAGTACAACATGGCCTGCTCGGGCCTCGCCTCCATGCCTGAAGCCATCGACGAGGGGCAGGCGTGCGCGGTTGCCGACGCGGCGAAGAAGGCCGGCATCGAAATCGCGGCGGTCTCCGGCACCTACAACATGATCCATCCCGACCAGGCGATGCGCGAGGCCGGCCACCGCCGGTTAGCCGTTCTGGCGGAACGCAGCCACGCGATGTCCACCCGCCTCGTCACGCTTTGCACCGGCACGCGCGATCCACTCGACCAGTGGAGGGAGCACCCCGAAAACGACACGCCGGAAGCCTGGCGCGATCTGCTCCAGGCCATGGAAACGGCGATCGGCATTGCAGACCGCTGCGACGTCGATCTCGGCATCGAGCCGGAGCTTGCCAATGTCGTCAACTCGGCGCAAAAGGCCCGCCGGCTGATCGACGAGATGCGGAGCCCGCGTATAAAAATCGTGCTCGACCCCGCCAATCTCTTTGAAACGACAACGCTTGATGAGCAGCGGACGACCGTGTCCGCGGCAATCGATCTTCTCGCCGACCGCATCGTCATGGCGCATGCGAAGGACCGGAACCCGGACGGCAGCTTTGCGACCGCTGGAAAGGGTGTGCTCGACTACGCACATTATCTCGGTCGCCTGAAGGCCATCGGCTTTACCGGCAGCCTGATCACTCATGGGCTTGTAGCAAGCGAGGCCAAGGACGTTGCCCGCTTCCTCTCCGAAAAGCTTGAGGCGGGGCGATGAGCATCAACTTCGAGACAAGCGACGGCACGCGGCTGAATGTCGACACGGCGGGCGAGGGCATGCCGGTTGTCTTCCTGCACGGACTTTGCGGCGACGCGGGCCAGACCTCCGAAGCGTTTCCCACCGAACCCGGCTACCGCCGCGTCACGATCGAGGCTCGCGGTCATGGCCGATCGCAGTCCGGCGGACTCGACAGGCTTTCGATCGAAACCTTCGCGAATGACGTCGCTGCCTATGTCGAGGCCAATCTGGAAGTGCCTGTCATCATCGGCGGCATTTCCATGGGGGCGGCGATTTCGCTTCGCCTTGCCGTAAAGCGTCCCGATCTCGTCCGCGCGCTTGTCCTCGCCCGGCCCGCCTGGCTGACGGCATCGGCGCCGGAAAATATGATCCCGAATGCCGAAGTCGGCCACCTTTTGACCCATCTGCCGCCGCCAGCGGCAAAGGCCGCTTTCCTGGCAGGTCCCCTCGGGCAGCGTCTTGCGGCGGCCGCGCCGGACAATCTGGCCTCGCTGACCGGCTTTTTCGCGCGGGAACCCATCGAGGTCACCGCCGCGCTCCTCACCGCGGTTTCCAAGGACGGCCCGGGAGTCACGGAGGCCGATCTCGCCCGCATCGCCGTCCCGACGCTCGTCATCGGTCATGAACGCGATCTCGTCCATCCCATCGCCCACGCGCGTGCGCTGGCGGAGAAAATCCCCGCTGCACGCTTCGTCCAGATCACCCCCAAGGCGGAGGACAAGGCGCGATACGTCGCCGATTTCCACCGCGCCCTGCGCACGTTCCTGAAGGATGTTCAGAGATGACCGTCGCGACAAGCGGGCAAGGTTGTCGAGCGCGTCGGTCAGCGCGAGATTTGGGTCGACATGCCGCGTCTGCGGCGCGGGAAGCGTTCTTTCAGCCCAAGGACTTGGTCTGGCGGGATCCCGAACCCCAACAGGCTTACTTCCAGAAAAAGCGTGTAACGGTTTTCCGTTCGGAAGTGCCTCGCTTCAAAGTCGGAGCATTTCGTGATCAGCCGCCGCGGCGCTTGTTGCGCACCTCGTCATAGGGGATGCGGAAGACCTTGTCGTCGAGCGCGATGCCGGTCCGGACGTTGAAGATCATCACCGACGTGTCCTTCTTCTGCGCGTCGGTGATCGTCCACTGCCGCAGATTGTAGCTCTTCGGGTCGAACATCATCGTGATGGTCGAATCTCCGAAGATGGAGCGGTCGCCGAGTACGATGGTGATGAGGTCCGCTTCCACCCTCACGTCGCGTACCATCCTGCTTCTCAAGTCGATCCTTTCGCTGAGCAACAGATTGAGCGGGGTCTTCGAGAGCGGATAGATATCCCAGGTCTTGAGCTTCATATTGCCGATGACGACGGACTTGCCGTCGGCGATGACCCGCATCGGCGAGGGTGCTTCGTAATTGAAGCGGATGCGTCCCGGCCGGCGGATATAGAACTTGCCGCCCGTCTGTTCGCCGCGCGGGCCGAACTGGACGAATTCGCCGGCCATCGTCTTCACGGACGAGAAATGATCGGCGATCCTCTGGGCAACGGCGGACGCCTGAGCCGAAGCGTCGCCCGCGCCGAACGTCGTGGCGCCGAAGCCGGCGAGGGCCGCCAGGCCGCCAACGAAGACGCGCCGCGAGATTGCCCCGTTGCGGCCGTCGGTTTTGGTCTCCATCATCGCAGTCTCCTTCATTCGTGATCATTTGAAGGGCAAGTGGGGCGCCTTCAAGGCGTTGGAAAACCCCGAAAACACGACGCCTTCAAATGACCGTTACCGCCCGCCGCGCGCTGATCACGCCGCTGTGGCGCTGTCTTACCGGCCGGTGATCTCAGCCTCGGTCGGCACCAGTATCTCGCGCTTTCCGGCGTGGTTCGCGGGGCTGATGATGCCTTCCTGCTCCATCCGCTCGATCAGCGAGGCGGCCCTATTATAGCCGATACCGAGGCGCCGCTGCACGTAGGAGGTCGAAGCCTTGCCGTCGCGCAGCACGATCGCCACCGCCTGATCGTACGGGTCCTCGGAATCGGCGAGGTTGGAGGTGCCGGCCGGACCGCCGCCATCATTCTCGTCCTCGTCGTCCTCGGTGATCGCGTCGAGATATTGCGGCACGCCTTGCGTCTTCAGATAGGCAACGACCTCTTCGACCTCGGTGTCAGAGACGAAGGGTCCGTGCACGCGCTGGATACGGCCACCGCCGGCCATGTAGAGCATGTCGCCCATGCCCAGGAGCTGTTCGGCTCCCTGTTCGCCGAGGATGGTGCGGCTGTCGATCTTGGAGGTCACCTGGAAGGAGATGCGCGTCGGGAAGTTCGCCTTGATCGTACCGGTGATGACGTCGACCGAGGGACGCTGCGTCGCCATGATGACGTGGATGCCGGCGGCGCGCGCCATCTGGGCGAGCCGCTGGACGGCGCCTTCGATATCCTTGCCGGCGACCATCATCAGGTCGGCCATCTCATCGATGATGACGACGATATAGGGCATCGGCGAAAGGTCGAATTCCTCCGTCTCGTAGACGGCCTCGCCGGTCTGGCGGTCGAAGCCGGTCTGGACGGTGCGCGTGATCGCCTCGCCCTTGGCCAGCGCCTGCTCGACGCGGCTGTTGAAGCCGTCGATGTTGCGCACGCCGATCTTCGACATCTTCTTGTAGCGCTCTTCCATCTCGCGCACGGTCCATTTCAGCGCCACGACCGCCTTCTTGGGGTCGGTCACGACCGGCGAGAGAAGGTGCGGGATGCCGTCATAGACGGAAAGCTCGAGCATCTTCGGATCGATCATGATGAGGCGGCACTGATCGGGTCTCAGCCGGTAGAGCAGCGACAGGATCATGGTGTTGATCGCCACCGACTTGCCCGAGCCGGTGGTGCCGGCGACGAGCAGATGCGGCATCTTGGCCAGATCGGCAACGACGGATTCGCCGCCGATCGTCTTGCCGAGCGCCATGGCGAGCTTCGTCTTGGTCGTCTCGAAGTCGCGGGAGCCGATCAGTTCGCGCAGATAGACCATCTCGCGCCGCTGGTTCGGCAGCTCGATGCCGATGGCGTTGCGGCCGGGTACGACGGCGACACGTGCGGCGATCGCGCTCATGGAACGGGCGATGTCGTCGGCGAGACCGATGACCCGCGACGATTTGATCCCGGGCGCCGGTTCCAGCTCATAGAGGGTGACGACGGGGCCGGGACGGACATGGATGATCTCGCCCTTGACGCCGAAATCCTCGAGAACGCCTTCGAGCATGCGGGCGTTCTGCTCGAGCGCATCGGCAGAAAGCGAGGCATCGCGCGCGACATTCTTCGGCTCGGCAAGGAAGTGGATCGGCGGAAGCGTGAAATCGCCGTCTTCATCGACGAACGAGCGCTGCGCCTCGCGTTCGACGCGCTGCCCGGCTTTCGGCCGCGGCGGCGGCGGGGCCACGCGCGAACCCGCCATTGCCAGAGCCGGCTTCGGCGGTGCAGGCCGCGGAGCCCAGTCTGCGGCGACGTCGTCTTCGTCGTCGTCCGGCAGGATGCCGGCAGGCCGTCGCTCGTCGATATCGAAGGGCGGGTCGTCTTCGTCGCCCATGATCGGCGGCGGTGTGACGATGCGGCGCTCGGAACGATCGAGCGAGGGCTCGATACGACCGGCCTGCGCCTTCGGCCGGACCGGCTCGTTCAATGTGCCGAATTCGTCGTTGTTGAAGTCGTAGGGCTCGTCATACTGACGCTTCGCCGGCTTTGCTCCCATGCCGAAGGCGCGGCGCAGCCTCGCCTGCGCCGTGTAGCGCATATGGGCGAGCGACCCCATCAGCACAGTAAGAGGGCCTTCTTCGTCTTCCTCTTCGAGTTCGTCGCGTATGGTGCGCGCCTTGCTGGGTGCGGGCTCCGGCGCCGGTTCCGCCTCTTCATCCTCGCTGACGCCGATGAGGCCGGCGCTGTAGACGAGGCACCAGGCGGCTGGTGCGGTGAAGAGGCAGGCGAGGACGGTCGCAAAGGTGCCCGTCGGGAAGGTTCCGGTGAAGAGCGCCGGAAAACGCAGGATCATGTCGCCGAAGACGCCTCCGAGGCCGTTCGGCAACGGCCAGGTGATCGGCGCCGGAACGCAGCTCAAGGCCGCGCTCGCCAGTACCGAGCCGGCGAACCACAGGCCGAGCCGCTTGAGCACCTTGTCGAAATGCGTGCCCCGGATGAGAACGAGAGCCCAGGCGACGGCCGGGAGCAGCGCCACGACGCTCGCAAGGCCGAAGAACTGCATGAAGATATCCGCGAAGACGGCGCCGCCATAGCCGAGCAGGTTGGTCGGCTCGTTCGAAGTTGCATAGGAAAAGCTCGGATCCGCGACGTTCCATGTCGAAAGGGCAGCAATGGCGAGTGCCAGCGCACCGACGAGTACGAACCCCGCCAGCGAGGCGATCTGCCGCCAGACGAAGTGGGTCAGCACGAACCGGTTGGAACGGCTGTCAAGCGTTGCGGTATTGCTTCTGCTCATGTTGCCTGCTTTGCCCGTTTCGATCCGCCGGAACGAGAGCGCGCGAGAAGGCCGCCCATGAATATTCCAGCCCTTTTGGTGAGGAGCAGCCTTCTCACCCTTAATCCGGGCGAAAAGCGGGATGCTCCGGGCACATTGCGTGCCCATGGAATCAACCTAAGCGAAGTAGGGTTAATGTGACATTAACCATCCGCGTGTGCCGGAAAAATTGCGGCTGGGATGCGTATGCAGCGCAAAAAAAGCCCGGATCGCGAGATCCGGGCCAAGGGCGATCCGCAGGATGCGGACCGCGACGGGACTGTTGGCGGCGTCGTTTGACGACGCTGCTCAGCTCGCGTGATAGGCGGCTTCGCCATGCGAGGAGAGGTCGAGCCCTTCCCGCTCCGCTTCCATCGATACGCGAAGGCCGACAAGCGCATCGACCACCTTGTAGAGGATGGCGGAAACGACACCGCACCAGACGATCGTGATGGCGACGGCGGTGATCTGGGTCATCAGCTGGCTTCCCATGGTCACGCCGTCGGCATAGCCGATGCCGCCGAGCGAGGAGGAGGCGAAGACGCCGGTCGCGATCGCGCCGAAGAAGCCGCCGACGCCGTGCACGCCGAAGACGTCTGCCGTGTCGTCATAGTGGAACTTGTTCTTGATCACCGATACGAAGAAGTAGCAGAGCGGCGAGACGATCAGGCCCATGATGATCGCGCCCATCGGACCGGCGATACCGGCCGCCGGCGTGACGGCGACGAGCCCGGCGATCATGCCCGAAGCGGCGCCGAGCATCGACGCCTTGCCGCGCGTCAGCGTCTCGACGAGCGACCACGAAAGGACTGCGGCAGCCGTTGCGAGGAAGGTGTTGACGGTGGCGAGAACCGCACCGCCGGAGGCTTCGAGATTGGAGCCGGCATTGAAGCCGAACCATCCGAACCACAGCATGGCAGCGCCGACGAGCGTCAGGGTCATGGAATGCGGGGCCATCATGTCCCGGCCGTAGCCGGTGCGCTTGCCGACCATGAATGCACCGACGAGGCCGGCCACGCCGGCATTGATGTGGACCACGGTGCCGCCGGCGAAATCGAGCGCGCCCATGCCGAAGAGCAGGCCGTTTGCGTCCCAGACCATGTGCGCGATCGGGAAATAGACGAATGTCGCCCAGAGGATGGCGAAGAGGATCGCGGCCGAGAACTTGATGCGCTCGGCAAAGGCGCCGACGATGAGCGCCGGGGTGATCGCGGCGAAGGTCATCTGGAACAGCATGAACAGATATTCCGGAATGACGACGCCATCGGAGAAGGTCGCCGCGGTGCTGTCGACGGTCACGCCCGCGAGGAAGAGCTTGGCGAAGCCGCCGAAATAGGCGCTCGTCGAGCCGCCGAAGGCGAAGGAATAACCGTAGACGACCCAGACGATCATCATGGCGGCGCCGATCACCGTGCACTGCATCAGCACCGACAGCATGTTCTTGGCGCGCACGAGGCCGCCGTAGAATAGGGCGAGGCCCGGGATCAGCATGAACAGGACGAGAAGCGTCGAAAGGAACATGAAGGTGGTATCGGCCTTGTCCGGCACCGGTGTTGCGGCCGCGGCGGGCGCGGCTTCCTGGGCAAATGCAACGACCGGCGCGAGCATCGCGGCAGCGGTCGCTCCCACGCGTCGAAGAGAGTTGGAAAGGGTGAATGACGACATCGAAAATAGCTCCCTGAACGGCGTGGTTTACAACGCTTCTGAGTCGGTCTCGCCGGTGCGGATGCGCACGGCATGGTCAATCGAGTAGACGAAGATCTTGCCGTCGCCGATCTGGCCGGTCTTGGCGGCCGAAGCGATGGCTTCGACGGCCCTGTCGACGATCTCCGTCGCGACCGCGATCTCGACCTTCAGCTTAGGCAGAAAGCTCACGGCATATTCGGTGCCGCGGTAAATCTCGGTGTGCCCCTTTTGGCGGCCGTAGCCCTTCACTTCGGTCACGGTCAAACCCTGGATGCCAACGGCAGTGAGGGCTTCGCGAACCTCATCGAGCTTGAACGGCTTGATAATGGCCATCACAATTTTCATCGAGTTCCCATCCTTGTCTGCCTCCAGCGGAGGCCGTCTCTCCTTGCTGCTTGAGCGCCTGACGCGCTGGCAACCGGACAGCTACATTCAAGGGGCGTGCCAGATTCGATGAGGCAGAACAAACCACTGAAAACTAATGGAAAAAACACGTCCGGCGAGGGGGCTGCCGCGGAACGCTAAAAATACGCCAGTCGGAATGATTAAAATATAAGCAGAATCCGAAAAATGGCAAAAATTTACGCAATTGCCTTTTTGCGGATCAATCCTTCCTGCGCGACGGAGGCGATCAGAACGCCCGAGCGGTCGAAAAGGCTGCCGCGGGTCATTCCGCGGGCACCGTGCGCGCTGGGGCTGTCCTGGGTATAGAGCAGCCAATCGTCCATTTTCGAGGGCCGGTGGAACCACATGGCGTGGTCGAGGCTGGCGACCTGGAGGCTGCGGTCGAAGACCGATGTGCCGTGTGCGTAAAGAGACGTGTCGAGGAGCGTCATGTCGGAGAGATAGGCGAGGACGGCGGCCTGGAGATGGCGCTCGTCCGGCACCGTCCCGACCGCTTTCACCCATACGTCCTGCTTCGGGGATGCCTTCGCGCGCGAGAAATAGTGTTCGAGCGAGACGGGCCGGATTTCGATCGGCCGCGGCCGTTCCCAATAGCGGCGGATCGCCTCCGGTGCGTGGACGAGAAACTTCTCCTTGAGTTCCTGCTCTCCCGGCAGCGTCTCCGGCATCGGCACGTCCGGCATGTCGAACTGGTGCTCGAAGCCATCCTCGTCGTACTGGAAGGAGGCAGACATGGCGAAGATGGCCTTGCCGTGCTGGATCGCCACCACGCGCCGCGTCGCGAAGCTCGAGCCGTCGCGGATCCGGTCGACCTCGTAGATGATCGGAACGGAAGGGTCGCCCGGACGCATGAAATAGGCGTGCAGCGAGTGAACGTAGCGGCCCCCGTCGACCGTGCGCTGGGCGGCGACCAGCGCCTGGCCGATCACCTGGCCGCCGAAGACCCGCTGCCAGCCGACCTGCGGGCTCAAGCCCCGGAAGAGGTTTTCCTCGAGCTTCTCGAGGTCGAGTATCGCAAGGAGCGCATCCATGGGCGTGGCGGTCTCGGTAGGGCGCGACATTTCGGCGGTCTCCGATGGTAGGAACGGCGTTGGCATTGATCTATATAGGCACGAGATGATGCTTCAAGTGCGACGGGAGACGAGGCGGATGATCGACGTTCTGATTGCCGGGGGCGGCTATGTCGGCCTCTCGCTTGCCGTATCGCTGAAAAAGGCGGCCCCCCATCTCGGTGTCATGGTCGTCGATGCCGCGCCGGAAGGCGTGTGGACGAAGGACGAACGGGCATCGGCCGTCGCCGCCGCTGCCGAGCGGATGCTCGACGTCCTCGGCGTCTGGCAGGCGATCGCGCCCGAGGCCGAGCCGATCCTCAGAATGGTGATCACCGATTCGAAGACGGCCGATCCGGTCCGACCGGTCTTCCTTACATTCGAGGGCGGGGGCGAGGATAATGGCGGCGACGGCCGCCCCTTCGCCCATATGGTGCCGAATACGGCGCTCGTCGGTGCGCTGCGCCGCGCCTGCGACGAACTCGGCGTTTCGATCCGGCAGTCGACCGTGGTGGAGAGCTTCAAGAGCGGAGATCATTCCGTCGCCGTCACTCTGGCGGGCGGCGAGACAATCGAGGCGCGGCTGCTGGTCGCCTGCGACGGCGTTCGTTCGAGGCTGCGCGAGGCGGCGGGCATCAAGGTCGTCGAGTTCGATTACGGCCAGTCGGGCATCGTCACCACCGTCGAGCACGAGCGTCCGCATGGCGGGACGGCGGAGGAGCATTTCCTGCCTGCCGGTCCCTTCGCGACGCTGCCGCTCAAGAACAACCGTTCCTCGCTCGTCTGGACCGAGAGCACCTATGATGCCGAGCGTCTGGTCAAGGAGGACGATTTCATCTTCGAGGAGGAACTGGAGCGCCGTTTCGGCCATAAGCTCGGCCGTCTCAAGGTGGTCGGCGGCCGGCGTGCCTTCCCGCTCGGCCTCACGCTTGCCCGCGACTTCGTCGCACCGCGTTTCGCGCTCGCCGGGGATGCCGCGCACGGCATCCACCCGATTTCCGGCCAGGGACTCAATCTCGGCTTCAAGGATGTCGCGGCCCTCGCCGAAACGATCGTCGAGGCGGACCGCCTCGGCCTCGATATCGGCTCGCTCGCGGTTCTGGAGCGCTACCAGACGTGGCGGCGCTTCGATACCTTCCGGATGGGCGTTACGACGGACGTCCTCAACCGGCTCTTCTCCAACGACATCATGCCCGTGCGGGTCGTGCGCGACCTCGGCCTCGGCCTCGTCGATCGCCTGCCGTCGCTCAAGAAGTTCTTCATCCGCCAGGCGGCGGGCACTCCCGGCAGAACCGATCCGCGGCTGCTCGCCGGGGAGCCGATTTGAACGCAACCGTTTGTGCCTCTGTCCGCCCCTCATCCGTCTGCCGGCACCTTCTCCCCGCGCAGGCGGGGAGAAGGGACAAGCGGCGCCGACTGAACCCCGCATTCACCGCCCGCCCGAGGGAGCGAGCGGGCGCGGCATATCCCTTCTCCCCGCCTGCGGCAGGGCTGTCCGGGGAAAATTCATGCATAGCGGAAGACCATTTGGTTTGGGATGGTCCGGGGTTTTGGTCGGCTTGGATTGACCTGCGGCGGCTTGTGGATTTCGGCGATGCTTTTGCGCTGGAACAGGCACTGGGTGACGAGGTCGGTGAAGCGCAGGATCGGTAGAGGGACGCGGGCGAGGCGGGCGGCGATGCGCAACAGTGCATAGGCGATCATCGCCGCGAAAATCTGCAGGCGGATGGCGTTGTCGTTGTTGCCGAGGAACTTGCGGATCTTGAGGTGCTGTTTGATCCAGCGGAACAGAAGCTCGATCTGCCAGCGATCCTTATAGAGCTGGCCGATCTCGACGGCGGAGCGCTCGAGGTCGTTGGTCAGAAGCGTGATCGTATCGCCGTCCTGGCGCTTGACGATTACCCGGCGCAAGCCGATCGGCAGCTTGGAATCGCCCTTGCTGGCGAGGCTGACCTGGCTGTCTTCGAGGACCAGGAAGCCATCGCCTTGAGGTTGCTCAACGGGGCGTTCAGCGACCAAAGCCAGTCCCATGTTGGTCTTCGGCCGGGTGACGAAACTGGCGCCGGCTTCGGCGATCGCCGTCCACCAGCCGTAATGGCAGTAGCCCTTGTCGAAGACATAGGTTGCGCCCTTTTCGATGGTGATCGTGCGGCCGATCTGGGCGTCGTTGACGTTGGCGTCGGTGATGTCGAGGATGCCTGGACAATCGGCCTTGGGATCATAGACGACATGCAGCTTCATGCCGCGGATGCGGCCGTTCGACTTGGCCCAATCGTACAGCTTACCCAGCGGGATCGGGGTCGAATCGATCAGCCGCAGCATCTTGGTGCCCTCCCGGCGCGTCTGCCGGTCGAGCTGACCGGCCAGAAGCGCGAAGGTCTCGGCGAAGACGGCGACCGGGCGGCGGCGGTTGGCGTCCGACAGCGTCGAGCGCATCAGCCGGCCACTGCCGAGATGGTAATGATGCTGACTGTTGGCGTTGAAGCTCGCCTCCAACCCGCGCAGGCTGGTCGTGGCGCTCAACTGGGCATAGATCAGTGCCACCAGATGATCCCAGCTGGTAAAGCACTTGTCGTAGGCATCCCCGGCATGACGATCCACAATCGCCTGAAAGCTGCGGCGATCAATCGCTTTCAGCAGCTGGGCGAAAATGCTAGGGGTGAACCGCATGCTCCGTCTCCTTTTCTGAGTCTCGACAACCAGAAAATAGACGGAAAAACGCCGTCTGACGGGGCATGCGCCTGCGACATTTCGATTCACCCGGAACTTTCCCCGGACAGCCCTGCGCCTGCGGGGAGAAGGTGGCGGCAGGCGGTTGAGGGGCAATCCCGACCGAGCGGGGTTGAGGCGGTTGGGTTCCCGAGGGATCCCTTTCATGAGCAGTATCCGCCGCACCGGCGCGACAAGCGGCAAACGCATCAATTCCCTCTCGCCGCTTGCGGGAAGAGGGTTAGTCCTCGGGTTGAACCCGAGGAGAAGGGCAAATCCCCGCGTGGGGGTTAACCCGAGAAGAGGGGCAAACCAGAAGCTCAGGCAGCCTGGCCGCACCGAAACGTCGACCCTCAATCCTCGATCTTGCGCGCCTCGGAGACCAGCATGATCGGCACGCCGTCGCGGATCGGATAGGCGAGGCGGGCCTTTTCGGACACCAGTTCGTTGGCTTCCGGATCGTAGCTGAGGCGGCCCTTGGTCAGAGGGCAGACGAGCAGTTCCAGGAGTTTCGGATCGACCTTGCTGGCGTTGATGTCCATCGCTCTTTTCATTGAAGAATATTGTCGAGGTCGCCGAAGTTGCGGGCGAGCACGATCTCGGTGATGGCGATCAGCGTTTCGGCCCGCGTCTTGAGGTCGGGAGCCTCCAGCAACGCCTGTTTCTCCGCCGGTCCATAGGGCGACATCATTGCCATGGAGTTGACGAGGGTACGATTGCTGGCGCGTTCCACGCTTTCCCAGTCGGCCTCGAGCTTGTTGGCGTCGAGATAGGCCCGGAAGGCTGCGAGGAGCGCCTCCCGGTCGACGAGGCTCTCATCGTCCGGATTTTCGAGATCGCTCCCGAACGGGCCGATGCGGAAACGGCGATAGCCGCGGCAGCCGGCCACCTCCGCGAAAAGCCGGAAGCGGCACACGCCGGTGAGAGAGGTGATGTAACGGCCGTCGCCGGTCTCGGCGAAAGAGGTGATCCGGCCGATGCAGCCCACCTGGCAAAGCGCCGGCACCGACGAGGCGTCGATGTCGTTGCGGCCTTCCGCAAAAGAGGGCTGAACGATGCCGATCAGCCGGTTGCCGGCGAGTGCATCGTCGAACATGGCGAGATAGCGCGGCTCGAAGATGTTGAGCGGGAGCTGTGCGCCGGGAAGCAGGAGCGCGCCCGTCAAGGGAAACACCGGAAGAATCTCCGGTAAGTCCTTCGGACCGAGATAGCGCGCATTTCCGACATGCATTCCGACAGATCCTGCAGATAGCGGCCGCGCCTTATCGAGGCGCGGTGCCGTAGGACCAAAAAATGGTGCGGCCCTTCGAAATCTCAAGGGAGAAGTACACCGGAATCGATCGGGCGGGGCTGAAAAATTCGACGCGAAGGCCGCTTACGAAAAGAGAATCGACGACAGCTTGCGCCGCGCGGCGATCGTTGCCGGGTCCTTCGGGCCCCATACCTCGAAGAACGACAGCAGTTCGCGCCGGGCGCCGTCGTCCTCGAAGCTGCGGTCGCGCTTCATGATCGTCAGGAGATGTTCGGCGGCGGCGGTGCGGTCGCCCTCGACATTGCGGAGCTTGGCGAGCTTGAGCCGTGCCGCGTGGTCATCCGGATCGAGCGCGAGTTGGCGCTCCAGCGCGGCCGGGTCGCCGAGCTTGCGGGCCTCCTCGATCTGGTCGAGCTTTTTCGAGACGGCGGCGACGGCCGCTTCCCCGGCAAGCGCTTCCGGCAGACCGGAAAGCGCCTGGCGCGCCTCGGCGACCTGCCCGAGCGCAATCATGCATTCGATCATGCCGGCGACAGCCGCGGCGTTTTCCGGGTCGGCCTGGAGAACGGCACCGTAGAGACCGGCGGCGTTCTGCGCGTCGCCTGCATCGATCAGCGCCTTGGCATCGGCAAGCACGCTCTCGATCTCGGCCTTGCCATCGTCTGCGGCCGGACCGGCGATCCGATCGATGAACTCCTTGATCTGGCTCTCGGGCACGGCGCCCATGAAGCCATCGACCGGACGCCCGTCGATAAAGGCGATCACCGCGGGAATGGACTGAATGCCGAGCTGGCCGGCGATCGATGGATGGTCATCGATGTTCATCTTGACGAGCTTCACCCGGCCGGCGGCTTCTCTCACCACCTTCTCGATGACGGGCGTCAGTTGTTTGCAGGGCCCGCACCAGGGCGCCCAGAAATCGACGAGCACCGGCTGCTGGCGCGATGCCTCGAGCACGTCGCGGGTAAAGGCGGCGGTTGTCGTCTCCCTGATCAGGTCGTCCGGGATCAGGTCGTTCGGGCCGCTCGCGGTGCTTGCCGGCTGTCCGCCGAACGAGGCCGAGCCCGTCATCTGTGTGCCGAAGGAACCTTGATAGGGATTGTCGCTACCGCTCATTCTTCTCTCCTCGCGGACTTGGGCGTCCGGCTTCATGCATTCGCGCCAAAGATCGTATGTCAGGCCGTCACTTTCAAGACAAGCGGCTCGTGCCCGGTTGCCTCCATGAAGCGCAGCATGTCCTTCGACGCGATCGAGGTCGTCTGGTCGTTCGAGAGCGGATGGCAGTTGATCGTCTCGAACGCCATCAGCGTCTCGTCGAGAATGATCTTCACCTTGCCCTCGGTGTCGTTGATCGCGCCGAAGGCGGTGACGGCGCCCGGTATCACGCCCAGATATTCCATCAGCTTGTCCGGCTTGCCGAAGGAGACCTTGCTTGCCGCGCCGATGGTCTGATGAACGGTCTTCAGGTCCACCGTCGCGTGTTCCTCGACGGTCAGAAGGAAATAATTGTCCTTTTTGTCCTTCAGGAACAGGTTTTTTGTATGTCCGCCGGGGATTTCATCGCGCAGCGCCACCGATTCGGCGACCGTGAAGACCGGCGCGTGCCGCTTCGTCCTGTGTTCGATCCCGAGTTCGTCGAGAAAACGGAAGAGATCTTCCGCAGTCTTCGGCTCAGCCTTGTTCATGGTCATCCTTTCCGCAGTCGCGATCTTCTCTCGGCCTGCTTTAAGGAGGAGCGAGACGTTCCGCAATCTCATGCGCGGCGCAGCGCAACCGGAAACGCGGCATTCCCGGCCTTGGAATGCACTCGCTAAAAAATTCTTGGCGTTCGCGTCATTTCCCTGTTGCATTTGAAAAGGGCTTGGGCCATATAGCGCCCGTCGCCGCAACACGGGGCGACACCCCTGGTCCATCGACTACCCCCGGGCCTGGGTCTTATGAGCGGGTGTAGCTCAGGGGTAGAGCACAACCTTGCCAAGGTTGGGGTCGGGCGTTCGAATCGCCTCACCCGCTCCAAATTCCTCGGACAATTCAGCAGGTTGATGAGCCCTTCGGGCGCTTTCCGTTTGGCACGGCCGTGCCGCGTAGCGGCGTTTGTCTATGCTTTTCGCGCGCCGGAGCGCGCTTTGCCGGCCGCCCTCAGAGCTGTGAGCATGTAGACCGGTGCAACTGGCCCCAAAGCTGAAGCAATATTGCGAGCTCCCTTCTCGCCACCGGTTTGCCGCATAGCCTTTGCGGACATACATCCGCAAAGGCTGCCAATAGCTCTCGACTATCCCACGACGGCCGGGTTCGCGCAGCATGCCATGAAGCCGTCGGTGATGACGTCCTTGGGAAGGTTGCGGCCGATGAAGACGAGGCGCGAGACGCGCTCTTCGCCCTCCTTCCAGGGGCGCTGGTGGTCGCCTTCCACCAGCATGTGGACGCCTTGGACGACATAGCGGTCGGTGTCGCCGGCAAAGGCGATGATGCCCTTCATCCGCAGCATGTCCGTGCCGAAGGCCCGGGCGGTCGTCTGGAGCCAGCGGAAGAATTTTTCCGGGTCTACGGGTCGGCGTTCGACCAGTGAAAAACTGGCGACATGGTCGTCATGCTCGTGATCGTGGTCCGCTTCGAGAAAGTCGGGCTCGACCTCGAGAATGCGGTCGAGATCGAAGGCATTGCGATCGAGCAGGCTGGCGATCTCGAGATTGCAGCGCTGCGTCTTGAGGATGCCGGCCGTCGGATTGATGCGGCGGATGCGATCCTCCACGGCCTGCAGGCCTTCGGGCGATACGAGATCGGTCTTGTTGAGGATGATCGTGTCGGCGAAGGCCAATTGCTCCTGCGCTTCATGTGCGCGGTCGATCTCGCCGAGAAGGTGCTTGGCATCGACAACGGTAATGATGGAGTCGAGCCGTGTCTTGGAGCGGACATCCTCGTCGACGAAGAAGGTCTGGGCGACCGGCGCGGGGTCGGCGAGGCCCGTCGTCTCTATCAGGATGCCGTCGAACCGTTCGCGCCTGCGCATCAGCGCCTCGATGATGCGGATCAGGTCCCCGCGCACCGTGCAGCAGATGCAGCCATTGTTCATTTCGAACACCTCCTCGTCGGCATCGACGATGAGATCGTTATCGATGCCGACCTCGCCGAACTCGTTGACGATGACCGCGAATTTCTTGCCATGCGGCTCGGAGAGGATGCGGTTGAGAAGCGTGGTCTTTCCTGCTCCGAGATAGCCGGTAAGGACGGTGACGGGGGTGGGGGCAAGCTGATCGGGCATTGGCGAGAACCTCACTGTCGCATGGACGGCCGGAGGCTATGTTCCGGCTTCATGGATACGTTATTACATTTCACTTTATAAACGTAATAACGTAACATAGCCGGGGTTTGTCAAGTCCGATCCAGGCGCTGAAACGCTGAGATTCTCTTTCTTTCCTCGCCCGCAGCCGAATTCGTCACCGGTATCGCGCTGCCGGTGGAAGGCGGCGTCGATTAGCGGCGGTGAAACTGAAAGTGCTCTAACGGCCTCTAACTGCCTCAGCTCTTGGTGAAAACGTAATCCGTTTCCTGCCGGAGCGTTTCGCCCGGTCTCAGCACCGCCTTCGGGAAACCTTCGTGGTTCACCGCATCGGGCCAGATCTGCGTTTCGAGGCAGAAGCCGGCGAAGGGGCCGTAACGGCGGCCTTCGAGGCCGGGGACCGGTACGTCGAGCTTTTCTCCGGTATAGAGCTGCACGCCGGGCTCCGTCGTCAGCACTTCCAGCGACACACCGGAATTGATGCTGCGTACGAGCGCCACGGAGCGCTTCTGCACGCGCTCCGGCGAGAGGCAGAAATTGTGGTCATAGGCGATTCCGCCGCCGTCCAGCTGCCTTCCAAGCGAGGTCATTTCGCGCAGATCGAAGGCGGTACCGGCGACGGGGCGGATCTCGCCCGTCGGAATCTGCCGCTCGTCGGTGGGCAGGTAGTGGTCTGCCGCAATCATGATGTCGTGGCCGAATGCGTCCGAGCCGCCGTCGAGGTTGAAATAGCTGTGCTGGCAGACATTGGCGAGGGTCGGCGCGTCGGTCTCAGTTTCGTAGACGACGTTGAGCGTGCCGCCCGGTTTCAGCGTATAGGTGCAGGTGATCGTGCAATTGCCCGGGTAGCCGGCACGGCCGTCCGGATCGGTGATCTCGAGCGTTACGCTGTCTTCGGCCTGCCTGCGGATCGACCAGTTGCGCTTCGCGATATTGTCGCTGCCGCCGTGGAGATGCGTGGCGCCGTTCTCGTTGAGCTCGAGTTGATAGGCCTTGCCTTCGAGCGCGAAGCGGCCGGCGCCGATACGGTTGGCGTTGCGGCCGGGGGTGGCGCCGAAATAGGAGGAATGGGCCGGATAGCTTTCGAAATCCTCGAAGCCGAGCACGAGCGGGGCTGCATGTCCTTCGAGCCGCAAATCCTGTATGACCGAGCCCCAGGTGATCACCGACGCCGTCAGCCCGCCGCCCTTAAGCGTCAGGCGCTGTACGGGCTCGCCGGAGGGCAGGTGGCCGAAGATTTCCGTGTCTGTTCCCATGCATCTCCCCATTTCCGCGAGTCGGCGTCAACCTGCTGCATTTCCGCCGAGGCGGCAACCGGAAAGTCATACTTTTTGCTTCAGCGCTCTCCGGTTCCGATCTTCGCCAGCTCGTAGGGCGTCGTCTGGTAGATCTCGTTGATCCAGTTGCCGAAGAAGAGATGTGCATGGCTGCGCCAGCGGTTCTGCGGCGGAAGTGCGGAGTCATTGTGGGGGAAATAGTCGTGCGGCAGCTTGATCGGCACGCCGGCATCGACGTCGCGGAAATATTCCTCCGACAGGGACGTCGAATCATATTCGACGTGATTGAACATGTAGAGCCGGTTGCCTTTCTTCTCGTGTACGAGGCAGACGCCCACTTCCTTGGATTCCATCAGGGTTTCGAGATCCGGCACCCGGTCGATATCGGCGCGGCGCACCTCGGTCCAGCGCGAAACGGGAACGGCGAAATCGTCGGAAAAGCCGTTTAGATAGACCGAAGAGGGCTGCAAGTTCTGATGGCGGTAGACGCCGAAGGCCTTTTCCTTCAACGGATATTTCGGAACCCCGTGGAAATGGTAGATCGCAGCCATCCCGCCCCAGCAGACGTTCAGCGTCGAATGGACGTTGGTCGTCGTCCAGTCGAAGATGCGCTGCAACTCCTTCCAGTAGGTGACCTCTTCGTATTCGAGCGTCTCGATCGGCGCGCCGGTGATGATGAAGCCGTCGAACTTGCGGGCCTCCACCTCCTCGAAGGTCTCGTAAAAGGCGAGTAGATGCTCTTCGGGCGTGTTCTTCGGCCGGTGGCCGTTGACGCGGACCAGCGTCAATTCGACCTGAAGCGGCGTGGCGCCGATCAGCCGCGCCATCTGGATCTCGGTCTTGATCTTGTTGGGCATGAGGTTCAAAAGCCCGATCTGCAGCGGCCGGATGTCCTGGCGGATCGCCTCGGTCTCGGTCATCAGCCGCACACCCTCGTGAACGAGAGTTTCGAAGGCGGGCAGCGTATCGGGTATCTTGATGGGCATGGGCGTCCACTCGATCGAATACAAAAAAACCGGCGGCGAAACGATCGCGACCGGTCCTCGGAAATCCATTGTTCCCTCGGCCCTTTAGCGACTTCTTTAACGTGGCTGCAAGCCGGCCGGCCAAATCACCACGGATCATTTGATAGCGCGAGGAGGACCGCGCGGTCAATGAAAAAGGATTCGACGGTGTCGAGGCGGCCCTCATCCCGCTGCCGCGACCTTCTCCCCGCAAGCGGGGCGAAGGGATGGGCGGCACTCTTCCAGTCCCCGCGCCCCGCTTGCGGGAGATTGGGTCATGGTGAGGGGGCAGCCCTTGTCCGTCGTTCTGCCTTATCCCCGAAACGCCGTGACCTCGATCTCGATCAGCATTTCCGGGCGGATGAGGTCGCAGACGATCATCGTTGCGGCCGGGCGGATCTCGCCGAAGGTCTCGCCGAAGATCGGGAAGACGCGGTCGGCAAAGCTCGCATCGGTGACGTAGTAGTGGTTGCGCACGACGTCCGACAGCGAGAAGCCGGCTTTCTTCAGGGCGCCTTCGATCGTCTTCAGGCAGTTGCGCGCCTGCTCCTCCACCGTTTCCGGCATGGTCATGGTCGCATAGTCGTAGCCGGTCGTGCCGGAGACGAAGCACCAGTCGCCTTTCGCGACGGCACGCGAATAGCCTGCCGTCTTTTCGAAGGGCGAACCGGACGAAATGAGCTTGCGGGTCATCCGGCAGCTCAGGCCCAGGGGCGGGAAGCGGCGGTCGCCTTCTCGTAATTGTCGATGGAACCGCCCTTTTCGAGCGTGAGGCCGATATCGTCGAGGCCGTTCAGCAGGCAGTGGCGCTTGAAGGCATCGACCTCGAACTTGATCGAGCCGCCGTCCGGACCGGTGATCTCCTGCGCTTCGAGATCGACCGTGAGAATGGCATTGGAGCCGCGGCTGGCGTCATCCATCAGCTTGTCGAGGTCTTCCTGGCTGACGACGATGGGCAGGATGCCGTTCTTGAAACAGTTGTTGTAGAAGATGTCGGCGAACGAGGTCGAAATGACGCAGCGGATGCCGAAATCGAGAAGCGCCCAGGGCGCATGCTCGCGCGAGGAGCCGCAGCCGAAATTGTCGCCTGCGACGAGAATCTTGGCGTTCTGGTAGGCAGGCTTGTTGAGGACGAAGTCCGGATTGGGGGTGCCGTCCTCGTTGTAGCGCGCCTCGGCGAAAAGCCCCGTGCCGAGGCCGGTGCGCTTGATCGTCTTCAGGTAATCCTTCGGAATGATCATGTCCGTGTCGATGTTGACGACGGGCAGGGGAGCGGCAACGCCGGTGAGCTTGACGAACTTGTCCATGACTTGGCCTTCGATTTCAGCGGAAATGTTCGAGAAGCGTTTAGATCAGTTTTGCGCCGAAATGAAGGGGAATCTGCTTTCATGGAGCGGGAGGCGGGCGGAAAACCGCTTCACAACTTGCCTCATCCCGCTTCCGGCAATCCCATTCTAAAGATCGATGATCGTCCCGCGCCCGTCGTTCCATACCCGCATCTCGCGCGGAGTGCTTCCCGGATTGGCGCGTGCGCGCGCACGAGCCTGCACGGGCCGTCCGTTGAGCTTGGCGGCGATCGCGCTGCCGACGGCAATGATGGCGGCGATCCCGGCGAGCGCCAAGGCCAGCGAGGCGGTGAACACGAAGGCCACGAGCGTGATGGTGATGGCGGCGGCCGTGAAGAGAACAGAGCGGATGCTTTGCATGATTGTCACCTTTCTGTTCGGCATGTGGGTGCTGGCCACGCCGCTTGCAAGAGGGTCCGCTCGTCTCGGCTTGCGCAAAGGTTGAAAGGCAGGCACAACGAACGGCATGACAGGGAACGGCATGAGAGCGATCGACCATCATCCCGTGCGGCTGCGCCGCTCGGTGCTTTCGGTTCCGGCCGACAATCAGCGCGCACTCGCCAAGGTCCGTGAACTGGCGGCGGACGCCGTGATCTTCGACCTCGAGGATTCCGTCTCGCCGGACCGCAAGGCTGCGGCGCGCGATGCGCTCGTCCGGCATCTTGCCGGCAACCGGCCGCAGGGCGAAACGGTCATCCGCGTCAATGCGGCGGGCTCAGGCTTCGGCGAGGCCGATCTCGCAGCGGCTCTTGCCGCGCGGCCCGATGCCATCCTCCTGCCCAAGGTCGAAAGCCCCGCCGATATTCAAGGCGCGCTCGACTGGCTTTCGGAAAGGGACGCGCCGGATGAGCTGAGGCTCTGGGCGATGATCGAGACGCCGCGCGGGGTCGTGAACGGGCCGGCGATCGCCGAGACCGGCCGCACCTCCGGCGGCCGGCTGGACTGCTTCGTCGTCGGGCTGAACGATCTTCGCAAGGAGACGGGCGTGCCCGCCCTTCCGGGCCGGACCTATCTCGTTCCGTGGCTGATGCAGATCCTTCTTGCCGCGCGCGGCAGCGGGCTCGACGCCATCGACGCGGTCTTCAACGATTTCCGCGATCCGGAAGGGTTCGAGGCGGAGTGCCGGCAGGGACGCGACATGGGCTTTGACGGCAAGATGCTGATCCACCCGGCGCAGATCGATGCGGCCAATCGGCATTTCGCCGCGGACGAGGCTGCGGTCGAGGAGGCGCGCGCGATCATCGAGGCCTTTGCCTTGCCGGACAATGCCGGAAAGGGTGTCATCAACCTTCATGGGCGGATGGTCGAGCGCCTCCATCTCGAGCAGGCGATGAAGATCGCCGCCAAGGCGGACATCATCGAAAAACGAAAGGCAAAATCTTGAAGCTCTATCGCTTTCTCACCGGCCCCGACGATGCCTCCTTCTGCCACAAGGTGACGGCGGCATTGAACCAGGGGTGGACGCTGCACGGTCCGCCGACCTACGCCTTCAATGCCGACACCCAGCACATGCAGTGCGGCCAGGCGGTGGTGAAGGAAGTGGAGGGCAAGGATTATCATCCCGACATGAAGCTGTCGGAGCAGTAGGGATCGTTTCGGGTCGGACTTGCCCCCGCGCGCAGGGATGAGGAAATCAGGCAGGCGCGGCGGGTATCCGAATCTCAACAGGCCTCAGCCGCCCACGTGTTCCACGCTTTCCTCGATCCGCTCCATGTCGTCGTCCGACAGGCCGAAATGGTGGCCGATCTCGTGGATCAGCACATGGGTGATGATATCGCCGAGCGTTTCCTCGTTTTCGGCCCAGTAGTCGATGATCGGGCGGCGGTAGAGGGTGATGCGGTTCGGGAACTCCCCGGTTTCCATGGTGAAGCGTTCACCGAGGCCGCGGCCTTCGAACAGGCCCAGCAGGTCGAACGGCGTTTCGAGCGCCATGTCTTCGAAGACATCGTCGCTTGGAAAGTCGGCGATTTCGATCGTGAGATCCGTCGTCAGCTTGCGGAATTCCTCAGGCAGGTGGCTGTAGGCTTCAAACGCGAGCTGTTCGAATACGGTAAGCGACGGTGCGTGGCGTTCCCGCCAATCATCGGTCTGGTCAATGCGGGCCATGGGCACTCCTTGTTGCCCCTCATATAGCGATTTTGCCTTTGTTTTTCGAGTGATGAATTCTATCCCGAGAAGAAAGAGGAATATATTCTCAACATTGGTTGTTGACTCTTGAGGGCAGCTCTGGAATCCATAAGAACATAACATGAACATGCAGATGGAGCTGACCGTCATGGCCGGAAACGCCGTGCAACGGCAAACCGTTCTTTCCCTTCGCGAGACCATTGCGCGGATTGAAGATCGCGGGGTGCCGGGATGCGTCCGGTCGGCCAAGACGGCCGACCCTGCCGGCTTTCGCCGCGGCAAGGAGGAGGCCACGCGCCGCAAGATCCTGCCGCTCGGCGTCCCGCAATTCGATGAGGTCCTCCAGGGCGGGTTGCCGCTCGAGGGCATGATGGAAATCCGCAATGCCGAAACCCGGGATGCGGGCGCGGCCGCCGGCTTCGTGGCGGCGCTTGCGGTGCTCTATCAACGGCAGAAGAAGGAGAATGGCCGTCTGGCCCCGGTCCTTTGGATCAGCCAGACGCTTGCTGCCTGTGAGGCGGGTCAGCCTTATGCGCCGGGCCTCAAGGCCTATGGACTCGATGCCGAGCGCTTCCTCTTCGTTTCGGCGCGCACGGTGAAGGATGCGCTGTGGATCGCAGAGACGGCGCTTTCGGTACCGGTCTTCGCCGTGGTCGTTCTGGAAATCCGCGGCAACCCTGCCTGTCTCGCCCTGAGCGAGAGCCGGCGTCTGCATGTGAGGGCCCGGGCGGGCGGCGTGCCTCTTCTCGTCTTGCGTCAGGCGGGCGAGGAGGAGGCGAGCAGCGCCTTCTTCCGGCTCCAGGTCAAGCCGGCACCGGCCGGCGAACGTCCTCTTCCCGATGGTTCGGTGCTTTGCGGCAGCATCGGCCATCCCGCCTTTCACCTCCTTGTCGAAAAAAGCAGGCGCCAAGCCTCCGACGACATCTTTCTCGAATGGAACGCCCATGACCGCCGCTTCTACTCACTCGATGAGCGCCGGAGCGCCGCTCTTCAGACAAACGACGAGCCAACGGATCCTGTCGATCCACTTTCCGCATCTGCCGACCGACCGCGTCGCGCGCAGCCGATGGGGCGCCTCCTGGCTTTCGCGCGGGCGTCCTGACCATCCGCCCGTCGTCTTCGCCGCCAAGATCGACAATGCCATGCGGCTCGTTGCGCTCGATACTTTTGCAGAGCGTATCGGCCTGAAGCGCGGCCAGGGGGCGGCGGAGGCCCGCGCCATGTGTCTCTCGCTCGACGTGATCGCCGCCGATCCGGCCGCCGACCAGGCCTTCCTGGAGGCGCTTGCCGACTGGTGCGACCGCTATACGCCGCTCGTGGCACTCGACGGCACGGATGGCCTGTTCCTCGACATCACCGGCTGCGCCCATCTTCATGGCGGCGAGAAGGCGCTCATCAGCGATGTCCTGTCGCGTCTTTTCTCTCTCGGCGTCGAGGCACGGGCGACCGTCTCCTCCGCAGCCGGGCTTTCCTGGGCTGTCACCCGTTACGGCGATGCCGACGTCATTGCGCCCGGGGATGGAGACCCGGTGCTGGCACCCTTGCCGGTCGCCGCGCTGCGATTGCCGGCGGACACCGCGGCCGCACTCGAACGGGTCGGGCTGAAACAGATCGGCGATCTTCTCGAAGCGCCGCGGGCGCCGCTCGCCCGCCGCTTCGGCTCCTCCCTTCTCCTCAGGCTCGATCAGGCGAGGGGCTTCGAGGACGAGCCGCTTTCGCCCCGGCTGCCCGTGCCGAGCTTCTCCGCCGAACGCCGGCTCGCCGAGCCGCTGCAGGACGAGGAACACATTCTCGAACTGACCCGTCACCTCGCCAGGGATGTCCGCTCCTCGCTGGAGCGGCATGGCGAAGGCGGGCGGCTCTTCGAGCTCCTCCTGTTCCGCGTCGACGGCCGGGTATTCCGCGTTCGAGCCCATGCGGCCGTGCCCTTGAACGATGCCGTCCGCATCGCCGCCCTCTTTCGCGAGCGGCTGCAGGCGGTTCATGACGATCTCGATGCCGGATATGGTTTCGAAATCGTCCGGCTCTCGGTCCTCAGAAGCGAAAGGCTCGATCCGGCGCAGCAGGATTTTTCCGGCGCCCCCGACGAAAGCCAGCCGCTCGCGGCCTTCGTCGACAAGGTCTCCGCCCGTTTCGGGCCCGGTTGCCTGATGCAGGCGACCCTTGCCGAAAGCCATCTGCCGGAACGGGCGGGCGGATTTGCCGCCGTGACGGACGTGGCCGCGGTCCTGAGGACGCCTGCCCTTGAAGAGAAGGCTTTCCCCGAGAACCGTCCGCTTCGGATTTTCGCGCATCCCGAACCGGTGGAGGCGACGGCGGAAGTGCCCGAGGGTGCGCCGCGCAGCTTCAACTGGCGCAAGACCCGCTACCGCGTCGCCCGTGCCGAAGGGCCGGAGCGCATCGCCGCCGAATGGTGGATCGACGGGGAGGATCATCCGACGCGGGATTATTTCCGGATAGAGGATCAGGAGGGCCGCCCCTTCTGGCTGTTTCGCGAAGGTCTCTACGGAAGGGAGACCGCCTCGCCCCGCTGGTTCATGCACGGAGTTTTCGCATGAGCGCGGATGCTGTCTTCTGCGAGCTCGGTGCGCGCACGAATTTCTCCTTTCTCGAAGGGGCGGCGCCGGCCGAGGAGATGGTCGTATTCGCCAAGAAGGCGGGGCTTGCCGGTCTCGGCATTGCCGACCGCAACAGCGTCGCCGGCGTCGTCAGGGCTCATGCCAAGGCGAAGGTGGAGGGCTATCCCTTCCAGCCGGGCGCCCGCCTGGTTTTTGCCGACGGCACGCCGGACATTCTCGCTTATCCGAAGAACAGGCGGGGCTGGGGGCATCTCTGCCGCCTGCTCAGCGCCGGTAACCTGCGCTCGAAGAAGGGCGACTGCACGCTCCATCTCGCCGACCTGCTCGAATGGCAGGAGGAGCTTCTTCTGATCGTCATGCAAGGCGAAGGGCGGCCGGAACCGGAGAGCCTGGAAGTGCTGCTCGGGACATTGAAGGAGCATGCGGGCAACCGGCTCTATCTCGGACTGGCGCCGCATTGTGACGGTTTCGACCGGCATGATTTTGCCGTTCTGGCCGCAATTGCCCGAAAGGCCGGCATCGGGTTGCTCGCCACCAATGACGCGCTCTATCACGACCCGCATTACAGGCCGCTCGCGGATGTCGTCACCTCCATCCGGGAGCATGTGCCGATCGCCGGCGCCGGTTTCCTTCTGCAGAAGAATGCCGAAAGGCATCTGAAGGGCCCAAGGGAAATGGCCAGGCTTTTCAGCGACTATCCCGAGGCGATCGCCAATACCCGGAAATTTTTCCGCGAGCTCGCCTTCAGCCTCGACGAGCTCAGCCACCAATATCCGGATGAAAACGCCGATGGCGAGACGCCCGCCGAAAGCTTGCGGCGGCTCGTCGCGGAAGGTGCGGCGGAGCGCTATCCCGAAGGCGTGCCGGAAAAGGTGATGCGCCAGATCGACTATGAGCTCGAGCTCATCCACGACAAGAAATACGAGCCTTATTTCCTGACCGTCCACAAGCTCGTGAAATTTGCCCGCAGCGTGAATATTCTCTGTCAGGGGCGGGGATCGGCGGCCAATTCCTCGGTCTGCTTCTGCCTCGGCATCACCGACGTCGATCCGCAGAAATTCACCCTGCTGTTCGACCGATTCCTGTCGAAGGATCGCGACGAGCCGCCCGATATCGATGTCGACTTCGAGCACGAGCGGCGCGAAGAGGTGATCCAGTATATCTACAGGACTTACGGCAAGGAGCATGCGGGCCTGACCGCCGCGGTGATCAGCTATCGCTCGCGCTCCGCCGGGCGCGAGGTCGCCAAGGCCTTCGGCCTTTCGGAAGACGTTCAATCGGCTCTCGTCAGTTCGATCTGGGGCTGGGGCACTTCGCCTTTCACCGAGGAGCAGGCGAAAGGGGCGGGGCTCGACGCGGCGGACCCTCTCACCAGGCGCGTGCTTGCCTATGCCAGTCTGCTCATGAATTTTCCGCGCCACCTCTCGCAGCATGTGGGCGGCTTCGTGATTACCCGCGACAGGCTCGACGAGGTCGTGCCGATCATGAACACGGCCATGCCCGACCGCTACATGATCGAATGGGACAAGGACGATCTCGACGAGCTGAAGATACTGAAGGTCGACGTGCTGGCGCTCGGCATGCTGACCTGCCTTGCCAAGGGTTTCAAGCTTCTGGAAGCGCATTACGGCGAGCCGATAACGCTGGCCGAAATCTACCAGGATCATCGGGACGCGGTTTACGACATGATCTGCCGCGCCGATACGGTCGGCGTCTTCCAGATCGAAAGCCGGGCGCAGATGAGCATGCTGCCGCGCCTGCAGCCGCGCGAAATGTACGATCTGGTGATCGAGGTAGCGATCGTTCGCCCCGGTCCCATCCAGGGCAATATGGTGCATCCCTATCTGAAGCGGCGCGAAGCCCAGCGGGAAAGAGGGGAGCCTATTAACTATCCGAGCCCGGAGTTAAAGGCGGTCCTGGAAAGGACGCTGGGCGTGCCGCTGTTCCAGGAGCAGGCGATGCAGATCGCGATCACCGCGGCCGGTTTTTCACCCAGCGAGGCCGACCGCCTGCGCCGCGCCATGGCCACCTTCAAGCGGACCGGTACGATCCACACCTTCGAGCGGAAGATGGTGGAGGGCATGGTCGCGAATGGCTACGAGAGGGAATTCGCCGAGCGCTGCTTCAACCAGATCAAGGGATTCGGCGAATACGGCTTCCCCGAAAGCCATGCTGCCTCCTTCGCCTCTCTCGTCTATGCCTCGGCCTGGCTCAAGACCTATTATCCGGACATCTTCTGCGCCGCGCTCCTGAACGCACAGCCGATGGGTTTCTATGCGCCGGCGCAACTGGTGCGCGATGCCCGTGAGCATGGGGTCAGGATGCTGCCGGTCGATATCAATCATTCGGATTGGGATGCCCTGCTCGAAGGCGAGGGCGCCTTCGACAAGAATGCTGTCCACCCGCGCCACGCCAGCATGCGGGAGGTGATCAAAACCCGGAAGGCCGTGCGGCTGGGCTTCCGGCTGGTCAAGGGCCTGAAGCAGACGGATATGAAGGCGCTCGTCGCGCGCCGGGGGGAGGGATACCGCTCCGTTCATGACCTGTGGCTTCGATCAGGGCTCTCCCGCTCCGTTCTGGAGCGCCTTGCGGATGCCGATGCCTTCCGGTCGATAGGCCTCGACCGGCGGGCCGCCCTCTGGGCGGTAAAGGCGCTCGACGAGCAGTCGGCGGTGGAGCGATTGCCGCTTTTCGAAGGGGCGGGTTCCGACGATCTGCAGATCGAGCCCAAGGTCGCTCTTCCCGATATGCCGGCAGGCGAACAGGTCATTCATGACTATCGCACCCTGACGCTCTCCCTGAAGGCGCACCCCGTTTCCTTCATGCGGGAGGATTTTTCGCGAATGGGTATCCTGCGCAGCCGGGATCTGGCGGCAACCGCAACTGGAAGATGGGTGACGGTGGCAGGCCTTGTACTGGTCAGGCAGCGGCCGGGCTCTGCCAATGGCGTCATCTTCATGACGATCGAGGACGAAACAGGGATCGCCAATATCATCGTCTGGGAAAAGACGTTCCAGAAATACCGGCGGCAGGTCATGGGATCGCGGCTTGTGAAAGTTCGCGGCCGCTTACAGAACCAGAGCGGCGTCATTCACGTGGTCGCCGATCATCTGGAGGATATAACGCCGATGCTTGGCCTGCTGCGCCGGGAGGCGCGGCGTTTCGGCGTCAACGACCGCGCGGACGGGGCCTTGCGGCCGAGCGCGGACGCCCGCGAAAAGAAAAAACTCCGGCAATTGCGCCTGGGCCTGCCCGCTCGCGCAGCGCCGGAGGGCGAGGCGGCCGCCCAGGTAGCGGAGGTCATGCCGAAGGGGCGCAATTTTCATTGAGCCCCAGTCGTTACGCGCATCGAAGTCGCCTTGCGCTTGAGGCCTCCAGGGCGCGCCCTGTGTAAAAATGTCGCAGGCACCGCTGCCGGAATTACAAGTCATGGAGGAAAAATCCTCTCCTTAGAATCGCCTAATGTAATGAAAATGCGATGATTTCCGTCAAGTTTAGAATCGCTCTAATGCATTCCTCAACCATATGGAGAAGAGTTTTTAGTTGACGGCAAATGTCCTCTTTTGCTTTATCGCAAAATCAGAGCGTTGCGTATGATGGACACGGCGAAATGCTGGTTTGCAGTTGCAATTTCATCACCGAGAAAGAGATCGAGGACACGATCGTCGGCCTCCTCGACGAGGACTGTTGGCAGTTGATCGTGCCGGCGAAAGTTTATCATGCGATGGAAAAACGCGGCCGTTGCTGCGGCTGTTTTCCCAATGTCGTCGACATCATCATCCGCACCACCGAGCAATATCACGCCCGCCGCGACTCGACGGACGCCGATATATTTGATTTCATGACCCGCCTCAGACAATTCCATGAAGAAAACCGGAGGGCGGATCTTGAAAGGCGACGCAAAGGTCATCGAGCAGCTTAACGAAGCGCTCTATCTCGAACTCGGTGCCGTAAACCAGTACTGGCTGCATTACCGCCTTCTCGAAGATTGGGGCTATACGCTGCTCGCCAAGAAGGAGCGCGCCGAGTCGATCGAGGAGATGCACCACGCCGACAAGCTCGTCTCCCGCATCATCTTCCTCGAAGGCCACCCGAATCTGCAGACGGTCGCGCCGCTGCGCATCGGTCAGAACGTCAAGGAAGTCCTGGAAGCCGATCTTGCCGGCGAGTACGACGCGCGCACGGCCTATAAGAACTCCCGCGACATCTGTCACGCGGCCGGCGATTACGTCTCGATGAAGCTCTTCGAGGAACTGCTCGCCGACGAGGAGGGCCACATAGACTTCCTCGAAACACAGCTCGATCTGCTCCGCAAGATCGGTGAGGAAAAATACGGCCAGCTCAACGCCGCTTCGGCCGACGAAGCCGAATAAGTTCCAACCTTCTCAAGGGGCGGCGAATTGAATCAGCCCCTCATCCGGCTGCCGCCACCTTCTCCCCGCCTGCGGGGAGAAGGGACACGCCGCTCTGCCTTGCCCCGCATTCGACGGCGGAAGAGGCCTGGCGTTTGCCGCTTGTCTCCTTCGCCCCGCTTGCGGGGAGAAGGTGGCCGGCAGGCCGGATGAGGGGCGACATGCCGGTCTTTTCTCTCATCGCACCAAATGCGAAAACGCAGCGACGACCTCTTCATAGGCCTTGCGCTTGAAGGGCACGATCAAGCCCGGAAGTTCGTGCATGGGCTTCCATTCCCAGGCGTCGAATTCCGGCTCGTGGCCGCCGGGCGGCGGGTTGATGGCGATCTCGCTTTCGTCGCCCTCGAAGCGGAAGGCGTACCAGCGTTGCCTCTGGCCGCGGTACTTGCCCTTGAGCCCGATCCCGATCAGGTGCGACGGAAGGTCGTAATGGATCCAGTCCGGCGCCTCTGCGAGGAGCGAGACCGAGCGGATGCCGGTCTCCTCGTAAAGTTCGCGATAGGCGGCCTCGAGCGGGTCCTCGCCCTCGTCGATGCCGCCTTGCGGCATCTGCCAGAGCTGCGGCGAACCGTCATATTCGGAATTGCCGACGGCGAGCCGGTGCCCGGCCCAGACAAGTCCCTGCCGGTTGAGAACCATGACGCCGACACATGGCCGATATGGCAGATCCTCAGCCGTCATGACGCGCCCCTTATCCTTCCCCATATCGTCTTTCCTTTGCATGTTGCCGCGAGCCCTATGACCCGGTGGTCTACTGCGCTTAAATCAGTTTTGTTTCGGATCTTTGACGAGTGCGGCCACGCCGACCACCTCGATGCCCCGTCCGCCGGCTTCTTCGATCCATTCGGCAATGGCCGCCACGCTTTCATCGAAGGCGGAAGCGACCCCGATCGCGGTGCCGTTCCTCCGCGCGATCCGCTCCAGCTCGTCCAGCCTGCGCAAGACGGCATTGCGGCTGAGTTCGCCATCGAGCACGAGATCGGCAAAACCGTGCGGCACCTCGAAGGCCCCGGCGAGCGTTCCCGAGAGCGATTGCGCCGACGTCCCGTCGTCCAGGAACAGAAGGCCCCGCTTGCCGAGATCGCGCATGACCGGCTCGAGTGCATCCGCATTGGAGAGAAAACGGCCCCCGAGATAGTTCATGACGCCGGTGTAGTTGGTGATCTGTCCCATGCTGCGATGCAGTTCCGCAAGGTTCTTTCCGGCATCGGAAGAAACGCGCAGCGCGTGCGGGCCCGGATCGTTGGTGGGGTAATCGAATGGTTCCATCGGCACCTGCAGCAGGATCTCGTGCCCGTCACGCCTCGCCTCCTGCATCCAGCGCTGCAGGCTGTTTCCGGCCGCAGCGAAGGCGAGCGTCACTTCCGGCGGCAGATCGCGGATGGCGCGCTGCGTCCCCGTCTGGCTGAGGCCAAGGCCGCCGACGACGATGGCGATCCGCGTTCCGCGCGCGCCGGACCAGGGGCGCGCATACTGCTCCATCGGCCTCAGCCCGTCCGGGCCGATGACCGGCAGGCGGCCTTCGGGGCGGTCTTCCAGCAGGCTTTCATTCGGAAGGGCTGCCATGCGGGGGTCCTGTCCGCGCGCCGGCTCGACATCGATCAGTGCGGGGCCGCCGGTTTCGCGCGAACGCGGCGTGTATTTCCTGACCGTCGCGCCATCATCGGTCAGAACTTCCTCGACATGTGCGCCGGAGAGAGCACCGCTCCGGTGGAGCGCCCCGGGTCCGTTGCCTTGGCCCTCTGAGGGTGGCGCTGGTTCGGTGGCGAGGGTCGCTTCGGTCGCTGCGGGCATTGCAGGCGAACGGGTCCGGTGACCGGGAGAAAGGGCGCTCCATGCCGAGATACCGATGACCGCAAGGGCTCCGAGACCGAGGCCGCAATAGCGCAGGACGCGACCGAGATCGCGCTTGCGTGCCGGGCTCTCCTTCCGGTTCTGGCCCAGGGGGGCATTGAGGTCAGTTGCCAAACGGGGCCTCGGTCGAGCTTCGATCCTGGCGCGAATCGCCGCTGGCCATGACGATGGACTTGAAGGAGGCCAGAATCATCGCACATGCGGCTGCATGCCGATGGATAATATAAAGGCGCCGGGTTGAACAGCCCGGCGCCTCCTTGATTCATGTTGCCCAGAACTCTGCGGGCGAGGGGGCTATTCCTTCAGCTGCGCCTGTTCCGGATTGGCCGGGAAGGACGGATCCGTCTTCTTGCCGCGCAACAGGTCGAACGCATAGTTCAGTTGAATGTCGTCCTTGGTTTCCGGCGGCACGTAGGCTACCGAGCCGGAGCCCTCTTCGGTCTCCTCCTGGCCCGGAATGTGGCCGCGCAGATCGGATTCGCCCTGCGCTTCCACCTTGCCCAGAAGCTCGGGCGGCAGCGGCTGCTCCACCTTGATGTCGGGCGTGATGCCGGTGCCCTGGATCGACTTGCCGGACGGCGTGTAATAGAGCGCCGTCGTCAGACGCAGCGCGCCGGCGTCGCCGAGCGGGATGATCGTCTGCACCGAACCCTTGCCGAAGGAGCGCGTGCCGAGAACGGTGGCGCGCTTCAGGTCCTGGAGAGCGCCGGCCACGATTTCCGACGCGGATGCCGAACCGCCGTTGACGAGCACGACGACGGGCTTGCCGCCGGCCAGATCGCCCGGGGTCGCATTGAAGCGGCGGGTTTCATCCGGATTGCGGCCGCGGGTCGAAACGACCTCGCCACGCTCCAGGAATGCGTCCGAGACATTGATCGCCTGGTCGAGCAGGCCGCCCGGATTGAGGCGCAGGTCGAGAACATAGCCCTTGAGCTTGTCCGCGGGAACTTCCGCCTGGATCTTCTCGATGCCCTTCTTCAGGTCCTCGAAGGTCTTCTCCGTAAACGAGATGACCCTGAGATAGCCGACATCTCCTTCGACACGGACCTTCACCGCGCGTACTGCGATCACGTCGCGTACGATCGTCAGCTCGATCGGCTTTTCGGCTCCCTTGCGCAGGATCGTCAGCTTGATCGGCGTGCCGACGGCACCGCGCATCTTGTCGACCGCTTCCTCGAGCTTGAGGCCGCGGACGTCCTGACCGTCGATCTTCGAGATGAAATCGCCTGCGAGCACACCGGCGCGCGCGGCGGGCGTGTCGTCGATCGGACTGGTCACCTTGACGAGATCTTCCTCCATGGTGACCTCGATGCCGAGGCCGCCGAACTCGCCGCGCGTCTGGGTGCGCATATCTTCGGCGTCGGTCGAATTCATGTAGCTCGAATGCGGGTCGAGAGACGTGAGCATGCCGTTGATCGCGTTCTCGATCAGCTTGTCGTCCTGCGGCGGCGTCACGTATTGCGCGCGCACGCGCTCGAAGACGTCGCCGAAGATCGCCAGTTCGCGGTATGTCGACGAATTTGCTGCCACGGCCGGCATGGTTGCCGAGTAGACGACGCCCATCGCCGTCGCGCCCATCAGCGCCCCGACCAGGACAAGTGAAGCTCTACGTATCATTTCGCGCCCTTCCAACCTCTGCTGCGGTCCACCACGGTCGGGAATCAACCGGCTTCCCGTCTTTTCTGAATTCAATGTAAAGCGTTGGCCTGTCGGTTTCCAGCGCCAAGGCCGCCGCACTCGCCACTCTTTTTGCACCCATCGCCGCCACCGGCTCCCCGGCCACGACGAATTGCCCCGGCCGGACGCTGACGTTCTCCATGCCGGCGAGCACGATATGATACCCGTCGCCGGCATTGAGAATGATCATCTGCCCGTAGCTGCGGAAACTCCCGGCATAGACGATCCACCCGTCCGCCGGCGTGGTCACCAGCGCGCCTGCATTGGTCTCGAGCATGATCCCCTGCAGCGAATGCCCTGTTCCGTCCGCGTCGCCAAAACGGCGCACAAGCGAACCCGCAACGGGATAAGCCAGCCGCTCCCGCAGCTCGGAAAAGACATATGCCGGCGCAATGCGGTTTTTGTCGGGCACCGCACTCCTGGCGAGCTCCCGCGCAGCCTCGCGTTCGGCCTCGCTCATGCGGCGGCGTTCCTCCTCCTCGGCGCGGGCGGCGGCGGCCGCTTCGCGCACGGAGGAGATCTCGTTTTCGAGCGATGAGATCAGGCCCCCGAGGTTCTCCGCCTGCAGGGCGAGTTCCTCGGCCTTGCGCTGTTCGGCCGCCAAATCGGCCGCATTGCGTTGCCTCAGCTTCTCCTTTTCGGCAACGAGCATCGACATGCGCCGCTCTTCCTCGAGCCGGGCGGTCATTGCCGCGGTCAGTTCCTCGCGTTCCCTGGCGATGCCGCTGCGGATATCCGCAAGCGCCTTCAGGTCGGCGACGAGGCTGTCGGTCTGCTCGCGTATTTCGGGAACGACGGCGCCGAGCAGAATGGCGCTGCGGACGGAGCCGAGCGCGTCCTCCGGGGTCACGAGGATTGCCGGCGGCGGATTGCGGCCCATGCGCTGGAGGGCGGCGAGCACTTCGGCCAAAAGGCCGCGGCGGGCGCGCAGCGAGCGCCGCACCACATCCTCCTTGACGCGCAGATCGCCGAGCGTTCTTTCGCCGTCTGAAATCCGGCGTTCGAGTTCCTGCCGCTTGGCTGCCGAATCCAGGAGGGCGTCACGCAGGGTCTCGTTGCTCTTGTCGATCTCGGCAATCGTCTTTTCGAGTGCCTCGGAGCGATCCCGCGAGAGCGTGATCGTCTTCGACAGCGCCTCGAGCTCGCTCGCGGTACTGTCGCGCCGAACCGCCAGATCGGCAGCCGGATCCGGCGGCGTCGCCTTGGCGGCCCCCGCATCGGCCGGCGCGGCGGCGGGCGCGTCCTGAGCCGCAGTCGGGCCGATCACCGACAGGAAGAGCGCCGCAACCGCAGCGCTGCGGCGGATCCGCCGCGCGCCGGATAGCAAACCGGCTCTGTTCGTTGGAGGTTTCATCCCGTCTCGTAAGTCCAAAAGTTAGGAGACCCTAATCCGATTTGGCTGGGCACACCAATACATATTCTCGTTATTGGCGGGGAGGGGCCGTCTTCGACCCGTGGTCTACGCCCGATGATAAGGATGTCCCGAAAGGATCGTCACGGCGCGATAAAGCTGTTCGGCGATGAGGATGCGCACGAGCTGGTGCGGCCAGGTCATCTTGCCGAGGTTGAGCACGGCGTCGGCGCGGGCGTGGAGTGCTGGATCGAGTCCGTCGGCACCGCCGATCGCTATCATCAGATCGCGCTTGCCGCTGTCTCTTAAGGTACCGAGCAGGCGCGCGAAGGCTTCCGAGTCGAGCGACTTGCCGCGCTCATCGAGCAACACGAGAAGGCTGCCGTCGGCGAGCGCTTTTTCAAGCTGGCCGGCTTCCTCGCGCTTGCGCGTCTCCGCATTGGCGGCGCGGCTTTCGGCGGTCTCCACGACGCGGGCCAATTCGAGGCCGACGGCCGGACCGGCCTTGGCGAACCGGTCGAGATAGCGGCCCGCGAGATCCTTTTCCGGCCCCGCCTTGAGGCGGCCGACTGCGAAAAGTCCGATACGCATGACCCGATCCGTCCCCGCCGGTGCCGATCGGAAATTATCGACCGGCAAAATTCTTGCCGCCATCCGCCTTATCGGCGATGGCAACCGCATGTCATCTTCGGCACCGGCCGCCGCTCCGTCCTGAGTCGATGGTCAGGATCGGGCGACGTGTCTCAGTGCAGGGTACCGTCTTCGATCTCGGGAGCCGCCCACATCTTTTCGATGTTGTAGAACGCCCGGATCTCCGGCCGGAAGATGTGAACGATCACATCGCCGGTGTCGATCAGTACCCAGTCGCCACCCTCGAGACCTTCGACGCGAGCCCTGCCGAGGCCGTCGTCCTTCAGGTCCGTGATCAAGTGGTCGGCAATGGCCATCACATGCCTGTTCGATCGCCCGGAGACGACGACCATGAAGTCTCCCAGCGCCGATTTTCCGGCAATGTCGATGGTAACGATATTTTCTGCCTTCGAGTCCTCTAGGCTTTCGAGGACCAGTTGAAGCGCACGGACAGCGGCTTCGTCGCTCGATTCCGTGCTGCGCGGGAATGCGGATGCCGCAAATCCCTTGGCGTGTGCTGTTGTCAGGGTTTTTCCTTTCCAAATGAACAGAACAGGCACGTTCGATTCGAAATATTTCTTCGAACCGTACCTAAATGTAGGCATCAAACCTATACGGTTTCAAGACACGAGATCCGAATTACGGGAATTCACCCGGATTTGGCCGAACGAAGCGCCGTCGAGCTCAAGCCCGAACGGGGGCCATGAATGAAGGTCCAGGCGGGCGCGCGGCGGAAAGCGAGGGTTCCCGCATCATCCTCGTCGACGCGGGCGCTGCTGAAAGCCCTCGCCATCGGCGAGGACAGATAGGCAAGGGTCGATCCCGGCCGGTCGACGACGGCGATCGGGAAAGTGGCGACGATCTTGCGCCAGTCCTGCCAGCGGTGAAAGTTCTTGAGATTGTCCGCGCCCATGACCCAGACGAAACGGACATCGCGGTTGCGGGCGCGGATCACTTCCAGCGTGCGGGCCGTGTAGCTCTGACCGAGCGCCTGCTCGAAAGCGGTCACCTTGATGCGCGGGTTGCGGGCGATCTTCTCACTCTTGGCGATACGTTCGCCAAGCGGCGCGAGATGGTTGCGGTCCTTGAGCGGATTGCCGGGCGTCACCATCCACCAGAGCTGGTCGAGCCCGAGCCGGCGCAATGCGGTCTCGGCGACGAGCGCATGCCCGTCATGCGGCGGATTGAAGGACCCGCCGAACAGGCCGACGGCCATGCCGGACTCGACATGCGGCATGCTGAGGTAGCGCGCATTCACTTCGCTCGGTGTCGTCAGGGCCGCACCTGTCCGGTGCCGCGCACACGATACTTGAACGAGGTCAGCTGCTCGACGCCGACGGGCCCGCGGGCGTGCATCTTGCCGGTGGCGATGCCGATCTCGCCGCCCATGCCGAACTCGCCGCCGTCGGCGAACTGCGTCGAGGCATTGTGCAGCAGGATCGCCGAGTCGATCTCGGAGAAGAATCGCTCGACCACCGCAGGGTCCTCGGCGATCACGGCTTCGGTATGGGCGGACGACCAGGTGTTGATGTGCTCGATCGCGCCGGAAATGCCGTCGACCAATCTCGCCGAAATGATCGCGTCGAGATATTCGGTCGCCCAATCCTCGTCGGTCGCAGCTTTCAGGCCGGGCATTACACTTGCGAGGTCATCGGAGGCGCGCACCTCGCAGCCGGCATCGACGAGCGCCTCAAGGAGGGGCTTTGCGAATCTCTCGGCGGCGTTGCGGTCTATCAGCAGCGTCTCGGCGGCGCCGCAGATGCCGGTCCGGCGCATCTTCGCATTGACGACGATCTTCTTCGCCATGTCGCGATCGGCCGACGCATCGACATAGATGTGGCAGAGACCTTCGAGATGGGCGAAGACCGGCACCCGCGCCTCGTTCTGGACGCGCGCGACCAGGCTCTTTCCGCCGCGCGGCACGATCACGTCGATCGCGCCGTTCAAGCCGGTGAGCATGGCGCCGACGGCAGCACGGTCGGCGACCGGCACCATCTGGATCGCATCTTCCGGCAGGCCCGCGGCCTTCAATCCCTCGGTCAGGCAGGCATGGATCGCCCGCGACGAGTGAAAGCTGTCGGAGCCGCCGCGCAGGATCACCGCATTACCGGCTTTGAGGCAGAGCGCGCCGGCGTCCGCCGTGACGTTCGGACGGCTTTCATAGATGACGCCGATGACGCCCAGGGGCGTGCGCACCCGTTCGATGTGGAGCCCGTTCGGGCGGTCCCATTCGGAGATCACCTCGCCGACGGGGTCCCTGAGTTCGGCGATCGCGCGGATGCCGTCCGCCATGTCGCGGATGCGGCTTTCCGTCAGCGTCAGCCGGTCGATGAAGGCGCTGGCGACGCCGCTTTCGCGCGCGTTTTCGAGGTCGAGCGCATTGGCGGCAAGGATTTCCGCGGTCCGTGCGACGATGACGCCTGCCATGGCGACGAGTGCCGCATGCTTGCGCTCGGCGCTTGCGGTCGCGAGCGGCCGGGCGGCCGCTTTGGCGCGGCGTCCGATCTCCAGCATCATCGCGTTGACGTCCTTGTCCTTTTCCACCGTCTCAAGCATGGAGCTTGCCCTTTCCCTCGTCGCTTTCCTCTACAAGGCGCGCGCCCGATGGAGCCGTCATGACCAGATCGTCGCGATGCACCATGGCGGTGCGGCCGGCATAGCCGAGGATGGCGGCGATCTCGGCCGACTTCTTGCCGGCGATCTGGCGCGCCTCGTCGGCATCGTAGCCGGCAAGTCCGCGGGCGATCTCGCGGCCGGAAGCGCCGATTATCGCAATCGTATCGCCGCGGCTGAAGCTTCCCGTCACCTGCCGGACGCCGGCCGGCAGCAGGCTCTTGCCGGAACGCAGCGCCGTTTCCGCTCCGGCATCGATCGAGAGCGAACCGGCCGGCAGGAGCTGTCCGGCGATCCAGGTCTTGCGGGCGGTCACCGGAGAGCCTGATGGCGCGAACCAGGACGAGCGCGCGCCCGCCTCGATCGCGGCCAGCGGATGATCCGGCTTGCCGGAGGCGATGATCATCGCGCAGCCGGCAGTGGTTGCGATCTTGCCGGCGTCGATCTTGGTGCGCATGCCGCCGCGCGAAAGCTCGGAGGCAGCGCCGCCCGCCATTGCCTCGATTTCGGGCGTGATTTCGGCGACCGTTTCGAGGAAACGGGCGTTCGGATCGAGATGCGGCGGCGCGGTATAGAGCCCATCGATATCCGAGAGCAGGACCAGGAGATCGGCGCCGACCATGGTTGCGACCCTCGCTGCGAGCCGGTCGTTGTCGCCATAGCGGATTTCTGTGGTCGCGACCGTGTCGTTCTCGTTGATGATCGGCACCGAGCCGAGCTTCAGAAGCTGGCCGATCGTCGCGCGGGCATTGAGGTAGCGCCGGCGCTCCTCGGTGTCGCCCAGCGTCAGGAGGATCTGGCCGGCGACGATCGCATGGGTCGAGAGGCTCTCCGACCAGGCACGCGCCAGCACGATCTGGCCGACGGCGGCGGCCGCCTGGCTCTCTTCGAGTTTCAGCGCACCCGCCGGCAGGTCGAGCACCGTGCGTCCAAGCGCAATCGCTCCCGAGGAGACGACGAGCACTTCCACGCCCTTGGCCCTGAGGGCCGCAATGTCGGAGCAGAGCGCGTCGAGCCAGCTCTTCTTCAGCCCCGTCTTGCGGTCGACGAGGAGTGCCGAGCCGATCTTGATGACGACCCGGCGGTAATTCTCGAGCGCTTTGCGGGCCTTGGTCATGCTTAAGCTTCCTCTTCGCCCGCCTTGGCCGCGGCGATGACGCTGCGCAATGCTCTCAGCGCCTCCGTCATACCCTTGTTGGTCACGGCGGAGATGAGGAGCGGCGGCGTGCCGCAGGCTTTTCCGAGCGCCTTGGCCTTCGCCTTCAATTCCTCCTCGTCAAGCACGTCGATCTGCGACAGAGCTACGATCTGGGGCTTCTCCTCGAGCCCGCCGCCATAGGCCTCGAGCTCGTGCTTCACGGTCTTGTAGGCCTTGGCGACATCCTCTTCCTGCGCGGAGACGAGATGCAGCAGCACCCGGGTGCGCTCGACATGGCCGAGAAAGCGGTCGCCGATGCCCACGCCCTCATGCGCCCCTTCGATCAGCCCCGGAATGTCGGCGATGATGAATTCCTTTTCATCGATGGTCGCAACGCCGAGATTGGGATGCAGCGTCGTGAAGGGATAATTGGCGATCTTCGGCCGAGCCCGGGTGCAGGCGGCGAGAAAGGTCGACTTGCCGGCATTCGGCAGGCCGACGAGACCGGCATCGGCAATCAGCTTCAGCCGCAGCCAGATCGTCTTCTCCTCGCCCTCGAGGCCCGGATTGGCCCAGCTCGGCGCCTGGTTGGTGGAGGACTTGAAATGCGCGTTGCCGAAGCCGCCATTGCCGCCGGCGGCGAGCCGGTAGCGCTGCCCTTCCGCCACCATGTCGACGATCAGCGTCTCGTTGTCTTCCTCGAAGATCTGGGTGCCGACCGGCACCTTCAGCGTCACGTCGCCGCCCTTTGCGCCGGTGCGGTTGCGGCCCATGCCGTGCGTGCCGGTCTTGGCCTTGAAATGCTGCTGATAGCGGAAGTCGATGAGCGTATTGAGGCCGTTGACGGCTTCCACCCAGACATCGCCGCCGCGGCCGCCGTCGCCGCCGTCGGGGCCGCCGAACTCGATGAACTTCTCGCGGCGGAAGGAAACGGCGCCCGCGCCGCCATCCCCTGACCGGATATAGACTTTCGTTTCGTCGAGGAATTTCATCGGTTCGCCATTTCTGCGTGATCGCTTCAAGTTGAGGACGGAATGCGGGGCAGCCCGCGCACGTTCCCGATCCCGCTCTGCTTTTGCGCCATCGATATAGGCGCTTCCGGCAGAGGTCAAAGATTATCGACATGAAGAACCCCGCCAGGAGCGGTACTGGCGGGGTTCCGTATCCGTTCAGTCCGGGCGGCGCAGGTCCTCGGCCGCAAGCCGGGTTTCGATATGCGCGACCATCGCATTGCGGGCGAGCGCATAGATCTGGCTGCAGCCGGTTATCCGGAAGCCGAGCTTCTCCTGCACCTTGAGCGAGGCCGGATTGTCGGCGAAGACGCCCGAATGCAGCACCGTTTCCGGCATGCGGCGGAAGAAGCGTTCGACCGCGGCATGGACCGCCTCGCTCGCCAGCCCCTTGCCCCAGTAGAACCGGTTCAGCCAGTAGCCGACATGCCATTGGCCGTGCCGGAGCTCGATGCCGATGCAGCCGATATGGACGTCGTCGCCCGGGGTGGTGATGGCGAGCGTCCAGTCCGGCAGCATATCGGCCGTCTGGCGGTTGAGCCAGTCGAGCGCATCCTGGTGGTGGTAGGGCGCCGGAACGCGCGAAAGCATCCGCGCCACCTGGAAGTCGCCGAGCGACTCGGCGATGGCCGCCGCATCGGAAAGCCGGTGCGGCCGCAGCCGCAGCCGTTCCGTTTCGATGACCGGAGCCGGGCCGGGGCCGGGGCGGGCGACGGCCCGGGCGCGCTCCGTGACCGGTGCGTTCATCGGACACCTCCCCAGCTTCTTAAGGAGACCCAGGTCTTGCGGTCGAGCCTGTACCATTCGACCGGGACCATGCCGCCGAGCGCCAGGCTGCCGACCATGCCGGAACCCTGGAACTGGAAGCCGCACTTCTGGATGACCCGGCGCGACGCGATGTTCATGACCCGGCAGCGCGCATCGATCTGGTCGATGTCGCGGGTGCGGAAGGCCATGTCGGTCAGGGTCTGTGCCGCCTCGGTCGCATAGCCCTGGTTCCAGTAGGGCTCGCCCAGCCAATAGCCGAGCTCGACGGTCCTTTCGTCGGCGTGCGGCTCGACACCGCAGCAGCCGAGGAATGCCCCATTGTCCGCTTTCGTGATCGCGTAGACGCACTTGCCAATCGTGCCGGCTTTTGCGCGTCGCACGAAATCGGCCGCATCCGCCGTCGTATAGGGGTGCGGCATGCGCGAGACCATGGTGGCGATGTTGGCATTGTTGGCAAGATGGGCAAGGGCGTCGATATCGTCTTCATGGGGCGCGCGCAAAACGAGCCTGGGCGATAACAATATCGGGCAATCGGTCCTTGACCGCTGAGGCCTCAGCCTTTGTTCGGGAGACCGGGATTGGTCTTCCCTGACGAGCTCGGTTTGCATGGTTCTTCCTCCAGACATGCGAAAAGGGGAGTTGGGTATCGCCCCATCTCCCCTTTGAAGTCTGGCTTTTGAACCTTGCGGTGCGTCAGCCGGGTCGATGAGACGCCGGCTGTTTTAGAGCGCTACCGGCTTATTCCGCTGCTTCGGCTTTCGGCATTACAGACACGTAGACTCGGCCGTTGGCCTTCTTGCGGAAGTCCACATTGCCCGTCGTAAGCGCAAAAATCGTATGGTCCTTGCCGAGGCCTACATTGGCGCCGGCATGCCACTTCGTGCCGCGCTGGCGCACGATGATGTTGCCTGGAATGACGGCTTCGCCGCCGAACTTCTTCACGCCAAGGCGCTTGGACTCGGAATCGCGACCGTTACGCGACGAACCGCCAGCTTTCTTGTGTGCCATTGGTGTTCTCCTTTAAACCTTCGATCCCGGAACTCAGTTTGCAGCTTCAGCGGCGGCTTCGGTCTTCTTCGAAGCCTTCTTCGCCTTGCCGCCGGCGGCAGCGATGTCCAGGATACGGACGATCGTCTGATGCTGGCGATGGCCGCGCGAGCGCTTGGAGTTCTGGCGGCGGCGCTTCTTGAAGGCGATGACCTTCTTGGCGCGGCCCTGGTCCACAACTTCGGCGCTGACGACGGCACCTTCGACAAACGGAGCACCGATGGTGGCATCGGCGCCGACGCCGACCATCAGGATCTCGGTGAATTCGATCTTGTCGCCAGCAACGCCTTCCAGCTTTTCGATGGTAATGACGTCATTGGCCGCCACGCGGTACTGCTTACCGCCGGTCTTGATGACTGCGAACATATTTTGTCCTTTCATGTTCGGTCCGGCTCTTTGCCCGAAGACAAGGCCGTCTTTTTGTCAGTCGCTAACGTGGAGCGAAGCGCCTCGGAAATCCTCGACCTTCGCCAGTGAACGGGCACAACACTTACCCGGCGCGGCGGAGGCTAAGCCCACACCACCTCATGGCGCGGATTACGGGAACGGCCCTTGCTTGTCAAGGCGAAAGCCACCATATCGCAGATATTCTTATCGGAAGCCCTTGCCAGCGGCAGAAACTGCCGCTATGAACCGGCCGCGCTTGAACAGCGCCAACCGGCCCCGCGGAGAGGTGGCAGAGTGGTTGAATGCACCGCACTCGAAATGCGGCATGGGTGCAAGCCCATCGGGGGTTCGAATCCCCCCCTCTCCGCCATAAACCTCAACATCTTCGGATGCGGAAGGCGGCTCAAGTCGACCTGAATCGCGGCAACTTGTCGGCATCTTTCATCGCAGGGCCACGACCTCGGCACTAAACGGGTCTGCGCCGCAGTATTCCACGGCTCCGGTCGCTGAAACGAGCGCGATGTTAATGCCGGCCCGATTCGCTCGGGGTGCCATCTTGATCGCGAGATCGCGCGTTGTGTTTGTCAATGGCGCCACTGCAATGTTGACCTCACCTACCCCTGATCTAGTGAGAAGTTGACCGGCCGCCTCGTGCAGTCCTTTCCGCAGACGAGAGACCTGTCCCGCGTGTCTTGTATTGACGATGCCGCCCTTGCATTCGGCAACAATCGGGTGACCTCCGATCGTGGCAACGACATCGCCCTGGCCCGGCTTCACATGGACCTCAACCACCAAGTTGCCGTTCAGATACCGACCAGCGTAGCTTGTCGTTCCCCAGCCTTCCCGCCACGTGAAGCCGTGTGTCGCCAGCCAAGCTTGGATCTCGAACCGTTTACCGTGTTCGCCATCTGGGTGGATGGATACCTTTTGAGCGCCGTGTTTGAATAAGTGCATCGCAAATGCGAGCATCACGGCAGCTTCGCTCATATGATGCTCGACGCCACCCTCGGCTTTGGCCAGCCGTTTCTCCGGCGGCTCCATGACCAGTATGAGATTTTGCAACTCTGAGAAGCGCATAGAATTCCCTCGCTATTCGTGACGGTGGCGACGATCGCAAGCTCAAAGCGCGCTGGCCGGGCTGGTCATAGTGGTCGCCGGGCTGCTCCTGGCGTTCAGCGCACGAATGACATCCGTTCCAAGCTGCTGGGTGTTCTTCAATCCACCCTTCGAGTTGAACAGATCCACACCCACCTCGGTTGCTATTGGTCGCAACACCTCCTTGACTACGCCCGCCTGCACTTCCCCGTGGCGACGAATACGTATCGCGCCGCTTTCGTATTGAACGATCTCGAGGTCGGCGTAGGCGGCACGAGCGGTGATTTCCAAATCTTCGACTGGCCGCTCTTCCCGATTCCCCCGAACGATCGAATAGATAAACTTGCCGTTTCGGGATCGCATGAGCGTCTGTCCGTCATTCGCCGGGATGTCGAGCAGTTCCTCGACCGAGACACCCTTCTCATCATCGACGTTTACCCGGAGCACCATGATGCGATCAACGTGGTGGAAAGTGTTCTGATTGAAACTGACGTGGTTGGAGGTCGTGACCGTCTTGACTGAAACTCGCTCATTAGACGCTGAAACGACGTCGTATCCGTGCTGATTTGTATCGAGCGCCATCTGCCCGCGCGTGATCATCGCGGCGTAGAGCTCGCCGATACGTCCGGTCAAATGATTGAGTTCGCCTGGACTTACTCCCCAACTTACCTCCTTTTCGAACCAGGAGAGGGCTTCAGCGAGTGACTGGATAATCTGAACCTGGGTGAGGGTAGGGCGGTCGGAATTCACTTCATTCCTCAATCAAGGCTCAAGACTCGTGCTGGTGAAAATGTTTCGAGCGTCTTAAGCCCGCTGACCATGTTTCTTCCAAACATTGGTTTTCCGATCGCTGCTTTAAGCCAGCACTCCTTTTTTGCCTTGATGTAGGTAAAGGCAACGCATTGCGCCTCATCTACGCAGGCCAGTCTGCAATCGAGAGGCGTTCTCGCCGACCGGTGCGGATATCGCGAAAGATCACCACCAGGCAAATCGACGTCGTTGAAGAGAGCACTTTGCGGATCAATGGTTCCCAGGGTGAATGTCGGTGGATCGGGATCGGCGCCGCTGAGAAAGCGACCGGAGAACGCCACGCTATTGCCGTCGGCCCTGCCAGCGCTCGCCTTTAGGAAACAGTTCGGCCCCTTCCGGATTTTTGGATCGGTGTTGAAGGTAAAGGCCTTGCACTGCCCGTTCATCAGTAGACAGCCTTTTGCGCACGCCGCCGCGTCGTCGACTCGGATCGACGAGATATCGTCACCGAAAAGATCCAGGCCGGTGTAGATTGCGATCCTATTCGGGCGCTTTGTGAACTCCTCGATAGGGGACAACTTCGTCTGAGGACTAAGACCTGCCTGCAGAGAACTAGATGTCGTCGAGTCGGACGTGGACACCCCTGGCATCGCCTTGGTGGACAATTGATCCGCACTTGCCGCGCCGCCGCTCGAGGTTGCGGGAACGTTGACGACGGTCGGTGTCTTATTGTCTCCAGACCGATTTAGGCCATATCGGGTGATCTCGTCCTGGCTGAACACATGCATGTCGTCAGGCGGCGTCTTGAGCATGACGTGCATCACGTCCATCGGCGTGTCGAAGCGATTCAGAACTTCGATGATGTCCGAGATTGCGAGCTGCGCGCCGACGAGGTTCGGGGAGTCTGAAGATAACTGATGAACACCGAGCTCTCCGTCGACTTTGCGCTCTTTACCGGCCAGGAAGACGAAGGAACATGCTGAATAGCATTTACTTTCTTTGGGGATATACGTTGCGAGTTTTCGCTGATGGATATCGTCGGCGATCAGCAGCCCCATCTGCACGTCGCCACCGGGGCTATTAAGTGTGATCAGCTTGGCATTCGGAGCAGCCTGGAGCGCACGCCGGAAGTTCAGCGCTGAGCCCGCATCAAGCAAGCCGTTCAGCGTGATGAGTTCTGGTTTTGTGCTGTCGACTAGGAACGGGCCGAATGTCTGATCTTCGGCAAACGATTCAGTCGCGGCCGCAACAAGCAGTATGGCGAAAACGCCCATGACGGCAGAACGAAGTGTCTTACGCATACGTAGCCCCTCAGCCCGTTCATGAAACTACAACTGGCGCTTGATGACAAGGATGGCGGGCGTCAAGCGTTACGAGCAGTTAATGTCTGCGTGCCGGGATAATCCTAGGCTTTTCCCCAGGCGGCCTACGCGTGATCGACAACATCCCTTTGGAGATCATGATGGCGACGACCCGCTAGCTCGGGGAGTCTCGCAACAACTGCTTCTCGACACGGTTGTTATCCGCCGCAGACCTGGAAGTCATCGTCGCAGCGCCGCTGCCGGATGCTGGCGCCATCTTGACGTCAGTCTGGAAGGGCCGCATCACTCCCCCGCATTCCTCCTGAGCCACACCCCCAACCCCGCGATCACCGACAGCCTCAAGCTGGCGTTGCGCGTCAGCGCCCGGGCAAGCGGGCGGCCGTCGGGTGGGAAGCCCAGTTCGGCCATCACGTCGTCAGGTTTCAGCCGGCGCCGGGCCATTATCGTTCTGATCTCGGCGATTGCCGAGGGAAGCAGGTAGCGGCCGCTGGCGATCGGGGTTTCGGCGGGCTGCGGGCCGGCATCGGGCGGGGCGGCGGCGGGCGCGGGCAGCGTGCCTTTGGTTTTGAGCCAGGCGAGGGAGCTTTCGCGTTCGGCATCGTTTGCCTTCGCCCAGGAGTTCTTGAGCTTCTCCAGCCGGCTGCGCTCCGGCTTCAGGCCGGCGAGGACCAGCGCCTGGCGCAGCGACGGGATCTTGCCGGCGGCGAGGGCGGCGTGGATTTCCGGAAATTCGGCCTTGAGGCGGTGCAGGTCGGGGGCGTCGTCGCCTTTGGTTTTCTTCGCCATCTTGGCTCCGCTTGTGACTCTCCCGGGCGGTCTAGAGCATTTCAACGTTTCATAGAAACACTGAAATGCTCTAACGGATCCAACGCAGTTTCGGACGGAAAACCGTTACACACTTTCCTGGAAGCGCTCCAGCGCGCCGGGGGCGAGCGAAATATCCGGTGTCCGCTGCCCCTTCGTTTGAAAGCCGGTCTCGCTCCAGTTCTGCACAAGTCAGCCTTTCTAACGTCGCCGGACAGCCGTAATGAATGCGGCGAAGGAAGGACGATTCGATGTCTGACGATTTTGAGCGCTACAGCGACCCGCAGGATGCGACCGTGGCCCTGTACCTCATGAACAATGACGGCGGCGAGCTGACCGACGTGCTGGTCGCTGCGCTCGAAGACGCGTTCCGGATTCTCAAAGAGGAATGGCCGAGCCGGTCGATGCATTGAGGCATTGCCGGTAAAGCCTGTCCCTCGAACGGCCATCCGGCGCGAGGGAACGCGAAGCCGTTCACCCGTTCTTCAGCAGATCCTCCATTGCGGCCGCAGCACCAAGCAGCATCGCGTCCGCGCCGTGCCGGCCCATCAGCATCAGCCCCGCCGGCCGGCTCGTGCCTGCCATCGGCAGGCTTATTGCGGTCAGGTCGAACTGGTTGGCGACCTGGGTGTTGCGCAGCAGCAGGTCCTCCACGCGGCGGTATTCGGCCCTGTCCTCCTCGACCGAGGCGATGCTGACGGCGGGGATGGGTGTGGTCGGCAGCAGCGTGAGATCGAAGGGTGCCAGCCGCTCGTCCATGGCGCGCATGAGCTCTTGCCGCGTCCGCAGCAGGTCCTCGATCGCGGCGTCGGGGACCGTGAGCCGGCGGCGCAATGTGGATCTTACGCGGATGTCGACCGGCGCATTGTCGTCCAGGAGCCAGTCCGCGTGCACACGGCTTGCCTCGAGGCCAGCAAGCGAACCGATCGCGGTTGCCTCGGCGAAGCGGGCGAGGAGATCGTCGATCCCGCATGCGGCGAGTTTCGCACCCGCGCGGGAGAACGCTTGCAGGCTTCTTTCGAAAGCCGCCGCAATTTCCGGCGCAAGCCCTTCGAGAAGAGCGCCTTCGGGGATGCCGAGTTTAAGGCCGGCGAGCGGCATGGGCTCGAGCGGTCTCGGCGTATCGCCGGCCATGACCGCGTCGGCGGCCGCGCAACCGGCGACCGTGCGCGCAAGCGGGCCGATCGAATCGAGGCTGGGGGACAGGGGAAAGGCGCCTTCCAGAGATATGCGGCGGGCGGTGGGCTTGAAGCCGACGAGGCCCTGCAGGGCGGCCGGAATGCGCACCGAGCCGCCGCTGTCGGAGCCGATGGCGATCTCGCTCGTGCCCTCCGCCGCCGAGACGGCGGCGCCCGAGGAGGAACCGCCGGGAATGAGGCTCGGGTCGATAGCGTTGCCGGGCACCGGGTAATGCGGATTGAGGCCGACGGCGGTAAAGGCGAATTCCGTCATGTGAGACTTGCCGATGATGACGGCGCCGGCCGCGCGAAGGCGCCGGACGATCGCCGCGTCCGCTGTTGCCGGAGGCGCCGCGCGGCGGATGATGGAGCCCGCAAGCGTCGGCTCGCCCGCGATGTCGAAGAGGTCCTTGATGGAGACGATCCGCCCGTCGAGGGGCCCGAGGCTTTTGCCCTCGCGCCGCCTCCCGTCGGCAGCGTCCGCTTCCGCGCGGGCTGTCTCGGGATAGAGCTTCACAAAAACGCGTTCACCGTTCCGCCGCCCGTCGAGGCGGGCGAGAACGGTTTCGAGGCGGTCGCGGGCGGGCGTATCTGACGGGGGCAAGGAAGGACCTCGTGAATTGCGGGCCAAGTCCGGAAGGAAGTCCTTGGAAGCGCTCCAATATTTAAAGGATCGCACGATTGATGTACAATAGGGGGCGATAGGGACAAGCAATCGGGAAGACGCCGATGCGAATTCTACGATCCTCCGCAATCCTCGACTCCTCCGCGATCCATGAGGTCAGATACGATGTACCGCGCCGGACGTTGAGCGTCTGGTTCCTCGGCAACCGCAGGCCCTATCATTACCTCGACGTTCCGGAAGAGGTTTACGAGGAACTGCTGCATGCGGATTCCGCCGGCAACTATTTCAATCGGCACATACGCCATCACTACGGGTTCCTGCATTAGGGATTGCCCCTTATCCGCCGGCAGGCAGCCCCCTTCACAGAACTGTCGCCAAACCGTCCGAATAGTTTCATCCGCCTGTAAAGCCGCTGACATCTGGCTCGCCAATGGTCCGCTCGCGAGAACCGACGATTCGCGAAACGGAACCGGAGGCAGGGATTGGCCGCTCTTCGAAACACCCTCACCAGGCGTTCTTTCCTCTTCTCCGCCGGCGCCGCCGGTCTTGTCGCTTCTTCCGGTCTCGCCACGCCGTTCTACGCGCGCGGCTACGGACGGCCGGAATTCGCCCATGGGGTACAGTCCGGCGACGTCGATACGGGCTCGGGGATGATCTGGACGCGGGTCGATCGGCCGGCGCGCGTTTCCGTCGAGTATTCGACCACGGAAAGCTTTTCGAATGCCGTCAGGCTTGCCGATATCGATGCGACGCCGCTGACCGACTGCGCCGTCAAGTGCCGGCTCGACAGTCTGCTGCCGGACCAGGACATCTTCTATCGCTTCATCGCGACCGATCTCTACGACGCCAATCGCGTCTCCGAACCGGTCGTCGGGCGCTTCCGGACGGCTCCCTTGCGCCGCCGCTCCGTGCGCTTCGTCTGGTCCGGCGACACGGCGGGGCAGGGCTGGGGCATCGACGAGGTCGGCATGAAGACCTATTCGACCATGCGGCTGCACGAGCCGGATTTCTTCATCCATTCCGGCGACACGATCTATGCCGACAATCCTATCCCCGACGAGATCAAGCTGCGCGACGGCGGCATGTGGAAGAACCGGATCGTCACGCCCGAGAAGCGAGACGTCGCGCGGACGCTCGAGGAATATCGCGGCCAGTGGAAATACAACCTGCTCGACGAGCATGTGCGGAGGCTCCATGCCGAATGTCCCACCTTCTATCAGTGGGACGACCACGAGGTCCTGAACAACTGGTCGGCCTCGACCGATCTCAGCGACGACCCGCGCTATCCGGAGAAGGATGTCGCCGTCTATGCCGCCCGCGCGGCCCGCGCGTTTCACGAGATGACGGCGATCCGCACGCTGCCGACGGAGCCCGGCCGCATTTTCCGCAAGATCGCCTATGGTCCGCTGCTCGACGTCTTCTTCGTGGATCTGCGCTCCTATCGCGGCCCCAACCAGGAAGAGGGGGGTGGCGGCCTCTTCGGCTGGCGGCAGGCGGACTGGCTGAAGCGCGAGCTTGCGGCGTCCAGCGCCACCTGGAAGGTGATCGCCTGCGACATGCCGGTCGGCCTCATCGTCTGGGACGACTATTCGGCAAGGCGCGGATCGGATGCCATCGCCGACGGCGACCATGGCGCGCCGAAGGGGCGCGAGAGCGAATTTGCGGATCTCCTGCGCTTCGTCCGCGACAATGCGATCGAGAACCTCGTCTGGCTGACGGCGGACGTGCATTACACGGCGGCGCATCACTACGATCCCTCGCGGGCCGCCTTCAAGGACTTCTCGCCGTTCTGGGAGTTCGTCTCCGGGCCGCTTCATTCCGGCACCTACGGGCCGAAGGAGCTCGACATGACCTTCGGCCCCGAGGTTCGCTTCATGAAGGCGTCCGGCGGAGGAATCGACAGCAACCTGCCGCCGTCGGCGGACCTTCAATTCTTCGGCATCGTCGATATCAGCGGCCAGACGCGGCAGATGACGGTGCGGCTGATGGACCGGCAGGATCAGGAACTCTGGCGGGTAACCCTCGATCCGGCGGTTTCCGCTTGAGCCGGCGGCGCCTCACGCAGGTCAGCCCTGCGCGCCGGCCCCCTTTCGCTTCCGGGAAAAAACCTGTATGAGCGCGGCAACTGAAAAGCGGTACCTGCCTCGTCGCGCGTGCCCACGAACTTTCCGAGACAAAAAATGAGCATTCGTAACATCGCGATCATCGCGCACGTCGACCATGGGAAAACCACGCTCGTCGACGAACTTCTGAAGCAGTCGGGCTCCTTCCGCGAAAACCAGCGCGTCGCCGAGCGCATGATGGATTCCAACGAACTGGAAAAGGAACGCGGCATCACCATCCTCGCCAAGGCGACTTCGGTCGAGTGGAAGGGTACGCGCATCAATATCGTCGACACCCCCGGCCACGCCGATTTCGGCGGTGAAGTCGAGCGTATTCTGTCGATGGTGGACGGCGCCATCGTTCTGGTCGACGCCGCCGAAGGCCCGATGCCGCAGACGAAATTCGTCGTCGGCAAGGCGCTCAAGGTCGGTCTTCGGCCGATCGTGGCGATCAACAAGATCGACCGACCCGATGCCCGTCACGAGGAAGTCATCAACGAGGTATTCGATCTCTTCGCGGCGCTCGATGCGACCGATGAGCAGCTCGACTTCCCGATTCTCTACGGTTCCGGCCGTAACGGCTGGATGAACGTCGCGCCGGAAGGTCCGCAGGATCAGGGCCTGGCACCGCTCCTCGATCTCGTTCTCGATCACGTTCCGGAGCCGAGCGTCGGCGAAGGTCCGTTCCGGATGATCGGCACCATTCTCGAGGCCAATCCCTTCCTCGGCCGCATCATCACCGGGCGCATTCATTCCGGTTCGATCAAGCCGAATCAGGCGGTCAAGGTCCTCGGGCAGGACGGCAAGGTGCTCGAGTCCGGGCGCATCTCCAAGATTCTTGCATTCCGCGGCATCGAGCGTCAGCCGATCGAGGAAGCCCATGCGGGCGACATCGTGGCGATCGCCGGCCTCTCCAAGGGCACCGTCGCCGACACGTTCTGTGATCCGGCCATCAACGAGCCGCTGAAGGCGCAGCCGATCGATCCGCCGACCGTCACCATGTCCTTCCTCGTCAACGATTCCCCGCTCGCCGGCACCGAAGGCGACAAGGTCACTTCGCGCGTCATCCGCGACCGTCTGTTCAAGGAAGCCGAGGGCAACGTCGCATTGAAGATCGAGGAATCCTCCGAGAAGGACTCGTTCTACGTGTCCGGCCGCGGCGAACTGCAGCTCGCGGTTCTGATCGAAACGATGCGCCGCGAAGGCTTCGAGCTCGCCGTCTCGCGTCCGCGCGTGGTCATGCACAAGGATGAGAACGGACAGCTCCTGGAGCCGATCGAAGAGGTCGTCATCGACGTCGACGAGGAGCATTCGGGCGTCGTCGTCCAGAAAATGTCCGAACGCAAGGCCGAAATGGCCGAGCTTCGTCCCTCCGGCGGCAACCGCGTCCGGCTGGTGTTCTTCGCGCCGACCCGCGGTCTCATCGGCTATCAGTCGGAGCTTCTGACCGATACGCGCGGCACGGCGATCATGAACCGCCTGTTCCACGACTACCAGCCCTATAAGGGTGAGATCGGCGGCCGCGTGAACGGTGTTCTGCTCTCGAACGACGCCGGCGAATCCGTGGCCTATGCGATGTTCAACCTCGAAGATCGCGGCCCGATGATCATCGACGCCGGCGAAAAGGTCTATGCGGGCATGATCATCGGCATCCACACGCGCGACAACGATCTGGAAGTCAACGTCCTCAAGGGCAAGAAGCTCACCAACATGCGCGCGTCCGGCAAGGACGAGGCGGTAAAGCTGACGCCGCCGATCCGCATGACGCTCGACCGGGCGCTGTCATGGATCCAGGACGACGAACTGGTCGAGGTCACGCCGAAGTCGATCCGGCTTCGCAAGATGTATCTCGATCCGAACGAGCGCAAGCGCTTCGAGAAGTCGCGGACGGCCGGCGCTGCTTAAGGGGCTAAAAGCGAGCCCCTCATCCCGCTGCCGCGACCTTCTCCCCGCATGCGGGGAGAAGGGGTATGCCGCGCCGCCTCCGTCCGCTCTCCCCGCGAGCGGGCTAGTCCTCGGGTTAAAGCCGAGGAGAGGGGCAAGTCCAACCTTCTGATTTCGTCGATCTACAAACCCCCGGAGCGATCCGGGGTTTTTGCTGTGTGTGCCTTTCGCGGGCGGCTTGCGGATAAAGTTAAAAAGGCGTTAACCTTGGGGCAGGTGCCGTTAAAGTTGCCTGTGGGTTAACGCCGCGCGACAGCCCGGCGGGATTCCTGTCCGCCGCGTCGTGTGATTAGAGTCGCAAGTCATGAAGACTGTTTCGATCGAGGTTCGGCCTGGGGAGCCGCATGAGGCGGCGGCAATCGCCGACGTGCATCGCGTTTCCTGGTTGCAGGCCTATGGCGGCATCATTCCGCACCGCCCCCTTGTCCGAATGGTCAATCGCCGCGACGAGACCTGGTGGCGCAAGGCCACGCGCGGACCGGCGACCCTTCTCGTCGTCGACGTCGCCGGCACGATAGCCGGCTATGCGACGCTGGGCCTGAGCCGGGCGCGGGCGCTGCCGCAGGAAGGCGAAATCTACGAGATATATCTCAGGCCCGAATATCAGGGCATCGGCCTCGGGCGTGTCCTCTTCGGCGAAGCAAAGAGCCTTCTGAAATCGCTCGGCTGCGAAGGGCTCGTCGTCTGGTGCCTGGAAGACAGTGCGAATGCCTATAATTTCTTCCATTCGGCGGGCGGTCGCGACATTGCCGAAGGCATGGAGGATTTCGGCGAGAAGCACCTGAAGAAGGTCGGCTTCGTCTGGAGTTGAGGAGTGCCGCAAGACGCCGTCATCGGTCCGGGCGTCTCGCAGAGCCTCATTTAGGCAGGAAGTGCATGGGTTCGCCCGCCTTCTCGCCGCGGTTTCCGTGATAGGATGCCTGGTCCGTGCCGCAGCGGAAGCTTGCGGCTCTTTCGTCGGCTATCCTGCGCGCCAGCGTGTTCGCATCGGCATTGGCGAGCGCGTCGACATAGCCGATGACGCAGCCGTCGCCGTCCTCCTTCTGCGCGACCTTCGAGATCACCAGAACCTGTCCCTCGAACGCCTTGGTGCTCCTGTCCGTCTGGGGATCCGGGTTCTCGATGATCCAGCGCAGGATGGCGGCGACCGGCTTCCCGTTGGCGTCGAGGCGCCATTCGACGGTCGTTTCGGCATGGTTGAAGGGACCGAAACTCTCGAAGCCGTTCTCCAGATAGCTTTGCCTGGCATGGCCGAAGAAGAAGCTCTGGCGCATATCGCTCTCGATGAAATGGACGGGATAGTCGCCTATGCCGGGACAAAGCATCTGCGACGAGGCGCCTTCCCACTCGCGCAGGAGCCGGCACTTGTCGCGGCTGGCGTCTGTGTAGGCGCTGTCATTGGCAAGTGCAGGCGCCGAGATCAGGGCGGCGGAAAGAAAATAGCGAAGTTTCGGGCGCATTGTCTCTCCTGCGAAGATAAATATCAGCCCTGCCCCTTTTTGGCCGCGCGGCGTGCCTACAGCAAATCCGCCCGCCCGGAACCAAAGTCATGTTGCATCGCGGCATGTTTCCCTTTATCCGACGGGACGACTTTTCAAACGACCCCTGGAGGTGCTCATGCGGATCGACGCGATTTCCATCGGAAAGAATCCACCGGAAGATGTCAATGTAATCGTGGAAGTCCCGGTCGGCGGGCATCCGATCAAGTACGAAATGGACAAGGAGGCCGGCACGCTGGTGGTCGATCGCTTCCTCTACACGCCGATGACCTATCCGGGCAATTACGGCTTCGTGCCGCACACGCTTTCCGACGACGGCGATCCGATCGACGTGCTGATCTGCAATACCCGTCCGCTGGTTCCGGGCTGCGTCATCAATGTCCGCCCGATCGGCGTGATGATGATGGAAGACAATTCCGGTCAGGACGAAAAGATCATCGCGGTCCCCTCCGCCCATCTGACCAAGCGCTACGACAAGGTGCACGATTACACCGACCTGCCGGAAATCACCCTCAAGCAGATCGAGCACTTCTTCGAGCACTACAAGGATCTGGAGCCCGGCAAGTGGGTGAAGATCTTCGGCTGGAAGGATGCCAGCATGGCCAAGCAGCTGATCCGGGAAGCGGTCGAGCGCGCCAAGACGAAGAAATAATCGTTTCGCTGTTTTACTGAGACATGAAAACCTCCGGCTCGGCCTCGATCCGGAGGTTTTTTGCGCTTTAGTCTAGATCACGATGATTTTAGGTGGAGTCGGCCTGCACGGGCGAAACCGCACACACTTTCCTCATTCCCGCTCTAACGCAGCAGCGCCGGAGCGATGGTGGTGTTCAGGAAGAGCTGGATGAAATAGAGGATCACCAGCACGACGAGCGGCGAAAGGTCGACGCCGCCCATGTCGGGCAGCACGCGGCGGATCGGCCGGTAGAGCGGCTCGGTCAACTGATAGAGCGAGCGGCCGATCATGTTGATCGCCTGATTGTTCACGTTGATCACGTTGAACGCATAGAGCCAGGAGAAGATGGCCGAGGCGATGATCAGGAACCACGCAATGTTGATGATGAAATTCAAAGTGCCGATGACAGCAAGCATGCCGGTCTCCAATTCGTTGTTGACAGACATGTAGACATTAGGAACTAAACGAGCAAGTACGCCGGCCTGCCTCGCGTGATCATGTTTAATGGCACGGAGCGCGCCATTCTTCCCTTCCCTGCAGTGCTCAGCGGTTTTTCCGATGCGCAAGGATCGTTGCAGGATTTCAGTTTCTGCACGCTCCCGCTGCTCGGTCGGCGACGATATCAGGAGCCTGCAAGCAGGAGCATTCCAGCATGTCGGCCGTCCATGCCGCGCACCGTTTCGCCGCCTTCAGGCATGTCGGATACCGGCGTTATTTCTTCTCCCGCCTGCTCGCCTATTTCGCCGTCCAGATCATGTCCGTGGCGGTCGGCTGGCAGATCTACGATCTGACGCGCGATCCTTTCTCGCTCGGTCTCATCGGCCTCTTCCAGTTCCTGCCCTCCCTCGTTCTCATTCTCGTGACGGGCAGCGTGGCGGACCGCTACAATCGCCGGGCGATCATGGGCATCTGCATGCTGGTCAGCACGCTCTGCGGCGCAGCACTTCTCCTTTTGACGGTGACGGGACTGTTTTCACCCTGGCCGGTTTACGCGATCCTTGTCGTGTTCGGCATAGAGCGGGCTTTCTTGGGCCCCGCTTCACAGTCGCTGGCGCCCAATCTGGTGCCTGCGGAAGATCTGCCCAATGCGATCGCGTGGAATTCGACCTCGTGGCAGACGGCGATGATCGTCGGCCCGGTGGCTGGCGGGCTTCTGTACGGATTCGGCCCGACCGTGCCCTATGCGGTCAGCCTCGGCTTCTTCGCTGCCGGCGCCCTGATGGTCTTCGCCGTGCCGAAGCCCGCAAGGCGCTCGCCGCCGTCGGCCGCAAACTGGCAGACGATCACCGCAGGGTTCCGCTACATCAAGGCCGAGAAGATCGTGCTGGGGGCGATCTCGCTCGATCTCTTCGCCGTGCTGCTCGGCGGCGCCGTCGCGCTCATGCCGGTCTTCGCGCGGGACGTCCTGACGCTCGGGCCGTGGGGCCTCGGCCTCCTGCGGGCCGCACCCGGTGTCGGTGCCGTCGGCATGGCGGTGTGGCTGGCCGCCCACCCGATCCGCAATCGGGCCGGTCTCTATATGTTCGTCGGCGTCGCCCTCTTCGGCCTCGCAACGGTCGTTTTCGGCCTGTCGGCGACGCCATGGATATCGATCGCCGCGCTCGTCATCATGGGCGCTTCCGACATGATCTCGGTCTATGTGCGCGAGATCCTGATCACGCTCTGGACCCCGGATGAGCTGCGCGGCCGCGTGAACGCCGTCAACATGGTATTCGTCGGTGCTTCCAACGAACTCGGCGAGTTCCGCGCCGGCATGATGGCGTCCGGCTTCGGCACGGTTTTCGCGGTCGTCTTCGGCGGCGCAGGCACGCTTCTCGTGTCGCTCCTCTGGGCACTCGGCTTTCCGCAATTGCGCAGGATCGATACGCTGGATGTACCGGAGAAGCAGCGGAGGGGGTGAGCATCTGAACTGGAGGCCGCCCCTCATCCCGCTGCCGCGACCTTCTCCCCGCAGGCGGGGAGAAGGGACAAGACGCGCCCGCTCGCCCCGAATCGCGGGATGTTGAAGAAGGAAGCGGCAAACTCGTCCCCTCGCCCCGCTTGCGGGGAGAGGGTTAGGGGCATTCGCAACTCACGACTGCAAGCTCTTCCGGAATTCCTCCCCGCTTTCACCATTCATGAAAATCAGCTCCAGGAAATTCTCCATCCATGTCCGCAAGGGATGGTCGTGCAGCATGCGGCCCTCCAGATGCGCTTTGCCCAGTTGGGCACCGGGGAGCTCGAAGCGATGGGCACCGTGCACCACCCAGCGATGCATCATCGCCCGCGTCAGCTCGCCGTGGAACTGGATGCCCCAGGCGTTCTCGCCGTAGCGGAAGGCCTGGTTCGGGTAGGTGTCGCCGGTTGCCAGCAATTCGGCGCCCTTCGGCAGGTCGAAGCCTTCGCGGTGGAAGTGATAGACCATCGCCGGCCAGTCCATCAGCGCCTTGCCGGCCTGCGTGGCTCTCAAGGGATACCAGCCGATCTCGGTCATGCCTTCGTGATGGGCTTCGACCCTGCCGCCGAGATTGCGGGCCAGCATCTGCGCCCCGAGACAGATTCCGAGATAGGGCTTGTTTTCCAGAAGCGGCACGGACAGCCAGTCGATTTCGCGCCGGACGAACTCCTCCTCGTCATTGGCACTCATCGGTCCGCCGAAAATGATCGTCCCCGAATGCGCTTCCAGCGTCGGCGGCAGCTCGTCGCCGAGCGCGGGGCGGCGGATGTCGAGCGAAAAGCCCTTCCGCTCGAGAATGTGGCCGACGCGGCCGGCGCTCGAGCGCTCCTGATGGAGCACGATGAGGATGGGTCTTTTGGCGTCTCTCTTGGTGCCTGGGGCCTCTGGCGGCATCGTCAACTTTCCTGTTGCGCCTCGTTCTCCTCCACCATGTCGATCTTGGCCGCTGCTTCTTGGCGTTTCAAGACCCGGTCACGCCCGGAAACGCCGAGGAGGTCGGCAATCCGCCAGATCACGTGGTCTTCCATCTCGCTGCGCGCACCGTCGGCGTAAACGATTTCCCACAGCATGCCGACGAGCTCGATGCGTTGCTCCTCGGGCAGGTGCCGCTTTATGTCCGACGTGAACTGGTAGAAGTCGATCGCTTCGCTTTCGGCGCTCTCGCCGGCCGCGACCAGGGCATTGAGAGCGGCATCGTCGAGCTTGTAATGCTCCTTGATGAGCTTGCGCATCTTGCGGCGCTCGGAGCTGCGGACCGCGCCGTCCGCTTCCATGACCTGGAAGCAGAGGCCGATCACCGCCACGCGCGGGTCCCCCGCTTCAATCCGCGCCGAGCCCGTCATTCCTTCCAGAAATGCGCGAAAACGTTCAAACATGCACTATCGCCTGCAGCCTAAGGAGATGTCTGGGTTCAGAAAAGACGGAAGTTGGTGGTGGTCCGTTCCGCCGCCGCCGGCTCGCGCACGCCCGGATCGTCGGGGGGGCGGCCGAAAAAGGGATCCGGTGCCTCCTCGGCATCCTTGCCCTTTGCGGGCGATGCGGCCGGTTCCTTCCGGTCGGGAACGCTGATCGCCTTCTCCGGCCCGGCCCGTTCTCGCTCAACCCGTTCTCGCTCAACTCGTTCTCGCTCGGCCCGTTCTCGCTCGGCCCGTTCTCGCTCGGCCCGTTCTCGCTCGGTTTGATCGCGCTCGGCTGTCGGGGCAGCCTCGGCCGTCCGTTCAGGAGCCGGTTCCTCGACCGGGCGGGGCACGGTCGCGACTGGCGGGAGGCTGCGAATTGCCTGGTCGGGGTTCAGATGCCCGTCCTCCGTTGCCGCCGCGATCTGCGACGGCGGAGCCTTCCACTCGAAGGCGTCGAGGCGGCCGCTGACCGGGGAGACCGGCAGCCAGACCGGTGAGGTGACGCCGTCGGCGGTCCAGGCCGGATCGCGCGGGCTCTTCAGCGCCTGTGCCATCCAGTGACGGATGCGGCCCTCGTCGCCGGTGTCCGCCTCCTCGATGTCCGCGAGCAGCAGAAAAATGCTCTCCCTCGGCTCGAGGCGGGCGGCGGCCTCTGCCTTTGTGCGCGCAAGAGCAAGTTCGCGCGCGTCGAGCGCCGCCTCGGCGACGGTCGCCAGTGCGACGGCATTGTTGCTGCGGAGCGATTCAAGCTTCTTCGCCCGCTTCAGCCGGTCGAGGGCGGAGTCCCCGCCGCGCGCCCGCACATAGAGACGCGCGATATCGGGATGCGGATCCAATTTCCACATCCTCTCGAGGATCGAAGCACCCTTGCGCAGATTTTCCTCGCGAAAGAGCGCTTTGGCGGCAACGAGGGCCGCCGGCACGAGGCGGTCGTCGAGCTTCAGCGCCGCCTGCGCGTCGTCCCGGGCGGATTTCGGGTCTGCATCCAATCTTTCCATTGCCCGTGCGGTCAGAAGAACGGCCTTTTTCCGGTCCGCTTCGTTCTTTTCGAGCACATGGGCGGCGCGGCTCTGGTCGAGCAGGCGGATTGCCTCGTCCCACTGGCGCGCCTGGCTGCGATGGTCGAGCGTTGCCAGGGTCGCCCACGGCAAGTGCGGCGCTTTCTCGGAGGCGCGCTCGGCATATTGGCGCGCAGCCTCGTTGGCGCCGAGCCGCTTGGCTTCGAGATACAGCCCGCGCAGGCCGAGTTCGCGCGTCTCAGGGTCGTCCGCCATCGCCTCGAATTTTTTGCGTGCGTCGTCGTATTTGCCTTCGATCAGCGCCGTCTGCGCTTCGAGCAGATGGATGAGCGGCTCCTGATCCGAGCTGATGAGGTTTCGCGTGCGCGCGGCCATCTTGCGGGCGAGATTGGCGTCGCCCGCGCCGGCCGCGATCAGGCCGGTCGACAATGCCTGATAGCCGCGGTCGCGCTTGCGGGAGCGAAAGTAACGCGTGACGGTGTGCGGCGACAACCAGATCGTGCGAAGCAGCCAGACGACGATCAGAACGGCAGCGAAGAGCGAGATCAGGATCGAGGCGGCGCGCATCAGGCTCATCTCGATGAGTTGGCCCTGCCAGATCAGCGACAATTCCCCCGGACGATCCGCGAGCCAGGCAAAGCCGAGAGCCAGGCAAAGGACGAGCAGTACGAAGAACAGTATCCGGATCATATAGTCTTCTTTCTCCCGCTAACCTTGCTTGCCCGTGCGCATCATGGTGCCGGCGACGGCGGCATCGATCACCGTTTCGACGCCAAGCCGCCGGTCGAGCTTTTCCTTGAACCCCTGGCCGGCGGATTTCGCGGCTTCGGGAAGGCTGTCCCATTCGAGCGATGCGCCCTTGAGATCGCCGTTATCGAGCTTGTCTTCGATGCGGGCGATCACCGCTTCCGGCGTGTCGCCTTCGACGCTGCCGACCGGCCGCACGCGGATGCCCGACATTGCGCTGGAAACGAGGCGATCGAAAATGCCCTGATTGGGGTCTGGCCGGTGCAGCGCGTCCAGCATCGCGTCCGCCGCCGGCCGGAAACTTTCCTTCAATTCCGTCCGCGTGGGGACACCTGTCGCGGCGACATCGGCCAGTTCCTTGACGGCCGGATCCTCGGGGGCGATGCTGCGCAAGGCGTCGAGTTCGGCGAGGAACGGCCCGCCGCGATCGATCGCCGTCTTCAGCGCGGTGACGGCAACGGCTTTCGCCATCTCGATATCGTTGGCAGGCTCGTTGAGCTTCTGCTCCGCCTGGTCGATACGGCCGGCAAGTTCCGCCCTGGCGGCGTCCGCCGCCTGGCGAGCCTCGGCAAGCTCGGTCTTCAGGGCGGCCATTTCATTCGTCAGGTTGGCGACCTCGGCTTCGAGTGCCTTGACCTCGGGAGCGCCCGCCGCAGCCGCGCCGGGCTCTCGGGCCGCCTGTTCCAGGGCCGCAAGGCGGTTTTCCAAAGGGGCGACGTCCACTGGCGCCGCCGGGGCCCGTGCCTGAAGCTCCGCCTTGATCGCTTCGATCTCGCTCGCAAGGTTCTGCTCGGTGCCCGGCTGCTCCGGTCCGGGCGCCGGAACGTAGCCGGCATATTGCAGCACGCCGGCACCGGCGAGCGCTATGAGACCGCCGAGGATGCCGGCAGCAAGCGCACCTGCGCCTGTGGCCTGTCTCCTCTTTGCCTCGGGCAGTTCGCCGTTGGTCGCGTGCGGAAGCTCCGCGTCGAAGGCGGCCGCAGCCGCGTCGGCGCGTGCCTCCTCCGTCTCTGTTTCCTCTTGCGGAGTTTCCTCTTGCGGATCGCCCGCCGGCAAAGGAGGTTCGCCGATGCCGGCTTCGTTGCTTTCGACTTCGCCGGTTCTTACTTCGCCGGCTTCAGCCGCCTCGCTCGTCGAAATATCCGCCGGCTTGCTCTTCGCCGCATCCGGGCCGGCCGCTGCCTCGGCCGCCGCAGGTTCGGTCTTCTCCGCCTCGAGATCGATCGTCAGCGGTTCTTTCCCGGGTTTCGAGCGGCGCGGCGGCTTTTCCGATGCCATGGTCACCTCTTTACCGTTTCATTGCCTGTCGGTGTAGGCCTGAGCGGATCTGCAGCAGGAACGCTCCGCACTTCCTCATCCGATCTAAACGCAAACCTAGTCAGCGAGGATGACGAGGGAAAGCCCCAGACCGCGCTTTTTGACGGAAATGCCCCAGATGACCCGAGCAATGTCCAGAAGGCAGGCGGAAAACCGGCGCCGACTTTGCTGATTTGGCCTCAAAGAAGCCGCAAGAGATTTTCCTCGTCTGGCACCGCCGCGACCCCGCAGGGTAGACCGTCCGGCAGGGTCTCTCTTATCGGCCAGCTCAGGCAGAGAAAGCGCGAGGCGAGGTCCGCGGGTTCAAGCCCGCTCTCCCGCAATGCTGCGTCCAGGCGCCGCGCGCTCTCGCGGGAATAGAGCATGACCGCATCGAAGGGGCCCGCGCGGAGGAGTCCGGGCAGCGTCTCCGCAGGATAGTGGACCGGCGCCATCCGGTAGCATTCGGCGGTCCTGTGCTCGATCCGCCGTTGGTGCAATGCCCGTTCGAAACCGTCGGTTCGCGGTGAACCGGCGAGATAGACCAGCGTTTCCCCGGGGGGGAGAAGGGCAGCCACCGTCTCGGCGAGTCCCTCGCCGGTTCCCGGTCCGATGCGGATATCGGTAAATCCGAGATCGCCCGCAGCGCGCGCCGTCGCTTCGCCGACTGCAAAGAGCGGTGTTGCAAGGTGTGGCTCAAGCGCCGGTCCGAGCGCGCCGAGGACGCGGACCGCCTCCCCACTGGTGACGGCGATCGCCTGGTGGGGCTCACTCAATGCTGCCCGGGCCGCGCCGGCGAGATGCTGCGCCTGCATAAGCGGCAGGATGACCGCTTCGTGACCCATGGCGCTGAGCCTTGCCGCCGTCCTTTCGGCGGCCGGGCGTGGCCGAGTCACGAGCACGCGCATCGGATCAGCTCCAGCTCGAGAAGAAACCCGGTCCGGCCTTGGTGCGGATACGCTCGCCGGCCTCCTGCCCAAGCCTTTCCGCGTCTGCCGCTCTGCCGTCGATTTCGATCTGGTGGGAGGTGGTGCCGTCGGGCGTCAGGATCATGCCGGCAAAGCGGATATGTGTCCCGTCCGATTGCGCGTAGCCGGCGATCGGCGTGCGGCATGAGCCGTCGAGTGTCGCCAGGAAGCCGCGCTCGCAGGAAACCGCCTCGTGTGTGCGCGGATCGTCGATTGCCGCAAGCAGCGTGTTGATACGGTCGTCGCCGATGCGGGCCTCGACGCAGATCGCGCCCTGGGCCGGCGCCGGCGGAAATTCTTCCGGATCAAGCAGCTCCGTCGGCACATGCTCCATGCCGAGCCGCCTTAGGCCGGCATAGGCCAGAAGCGTGCCGTCGACCTGACCTTCGGCAAGCTTGCGCAGGCGTGTCTCGACCTGTCCGCGATAGGTGATCACGTCGATATCGGGCCGCAGCCGCCGGATCAGCGCCTGACGGCGCAGCGAAGACGAGCCGACGGTGGCGCCTTGCGGGAGATCGACGAGCCTTTTGGCCGAGCGGCCGACAAAGGCGTCGCGGATGTCCTCGCGCGGCAGGAAAGCGGAAAGGAACAGCCCCTCGGGCAGCTTCGTCGGCATGTCCTTGGACGAATGCACGGCGAAGTCGAGATCTCCCGACAGAAGCTGCTGCTCGAGCTCTTCGGTGAACAGGCCCTTGCCGCCGATCTCCGCAAGCGACCGGTCGGTGATCCGGTCGCCCTTCGTGGAAAGGATGACGATCTCGAACATTTCCGGTGGCAGACCATGTGCGGCGGCGAGCCGATCGCGCGTTTCATGCGTCTGGGCCATCGCCAGCGGGCTGCCGCGCGTGCCGATGCGGAAAGGTTTCGTTTGCATCCTTCGCCATCCGTTGTTACTGCATGCTTCCTTAAATCGGAACCGGTTTTAGGACAAAACCATGCAGCAGTTCAAAGCGTTACAGCGTCCCTTGTGCGTCTGAAGGCGCACGGCGCTGTTTGAGTTTCGTGTAGCCACCTTTCACTGCGACCGCAATCTTTGAGTATAGCACGTGACGTCCCCGCCTTTGCGCATCCTCGGCATTGAGACAAGCTGCGACGAAACCGCCGCTTCGGTCGTGCTGCGTGACGAAGAGGGCCGCGGCCGGATTCTCGGCGACGTGGTGCTGAGCCAGCTGGAAGAGCATAGTGCCTATGGCGGCGTCGTTCCCGAGATCGCGGCGCGCGCCCATGTCGAGGCGCTCGACGCGCTGATCGAGGAAGCGCTCCTGCGCGCCGGGGTGACGCTCCGGGACATCGACGCGGTCGCTGCGACAAGTGGTCCCGGCCTGATCGGCGGGCTCATCGTCGGGCTGATGACCGGCAAGGCGATCGCGCGGGCGACCGGCAAGCCGCTCTATGCGGTCAATCATCTCGAAGGCCACGCGCTGACGGCGCGGCTGACCGACGGCCTTTCATTTCCCTATCTGATGCTGCTCGTCTCGGGCGGCCATACACAGCTGATCCTCGTCAAGGGCGTCGGCGAATACGAACGCTGGGGCACGACGATCGACGATGCGCTCGGCGAGGCCTTCGACAAGACCGCAAAGCTGCTCGGTCTTCCCTATCCGGGCGGGCCGGCCGTCGAGCGGGCGGCGCAAGCCGGTAATGCGGAGCGCTTCGATTTTCCCCGGCCGCTCGTCGGCGACGCCAGGCTCGACTTTTCGTTTTCGGGCCTCAAGACCGCCGTCCGCCAGGCCGCACAGTCGCTGGAGCCGGTGACGGATCAGGATATCGCCGACGTCTGTGCCTCTTTTCAGCGCGCCATTTCCCGCACGCTCAGGGATCGGGTCGGGCGCGGCTTGAAGCGGTTCAGGGCGGACTTCGCCTCCGTCGACCAACCGGCTCTCGTCGTGGCCGGCGGGGTTGCCGCGAACCAGACATTGCGCCGGACACTGCAATCGCTTTGCGACGAGCACGGCTTCCGCTTCATCGCGCCGCCGCTCCAGCTTTGCACCGACAACGCGGCGATGATTGCGTGGGCCGGTGCGGAGCGCCTCGCGGCGGGCCTGCCGGCGGACGGGCTCGATGCAGCTCCGCGTTCGCGCTGGCCGCTCGATTCCGAAGCCAAGGCATTGATCGGCTCCGGCAGACGCGGCGCCAAGGCATGATGGACAGAAGATGAGCGGCAAATCGAAGAGCGCGCCAAAAATCGTGGTCGTCGGGGCGGGCGCCTTCGGAACGGCGCTTTCGGCCGTCGCGGCAGCGAAGGACAAGGCGAATGTCACTCTGCTTGCCCGCCGGGAAGAAGCGGCCGCGGAGTGTCGCCGTACCGGGCGGAATGACGCGGTTCTCCCGGGAATTCCGCTTCCCCCGCGCCTTGTCTATTCTTCGCAGGCGGATGCGCTCGAAGACGCCGACATCGTGCTTTTCGCGATGCCTTCGCAAGCGCATCGGGACGCGGCGCGTAGCTACGGTCCCGCGATCGGCGCCAGTGCCGTCGTCGTCACCTGCGCCAAGGGCATGGAGCAATCGACCGGCCAACTCCTCACCGACGTTCTCGAAGAGGAGTTGCCGGGCCGCCGTATCGGGGTGCTTTCCGGCCCGGGCTTCGCCGCCGATATCGCTAGCGGCCTGCCGACTGCCATGGTGATCGCCGCCCCCGATACGGCGATCGCGACGGAGCTTGCGGAGGCGCTTTCCGGGCGGACGTTCCGGCTCTATCCCTCGGCGGATCGCACCGGCGTTCAGCTTGGCGGTGCGCTCAAGAACGTGCTGGCGATCGCCTGCGGCATCGTCGAAGGCGCCGGTCTCGGCGACTCGGCGCGCGCTGCGCTGATCTCGCGCGGGCTTGCGGAAATGTCGCGCTTCATCGTCGCGAGAGGCGGCGAGGCGGACACTGTGCGCGGCCTTTCGGGATTGGGTGACCTCGTGCTGACCGCGACGAGCCACCAGTCGCGCAACCTACGCTTCGGCATAGCGCTCGGCAAGGACGGCCGGGCCGCGGCCGGAAGCAGCGAGCTGGTCGAGGGCGCCTTTGCCGCATCCGTCGCCGCCCGCGTGGCGGGCGCACTCGGCATCGAGATGCCGGTCACCGAGGCCGTCGCAGCCATCGTCGACGGAAAGCTGGATGTCCGCTCGGCTCTCGAACAACTGATGTCCAGACCGATCACCCACGAATGATGTCTTCAGGAGGATCCATGCTCTTCGCACTGCTCTGCACGGACAAGCCCGGCGCGCTGCAACTCAGGCTCGACACGCGGCCTGACCATGTCGCCTATCTCAACGACCTCAATGCCCGGGGCATCCTGAAGATCGCGGGGCCTTTCCTCGGCGCCGACGGCAAGCCGACGGGGAGCCTCGTGATCGTCAAGGCCGATACGCTCGAAGAGGCCAGGGCGCTCGCCGAGGCCGATCCCTATGCGAAGGCGGGTCTCTTCGCCAATGTCGAGATCAAGGCCTACAACTGGGTCTTCAACAATCCGGAGGCTTGAGGGGCGATGGCGTTCTGGCTCTACAAATCCGAACCGGCGAAATGGTCCTGGCAGATGCAGAAGGATGCGGGCGAGAAGGGCACCGAATGGACCGGCGTGCGCAACTACCTGGCGCGCAACAACATGCGGGCGATGAAGATCGGCGACAAGGGCTTCTTCTACCACTCCAACGAGGGGCTCGAGATCGTCGGCATCACCGAGGTCTGCGCGTTGTCGCATCCGGATTCGACGGCCGAGGGCGACGCCCGCTGGGACTGCGTCGACATCCGCGCCGTCATGGACATTCCACGGCCGGTTTCACTCAAGGAAATCAAGGAAAATCCGAAGCTCGCCAAGATGTCGCTCGTTACGTCCATGCGCCTTTCGGTGCAGCCGGTGACGGATGACGAGTGGATCGAGGTCTGCCGCATGGGCGGGCTGGACAATCCGCCCCGATAGCGCCCCTGAATATCGTGAAGACCGATCCCGAAAGCTTCATCCGCGCCAACACCGACATTCTCGCGCCGCCCGCACGTGCCGGAAATCCGCCTGCATCTTGCGGGAGAGGCGCATGAATTGTGGCTGAAGACCGAGGAAGAGCTGGAACGGATCGGGCTGCCGCCGCCCTTCTGGGCCTTCGCCTGGGCGGGCGGGCAGGGGCTTGCCCGCTATCTCCTCGATCATCCCGAGACGGTGCGCGGCCGCCGCGTCATCGATTTCGCCTCCGGTTCCGGCCTCGTCGCCATCGCGGCGAAGTTGGCCGGCGCCGATGAGGTCGTCGCCGCCGACATCGATCCTTGGTCCGAAACGGCCGCGCGGCTGAATGCCGGGCTCAACGGCGTATCGTTCGCCTTCACCGGCGACGATATCGTCGGCTCGGAACGGGCGGCCGACGTCTACCTCGCCGGAGACGTCTTCTACGACAAGAGCTTCGCCGATCTGCTTCTGCCCTGGTTCGAAGCGCTCGAACGCGCCGGTGCCGTCGTTCTCGTCGGCGATCCGGGCCGGGCCTATTGTCCACGCGGGCGGATGACTGACCTTGCGACCTACGAGGTACCGGTGACTCGGGCGCTCGAAGACAGCGAGGTGAAGCGCACGACCGTCTGGCGGTTCGGCACCCTCACGGGGTGACCGCGATTTGCAGGGAAGCCCCTCCCCAACCCCTCCCACAACTACGGCATGCACATATCTCTTGCGCGCCGGTGCGGCGGATACTGCTCATGAAAGGGATCCCTCGGGAACCCAACCGCCTCAACCCCGCTCGGTCGGGGTTGCCCCCTCAACCGGCTGCCGCCACCTTCTCCCCGCAGGCGGGGAGAAGGGATATGCCGCGCCCGCTCGCTCCCTCGGGCGGGCGGTGAATGCGGGGTTCAGTTGGCGCCGCTTGTCCCTTCTCCCCGCCTGCGGGGAGAAGGTGCCGGCAGGCGGATGAGGGGCGGGTGACCGCTAATGCCAATGTTAGCGCATACGGGTTTGATCCCAAGGACCCATCCCCAAGCCTCGCCACTGCTGGAAATACAGATGCCGCCACTCCGGAGTAAGTCCGCGAAGGGCTGGACAACAAGAGATATGTGCATGCCGTAGGTCCCCACAAGGGGGAGGGGCTTAATCTGCCGCGCCCATTGCTCATATTTCATCGGTTTCGCGGGTGTGAACGCCGGGATGGCACTGGCGCCGCAACAGGCTCTAAGCCCCTCCACCCCCCCTTTGTGGCCCTTTGTGGGGAGGGTTGGGGAGGGGTAACGACGGTCCGCAGCGCAGCCGCAAATCCTACGGCCGGACGACGCAGACGCCGTGCTCCCACGAGCATGCGCTGGCGTTTACCTGCGGCGAGACGATGATGATCTTCGCGCGCTTCGAAGACGGATTGGCTGCGACGGTTTCCCCGGCGAGATAGGCGTAGCCGCCGTCCCGGCTGAAATAGATGCCGTTCCCTTCCTCGCGGAACGCCGAAAGGCCGCCGGCATAGGTACCGATATCCGGAATGGGTGTCGGGAAGTCGTAACTCCCATAACTGTCGTAACCGCCGGATGCGTATCCGCCGCCATTGATGACGATCACGGGACCACGATCCCGCCCGCGGCGGGCGTTACGATGCCAGGGATATCTCGGCCATGGATATCTTGGCCGCACATGACGGGTGCGGGTCTGAACATCGGGCAGGCCCCTGGAATCGGCGGATGAGAAACCGCCGATGGTCGTTATTGACCGGTGGCCCTTGCGCCAGGAGTGATGGGGCGTGCGATGCTTGATCCGGACATGGCGGGTTCGGGTCTCCACATTGCGGAAACCGTCGCTTTCGGCGGCCCGTGCCGGCAAACCGGCGGGCATCGCAAGTGCGAAGGCCACGACTAGAACTTTGGTTGCGCGGATCATTCGCGAGAGGTCCATTCTCGCTGCCTCCGGATCATCGTTAACAAACAGTTAAAGTGCATCCTGCGGCAACCGGCGGGAAATGTCACGGATTCGGTTGGGTTTTTTTCCCTGTACGGTTAAAAGACCCGATGTCTCTCGAAGGCTGGAAAATGCCGTTTTCCGTCAAATCGATTAAATTGATTTTGCACTGCAAACACACTTGTCGGGAAGCCTTATGGTGATTAAAGGTCCGGGTGACTGAATTGCGCACAATCGGGTGCGATACCGGACGAAACCAGTCCAGTTTTGGACGAAAATCCGGTCATCCCGCGAGGTTCCGATGACGAATGTCACAAGAAGCCGGCCGCTCTCGCCGCATCTTCAAATCTACAAGCCGATCCCCACCATGATCATGTCGATCATGCACCGCATCACCGGCGGCGCGCTCTATTTCGGCACCGTCCTGGTGGCCTGGTGGCTGATCGCCGCTGCTTCCGGCACTGCCTATTACGACTGGGTGAACTGGCTGTTCGGCACGTTCATCGGCAAGGTCGTCCTCTTCGGCTATACCTGGGCCCTTGTACATCACCTGCTGGGCGGCATACGCCACCTCGCCTGGGATCTCGGCTACGGCTATGAGAAGCACTTCGCGACGAGGATGGCGAAGGCCATGATCGTCGCATCGGCGACGCTGACGCTCGTCATCTGGGTCGTCGGCTACCTCGCTCGTTAAGGACTTCGACATGAATATGCGCACACCTCTCGGCAAGGTCCGGGGTCTCGGTTCGGCAAAGGAAGGCACGGATCACTTCTGGCGGCAGCGCCTCACGGCCGTCGCCAGCATTCCTCTCACGATCTTCTTCGTCGTCTTTCTCGCCCATTATGCGGGCGCACCGCATGCGGAACTGATCGCGGCCCTTTCGAACCCGTTCGTGGCGGTGACCATGGGGCTGATGGTCGTCGCCGGCCTCGTTCATATGAAGATCGGCATGCAGGTCATCATCGAGGACTACGTCCATGGGGAGGGCGCCAAGATAGCGCTTCTCATGCTCAACACATTCTTCACGATCGCGGTCGGCGGGCTCTGTCTTTTCGCCGTCCTGAAGATCGCATTTGCAGGGTAATTTCGTCATGGCATCGATCAGTTCACCCGCTGCAAACGGCAAGGCATATCAATATGTCGACCATTCCTTCGACGTCGTCGTCGTCGGCGCCGGCGGGGCGGGCCTGCGCGCGACCCTCGGCATGGCCGAGCAGGGCCTGAGGACGGCCTGCATCACCAAGGTCTTCCCGACGCGTTCGCATACGGTCGCGGCACAGGGCGGCATCGCCGCTTCGCTGCAGAACATGACGCCCGACTCCTGGCAGTGGCATCTTTACGACACCGTCAAGGGCTCCGACTGGCTCGGCGATGTCGACGCCATGCAGTACCTCGCCATGGAGGCGCCGAAGGCGGTCTACGAACTCGAGCACTATGGCGTTCCCTTCTCGCGTAACGAGGAAGGCAAGATCTATCAGCGCCCCTTCGGCGGCCACATGCAGAACTACGGCGAAGGACCGCCGGTGCAGCGCACCTGCGCTGCCGCCGACCGTACCGGCCACGCGATCCTGCATACGCTTTACGGTCAGTCGCTCCGGAACAATGCCGAATTCTTCATCGAATATTTCGCCATCGACCTGATCATGTCGGATGACGGCCGCTGCACCGGCGTGGTCGCCTGGAACCTCGACGACGGCACGATCCACCGCTTCGCCGCCAAGATGGTGGTGCTGGCGACCGGCGGCTACGGCCGCGCCTATTTCTCCGCGACCTCGGCGCATACCTGCACCGGCGACGGCGGCGGCATGATCGCCCGCGCCGGCCTGCCGCTGCAGGACATGGAATTCGTGCAGTTCCATCCGACCGGCATCTACGGCGCGGGCTGCCTGATCACCGAAGGCGCCCGCGGCGAGGGCGGCTATCTGGTCAATTCCGAGGGCGAGCGCTTCATGGAGCGCTACGCGCCTTCTGCCAAGGACCTTGCCTCCCGCGACGTCGTTTCCCGCTGCATGACGATGGAAATCCGCGAGGGCCGGGGCGTCGGCAAGAACAAGGACCATATTTTCCTGCATCTCGACCATCTCGATCCCGCGGTGCTGCATGAGCGCCTCCCGGGAATTTCGGAATCGGCGAAAATCTTCGCCGGCGTCGACGTCACGCGCGAACCGATCCCGGTGCTGCCGACGGTTCACTACAATATGGGCGGCGTGCCGACCAATTATTGGGGCGAAGTGCTGAACGCGGACAGCCAGAACCCGGAGCGCATCGCGCCCGGACTGATGGCGGTCGGCGAGGCCGGCTGCGCCTCGGTGCACGGCGCCAACCGGCTCGGCTCGAACTCGCTGATCGACCTCGTCGTCTTCGGCCGGGCGGCGGCAATCCGTGCCGGCCAGATCATCGACCGCAACGAGGCGGTGCCGGAGGTCAACACGGCCGCCTGCGACCGCATCATGGAGCGTTTCGACCGGCTGCGGCACGCCAACGGCACCACGCCGACCGCCGTGCTGCGCGACAAGATGCAGCGCGCCATGCAGGAGGACGCGGCCGTGTTCCGTACTCAGGAGTCGCTGGAATCCGGCTGCCGGCGCCTCTCGGCGATCTGGAAGGAACTGCCGGACGTCAGGGTCACCGACCGTTCGATGATCTGGAACTCGGATCTCGTCGAGACGCTGGAGCTCGAAAACCTGATGGCCAACGCCATCACCACGGTCTACGGCGCCGAGGCGCGCAAGGAAAGCCGCGGCGCGCATGCGCGCGAGGACTACAAGGACGGCCCGCTCGGAGGCCGCGACGACGTCAACTGGCGCAAGCACACGCTTGCCTGGGTCAACGACGCGGGCGACGTCCGGCTCGATTTTCGTCCCGTGCACACCGAGCTGATCGCCGAAGGCATCGATCCCTACAAGATCGAGCCCAAGGCCCGCGTCTACTGATCTCGAGGACTAAGGCACATGGTTGAACTCGCTCTCCCCAAGAACTCGCAGATCACCGAAGGCAAGGTGTGGCCGAAACCGGTCGGCGCGGCGAACCTGCGCGAATACCGGGTCTATCGCTGGAATCCGGACGACGGCAAAAACCCGCGGATCGATACCTATTACATCGATATCGACGATTGCGGCCCGATGGTTCTGGACGGTCTGCTCTACATCAAGAACAATATCGATCCGACGCTGACGCTGCGTCGCTCCTGCCGCGAAGGCATTTGCGGCTCCTGTGCGATGAATATCGACGGCACCAATACGCTCGCCTGCACCAAGGGCATGGATGAGGTGAAGGGCGCCGTGAAGGTGTATCCGCTGCCGCATATGCCCGTCGTCAAGGACCTCGTGCCTGACCTCACCAATTTCTATGCCCAGCACCGTTCGATCGAGCCCTGGCTGAAGACGGTGTCGCCGACGCCGGCCAAGGAATGGCGGCAGAGCCACGAAGATCGCCTCAAACTCGACGGGCTCTATGAGTGCATTCTCTGCGCCTGCTGCTCGACCTCCTGTCCGAGCTACTGGTGGAATGGCGACCGCTATCTCGGCCCTGCCGTCCTCCTGCAGGCCTATCGCTGGCTCATCGACTCCAGGGACGAGGCGACCGGCGAGCGTCTCGACAATCTCGAAGATCCGTTCCGGCTCTATCGCTGCCACACGATCATGAACTGCGCCCAGGCCTGTCCGAAGGGGTTGAACCCCGCCAAGGCGATCGGCGAGATCAAGAAGATGCTGGTCGAGCGGCGGTTCTGACCATCCGCCCTGCAGGTGTTTTCAGCAGCATTTCAACGGCGGGCCTCGGCTCGCCGTTTTGCTTTCACGTCCGTCACATCGACGTGTTGCTAAGTGATTTGAAACGCGCGGCGAGGCAGTTAGGTAATAGCCGAGGATGGAGGTCCGCCGATGCTTCGCCTGCTGTTCGGTTTTCTCGTCACGTGTTTCCTGCTGCTGCCGGCGCGGGCGGCGGAACCGCAATATGCTATCTTTGCCGGCGGCTGCTTCTGGTGCGTCGAGAGCGACTTCGACGCCGTGCCCGGCGTTCTCGAAACGATCTCCGGCTATGCCGGCGGCAAGAGCGCGAACCCCACCTACGAAGATTATGCGAAGGGTGGACACCGCGAGGTGGTGCGCGTGAAGTTCGACCCGGACCGGGTCTCCTATGCGGAGCTCGTCGGCGTCCTGTTCCGTACGACGGACCCGACGGATGGCGATGGCCAGTTCTGCGACCGGGGCTTTGCCTATACGACCGCCATCCATGCGCTGAACGAGCGGCAGGCGATGGACGCGAAGGCGGAAAAGATCAAGGCCGAGGCGGAGCTCGGCCGACCGATCGTAACGCCCGTCGAAGGCGCAGCGAAATTCTGGCCGGCGGAAGACTACCATCAGGACTTCGGCAAGCGGAACCCCATCCGCTACTGGTACTACCGCAACGGCTGCGGCAGGAACCGGACGGTCGAAAAGCTCTGGGGCGATCGCGCCTATGCGGGCGTCGACCACTGATCCGATTGCCCCTCATCCGCCTGCCGGCACCTTCTCCCCGTTTCACGGGGAGAAGGGACATGGGGCATCCGCTCATTACGCCGCGATCACCGAGGAGTGAGGGGAGCGTGCCACTTGTCCCTTCGCCCCGCCCGCGGGGAGAAGGTGCCGGCAGGCGGATGAGGGGCAGCGCCGGATGCCAGACAGAAACGGCGGAACTCAACCGATCCGCCGTCTCCCTCAGCGCGCAGCCCAATTCGCGCCGCGGCGGAAGATCGTGCGCATCTCGGGCACCTCGAACTCTTTCGCCACATGGCCGAGCGAGGAGTAGAAGACCCGGCCTTTCCCATGTTTGCGCTTCCAGACCACCGGCATCACCACGCCTTCGATCCAGGAGGCATGCTCGCCGGAGAAGGTGGTCGTTGCCAGCACCTCGTTGGACGGGTCGACATGCATGTAATATTGCTCCGAGGTGTAGGGAAAATCGGAGATGCCCTCCATCAGCGGATCGTCGGGGCGCGTGACGTTCACGCGATAGTCGATGATGTTGCCGGGATGGGCCACCCACTGGCCCCCGATGATGAACTGGTATTCGACGCTCTCGCGGAAGGCATCGCCCGCGCCGCCGTGATAGCCGGCGATACCGACGCCGCCCTCGACGGCCGCGGCGAGATTCTTCACCTCTTCCTTCTCGATCTTCGACATCGTCATGATCGGAACGATCAGCGACAGGTCGTGGATCGACGGATCGGCGAAGGCTTCGGTCGTGTGTTCCAGATAGACCTTGAACCCGTCCTCCTGCAGCATGTCGCGGATGATATGGGCGCATTCCTGCGGCTCGTGGCCGCTCCAGCCGCCCCAGACGATCAGTGCCTCGCGCATGTCGAACTCCTCCTAATGCGATTTATGCGTTAGCGGCCGATGCGGCCGTCGACGAGCGATTCCGACAGAGGTGCCGGCCGCTCGGTTTTCGTGCTGATGCTGACGGTGGTGCTGGTGTCGGCCGCCTTGTGGAACGCTTCCATGACCTCCAGCACGTGCAAGGCGAGATCTCCGTTTGCCCGGTGCGGCCGGCCCGAGCGGATCGCGTGTGCCATGTCGGCCACCCCGATCGAGCGGTAATTGCCGTCGGCATAGGGCTCGCTCGTCGCAGTCTGCTCGAAGGCGCCGCCCTTTTTCAGCAGTTCGATCTGGCCGCCGAAATGGTTCGGATCCGGGACGATCAGCGTGCCCTCGGTTCCATAGAGCTCGAGCGGCACATGCCTGTGGCCCGCGACATCGAAGCTCATGCCGATCTGCACGACGGCTCCATTCTCGAAGGCCATGATGCCGGCGACATGGGTCGGCACGCGGACGGGGATGCGTTCGCCGTTGCGCGCTTCACTGGTGATGGTCCGCTCCTTCCGGGCCGCCGTGGCAAAGCCGGCAACCTTGGAGACCGGGCCAAGGAGGTTGACGAGGTCGGTGATGTAGTAGGGACCCATGTCGAGCATCGGCCCGCCGCCGACGTCGTAATAGAAGTCCGGATTGGGATGCCAGCGCTCGTGGCCGGGGCACATGAAGGTGGCTGTGCCGCCGACGGGCGTGCCGAGCACGCCGGAATCGACGATTGCGCGCGCCGTCTGATGCGAGCCGCCGAGGAAGGTGTCGGGGGCGGCGCCGATCCGCAGGCCCTTCTCGCGAGCCATCGCCACCAGCTTGCGCCCGTCTGCGAAATCGGTGGCGAGCGGCTTTTCGGAATAGGTGTGCTTGCCGGCCTCGAGCGCCTGCATGGCGACTGTCACGTGCGCCTTCGGCACGGTCAGGTTGACGATGAGTTCGATCGAAGGGTCCGCGAGGAGATCGGCGACGTTGCGGGCCTCGACCTTGAACTCCGCAGCGCGCTCTTCGGCGAGACCGCGGTTCAGATCAGCGATCCCGCGGATGTCCAGGATCGGAAAGGCTGCCATCGCCTTCAGATAGGCCGACGATATGTTGCCGCAGCCGATGATGCCGATACCGAGTTTTTCCATCAGTCTCCTCCCGAAATGGATAGATAAGTTCGGCGCGGCGCATCAAAGCGCCGGCGCCGGTCCGGTCGTCCCCCAGGGGGACTCGTAGAGTTCACAGAGCGCCACGACGGCTGCTCCCTGGGCCCAGGTCTCGTCGGCCGATTCGTCGAAGACGAGTTCGGCGACCGTCGAGATCGAGGGCGGGATCGCGTTCTGAAAGGATCGGCGGATGCTCTCCACGAAGACGGTGCCGAGCGACAGGCTCGAACCGACGATGACGACGCGCGGCGGTCCGAACAGCGTGACGATGTTGGCGACGGCGAGCCCGATCGCTTCTCCGGCCCGCGAGGCGGTCGCGATCAGCGCGTCGTCCTCGGCTGCGATCAGCGTCTGCGCATGCGTCATGCCCCGCCCGAGGCGTACCGCCTCGGCGAACCGCCCGTCCATCGGGTGTTCGCCGAGAATCGCGTTCTCCCCGGCGAGCGTCGAAAGGCGGACGGTGCGGCTCTCGCCGACCCCGAGCACGAGATCGCCCAGATTGTGGCTCAAGCCTCCGGCGCCTCGGAAAAGCTGGCCGCCATGCAGAACGCCGAGCCCGAGGGTCTGCTCCAGCGAGACGAGCACCATGTCGTCGAGGTCGCGGGCGCGCCCGAACCAGTGGTGCGCAAGCGTGATGGCGTGCGCGTCGCTCTCGACGATCGTCGCGACGTTGAGCCTGCTCGTCATCTCGCTTGCGAAATCGACGTCCGTTTCCCGGAAGATCGGGCTCGAGCGGACATGACCGGTGCGGTGTTCGACCACGCCCGGCAGGCCGATGCAGATAGAATCGATGTCGTCGAGCGAAAGGTCGGCGTCGACGACGCAGCGGCGCACGCCGTCCTCGATCAGATCGGCGATGACGGCGATCGGCTGGCGATCGACCCGGATCGGCAAAGTAAGATCGGAGAGCACCTCGCCGCGGAAGTTGGTGACGGCGAATACCATACGGTTGGCGGCGATCTTGGCGCCGACGACGCGAGCGGCCTCCGGGTCGAGCTCCAGCATGACGCGCGGGCGGCCCCTTGCGGCAGCATTGCGGATATCGCCCTCGTGCCGGGTCAGGATGAGGCCGTCGTCAAGCAGCGACGCGGTGATCGCGGAAACGGTGGTCGTGGACAGTTCGGTGCGCTCGCTGATCTCGACGCGTGAGATAGGGCCGTGCCGGCGGATCGTATCGAGCACGTTGAAGCGATTTATCGCGCGCATCAGTTCGGGATCGGCGGTCTTCATCGGTCTGCAGGATGCTCGCGTGCTCGATTGGCTGGCTGGGCGGGGTCAAATCATTTAGCAGGAATACGAATTAAATAACGGGCAATTAGCGTCCCCTGTCAAGCCGAGCGCCCGAAATATTCGCGGCGGCTGTTGACATTTGTCGGCATCTCCTCTGAATTAATCCGCATCGGGGACAAAATGAAGAGGACGTTTTGCCCCCTTCTGAAGGAAATATGGGAGGAGAAAGATATGATGCTCGAACGTGGGTCGGCGCCTCCGCGCGCAACCAGACTTTCTGCGCTTGCTGCAGTAGCCGGCATGGCGCTTCTCTTCGATGCGAGCCACGCATCCGCCGATACGGTGGTCAAGTGGCTTCATCTGGAGACTGTGCCGGCCTATGTGAAGATGTGGGAGGACATCGCTGCAAAGTACGAATCGGAACATGCGGGCGTCGATATTCAGCTCCAGTTCCTGGAAAACGAGGCATTCAAGGCGAAGCTGCCGACGCTCCTGCAGTCGGACGACGCGCCTCACTTCTTCTATAGCTGGGGCGGCGGCGTGCTGAAACAGCAATCCGAGACCGGCGCGCTCATGGATCTGACGGAGGCGATGCGCGCCGATGGCGGAGCCTGGGAGAAGAGCTACAATCCGGCTGCGCTCAAGGGCTTCACCTTTGACGACAGAATTTATGCGGTTCCCTTCAAAATGGGAACGATCAGCTTCTTCTACAACAAGGAGCTCTTTCAGAAGGGCGGCGTCAAGGCCGAGGATATCAAGACCTGGGACGATTTCCTCACGGCGGTGAAGACGCTGAAGGAGGCCGGCATCACGCCGATCGCCGGCGGCGGCGGCGACAAGTGGCCGCTGCATTTCTACTGGAGCTATCTGGTGATGCGCAACGGCGGCCAGCAGGTCTTCGAGGATGCCAAGAACAACGAGGGCGAAGGCTTCCTGCAGCCGGCGATCATCAAGGCCGGCGAGCAGCTCGCCGAACTCGGCAAGCTCGAGCCGTTCCAGGGCGGCTATCTCGGAGCGAACTGGCCGCAGACGCTCGGCCTCTTCGGCGACGGCAAGGCGGCGATGATCCTGAGCTTCGAGAATACCGAAGCCACCCAGCGCGCCAATTCCGGCGACGGCAAGGGCCTCGCAGCCGAGAATATCGGCCGCTTTCCCTTCCCCGCCGTCGAGGGCGGGGCGGGTGCCGCCACCGACACGCTGGGCGGTCTCAACGGGTGGGCGGTAACCAAGAATGCTCCGCCCGAAGCGCTCGATTTCCTGCGCTACCTGACCAATGCGGAAAACGAGCGGTTGATGGCGAGCGTCGGCATGATCGTCCCGGCGGCGGCAGGTGCCGAGGATGGAGTCACCAACCCGCTTGTGCGGGCTTCGGCCGACCAACTCGCGGCCTCGACCTGGCACCAGAATTATTTCGACCAGGATCTCGGCCCCTCCGTCGGCCGCGTCGTGAACGATGCTTCCGTCGAGATCGTCTCCGGACAGATGTCCTCGGAAGAGGGCGCCCGGATGATCCAGGACGCCCGCGAACTCGAATGAGTGCGTAAGCGGCGGCGGCGGGGGACCCCGCCGCCCGGCCTTCCTTCGACCATTCGGAACCACCTTTGCGAGGACCAGATGACCGACGCGACTGCGACGATGACCGCGGTGCCGGCCACGGCAAGCCGCAAGAATGTGCGCTACAAGAGCCCGACCGTGCGCGGGCGCCTGCCGGTGCTCATCCTCTTCCTGCCGCCGGCCCTGCTGCTGTTCACGGTCTTCGTCATCCTGCCGATGGGAGAGGCGGCCTGGTACAGCCTCTACCGCTGGAACGGCTACGGAACCCCGACGCAGTTCGTGGGCTTGCGCAATTTCGAGGTGCTGTTCAACAATGCGGCCTTCTCGCGGGCGCTGATCAACAACGGCATCATCATTCTCGTTTCGGTGCTCCTGCAGATTCCGCTCGCCCTCTGGCTTGCGATGATGCTCGCGCACAGGATCGCCGGCGTCGTCGCCTTCCGGCTGATCTTCTTTCTGCCCTACGTGCTGGCGGATGTCGCGGCCGGGCTCATCTGGCGCTTCGTCTATGATGGCGACTACGGGCTTGTGGCGGCGATCGCCGGCTTCTTCGGCGTGGCCACCCCTTACGTGCTCGCCGACCGCAGCCTTGCCATCTATGCGGTGCTTGCCGTCATCATCTGGAAATATTTCGGCTTCCACATGATGCTGTTCATCGCCGGCCTGCAGGCGGTCGACAGGAGCGTGCTCGAAGCTGCCGAGATCGACGGGGCGACCGGCTGGCAGAAATTCCGATACGTGACCCTGCCGCTCCTCGGTTCGACCGTCAGGCTGTCGATCTTCTTCGCCGTCATCGGATCGCTGCAACTCTTCGATCTCGTCATGCCGCTCACCGGCGGCGGGCCGTCGAACTCGACGCAGACCATGGTGACCTTCCTCTACACCTACGGCGTCACCCGCATGCAGGTGGGGCTCGGAAGCGCGGTCGGCGTGGTCCTCTTCGTCATCTGCGTCACCCTCGCCTTCGGCTACAAACGGATATTCATGCGCCATGACTGACACGACTTCTTCCGTTCGCATGACCGCAGCCACCCGCCTCTATCTCTATGTGTCGCTGTCGCTGGTGGCGATGCTGGTCTTGCTGCCCCTGGTCACCACGGCGCTCGGCGGCTTCAAGTCGCTCGGCGACCTGCGCGTCAACCCTTTCGGCCTGCCTTCCGAATGGCTGTGGTCGAACTATCTCGATATCCTTTTCGGCGACCGCTACTGGCGGCAGATGCTGAACTCGCTGTTCATCGCGGCCATAACCGTGGTGCTGACCGTCATCGTTTCGGCCATGGCCGCCTTCACCTTCGCCCATGTCAGGTTCTTCGGCTCGAACCATTTGCTGAACTACTTCCTGATCGGGCTCATGTTCCCGGCGGCAACCGCGATCCTGCCGCTCTTCATCCGCATCCGCGATCTCGGTCTGCTCGATACCTATTGGGGCGTGATCCTGCCTCAGGTGGCGTTCGGCCTCGGCATGAGCATCCTGCTTTTCCGCAATTATTTCCGGAACCTGCCGGAAGAACTCTTCCAGGCCGCCTTCGTCGACGGCTGCGGCTACATCCGCTTCTTCTGGTACATCTCCCTGCCGCTTTCGCGCCCCATCGTCTCGACGGTCGGCATCATCACCTTCGTGCATAGCTGGAACAGCTACATCCTGCCGCTGATCATGCTGAACACGGAGGCGAAATATCCCTGGCCACTCGGCATCATGGTCTATCGCGGCGAGTTCGGCACCGATTGGCAGCTCGTGCTCGCCTTCATCACGCTGACGATCCTGCCGACGGTGATCGTCTTCTTTCTCGCCCAGAAGCACATCATCGCAGGCCTCACGGCCGGCGCGGTGAAATCCTGAGCCCTTCCCTGACGCATCGTTCCAAGGAGAAAGCATATGGCATCGGTCGAACTCAGGGACATCCGCAAGAGCTACGCTGCGCTCGAAGTGGTCCACGGCGTGTCTCTCTCGATCGCGGAGGGCGAATTCATCGCGCTCGTCGGTCCCTCCGGCTGCGGCAAATCCACGTTGCTGCGCATGATCGCCGGATTGGAAGAGATCAGCGACGGCGAGGTGCTGATCGGCGGCAAGGTGGTCAATCCGCTGACGCCGCGCGAGCGCAACATCGCCATGGTCTTCCAGTCCTACGCGCTCTACCCGCACATGTCGGTCGCCGAGAACATGGGCTTCAACCTCAAGCTCTCCGGTCTCTCCCGTCCCGAGATCGACAAAAAGGTGGGCGAGGCGGCGCGCATGCTGGCGCTGACGGAGCTTCTCGATCGCAAGCCGAGTCAGCTTTCCGGCGGCCAGCGCCAGCGCGTCGCCATGGGACGGGCGATCGTCCGCGATCCGGCCGTCTTCCTGTTCGACGAACCGCTCTCCAATCTGGATGCCAAGCTCCGGGTACAGATGCGCACCGAGATCAAGGCCTTGCACCAGAAGGTCGCCACCACCTCGATCTACGTGACTCACGACCAGATCGAGGCGATGACGCTCGCCGACCGCATCGTCGTCTTGAACGGCGGCAGGATCGAGCAGGTGGGCACACCGCTGGAGCTCTACCGCACCCCGGCCAACCTCTTCGTCGCGGGTTTCATCGGTTCGCCGGCCATGAACGTGCTCGACGGAACGGTCGATGCCGATGACGGGGAGCCGGCGGTGCGCCTCGGCGACGGGTCGGCGATCCGCATCGCGCCCGAGCGCAAGGTGCGGCCCGGGCAGGCGGTCCGGATCGGTCTGCGCCCGGAACATTTCGTCGCAGGCGGGGAGGGCAATGCCATTGCCGGCCAGACGCTGCTGGTCGAGCCGACCGGTGCCCAGACGCATGTGCTCTTCGAATTCGCCGGCGAACAGATAACCGCCGTCGTCGACGGCGATCACCCGGCCCGCCACGGATCCCTCTTCAGGGCGGCGATGGACCGCAGCCAGGTCTATGTCTTCGACCGGCAGACGGGCGCGGCACTCTGAGCATCGCGCCCGGCCGCCCGCCGGGGCGGGCCCGTGTCCGTGTGAAGGCACATGCGAGCGAATTCGTCGGGCGTCTCAATCCTGCAACTGCCGGGCGCGAAATGGCTTGCCTTGATTTGAAAGGTGGTTTTGCTGTAATTCGGCCTATATTATCGCGTTGCGTTATGGTTCGCGGACAATATCGGGGGTAAAGATATGCGGGTTTCACATGCGGCGGCCGGGTTGGCGGTTGTACTTGCGCTAACCGGATGCCAGCGGACGTCCTTCGGTGGTTTCGGATCTCAGGATGTTTCTCGCGCTCCCGCTCCCCTGCAGGCGCAGCCCGTACCCTCCGTCTCGGCGGGGCAGCTGCCGCCTCCGGCCGGGGCGTCGCAGTTCCCGGCCGCACCGACGACAGGCACTGCAGCGCCCGGCGCTGCTGCCGGCACGGAAGTGGCCGCAGCCACCAATGCGCTCGACGTGACGAAGGAATCGATGGTCGGCAACTGGCGCGTTTCGAGTGCCGGCAGTTCATGCGACATGTTCCTGACGCTCACCAATCTCGGCAGCGGTTCGCGCGGCGGCACGCGCGGCTGCGCCGGCGAGCTAACGGCCATGGGGTCGTGGGAGGTGGCGGGCAAGCAGGTCGTGCTCAAGGATCGCAGCGGCAATCCGATCGCCCGGCTCTACAAGACGGCCGATGCGCGCTTCGACGGCTCGACCAATGGCGGGCAGCCGGTCAGCCTCAGCCGCTAGGGCGGAGGAGAAGTGTGTGCGGTTTCGCCCGCATCCCGCATCTCAACTTGCAGGAATCGATCACGTTCATGATTTTAGGTCGATCCGACCTAAAATCATCGTGATTAGCGCTGCTTGAGCTAGCTGTGCGTGGGCTTTCCGCCCGCGTTGCCTCATCCGATAACGTTCTCGAACCCCTCTGTTGCGCTCTCCATGTGCAGCGTGTTACGTATCGCGTATGATTCAAAGCTTCGGGAACAAGGAGACTGAAGCAGTGTTCAAGCGGCAGCGAACGCGCCGCTTTGGCGCGTTTCAGAAACCCGCTCTCGTGAAGCTTCTCATGCTTCACGCGGCTACGCGCATCGAGGATTTGCGTGTTCCGCCCGGCAATCGGCTGGAAGCGCTGAAAGGTGATCGGGCGGGGCAGTATTCGATCCGCATTAACCAGCAATGGCGGATTTGCTTCCGCTTCGAGAACGGAGACGCCTACGATGTCGAAATCAGCGACTATCATTGATCCTATCATGCCCGGCGAAATCCTCGCCAGCGAGTTTCTCGAGCCGATGAATATCAGCGCCCGCAAGCTGGCGGGTCATATCGGCGTTCCGGCGAACCGGATCACCGAGATCATCAAGGGACGCCGGAGCATTACCGGCGATACGGCTCTGCGGCTTTCCAAGGCCTTTGGTACGACGCCGGAATTCTGGATCAATCTCCAAAGCCATTATGAACTGGAACGCGCGCGTGATGCCGCAGGTGATCTGAGCATTTCTCCGCTTCACGCCGCATGATGGACCAGAGCCGCAAAACCACGAAACGATAGAAGCGCATCGTGCTCAATCCTGACGACAGCATTCTTCACAAGCTCGAGGCGCTCGTTGCCGCCGGCGAACGGCAGCGTGACCCCGCTCAATTCGCAATCGCAAGAAGGCTCGACAGCCTGACGGCAAATCTCCTGGCAAGCCGCCCCTCGCGCAAGACCAATGCGCTCGGCTGGCTCTTTGCGGCGCGCAAGAGGGACCAGCCGCCGGTCAAGGGCCTCTATATCCACGGCGGCGTCGGGCGCGGCAAGACCATGCTGATGGACATGTTCTTCGATGCGGTGCCGATCCAGCGCAAGCGCCGCGCCCATTTCCACGAATTCATGGCCGATGTGCATGAGCGCATCTACAGGCACCGGCAGAAGCTCAAGAACGGCGAGACGAAGCAGGCCGATCCGATCCCGCCCGTCGCTTCCGATCTCTTCGGCGAAGCGCGGCTTCTGTGTTTCGACGAGTTCACCGTCACCGACATTGCCGATGCGATGATCCTGGCGCGGCTCTTCGGCGAACTGTTCGCCAAGGGCTGCGTGCTTGTCGCGACCTCAAACGTCGAGCCGGACAATCTCTATCGCGACGGCCTCAATCGCGGTCTCTTCCTGCCGTTCATCGATCTCCTGAAGGCGAATGCCGAGATAATCTCGCTCGATACGGAAACGGATTATCGCCTGGGCAAGACCGATGGCGCGCCCGTGTGGCTGTCGCCGCTCGGGCCCGAAACGGAAGCCGCCATGGATCGTGCCTGGTATCGGGAGACGAGCGGAGCGCCGGCCGCCTCGGCCGAGATCGGCCGCAAGGGGCGGACGATCCGCGTGCCGGCGGCGGCCGGCCGGGCCGCGCGGTTCACCTTTGCCGACCTGTGCGCGCAGCCGCTCGGTGCCGCCGACTATCTTGCGATCGTCGCGCAGTACAGCACCATCTTCCTCGACCATGTTCCGCATCTCGGGCCGCACCTGCGCAACGAGACGAAGCGCTTCATCATTCTTGTCGATGCCCTCTACGACCAGGGCGCCCGCCTGTTCGCCTCGGCTGCCGCGGAACCGCAGCATCTGCTGACCGCCAGGAAGGGCACCGAAGGCTTCGAATTCGACCGTACGGTTTCGCGTCTGATCGAGATGCAAAGCCAGGAATATGCCGCGGCTCACCCGCAAAATTCAGCGGCGGAATGACGGTCCGGCGACATCAGTTCTTACGTTTACGTAAGAATTTTACGATCTAACCGATTGAAATTGCTCTGCCAAAAAGTATCGATTGATATTTTTCCCTTTGCCGTTTAAGGGCTTTCGCGAAGGTTTGGCGTTTGCCGCGTTTCAGGCCTTGATCATTTTGGGATCACAAAGGAAGCACTTTCATGGCGCGCAACAAGATCGCACTTATCGGTTCGGGGATGATTGGTGGCACGCTGGCGCATCTCGCCGGCCTGAAGGAACTGGGCGACATCGTCCTCTTCGACATTGCCGACGGCATTCCCCAGGGCAAGGGTCTCGACATCGCGCAGTCCTCCCCGGTCGAGGGCTTCGATGCATCGCTGACCGGTGCGAGCGACTATTCCGCGATCGAGGGCGCCGACGTCTGCATCGTCACCGCCGGCGTGCCGCGCAAGCCCGGCATGAGCCGCGACGATCTGCTCGGCATCAACCTCAAGGTCATGGAACAGGTCGGCGCCGGCATCAAGAAATACGCTCCAAACGCCTTCGTCATCTGCATCACCAACCCGCTCGACGCCATGGTCTGGGCGCTGCAGAAGTTCTCCGGCCTGCCGAAGAACAAGGTCGTCGGCATGGCCGGCGTGCTCGACTCTTCGCGCTTCCGGCTCTTCCTCGCCGAGGAGTTCAACGTCTCTGTCAAGGACATCACCGCTTTCGTGCTCGGCGGCCATGGCGACACCATGGTGCCGCTCGCGCGTTATTCGACGGTTGCCGGCATCCCGCTGCCCGACCTGATCCAGATGGGTTGGACCACCAAGGAAAAGCTCGACCAGATCATTCAGCGCACCCGTGACGGCGGCGCCGAGATCGTCGGCTTGCTCAAGACCGGCTCGGCCTATTATGCGCCGGCCGCCTCGGCGATCGAAATGGCCGAAGCCTATCTCAAGGACAAGAAGCGCGTGCTGCCCTGCGCCGCTCATCTCTCCGGCCAGTATGGCGTCAAGGACATGTATGTCGGCGTGCCCACCGTGATCGGTGCCGGCGGCATCGAGCGCATCATCGAGATCGACCTCAACAAGGGCGAGAAGGAAGCCTTCGACAAGTCGGTTGCGGCCGTCGCCGGCCTTTGCGAAGCCTGCATCAACATCGCACCCAGCCTGAAGTAACCGCCATCCGGCCTATCAGACAGGAAAGAACCCATGAACATCCATGAATACCAGGCCAAGGCTCTGTTGAAGAGCTATGGCGCGCCGGTCGCGGAAGGCGTCGCGATCTTCTCCGCCGACGAGGCCGAGGCGGCCGCGAAGAAGCTGCCGGGGCCGCTTTACGTGGTGAAGAGCCAGATCCACGCCGGCGGCCGCGGCAAGGGCAAGTTCAAGGAACTCGGCCCCGATGCGAAGGGCGGCGTGCGCCTGGCCAAGTCGGTGGACGAGGTCGTCGCCAATGCCAAGGACATGCTCGGCAACACGCTGGTGACCAAGCAGACCGGTCCGGCCGGCAAGCAGGTCAACCGCCTCTATATCGAGGACGGCGCCGATATCGACCGCGAGCTCTATCTCTCGATCCTCGTCGATCGCTCCGTCGGCCAGGTGGCCTTCGTCGTTTCGACCGAGGGCGGCATGGATATCGAAGCGGTCGCCGAACATACGCCGGAGAAGATCGTCACCGTTGCGATCGATCCGGAAAAGGGTGTGACCGCAGAAAATCTGAAGACGCTGGCCGACGCGCTGAAGCTCGAAGGCGAAGCGCGTGCCGACGCCGAGAAGCTCTTCCCGATCCTCTACAAGGCATTCGTCGAAAAGGACATGAGCCTGCTCGAGGTCAATCCGCTGATCGTCATGACGAACGGCCGGATGCGCGTCCTCGACGCCAAGGTCTCCTTCGACGGCAATGCGCTCTTCCGCCATGAGGACGTGGTCGCGCTGCGCGACACGACGGAAGAGGACGACAAGGAAATCGAGGCGTCGAAATACGACCTCGCCTATGTCGCCCTGGACGGCAATATCGGCTGTATGGTCAACGGCGCCGGTCTTGCCATGGCGACGATGGACATCATCAAGCTCTACGGCGCCGAGCCCGCGAACTTCCTCGATGTCGGCGGCGGCGCCTCGAAGGAAAAGGTCACCCAGGCCTTCAAGATCATCACGGCCGATCCGGCGGTGAAGGGCATCCTCGTCAACATCTTCGGCGGCATCATGAAATGCGATGTCATCGCCGAGGGCGTGCTCGCAGCGGTCAAGGAAGTCGGCCTCAAGGTGCCGCTCGTCGTGCGCCTGGAAGGCACCAATGTCGAGCTCGGCAAGAAGATCATCAATGAATCGGGCCTCAACGTGATTTCCGCCGATGATCTGGACGACGCCGCCCAGAAGATCGTTGCAGCCGTGAAGGGAGCCTGAGGTTTCATGTCCATCCTGATCAACAAAGACACCAAGGTTCTCGTTCAGGGCCTGACCGGCAAGACCGGTACCTTCCACACCGAGCAGGCACTCGCCTATAACGGCACCAAGATGGTCGGCGGCATCCACCCGAAGAAGGGCGGCGAGACCTGGACCGGCGCCAAGGGCGAGCAACTGCCGATCTTCGCTACCGTTGCCGAAGGGCGCGACGCGACCGGCGCCAACGCTTCCGTGATCTATGTCCCGCCGGCCGGTGCCGCCGCGGCGATCATCGAGGCCATCGACGCCGAAATCCCGCTCATCGTCTGCATCACCGAGGGCATTCCCGTCGCCGATATGGTGAAGGTCAAGGCCCGGCTCGAAAAGTCCTCTTCGCGCCTCATCGGCCCGAACTGCCCGGGCGTGCTGACGCCCGACGAATGCAAGATCGGCATCATGCCGGGCAACATCTTCCGCAAGGGCTCGGTCGGCGTGCTTTCGCGCTCCGGCACGCTGACCTACGAGGCGGTGTTCCAGACGACCAATGAAGGCCTCGGCCAGACGACGGCAGTCGGCATCGGCGGCGACCCGGTCAAGGGCACCGAGTTCATCGACGTGCTGGAAATGTTCCTCGCAGACGACGAGACCAAGTCGATCATCATGATCGGCGAGATCGGCGGCTCGGCCGAAGAGGAAGCGGCGCAGTTCCTGAAAGACGAGGCAAAGCGCGGCCGCAAGAAGCCGATGGTCGGCTTCATCGCGGGCCGTACCGCGCCTCCCGGCCGCACCATGGGCCATGCCGGCGCCGTCATCTCCGGCGGCAAGGGCGGTGCGGAAGACAAGATCGCGGCTATGGAATCGGCCGGGATCCGCGTCTCGCCTTCGCCCGCACGCCTCGGCAAGACGCTGGTCGAAGTCCTGAAGGGCTGACGAACGATCCTGCGGCGCCCGCGCGTCCTGTCGGACGCATAAAGGTCGCCGTGGCACTTTGCAGCGGGGCGGCAGACCATGCCGCCCCATTGGAGCCACGAAAGATACGATGATGAGCGTCAAGTCCGGTGCAGATGGCGAACAGCCGGAACCGGGCCGACGCAGCCGGAGCGACGCGCCTGACCGTTGAAAGGCGCCGATCCGGCAGAAGGCAAACATGACCGGGACAACCCGGCACACCAACTTAAGTCAGGAGGCGGGCTGAAGTCCGCGATAGACCATGACAAGGCAAGAGGCCAACGAGCAATTCCAGCTCACATCCTTTCTGGACGGCGCCAATGCCGCCTATATCGAGCAGCTCCATGCGCGCTACGAAGCGGACCCCTCATCCGTTTCGGCCGAGTGGCAGTCCTTCTTCAAGGCGCTTGCCGACCGGCCCGAAGATGTGGTGAGGGCGGCCAAGGGCGCCTCCTGGAAGAAGCAGAACTGGCCGATTCCCGCCAATGGCGAACTCGTCTCGGCCCTCGACGGCGACTGGGGCACGGTCGAAAAGGTCATCGAAAAGAAGGTGAAGGCGAAGGCAGAGGAAGCCGCAGCCGTTGCCGGCGTGGCGCTCAGCGAGGCCGAGGTGCATCAGTCGACGCGCGATTCCGTCCGCGCCATCATGATGATCCGCGCCTATCGCATGCGCGGCCACCTGCACGCCAAGCTCGACCCGCTCGGCCTTGCCGATCCGGTCGAGGATTACGACGAACTCTCCCCGAAGACCTACGGCTTCGAAGAGAAGGACTACGACCGCAAGATCTTCATAGACAACGTGCTCGGCCTCGAATATGCGACCGTGCGCGAGATGGTCGAGATCCTCGAACGGACCTATTGTTCGACGATCGGCGTCGAATTCATGCATATGTCCAACCCGGAAGAGAAGGGCTGGATACAGGAACGCATCGAAGGTCCGGACAAGGGCGTCGAATTCACCCCCGAGGGCAAGAAGGCGATCCTGCAGAAGCTCATCGAGGCGGAAGGCTTCGAGCAGTTCATCGACGTCAAGTACAAGGGCACCAAGCGCTTCGGCGTCGACGGCGGCGAATCGCTGATCCCGGCGCTCGAGCAGATCATCAAGCGCGGCGGCCAGCTCGGCCTCAAGGAGATCGTGCTGGGCATGGCGCATCGCGGCCGCCTCAACGTTCTCTCGCAGGTGATGGCAAAGCCGCACCGCGCCATCTTCCACGAGTTCAAGGGCGGCTCCTACACGCCCGATGACGTGGAAGGCTCCGGCGACGTCAAGTATCACCTGGGCGCTTCCTCGGACCGCGAGTTCGACGGCAACAAGGTCCACCTGTCGCTGACGGCGAACCCGTCGCATCTCGAGATCGTCAATCCGGTCGTCATGGGCAAGGCGCGCGCCAAGCAGGACCAGATGGCGACCGTATTCGAAGGCGACATCATTCCGCTGCGCGAACGCGTCAAGGTCATGCCGTTGATCCTGCACGGCGACGCGGCATTTGCCGGCCAGGGCGTGGTCGCCGAAATTCTCGGCCTCTCCGGCCTGCGCGGGCATCGTGTCGGCGGCACGGTGCACTTCATCATCAACAACCAGATCGGCTTCACCACAAACCCGGCCTTCTCGCGCTCCTCGCCCTATCCGTCGGACGTGGCGAAGATGATCGAGGCGCCGATCTTCCACGTGAACGGTGACGATCCGGAAGCGGTCGTCTATGCGGCCAAGGTCGCGACCGAATTCCGGATGAAGTTCCACAAGCCGGTGGTCATCGACATGTTCTGCTACCGCCGCTTCGGTCACAACGAGGGCGACGAGCCGGCGTTCACGCAGCCGAAGATGTACAAGGCGATCCGTGCGCACAGGACCGTCGTCCAGCTCTATTCGGACCGGCTGATCGCCGAGGGCCTGATCAGCGAAGGCGAAGTCGAGAAGATGAAGGCCGATTGGCGCGCCCATCTCGAACAGGAATTCGAGGCGGGCCAGTCCTACAAGCCGAACAAGGCCGACTGGCTCGACGGCGCCTGGTCGGGCCTGCGCACGGCCGACAACCAGGATGAGCAGCGCCGCGGGCGGACCTCGGTGCCGATGAAGCAGTTGAAGGAGGTCGGCCGCAAGCTGTCCGAAATTCCGGCCGGCTTCAGCGCGCACCGCACCATCCAGCGCTTCATGGAAAACCGCGCCAATATGATCCAGACCGGCGAGGGCATCGACTGGGCGATGGCGGAAGCGCTCGCCTTCGGTACGCTCGTCACCGAGGGCACCAAGATCCGCCTCTCCGGTCAGGATTGCGAGCGCGGCACCTTCTCGCAGCGCCATTCGGTTCTCTACGATCAGGAGACCGAAGAGCGATACATTCCGCTCGCCAACCTGTCGCCGACCCAGGCACGCTACGAGGTCATCAATTCGATGCTCTCGGAAGAGGCGGTGCTCGGCTTCGAATACGGCTATTCGCTCGCCCGCCCGAACGCCCTGACGCTCTGGGAAGCCCAGTTCGGCGACTTCGCCAACGGCGCGCAGGTGGTCTTCGACCAGTTCATCTCGTCGGGCGAGCGCAAGTGGCTGCGCATGTCGGGCCTCGTCTGCCTGCTGCCGCACGGCTACGAGGGCCAGGGGCCGGAGCATTCCTCCGCCCGGCTGGAACGCTTCCTGCAGCTTTGCGCGGAAGACAACATGCAGGTCGCCAACGTCACGACCCCGGCGAACTATTTCCACATCCTGCGCCGTCAGGTGAAGCGCGATTTCCGCAAGCCGCTGATCCTGATGACGCCGAAGTCGCTGCTGCGTCACAAGCGGGCGGTCTCGAGCCTGTCGGAAATGGCCGGCGAGAGCTCCTTCCATCGTCTCCTCTGGGACGATGCCGAGGTTATCAAGGACGGTCCGATCAAGCTGCAGAAGGATTCGAAGATCCGTCGCGTCGTCATGTGCTCGGGCAAGGTCTATTACGACCTTCTGGAGGAGCGCGAGAAGCGCGGCATCGACGACATCTACCTGCTGCGCGTCGAACAGCTCTATCCGTTCCCGGCCAAGGCGCTCATCAACGAGCTCAGCCGCTTCCGCAACGCGGAGATGGTCTGGTGCCAGGAAGAGCCGAAGAACATGGGCGCCTGGTCGTTCATCGATCCCTATCTGGAGTGGGTTCTTGCCCATATCGATGCCAAGTACCAGCGGGTGCGCTATACCGGCCGTCCGGCCGCCGCTTCCCCGGCGACGGGCCTGATGTCCAAGCATCTGGCACAGCTTGCCGCCTTCCTCGAGGATGCGCTGGGGGGCTGACGAAGCCCCTCACGGTCTGCCGATCGCTGGAGCACTTCCAGGAAAGTGCGTAGCGGTCTTCCGTCCGGGAGCGCGTAACTCAAAGAGCTAGAAACAGAAATCTGATCAACGGAACAAAACTCATGGCAACAGAAATCCGCGTTCCCACCCTTGGCGAATCCGTCAGCGAAGCGACCGTCGGCACCTGGTTCAAGAAGGTCGGCGACGCGATCAAGGCCGACGAGCCGATCCTCGAGCTCGAGACCGACAAGGTGACGATCGAAGTTCCGGCCCCGGCCGCCGGCACGCTCAGCGAAATCGTCGCGCAGGCGGGCGAAACCGTGGGTCTCGGCGCGCTGCTCGGGCAGATCGCCGAGGGCGCGGGTGCTGCCGCCGCTGCGCCGGCTGCGGCCGAGAAGAAGCCTGAACCTGCTGCCGCCACCGCTGCTCCGGCTGCGGCCGCACAGCCGGCCGCCGCTGCCGCGACGCAGACGTCCACGTCGATGCCGCCGGCCCCGGCCGCCGCCAAGCTCATCGCCGAGAACAATCTTTCCGCCGATCAGATCGACGGCTCGGGCAAGCGCGGCCAGGTGTTGAAGGGTGACGTGCTCGCGGCCGTCGCCAAGGGCATTTCGGCTCCGGCTGCAGCCGAACCGGCCAAGGTTCAGGCCCGCGCGCCGGCGCCGGCGGAAGATGCCGCCCGCGAAGAGCGCGTGAAGATGACCCGCCTGCGCCAGACGATCGCCCGGCGTTTGAAGGACGCGCAGAACACCGCGGCTATGCTCACCACCTATAACGAGGTGGACATGAGCGCCGTCATGAGCCTGCGCTCGAAGTACAAGGACATCTTCGAGAAGAAGCACGGCGTGAAGCTCGGCTTCATGGGCTTCTTCACCAAGGCCGTGACGCATGCGCTGAAGGAGTTGCCGGCTGTCAACGCCGAGGTCGACGGCACCGAGATCATCTACAAGAACTTCTGCCACGTCGGCGTCGCCGTCGGCACCGACAAGGGTCTCGTCGTGCCGGTCGTGCGCGATGCCGACCAGATGTCGATCGCCGAGATCGAGAAGGAAATCGGCCGTCTCGGAAAGGCAGCGCGCGACGGTACGCTGTCCATGGCCGACATGCAGGGCGGCACCTTCACCATCTCCAACGGCGGCGTCTACGGTTCGCTGATGTCCTCGCCGATCCTCAACGCTCCGCAATCGGGCATCCTCGGCATGCACAAGATCCAGGACCGCCCGGTCGCGATCGGCGGTCAGGTCGTCATCCGCCCGATGATGTATCTGGCGCTCTCCTACGATCACCGCATCGTCGACGGCAAGGAAGCGGTGACCTTCCTCGTGCGCGTCAAGGAAAGCCTCGAGGATCCGGAACGCCTGGTGCTGGATCTCTAGATCACGGTGATTTTAGGTCGGGTCGACTCAAAGTCATGAGACGCGGGATGCGGGCGGAAAACCGCACACGCTTTTCCTCATCCCGCTCCAGGGAATGGCGGGGGCCGCGTGCCCCCGTTTCCATCTCCACCGATGCCCGTGCCGGGACGCGCGTCTGACGGGCATCGACAGCCACGGAACCAGAGGTTAGGTTTCGGGGGCACGCTATGCGCGCATCCCGGACAGTTTGGGCATCGTAAGCACCGGTCGCAAAACATGATGAGCTATCTGATCGAACTCGCTTCGCTAATGGCGATCTTCACCTTCGCCATCGTTTCGCCCGGCGCCGACCTCGCCATGGTGCTGCGCCAATCGCTGGTGCACGGCCGCCGCGCGGCGGTCATCACCTCCTTCGGCATCGGCGCGTCGCTGATGTTCCACGTGACCTACACCATTCTCGGCCTCGGGCTGATCATCTCGCAGTCGATCTACCTCTTCAACATCGTCAAATGGTGCGGCGTCGCCTACCTGATCTACATCGGCATCAAGGCCCTTCGCGCCGGCCAGACGGAGATCGCGGTCGAAGAAGCGGCCGAGTCCGGCGAAGCCCGCCGGCAGCAGTCGGCGCTGAAGGCCTTCGGGCTCGGCTTTGCCGCCAACGCGCTCAATCCCAAGGCGGTCTTCTTCTTCCTGTCGATCTTTTCGACGGTCGTCAGCGCCCATACGCCGATGACGGTCAAATTCGGCTATGGCTTCGTCATGGCGAGCGCGCTGATCCTTTGGTTCGTCGGGGTCAGCCTGTTCATGACGACGCCGCGGATGCGGGCGGCCTTCACACGTGCGAGCAAATGGATCGACCGGGCGAGCGGCATGGTCTTCATCGCGCTCGGACTGAAGCTGGCGACGGAAAAGGCCGCGTGATGATCTGCGGCCGCAACGTTCTTTTCGCTTCGCTTATGCTTTCGGCAGCACCGGCGCTTGCGGACGAGTGCACCCAGGCGCAGGCGGTCTATGCCGATCCGGCCGGAACCTATGAGCTGCACTTCGAGCCCGTCGGATCGGAGGCGGCAGTCACCAGCAATCACTTCAAGGTCAGGATCGGGGACACCGGGGTTTTGCTCGATGGCGTCGTGATGCAGTCGGGCGAACCACTGCGGGCGAACGGGATCGTCATGAACGATTGCCCGACCGGCGACGTGACCGGCGCGGAACTCGAGGCCTGCACCGTCTGGCAGGGCCCGATCTATGCGGTCGACAAGGCCGGCCAGATCGGACTGCTTCAGCCGGAGGACGCGCCCGCAGCCGATCGGATCCTGCTTCCGGATTTCGGACCGTCGCTGCGCGAATCGAGCGCCTGGGGCGAAGGCAAGGGTACCACCGACAGTTCCGATGTCTTCCAGTTCAAGGGGTGTGGATCATGAGCGACGGACCCGTGCTTCTCGTCACCGGGGGCAGCCGCGGCATCGGCGCCGCGGTCGCGCTTGCCGCGGCCAGCGAAGGCTGGAGGGTCGCCGTCAACTATGCGTCCAATCGCGATGCGGCCGAGGACGTGGTCCGCCGCATCGCGGAAGCCGGCGGCACGGCCGTTTCCGTCGAGGGCAACGTGGGCAGGGAAGAGGGCGTGAGGGCGATCTTTGCCGCTGTCGACACCGCCTTCGGCCGTCTCGACGGCCTCGTCAACAATGCCGGGATCATCGGTCCGCCGCAGCGCGTAGACGAGGTTTCGCCCGAGCGGATCGAGCAGTTGTTCCGCGTCAACGTGACGGGCTCCATCCGTTGCGCCGCCGAGGCGGTGCTGCGAATGTCGGCGCGCCACGGCGGGCGGGGCGGTTCGATCGTCAATCTCTCCTCCATCGCCGCCGTGCTCGGTGCGCCCGGGCAATATGTCGACTACGCCGCCACGAAGGGCGCGATCGACAGCTTCACGGTCGGACTGGCGCGTGAAGTCGCCACCGAGGGCATACGCGTGAACGCGGTCAGGCCCGGCATCATCGATACGGAAATTCATGCCTCCGGCGGGCTGCCCGACCGCGCCCGCGACCTCGCACCCACGATCCCGATGCAGCGGCCCGGAACGGCCGGTGAGGTTGCCGATGCAATTCTCTATCTCCTGTCCGACAAGGCGACTTACGTGACGGGAACCATTCTCACCGTCAGCGGCGGGCGGTAGCCCTCCCAAGACTGTCCTCCCAAGAAGGATTATCAAATGGCCTATGATCTCATCGTTATCGGAAGCGGCCCCGGCGGCTATGTCTGCGCCATCAAGGCGGCGCAGCTCGGCATGAAGGTTGCCGTGGTCGAGAAGCGCAGCACCTATGGCGGCACATGCCTGAATATCGGCTGCATCCCCTCCAAGGCGCTGCTGCATGCTTCCGAAATGTTCCATCAGGCTCAGCACGGCCTGGAGGCGCTGGGTGTGGAGGTCGCAAACCCGAAGCTCAACCTTCAGAAGATGATGGCCCACAAGGACGCGACCGTTAAGTCCAACGTCGACGGCGTCTCCTTCCTCTTCAAGAAGAACAAGATCGATGGCTTCCAGGGCACCGGCAAGGTTCTCGGCCAGGGCAAGGTCTCGGTCACGAACGAAAAGGGTGAGGAGCAGGTGCTCGAGGCGAAGAACGTCGTCATCGCCACCGGCTCGGATGTCGCCGGCATCCCGGGCGTGGAGGTCGCGTTCGACGAAAAGACCATCGTCTCCTCGACCGGGGCGATCGCGCTCGAAAAGGTCCCCGCGAGCATGATCGTCGTCGGCGGCGGCGTCATCGGCCTCGAGCTCGGCTCGGTCTGGGCGCGCCTCGGCGCCAAGGTGACCGTGGTCGAATTCCTCGACACGATTCTCGGCGGCATGGACGGCGAAGTCGCCAAGCAGCTTCAGCGGATGCTGACCAAGCAGGGCATCGACTTCAAGCTCGGCGCCAAGGTGACGGGCGTCGTGAAATCGGGCGACGGTGCCAAGGTCACCTTCGAGCCCGTTAAGGGCGGCGAGGCCACTACGCTCGATGCCGAGGTCGTGCTCATCGCTACCGGACGCAAGCCCTCGACGGACGGCTTGGGTCTCGCCAAGGCGGGCGTCGTCCTCGATTCGCGTGGCCGCGTGGAGATCGACCGGCATTTTCAGACGAGCATTGCCGGCGTCTACGCGATCGGCGACGTGGTGCGTGGGCCGATGCTGGCGCACAAGGCCGAGGATGAAGGTGTCGCCGTGGCGGAGATCATCGCAGGTCAGGCCGGCCACGTGAACTACGACGTCATTCCGGGCGTCGTCTACACCCAGCCCGAGGTCGCCTCCGTCGGCAAGACCGAGGAAGAGCTGAAGGCTGCGGGCGTCGCCTACAAGATCGGCAAGTTCCCCTTCACCGCCAATGGCCGCGCCCGCGCCATGCTTCAGACGGACGGTTTCGTGAAGATTCTCGCGGACAAGGAGACCGACCGCGTGCTCGGCGGCCACATCATTGGCTTCGGCGCCGGCGAAATGATCCACGAGATCGCGGTGCTGATGGAATTCGGCGGATCGTCGGAGGACCTCGGCCGCACCTGCCACGCCCATCCGACGATGTCGGAGGCGGTAAAGGAAGCGGCGCTTTCCACCTTCTTCAAGCCGATCCACATGTGATTATTGGAGGGCGGCGCTGCCCCTCATCCGCCTGCCGGCACCTTCTCCCCGCAGGCGGGGAGAAGGGACAAGCGGCGCCAACTGAACCCCGCATTCACCGTCCGCCCGAGGGAGCGAGCGGGCGCGGCATATCCCTTCTCCCCGCCTGCGGGGAGAAGGTGGCGGCAGCCGGTTGAGGGGCAATCCCGACCGAGCGGGGTTGAGGCGGTTGGGTTCGCGAGGGATCCCTTTCATGAGCAGTATCCGCCGCACCGGCGCGCAAGAGATATGTGCATGCCGTAGCGTTCTGACGGGGAGAAGGGACAAGCGGCGGCGCAGCGAGTCTCCTTCGCCCCGCTCGCGGGGAGAAGCGCAACCATTAGACTAAGCGCAAGAATTTTGTTGTGGCGCGCTTTTCGTCCATGGGGTTTGGCGCTTGACGACGGTGTTGGCGAAGATGATGAGTTTGCGGACGCAGGCGATGAGCGCCGCTTTGTGGGATTTGCCTTTTGCGGTGAGACGGTCGTAGAGCTCAACCAGCGTCTCGTTCCAGCGCTGCGACGCCGGTAAGGCGGCATTGAACAGGGCCCTGCGGACGCGCGCCCGTCCGCCGGCGATATGGCGCTCGCCTTCACGCTTGCCGCTCTGGTCGTCATAAGGCGCCACGCCGGTCAGCGCGGCGATCTCCTCACGGTCGACCCTGCCGAGTTCGGGCATCAGAATGACCAGGGTGAGTGCCGTACGGATGCCGATGCCGTCGATGCTTTCGATCAGATCAAGCTTCCGGGCGAGATCGTCATGCTCGCGGACAGCGGCCTGCAACAGCGCGAGCTGGGCTTTGCAACGGCTCTTGAGCTCACCGATGGAACGATCGATCTCCTCGAGGATCCGCCTGTCGGTGAAACGCTCGCGGCGGGTCTTGAGGCAGGCTATATCGGCTTCGATCTGCTCGATGAACAGCAGCCATTCGCCAAACGCGATCAGCCGGCTATCCGGCGCATGGCATCGCGCATCCGAACGGGCAGCGCACTCGGCGATCAGCGCGGCGTCGAGCTGGTCGTTCTTGGCTCGGCGCAGCTTATAGAGGCCGAAAGCGCGCACTTGCCGCGGCTGCAGCAGGACGACCTCAAAGCCTCTCTGATGCAGATACGCAATCACGTCGCGCTCATATCCGCCGGACGCTTCGATCCCGACCCGTCCGATCCCCTGCCGCTCGAGCCAGTCAGCCAGAGTCTGCCAGCCGTCGGCGTTGTTGGGCACTTTCTGTTTGTCGCTCACCGGGTAGGTGGCGACATCAAGCCATGTCTTCCCGGTATCAATACCGGCCGCTTTCATGCTAATCTCGGTCATCCTTGTCGTCCCTGCCTTGCATACGAACCAGGTTGTTCCAGCAACCATTCGGGCCACGATGAGGAACCGACCGCGATCCTGCTTCTCCGTAACCCCCAAAGGTTCTGGTGCCGGCGATCCGACGGTCGGCGCCTTTGGCCGGGCGGCCGCCCGGCCAAAGGCATACCGAATCCTTTACAACATTTCTTATGCAAGGTGCCGGCAGGCGGATGAGAGGCATTCTCACCGCATTGACCGGCCGATCATTCCACCCGCGTTACCGTGAACCCCTGCTGACGCAGGAGTTCGACGAGGCCTTCCCTGCCGGGAAGGTGCAGCGCGCCGACGGCCATGAAGGCGCCGCCGCCCTTCAGGAGGGGCGCGGCGCGATCTGCCATGATCCTGTTGCGATCGATGATGATGCGCTGCTCGAATTCGGCGTAGCCGGCGTCGTCGGACGACAGCCCGGCGGAGACGAGTTTCATCATCGGCATGATCGTGCCCGTCTCGCCGGAGAGGTAGAGATCGGTGGTCGTCGTCATCACGTCGTCCATCGTCTTGCCGAGAGCAAGCGTTTCGATCAGCGCCTTGAGATGCAACTCGACCGGCAGCGAATCCATCGCCGATAGCTGCTCGACCAGCGTTTCGAGCCCCTTGAGCGTCTTGCCCTCCTTCACCGCGTCCTCGGCGAGCTTCTTGTCGAGGAAGGAGGCACCGGCCGCCTTGCGCGAGAATTCGCAGGCCGGCAGGGCCACGAAGCTGGCGATCATCCAGGGCTTCATCTTGGTGACGAGCGGCAGGGGGATGCCGCGCGCCTTGAGGCCGTTTTCGAGAAGCGCGCGGTCCTCCGGCTTCAGGAAGTCGTTGATCGTCTTGTCGCCGGTGAACATGGTCAGTTCGGGCTGCATCATGATCGCAGCGGTTGCCCTGTTCTGGTCGACGATCTCGTCGGATTCGACGATCACGGTCTCAGCCCTTGCGAAGGCTTCCGTCGCGCCGCCGGGCATCGCCAGTACGCGAGGATCGGTGACATGCATGGTGCCGAGCAGAAAGGAGGGCGCCTGTCCGTGGCCTTCGATTTTCCAAAGCAGGCCCTTTCCGTTGGGCACCGCCGCCGCTTCCGCGCGCAGCGCCGCCAGGCGGGCCGGGTCCGAGAGTTCGAGGCCGGTCAAGATGTTGCTGCCGGCGCAATCGACTTCTTCCGCGCGTGCATCCGACACATAGAGCAGGGCGGCAAGGAGGCTTGCTGCCGTCAGTGCATTCAACATCGCGATCAGCCACAGCAGGCCGTCTGCCGCCTTGGCCGCCAGATCGCGGACCGGTCCGGTGAAAGTGTTCATGGGTGCCCCCCGCATTTAGAGCATGTCAGCGTTTCATTGAAACGCAGATGCGCTCTAACTCTTTGAAGCTGCGCACTTCCGGACGGAAAACCGCTGCACACTTTTCCTGGAAGCGCTCTGGCGGAACCCTACTCCCCCGCGGTCACGGGTTCCTTAACGCGCTTGGTTAACCGTCAAGCACGTCGGATTTTGGGCACGTCGGATTTTGGGCGCGTCGGATTTTAGGCGCGCGGGTGGGCACGGTCGTAGATTTCCAGGAGCCGCGCCGAATCGACGCCGGTATAGACCTGCGTCGTCGACAGGCTGGCATGGCCGAGCAGTTCCTGGATGGTGCGGAGATCCCCTCCGCCTGCCAGAAGATGCGTCGCGAAAGAGTGGCGCAGCGCGTGCGGCGTCGCCGAATCCGGCAGGCCGAGTGCGGCGCGCAGCTTCTGCATCTCGCGCTGGATGATCGCCGGCTGGAGCTTCGCGCCGCGAGCGCCGCGGAAAATCGGCTCTTCGGGTTCGACATGGTAGGGGCAGAGCTTCCGATAGGTCTCGACCGCTTCCGCGGCGGCCGCGATCATCGGCACGATCCGTGTCTTGCCGCCCTTTCCGGTGACCCTGAGCGACGTGACCGGTCCTGAGAAATCGGCAGGGGTCAGGTCCAGCGCCTCCGCTATCCGCAGGCCGCAGCCATAGAGCAATGTCAGCACTGCGGCGTTGCGCGCCGCGATCCAGGGTTCCTCGGCCAGTTGCGCGTCCGCCGTGACGACCTTCAGGGCCTCCCGGTCGGTCAATGCCTTGGGGAGGGACTTCGGCTGCTTCGGGGACCGCACCGCCCCTGCGCCCGCCGCATTGGCGAGCCCGTTTCTCTCGAGATAGCGCAGGAAGGAACGCAGACCTGCCAGCCCGCGGCCGAGCGTGCGCGCGCCGGCCCCGCCCTTGCGGCGCTGCGCCAGGAAGCCGCGCAGATCCGCCGGGCGCAGGGCGCGAATATCCGAGAGCCGCGGCGGCCCCGCGAGGTGCCCGGTCAGGAACGTCAGGAACTGCCGCGTGTCGCGCTCATAGGCGTCGACCGTCTTTTCGGACAACCGGCGTTCCTCGGCGAGGCTCGCAAGCCAGCGCCTTCGTTCCGCCATCACTTCCGGATGGCCTATCGCAAGAAGTTCGTTCATCATCGGGCCCGGCGGGTTCATCAGCGCGGTGAGCTCGCTGATCCAGGCTCGGAGCATCGCATCGGGCGTGTTATGTTTTTCCTAACGTGCTGAAGTTTGCTGCGGCGGCCCCTTGGAATTTGTCATTGTTCGATCATATTGAACTGCAATGTTCGGCCAGCAACAGCGGATGGGACAATGTCGAGACGTGATTCGGCGAGCGCTCTGGCGCATTTTGCAGAGGCGGTTGCGCTGGTCTCGCAAGGGCGTCCCGGCCATATCGTCGATACGCTGATAGCGGAGCGCGGCCAGAAGATCGTCCGCCATCCCCTGTGGCCCGCAATGCGGCCCTTTCTCTACACGCTGCTCAACTACCGCAAGGCGATCGAGTTCGCCAATGCCGTCGCCAATATGCCGGGCTTCCAGGCCTTCGAGCATCTGAGTTCGCTTCTCGATCTCGAGATCCGCGCCGACAAGCCGGAGCGTATTCCCGAGAAGGGCGGGTTCCTGCTCGTCAGCAATCACCCGACGGGGATCGCCGACGGCATCGCCGTCTTCGATCTCCTGAAGAGCCGGCGGCCGGACATGATGTTCTTTGCGAACCGCGACGCGATCCGCGTCAATCCGCGTTTCGTCGAGATGGTCATCCCGGTCGAATGGCGGGAGGAGTACAAGTCGAAGCTGAAGGCGCGCGAAACGCTGCAGGTCACGAACAGGGCAATCGAGGAGGGCAAGGCGACCGTGCTCTTCCCCTCCGGCCGCATCGCCTATTGGGCCGAGGGACGCCTCAACGAGCGTCCCTGGAAGAGCTCGGCGGTCGGCTTCGCACGCAAATACGGCCTGCCGATCCTGCCGGTGCATATGAGCGCGCGCAATTCCGGCCTCTTCTACTGGTTCGCCAAATGGTCGACGGAACTGCGCGACATGACGGTGTTCCACGAACTCCTGAACAAGAAGGGCGACCGCTTCGACTTCCGGATCGGCAATCTCATTCCGGCGGACGCGCTCGACGGCGATCCGATGGAAGTGACACGTGCGCTGGAACGTCATACGGTACACGCACTGGCTGCCGACAGCGACGCGGCGTTCGAGCTGTCTGCCAGGGCGGTTGTAGCGGGCTAAGCCGTCACCATGATGCTTCGCTCGATGTTCGCCGAGAACTACCGGTCGCTGCGCTCGATCCGTATGGATTTGGCCGGCGTCAATCTGTTCATCGGAGAGAACGGCGTCGGGAAGTCCAACCTCTATCGTGCCCTGCAGCTGGTTCAGGCTGCCGTGCGAGGCCATCTCGCCCGCGAGATCGCCGAAGAAGGCGGCATGGTGTCCGCTATCTGGAGCGGCCCGCAACGCGTCGGCAAGCCGGCGCGTATTCGCCTGGACGCCGAACTGATCGACGAGGAGCGAGCGATCACCTTCCGCTACCGGATCGAGGCGGGGTTCCGCCCGCCAAAAGCGGCGGCGGGTTTCGCTCATGAGCCGCAGGTCAAGGAGGAGGAGCTCACGATCGAGACGGGCCGGCGCCCGGTTCCGGTGATGAAGCGTATCGGCCCCGGTATCTTCGTGCGCGGAGAGGGTGGCCGGATGGTTGACTATCCGGAACAGGCGATGACATCGGAAACGGCCATTTCGTTGCTCGGCGATGCCGGCCACTATCCGGAGATCGGGGACTTCCGCCGGGCGGTCGACCAATGGCGGTTCTTTCACGGCTTTCGCACCGACCGCGAATCGCCGCTGCGAATGCCCTGTCTCGCGATCACCGCGCCGCTGCTGGACGAGACCGGCTTCAACATGGCCGCCGTCTTCGCGACGCTTCGGCACACGAGACAGGATACGGTCGATCTCGATCGCGCGATTGCCGACGCCTTTGCAGGCGCCCGTCTCGCGGTTCCTGAACCTGGTCAATACGCCGATTTCTCCTTGGTCTTTCCTGACTTTCCGCACCGGTTGTTTTCGCCCCGCGAGCTTTCGGACGGGCAGATGCGCTTCCTGGCGCTGGCGGCTGCGCTTTTATCCTATCGCCGTCCCAGGTTCATCGCGCTGAACGAACCGGAGACCAGTCTTCATCCCGATATGCTGCCGGCCCTGGCCGCCATGGTCGCCAGCGCCGCGCGCGAAAGCCAGATCTGGATCGTCACCCATTCCGAAAGACTGGCGGCACTCGTTCAGGAGCGGTGCGGCGTCCGGGCCCGCCGGGTGATCCGCAGGGACGGGGCCACCTGGATCGAGGGTATGCGGCTTACCGGCATGATCGACGAGGAAGACGAATAAGGACGCCCCTTCATCCGCCGTGCGGACGCCGTCAGAAAAGCTTGCGCAAATTCACATAGCCGCCAAACTGATCATAATCGTAGATGCCGACATTACTGCTGCGCTTCTCATAGAAGACGCTCACCTCCGGGCGGATACCGTTCCACTCCAGCCGTTCGGCCGACAGAGCTATCTCGGGCCTTACCGTTGCATCTCTACGCCGGTTGCCCCAGAAGGGGCTGTATTCGGCGAAACGCGTTTGCTTCCAGCTCACTTGCGGCGTCAGCTGTATGTCGGCGACACTGAAATTGACGCCGAAATCGACCTTTGTCGAAATATAGCTGTAGTAATCGTTCCGACTGTTGAGCGTTTCTGCCGACAACTTGCCGAACACGGTCGCGTTTGGCTGGAATGTCCAGTCCCCGAAAACATAGGCTCGGTGGAATGGTCCGGAGACGTCGGCCTCTCGCGAAAACATGTATCCGGCCTGGCCGCCAAGCCCGGCACCCGCCGTGTCGGAAAGCCGGAAGCGTTTCCACGATTCGATGGTGGGCAGCACATAGGAGTTCGGCCGGGCGATGCCGGTATCGAGGTTCGCTTGGACGAAGAGGCCGGGCAGGGTCGTGATCTGCTTGCCGACTGCAAGCTGAAGATGGCCCGCTCGCAGCTCGTCGTCCTCGAAGAGCCTCGCCGACAGTTGGAACTTTGTCAGGTAACCGTTCTGCCAGAGTTTCTCGGCGGAAAACCACGGTTCTATCCCGTAGGACACTTCTTTCCGGGCCGGCGGTTGATACTCCAGCGGAATGCCGTTGAAATAGACCGTGCCGCCCTCCCCAACCTTGGACGGGTTGCTGTCCGTAATGATTCTGGCGCCATAACGGATGCGCAGCACGCGCAGTTCAGCCTGCTCGATAAAGGGAAGAATGTTGCGCCGAACCTTTTGTGGCGTGGCTTTTTCCAGATAGACCTGCCGAAACAATGCAAGCGCACCGGCATTGTCGCCGGTGCGCAGGAGTAACCGCGCCAGTTCGAGTTTGATACGGGGTGCCGCCGTCTCAGTTACAAGGAGGCGGAGGCTTCGTATCGCGCTGTCCGGCCGACCGGCGCCGGCTTCGGCCAGGGCTTGCTTGAACCTGGCGTCGATCTCGGCAGGCGTGGCGGCGGCCGAGTTCGTCGCCACGCCTGCGATGAGCATCCCGGCCATGAACCCGATGCGAATCATGGCTGCTTGACGGTGCCGTAGCCGCCAACCATCGTCGCGTTGTTTCCCTTCAAGTCGAAGGTGCCGCCGACTTCTTGAGCGCCCGATCCGTAGAAGCGGCCGTCTGCCGTGCCGGACATCGACTGGTCGGCAGTAGCGATATTGCCGGAGAGACCGCCGGCTGCGATATCGAGCTTGCCGGACATGTCGAGGTTGGCAGCCGTGCCGCCCGCTTCGAGCCTGGTGTTGTTGGTCCTGAACCTGGCCGTATTGTCGCCGAAGTCGACATCCAATGCGGCGTCCGCGCTCATGACGTCATAGCCGACCGTGTCGACGTAGATGCCGCCCGCCGTTCCTTTGAACGTCGCGGTTGAACTGGTGGGAACATCCGCCTTGGCCGTTTCGCTGCCGAGGCTGAAGGCCCCCAAACGGCCGCCCTTTTCGTCGACCCAGCCGCCATAGGTCTGATAGGCGAACCCGTTCTTTTCCGGATCGGCGAAACCGATGCTGCCGCTGTCGTCCTCGGCGCTGGCGATCACAAGCTTTCCGTTTTGGGAATAGGCGAGCTCGGAATTGGTGTGGTCCCAGGTTTTCGTCGTGGTCGCCGTCTTCAAGGTAGTCGAGCTGATGTCGCCACTCGTCGCGTCCCTCGCCAACTCCGCTTCCAAAGGAGCGGAAGCGCCAAACGCGGAGACGGCACCGCTTTTCGTAACGGTGGCTTCCCGGCCGTTTCCTTTTAAAGTCGTGGTCTTGCCCGTTTCGAGCGGAAACTTCGTGAAGTTGGTCGTCCCGCCTGGAACGCCTGAACCGCCTGGACCGCCTGGACCGCCGGAGCCTCCTCCGCAGCCGGCCAGTGCCAGTGACGCTGCCAACAGAACCGAAAATCTGACTGTAACCGAAGAATTCATTCCAGTGCCCCTCAATGTGTTGCCTATTCCTGTAGTATTACCTCCAATCAAGGAGGCAAAACTGCAATAGAGAATGCCCTTTCCGATCGGCGCATGCCGAAATTGCACTTTGGTGTTTCTACCGGGCTAATTTGTTCTCTCTGGAGAGAAACTTAGCTATACGGACCTTACGGGCGGGTCCTGTTGAGGCAATCACCCAAATGGGTGAGTGCTTGATTTTGTTGCCGGGCCTATGGGTTGGCAGACACGGGAGGGGCGAAGTGGACGACGCGGCATCGGAAGAACTGACGGAAGCACTGGCGCATGCATTGGGTACGCTGCAGGATGGGCTGACCGGTTCCTTCCTGAAGAGCGTGGGGTCCGGGCGGAGCGATCCGGGCGATCCGGCCGGGGCATGGCAGATCATCGATTGCCAGCTTACCGGCCGCGTTCCGCATCCGCTGAAACAGGCAGACCGGGACAGCGCGCTGTGGCGGGACCTCACCCATGCGCTGAACCGGCAAGGGGAACTGCGCGGCGGGATTCTTCTCGACGATGGCCTGGCGCTGTTCGTGCCCGGCGGCAGCGAACGTCCTGCCCGCCTCATCGTCTTGAGGGATTCAACCCTTTTCGATGCCGCGGGCGAGGTTACCGGTGGCCTGACGCTCTACCCTTCGGAGCAACGCCTCCTGAAGCAACTTGTCTGCGGTTTCAACCTGGCCGCGGCCGCGACTCTCGATGGTGTCAGCCATGAGACGAAGCGCTCGCAGTTCAAGTCTCTCGCCCGCAAGCTTGGCGGCGGTTCGCAGGCGGAGATCGCCGGCAGGGCGCTCTCGCGCGTCTTCCTCGAGATTGCTTCGTTTTCCGGTACGGGCGTATCGCAGGACGACTACTTCGACGATCTGCTGCGGGAGTTCGCGCCCGGAGCGCGGACCTTGCGCCTGCGCAGCCGGGCCGGTCGGAGCCACCGCTTCGTGGAGATAGGGCCGATCGGTGGGCGGCCCGTCGTGATGCTGCATCCCATGGTTCTGCCTGACTTCAGGAACGGGGATCTCGGGGCGCTCGATACCCTCGCCCTGCGCCTGATCGTCCCGTTGCGCCATGGCGCGATGTCGCAGGAAACGGTTGCACTGGGAGTCTCCGCTCATCTCGACCACGCCTGTGAGGGGATTGATCTCGCTCGCAGGCATTTCTGCGGCGAGCAGGCAGATATCATGGCCTGCATCAGCGGAACGGCCTATGGATTGGAATATGCCCGCCGTCATCCCGATCGCGTTGCTTCCTTGGCTTTCGTGGGCGCCACCGTGAAGCCGACGACATCGCGTACCACGGCGGGGCGGCTGCGGTCCGGCCTGTTCACTCTCTCGATGAACCAATGGCACGTCTACTCACGGCTCATGGATTTCTATGTGCGGCGCATCCGTCGGCCGGAAACGCTGAAACAGCTGCTCTTAAGCGTTTATCGACCCAACCTGGCCGATGTGGCCATCATCGGTGCCGAATATGGAGCGCCCTTCGGCGGCGAACGGCTGCGCAAGTTCTTCACCTCGTCGGTGCAATCGATCAAGCACGACTTCTATCATCAAGCCTTACCCGACTGGAGCGGTTTCCCGGCACCGGGCTGCCGTACGATCTTTCTTCACGGTGCGCAGGATTTCATACACTCCGCCACTGACGTGCGCTCCCTGGCGCAATCGCTGGGCGGCCTTCCGGTCGTAACGCTGCCCAATGCCGGGCAGTTGCTCTACCATGATCACTTCGAGGCAGTGATTGGCCTCTATCGCGGATTTCTCGAACATCGGCTGGAATGAGGGCTTTCGCGGTCAGCAAACGGGCGAAACGAAAGGGCCCCGCATCGCTGCGAGGCCCCTTCCACTCCATGCCATTAAAGTCAGGCGATCTTCTGGCCGGTCTTGGCCCAATCGGCGAGGAACATTTCGAGGCCCTTGTCGGTCAGCGGGTGCTTGACCAAGGCCTTCAGCGTTGCCGGCGGCGCGGTGACGACGTCGGCGCCGATGAGGGCGGCTTCCTTCACGTGGTTGACCGTGCGCACCGAGGCGGCGAGGATCTCGGTCTCGTAGCCGTAATTGTCGAATATCTGGCGGATTTCGCGGATCAGGTCCATGCCGTCGACGGCGATATCGTCGAGGCGGCCGATGAAGGGCGAGACGAAGGTCGCGCCGGCCTTGGCGGCGAGCAGCGCCTGGTTTGCCGAGAAGCACAGCGTCACGTTGGTCTGGTGGCCGTCCGAGGTCAGCGCCTTGCAGGCCTTGAGGCCGTCGAGCGTCAGCGGCAGCTTGATGCAGATGTTGTCGGCGATCTTCGAAAGTGCGGCCGCTTCCTTCATCATCGCGCTGTATTCGGTCGCGGTCACTTCGGCCGACACCGGTCCTTCGACGATCGAGCAGATTTCCTTGGTAACCTCGACGATGTCGCGGCCCGCCTTGAGGATCAATGACGGATTGGTGGTGACGCCGTCGAGCAGGCCGAGATCGTTCAGTTCCCGGATGTCCTTCACATCGGCGGTATCAACGAAAAATTTCATCGGAGTCTTCCTTTGGCACTCAGCCGTTTCGGGCGCATCTCCGCAGCAGGAAATTCCATGGCGGATATCGCGCGCGTTGAAACTCGGTTGGAACCGTGACAAACCCTGCTTTCTGCAAGGCAGCGGTTCGCTGCGAGTTTTCTTTAACTGAAAGCGGTGGCAAGGTCACGGCAAAATGACTCTTGATTCAACCGATTTATTCGGCCCCGTACTCGACCGCCGGGTGGTGCCCGTCCTGGTGCCCATGCCGGCGCCGAGGGCCTATTCCTACGCGGTGCCCGACGGCATGGCGGTCGAGCCGGGATCGATCGTGCAGGTGCCGCTCGGCCCCCGTTTCGTCGTCGGCGTCGTCTGGGACGGCGAAGACGACGGCGGCGTCGATCCGAAGAAGCTGAAGCAGATCGAGAAGGTCTTCGACTGCCCGCCGCTCGGCCCGGACATGCGCGCCTTTCTCGATTGGGTGGCCGCCTATACGCTGACGCCGCCTGGCCTCGTCGTCCGGATGGCGCTCCGCGCGCCGACCGCCTTCGATCCGGAGCCGATGGTGGAAGCCCTGCGCCTGACCGAGATGCGGCCGGAACGGATGACTGCGGCGCGCGAGCGCGTCCTCGCCACGGCGAGCGACGGGCTTTCCTGGACCCGCTCGGGGCTTGCCCATGCCGCCGGGGTCTCGTCCAGCGTCATCGACGGCCTGACGTCGCAGGGCGTGTTCGAAACCGTCTTCATGCCGCCGCCGCCCGTCGTCGCCGCGCCGGATCCGGCTTTCGCCCCGCCGCGCCTCGAAGGCCCCCAGAAGCAGGCGGCTGCGGATCTTCTGGCGGCTGTCGAGGAGCGGAAATTCTCGGTATCGCTGATCGACGGCATCACCGGTTCCGGCAAGACGGAGGTCTATTTCGAGGCGATAGCGGCGACGTTGCGCGCCGGCAAGCAGGTCCTGATCCTGCTGCCGGAGATCGCGCTGACCGCAAGCTTCCTCGAACGCTTCCAGGACCGCTTCGGCGCGAAGCCCGCGGAGTGGCACTCCGATCTCGCGCCGCGCATGCGGGAAAAGGTCTGGCGGCAGGTGACGACGGGCCAGGTGCGCGTCGTCTCCGGTGCCCGCTCGGCGCTGTTCCTGCCTTTCGAGGATCTCGGCCTCATCATCGTCGACGAGGAGCACGACCCCGCCTACAAGCAGGAGGACCGTGTCTTCTATAATGCGCGCGATATGGCCGTGGTGCGCGGGCGGATCGGCAACTTTCCGGTCGTGCTCGTCTCCGCCACGCCTTCGGTGGAGAGCCGGGTGAACGGCGAGGTGGGGCGTTATCGGCCGATCCATCTGCCCACCCGCTTCGGCGATGCGGCGCTCCCCGATCTCGGCATAGTCGACATGCGCCGCCATCCGCCGGAACGCGGCGGCTTTCTCTCGCCGGTGCTCGTGAACCAGATCGGCAAGACGATCGGCCGGCGCGAGCAGGCGCTCCTGTTCCTGAACCGGCGCGGCTACGCACCGCTGACGCTCTGCCGCGTATGCGGCCATCGCTTCCAATGCCCGGATTGCTCGAGCTGGCTGGTCGAGCACCGCTTCCGCGGCCAGATCCAGTGCCATCACTGCGGCTACTCTGAACGGACTCCGGAAGCCTGCCCGGAATGCGGCACGCTCGATCATCTCGTTGCCTGCGGCCCCGGGGTCGAGCGCATCGCCGAAGAGGTCGAGCGGCACTTTCCCGACGCGCGCACCATCGTGCTCTCCTCCGATCTGATGGGGGTCAAGCGGCTGCGGCTGGAGCTCGAGGCAATCGCCCGCGGGGAGGCGGACATCGTCATCGGCACGCAACTCGTCGCCAAGGGGCACAACTTCCCGAACATGACCCTGGTCGGCATCGTCGATGCGGATCTGGGTCTTGCCAATGGCGACCCGCGCGCTGCGGAACGGACGTTCCAGCTCCTTTCCCAGGTGACGGGACGTGCCGGACGGACGGGCCTCAAAAGCCTCGGCCTTCTGCAGACCTATCAGCCGCAGCATCCGGTCATGCAAGCGATCGTGTCCGGCGATTCCGACGCTTTCTACGAACGCGAGATCCATGAGCGGGAAAGGGCGGTGCTGCCTCCTTTCGGCCGGCTCGCCTCGGTCATCGTTTCGGCCGATACGCGCGGCGATGCCGAGGGCCACGCCCGCGGACTGCGCAATGCCGCGCCGCGCGTCGACGGCATCGCGATCCTCGGACCGGCGGAAGCGCCGCTCGCGCTTATCCGCGGCCGGCATCGCTTCCGGATTCTCGTCCACGGGCGGCGCAACAGCGACATGCAGTCCTTCGTCCGGGCGATGATCGCCGCCGGCCCCAAGGAGCGCGGATCGGTCAGCGTCCAGCTCGACATCGATCCGCAGAGTTTTTTGTGATCACTGCCGGAACTTCGTCCTTCGACCGATTCACATCCGGAAGGACATAGGCTAGACCTCTTCCACGCACTGCGTCGGCTCGGCGCGCGGCGGAGGGTCCACAGCAACGGGCGGGGACGGCGATGGAGTTCTACATACCGACGGAAACCGGGGAACTGCTGGCCTTTTGTGCGGCCGCGCTCGCGGCGCTGATCGGGCTCGTCATGCTCTTTGCGCCGCGCCTGACCTTTCGTGCCGCCGGGATCGGCATCGCCGAGGGGCGGCGGGGAGGACTGGCGGAGGCCCGCTCCACCATGGGCGGCATGCATCTGGGCCTGGGCCTCGGCGCCATCCTGCTTGCCCAGCCGATGGTCTATCTCGCCGTCGGCGCGGCTTTCGCGCTCGCGGCGTTCGGTCGCATCCTGTCGATCATGAGCGACAACGGCGCGACCCTCTTCAACTGGCTCGCGCTCCTGGTCCAGGCGGCGCTCGCGATCCTGCCGCTCGCCTATGTTTTCGGGCTGATCTGACCGCCGACAAGGGCCTGCGACACTATTTACGGCAAAATTCGGCCGAACCGGCCGGGTAATGCCGCATTCCTGCCGTTGGCGTGTTGCGAGTCCAAACATCCTATGCTAGACGAACCGCGAACTGCGGGGGAAGTGGGTCGACCGGCCTCGATATCCTGCGAGTTATTGCAGCAAATTCAAGACGTTAGGTCGACGGTTCGCCGGTCCTGACATTCCTGGATGATTTTGAGAGAAGCTTGTGCCCGTGGCAGACACATCCCAGCTCATTTCCGGTGTTGCAGAAAGATATGCCTCCTCGCTTTTCGAGCTTGCCCTTGACGCCGGGTCGATCGAAGCGGTCGGTGCCGATCTGACGCGCATCCAGGCGCTGATCGACGGCAGCGACGATCTGAAGCGGCTGATCGTAAGCCCGGTCTTTTCCGCCGACGACCAGTTCAAGGCGATTTCCGCCCTCGTCGAGAAGTTCGGCTTCTCCGGGTTGGTCGGCAACTTCCTGAAGGTCGTCGCGCGCAATCGCCGCCTCTTCGTGCTGCCGGGCATTATCAAGGCGTTCCGTCTGCTCGCTGCCCGCCACAAGGGCGAAATCACCGCCGACGTCACGTCGGCACATGCGCTGACGCTGGCGCAGGAAATCGAATTGAAGGCGGCGCTGAAAGGCGTCACCGGCAAAGACGTGGCGGTAAACGTCACCGTCGACCCGTCTATTCTTGGAGGTCTGATCGTCAAGGTCGGGTCCCGCCAGATTGACACCTCCCTTCGCACCAAACTCTCTACCCTTAAGCTTGCACTGAAAGAGGTCGGCTGATGGATATCCGCGCCGCGGAAATTTCCGCAATTCTTAAAGATCAGATCAAAAATTTCGGCCAGGAAGCGGAAGTTTCCGAAGTCGGCCAGGTGCTTTCCGTCGGTGACGGTATCGCCCGCGTCTACGGCCTCGACAACGTCCAGGCAGGCGAGATGGTCGAATTCCCGGGCGGAATTCGCGGCATGGCGCTGAACCTCGAAGCCGACAATGTCGGTGTGGTTATCTTCGGCTCGGACCGGGACATCAAGGAAGGCGACACGGTCAAGCGGACCGGCGCCATCGTGGACGTTCCCGTAGGTCCGGAGCTGCTCGGCCGCGTCGTGGACGCGCTGGGCAATCCGATCGACGGCAAGGGCCCGATCAATGCCAAGCAGCGCGCCCGCGTCGACGTCAAGGCGCCCGGCATCATTCCGCGCAAGTCGGTCCATGAGCCGATGTCGACCGGCCTCAAGGCCATCGACGCCCTCATCCCGGTCGGCCGCGGTCAGCGCGAGCTCGTCATCGGCGACCGCCAGACCGGCAAGACCGCGATCATTCTCGATACGATCCTCAACCAGAAAGCCATTCACGACAATGGCCCGGAAGGGGATAAGCTCTATTGCGTCTATGTCGCTATCGGCCAGAAGCGCTCGACCGTTGCCCAGTTCGTCAAGGTGCTCGAAGAGCGCGGCGCCCTGCAGTACTCGATCATCGTCGCTGCCACCGCTTCCGACCCGGCGCCGATGCAGTATCTGGCTCCCTTCGCCGGCTGCGCGATGGGCGAATATTTCCGCGACAACGGCAAGCACGCCCTGATCGGCTATGACGACCTTTCCAAGCAGGCCGTCGCCTACCGTCAGATGTCGCTGCTGCTGCGCCGCCCGCCGGGCCGTGAAGCCTATCCGGGCGACGTCTTCTACCTGCATTCGCGCCTCCTGGAACGCGCCGCCAAGCTCTCCGACGAGCGTGGTGCCGGCTCGCTGACGGCTCTGCCGGTCATCGAGACGCAGGGCAACGACGTGTCCGCGTTCATTCCGACCAACGTGATCTCGATCACCGACGGCCAGATCTTCCTTGAAACCGACCTGTTCTACCAGGGTATCCGCCCGGCCGTTAACGTCGGTCTGTCGGTTTCGCGCGTCGGCTCCTCCGCCCAGATCAAGGCGATGAAGCAGGTCGCCGGTTCGATCAAGGGCGAGCTCGCCCAGTACCGCGAAATGGCGGCCTTCGCACAGTTCGGCTCGGACCTCGATGCCGCGACGCAGCGTCTGCTCAACCGCGGTGCCCGCCTGACCGAACTCCTGAAGCAGCCGCAGTTCTCGCCGCTGAAGACGGAAGAGCAGGTCGCGGTCATCTTCGCCGGCGTCAACGGCTATCTCGACAAGCTGCCGGTCAGCGACGTCGGCAAGTTCGAGCACGGTCTCCTTTCCTACCTGCGTTCGGAGGGCAAGGCCGTTCTGGATACCATCCGTACGGAAAAGGCTATCTCGGACGACACCAAGGCCAAGCTGAAGGGCGCAATCGACAGCTTCGCCAAATCCTTCGCCTGAGCGGACCTCAACTAGGACGGACAACGGATGCCTTCACTTAAGGATCTGAAGAACCGGATCGCCTCCGTCAAGGCGACGCAGAAGATCACCAAGGCGATGAAGATGGTCGCCGCGGCGAAGCTTCGGCGTGCGCAGGAGGCGGCCGAGGCCGCCCGGCCCTATTCGCAGCGCATGGCTGCCGTTCTCGCCAATATCGCCCAGGCGGTCGGCGCGGACGACAGCGCGCCGCGGCTGATGACGGGAACCGGCAGGGACGACACGCACCTGGTGATCGTGTGCACGGCCGAGCGCGGCCTTTGCGGCGGCTTCAACTCGCAGATCGCCCGCTTTGCCCGCGACCATGTGCGCAAGCTTCTGGCCCAGGGCAAGACGGTCAAGATCATCTGCGTCGGCAAGAAGGGCTTCGATATGCTTCGGCGCGACTTCGCGTCGCTGATCATCGACCGTGTCGACCTGCGTGAAGTCAAGAAGATCGGTTTTGAGAACGCGGACCGGATCGGCCACAAGGTCATCGAGCTCTTCGACAAGGGCGAGTTCGACGTCTGCACCCTGTTCTACTCCGAGTTCAAGTCCGTCATTTCGCAGATCCCGACCGCCCAGCAGCTCATCCCGGCATCGGCCGGCGAAGTGGCCGCTGCCGAAGGCGAGGGCGCATCGGCGATCTACGAATACGAGCCGGAAGCCGGAGCGATCCTGAGCGATCTCATTCCGCGCAATATCTCCGTGCAGATCTTCCGGGCCCTGCTCGAGAACGTCGCGGGTGAAATGGGCGCGAAGATGAGTGCCATGGACAATGCGACGCGCAATGCGGGTGAGATGATCGACAAGCTGACGCTCAGCTACAACCGTCAGCGGCAGGCGCAGATCACCAAGGAACTCATTGAAATCATCTCTGGCGCGGAAGCGCTCTAAGGTTACGAGAAGAGGGTAAGAATTATGGCTAAGGCAGCTACCCCGAAAGAAACCGCAGCGGCGAAGAAGCCGGCTGCTCCGAAGAAGGCAGCTTCCGCCAAGACAGTCGTTGCGGCTACGGGTGCTGTCGGCCGCGTGACGCAGGTCATCGGCGCCGTCGTCGACGTCGCATTCGAAGAAGGCCAGCTCCCGCAGATCCTGAACGCGCTGGAAACCGACAACAACGGCAACCGCCTCGTTCTCGAAGTTGCGCAGCATCTCGGCGAAAACTCCGTCCGCACGATCGCCATGGACTCGACCGAAGGTCTCGTTCGCGGCCAGAAGGTCGCCGACACGGGCGGCCCGATCGCGGTTCCGGTCGGCAAGGAAACGCTCGGCCGCATCATGAACGTCATCGGCGAGCCGGTCGACGAAGCCGGCCCGCTGAAGACTTCCGCCCGCCGCGCCATCCACCAGGAAGCGCCGGCCTATGTGGACCAGTCGACGGAAGCGCAGATTCTCGTCACCGGCATCAAGGTCGTCGACCTGCTCGCTCCCTATGCGAAGGGCGGCAAGATCGGCCTCTTCGGCGGCGCCGGCGTCGGCAAGACCGTTCTGATCATGGAACTGATCAACAACGTCGCCAAGGCGCACGGCGGTTACTCCGTCTTCGCAGGCGTCGGTGAGCGGACCCGCGAAGGCAACGACCTCTATCACGAAATGATCGAGTCCGGCGTGAACAAGCATGGCGGCGGCGAAGGTTCCAAGGCCGCGCTCGTCTACGGCCAGATGAACGAGCCGCCGGGCGCCCGCGCACGCGTCGCGCTGACCGGCCTGACGGTCGCCGAACAGTTCCGTGACGAAGGCCAGGACGTTCTCTTCTTCGTCGACAACATCTTCCGCTTCACCCAGGCAGGCTCGGAAGTGTCGGCTCTGCTCGGCCGTATTCCTTCGGCCGTGGGCTATCAGCCGACGCTGGCAACCGACATGGGCCAGATGCAGGAGCGCATCACCACCACGACCAAGGGCTCGATCACCTCGGTTCAGGCGATTTACGTTCCCGCCGACGACTTGACCGACCCGGCACCGGCGACCTCGTTCGCGCACCTCGATGCGACGACGGTTCTGTCGCGCTCGATCGCCGAAAAGGGCATCTACCCGGCCGTGGATCCGCTCGACTCGACCTCGCGCATGCTGGACCCGATGATCGTCGGCGAAGAGCATTACGAAGTGTCGCGCAAGGTGCAGTCGACCCTGCAGCGCTACAAGGCCCTCCAGGACATCATTGCGATCCTGGGCATGGACGAGCTTTCGGAAGAGGACAAGATCGCCGTCGCCCGCGCCCGCAAGATCGAGCGTTTCCTGTCGCAGCCGTTCTTCGTCGCCGAAGTCTTCACCGGCTCGCCGGGCAAGCTGGTTGCGCTCGAAGACACGATCAAGGGCTTCAAGGGCCTCGTCAACGGCGAGTACGACCACCTGCCGGAAGCCGCCTTCTACATGGTCGGTTCCATCGAGGAAGCCGTCGAGAAGGCCAAGAAGCTGGCTGCCGAAGCCGCCTGATCTGCATCAGGAACCGTGGCGCGGAGTTTTCGCGCCACGGCTTTCATCCCGCCGCGGCAAATGATGGCGGAGAACGTGCACAGCCCGCCGTCCAGCGGCGCGCTCACCAGAAGTGAATGGTCATGGCCGAAAGTTTCAATTTTGAGCTTGTTTCCCCCGAGCGTCTGCTTGTCTCGGAGAAGGTGACCGAAGTCGTCATTCCGGCGACCGAGGGCGAGATGACCGTGATGGCCAATCACGCGCCGACCATGACGACCATCAAGCCGGGCGTCGTCGCGGTGAAGACGGCTGCCGGCAAGACAGAACGTTACGCCGTCTTCGGCGGCTTTGCCGACATCCTGCCTTCCGGCTGCACGCTTTTGGCCGAATCCGCCGTCCATGTCGACGAGCTGGATCCCACGGTTCTCGAGAACCGCATCGAAGCGGCACGCGCCGAACTCGAAGGCGCCGGCGATGAGAAGAAGACCCGTCTGGAACAATTCATCGCCGAACTTACGAAGCTCGGGGAGATCGTGATCCCGGCCTGAAAGGGACATCCCGATAAGGGATAATGCCTAACGAACCCCGCCTCGAGCGGGGTTTTTCGTCTCCGGATATCGGTCTATTTGCGCTGAATATCCCTCTCTCCGTCCGTTGCCGCCCCTCATCCCGCTGCTGCGACCTTCTCCCCGCAGGCGGGGAGAAGGGGCAAGCCGCGAACTCCCAGCCCCATCCCGCTGGCCGCTGCTCGCTTCGAGGGAAAGAGGACAGGACGGCGCCGCGAGTCCCCTTCGCCCCACTTGGGACGAGAAGGTGCCGGCAGGCGGATGCAGCGCAAATAGACCGATATCCGGAGACGAAAAACCCCGCTCGAGGGGTAGTTCGTTAGGCATTATCCCTATCGGGATGTCCCTAATATCCCTCTCTCCGTCCGTTGCCGCCCCTCACATGAGGAATTCGCTGTCAATCCCTGCCGTGTAAGAGGACTTTCCTCGTTGTTCGACGGGTGCGGTCTTCCTCTCGTCCCGACCTTGTGCGTTTTTCTGGGATCGGGGGTGGATCGGGGCAAGGGTCGGCCATCGGCCGGCCGCGCAGCGGCTTGCCCTTGCGGCGATCCACCCCCGATCCCACGATGGCGTGTCGGTCGGGGGTCCGTGGTTGCATGCCCGTGTGTCGAGGCATTGCCGCGTAGCCTGCGATCGTTTTCGCGAGAAGCCGGGGAGCCCTTGTCACCATGCGCGTCGGACGGGCCGTTCGGCGCATAACCTCACATACGGTCGCCGCCGGCCGGCGGCTGCACCAATCTTCCGCTTGCAGCGGGAGGGCTCGGGAGAACGGGACCAGTCTCATCCACGGCGTTGTCTGCCAAGGGGCAGTCGGTTCGTTCACCCGGATTCTCCGAAGCCGATCAGGCTGCGGAGAAAGCGTGCAGCGGCATCAGGCGGTGGTCATCGCCATGCCCTCGATGTCGACGCCTTGGGTGACGTATTTCCACACCGCCACGAGAAGCTTGCGCGCCAGCGCTGTGATCATCACCTTTTTGAAGCGGCCGCCGTTCTGCCTGACCCGGTCGTGGAACCAGCGGCTGAGTGCGGTCTGCGGCTGATGGCGCAGCCACAGCCAGGCCAGCTGGATCAGCGTCGCGCGCAGCCGCGGATTGCCCGCCTTGGAGACGCCCTGCTCGTAATCGATCGTGCCGCTTCGCCAGGGCGTCGGCGCCAGTCCGGCATAGGCGGCTACTTGCCGGCGGTTGGCGAACGGCCGGAACAGGCCTTCGGTGAAGAGGACGCTGGCAAAGCCCAGGCCGATGCCCTTGATCTCGAGTAGCCGCGCCATGACGGCGGCGTCCGTCCCACTGGCGGCCGCCTGCGCCTCGGCCGCCAGTGCCTTGAGCGCCGCCAGCAGCGCCTTCAACTGCTCAAGAAGCAATTCCAGCCGCTCGAGCAGCCGCGCGAGTTGCGCCTGCAGATGCGGCCCGAGCGCACGTCCGTCGCCGCCGCGCAGCTCCGCCAGGCGCTGCCGGCGGTCGCGGCGCAGCGGCCGGTAGTCGCGGATCCCCTGGGCGAACAGCAGGCCCTTGATGCGGTTGACCGCGCGGACGCGCTCGGCGGTCAATTCCTGGCGCTCCCGCACCAGCCGGCGGCGATCCTCATGCTCCGGCGTCGGCGCCTTGACCATCGCGCAGACGCGCGGCTCGCCGCGCTTGAAGGCCAGCAGCGTGCGCACCAGCATCTCGCCATCGATCCGGTCCGTCTTCGTCCGCCGGCGCCGCCGCGGCATGGCGATCGAGGCAGGATCGACGACATGGCTCTCGATCCCCTCGGCCTCCAGAGCCCGGTGGATCCAGAAGCCGTCGAGACCGGCCTCCTGGACGACGATCACCGGAAAGCGGCGACCGGTGCGCGCCTCGGCCTTGCGCCTGAGCGTCGCGAAGCGTTCGAGAAGCCCGGCCAGATCGCCGCCATCCACCTGGTGCCGCGACATCTTCTCGCCCCCGCCCGGCGACAGCGACGTCACCAGCCATGTCGACCGCGACAGTTCCAATGAAACGAAAATTGCGCCAAGATCAGTGCGGATAGTGCCCGTGCAATCGGGGCTTCGTGTAATCACAGCCATGAGACCCTCCAAGGTGCTGGGTTGGTAACACCACCACTTTGGCAAAAGCCGCGGCGCTATCCACCCCCTCATGGAATCTCATCCCGCTGCCGCGACCTTCTCCCCGCAGGCGGGGAGAAGGGGCAAGCCGCGAACTCCCAGCCCTATCAAGTTTGCAGCTGCTCGCTTCGACGGAAAGAGGACAGGACGGCGCCGCGAGTCTCCTTCGCCCCGCTTGCGGGGAGAAGGTGCCGGCAGGCGGATGAGGGGGCGCTTCAAGCAGGAATGAAAAATGCCCGGACGAGGTCCGGGCATTTCGATAAACAACTGAACTCGGGCTCAGCTCGCCGCGCGTTCCGTCTCGTGCTTCTGGGCGTAGTAGTGGCCGAAGCGGTTGGCGAGGAAGGTGTCGAGCGCGATGTCTTCCTGGCGGACGAAGCCCTTGGTAGGGATCTTGCCTTCCGCGAGCATGTCGAGAACGGCGCAGATGCTGCCGGCGGTGGTGATCTGGATGCCGCTCTGCATGCGTCCTGCAACGACGCCGCTATAGACCTTGTTGGCGTAGGTCTCCTGCACCAGGCGGCCTTCGCGGAAGCCCGAAACGGTGACGAAGATCACGACCACGTCCTGGGTGGTCGTCGGCAGGGCGTTTTCGAGGATGTCCTTCAGCACCTCGCGGCGATGACGCAGGCCGAGGTCGTTCAGGAGCGCCTTGAAGATCGCGGCATGGCCGGGATAACGGATCGTCTTGTAATTGAGCGTCCGAACCTTGCCTTTCAGCGTCTCGCAAAGCGTGCCGAGGCCGCCGGAGGTGTTGAAGGCCTCGTAGGTGACGCCGTCGAGCGAAAACTCCTCGCGCTCTTCCATGGCGGGAACTTCGATCAGCGAACCTTCGACGATCGCCTCGCAGGGCTCGATATATTCGTTGATGACGCCGTCGGTGCTCCAGGTGAGATTGTAGTTCAAAGCATTCGACGGGTATTGCGGCAGGGCGCCGACGCGCATGCGTACGCTTTCGAGCGTATCGAAATGCCGGCTGAGATCGTTGGCGACGATGGATATGAAGCCAGGTGCAAGGCCGCATTGCGGAATGAAGGCGGTCCTGGCCTCAGCGGCGATCGCCTTGACCTGCCGGGTCGATTCGACGTCTTCCGTCAGGTCGAGATAGTGGATTTCCGCCTCGGCTGCGGCTTCGGCGATCGCCACCGTCAGATGGAACGGCGCGGCGCTGAGCACGGCGAATTTGCCGGAGAGCAGGGTTACAAGCGCCTTTCTGTCGGCGATGTCGACGACCGCGGTCGAGACGGCGTCGTGCTTCTCGACCTGCTGCAACTGCTCGGCGCTGCGATCGGCGACGCAGACGCGGTAGTCGCCGCTATGGGCCAGCATGCGCGCGATGGTGGAGCCGATCTTGCCGGCGCCGATGACGACGATGTCTTTCATTTTGTATCCCCGGGGTATGAGCCTCTTTCACCACCATTGTCCCGCGGCCGTATATTGATTTGAAGCGTCGATATGGCTAAATCGTCGGTCTATATTCGGCATTATGCCGATAAAGGTCGACGATATGCATGTGACGGACAAGGACCGCGAACTCCTCGCCATACTGAGCGAGAACGCCCGCATGCCGACGGCGACGATCGCCCGCCGGCTGGGCCTGTCGCGCACCACCGTGCAGGCGCGCATCGAGCGGCTGGAGCGCGAGGGGGTGATAGCGGGCTATGGCGTGCGCCTCTCGGAAAACTATGAGAAGGGCCTCGTGCGCGCGCATGTTCTGATCACGATCGCACCGCGGGCGCTGAGCCGGGTCACGCCCGAGCTCGCCGCCATCCGCGAAATCCGCATGCTGCACTCGGTCAGCGGCAGCTTCGACCTGATCGCGGTCGTCGCTGCGGCTTCGATCAGCGAGCTGGACCTGTTGATCGACCGCATCGGCGAAATCGAGGGTGTCGAAAAGACCCTGTCGTCGATCATCCTTTCAACGCGCATCGACCGCTGATAGTCAGGTTCGCATCAATGGTCCGGGATTGCGCCCCGGCCGGCAGGCTGCCGCGCTGCCGCCTGCGGTTCTGCCCGAGCATCGGGCCGCGCCCAGGCGCTCGGGCCCCGGATAAAGGAAACGCTCGCTCCGTCGCCCGGGATCAGCCATTTTTCGCGGTCGAAATAGAGCTCGGCGATGCTCTTCGGCCGCGCGCGTGCGGCCTGATTGGCAAGGAAGTTGTAGCGGGGCGTGTCCCCCATCTCCCGTTTGAACTGGATACGACTGCCGAAGCGCTTGAGATCGAATTCCTGCAGGGCCTGGATCTTGAGAGTGATGCTTGCGCTGCCCGCCCAGCGGACCTCGCTCAAGAAGACGGATGCCGCCTTCGCAGCAGCGCTGGTGACGACCGGCGTGTCCCCGCTGTGCTCGATATTGAGTTTAACGCGGAAGGAGGTGATCTCCTCCTCGCCACGGCCCTTGACCAGGATGAAGATGGAAGAGCTCGGTTCCTGGCCGGGGCGGGCAAAGGGAACGAGCGATGAGCATTCCCAGCGGCCGCTCTCGGCGGATTTCCATTCGAGGTCGCGGAAGCCGGCCTCCCTCAGTCCCTCGCAAAGTGCCCTCGGGTCGCTGCGGATCTGACGGATGAATTGCTGTTCCGGCGTTGCAAGATCCGCGAAGATGTGGGCGGGCAGGAGTGCCTTTGGCGGTTCGGGCTTTTTACGTGGACCGCGGGCAGCCTCCGGCGGCCGCTCCGTTTGCGGCGGCGTCATCGCGAAACCCAGACCGGCAAGCAGCTGCTTCAGGTGGCGCTGCTCGTTGGCCAGGAGCACGGTCGCGGCGATCGCCGTGAAGATGAGCCCCACGGCGACGAAGAAGAAAGCGATGCCGGAACGGCCTTGCTGTTTCCTCTCCATCTTGCGTCGTTGCTCCGCCACGGAGATCACGGCATTACACCGGACCGCTCCAAACCTTCAGTCGTGGCGCACCATAAGGGATCATGGCGCCGGCGTCCAAGGGGCTGACGAGGCGTTTGATGGGCCCCTCCCCAACCCCTCCCCACAAGGGGGAGGGGCTTAAACTGTGGGTGCCGCAAGGGAGCCCCTCCCCCTTGTGGGAAGGGGTTGGGGAGGGGTCTTACGTCTATTCCACGCTTGTCCGCTGCGCCTCGGCACGGGCAATCTTCCAGGTGGAATAGGCGAAGGCGAGCAGGAACATCGCCGTCATCAGAAGGACGATGGTGGGTGCCGGTGCGCTGTCGATGAAGAAGGAGAGATAGACGCCGCAGAAGGAGGCGGCGACGGCGACCATCACCGCGACCGCCAGCATGGCGCCGAATGTCCGCGTGACGAGATAGGCGATCGCGCCGGGGGCAATGAGCATGGCGATGGCCAGAATCAGCCCGACCGCCTTGAGGGCACCGACGATCGTCAGCGACAGGATCGCGAGCAGTCCGTAATGCAGCCAGCCGACCCTCAGACCGATGGCGCGCGCCTGAGCCGGATCGAAGGCGTGGAGCAGCAGGTCGCGCCATTTCAGGCCGAGAATGCCGGCGGCGAAAAGCGCGATGAGGCCCGTCTCCAGAATGTCGCCCCAGCCGATGCCGAGCATGTCGCCGAAGAGGATGTGATCGAGATGCACGTCGCTTTGGATCTTGGTGTAGAGCACAAGGCCAAGGCCGAACATGCCGGAAAAGACGACGCCCATCACCGTGTCCTGCTTGATGCGGCTGTTTTCCTTCAGGTAGCCGGTCAGAAGCGCGCAGCACATGCCGGCCGTAAAGGCGCCGACGGCGAGCGGCAGGCCGACGATGTAGGAAACGACGACGCCGGGGAAGACCGCATGCGAGATCGCGTCGCCCATCAGCGACCAGCCCTTGAGGACCAGGAAGCAGGAGAGCATCGCCGTCGGAATCGCAACCAGGACCGAGATCAGCAGCGCATTGCGCATGAACTCGAACTCGAAGACGGCAAGGAGCATGTCGAGCGAAGGCATCATGCGGCCTCCAGAGCCTCGGATGCGCGGCGGCGGGCGGCGAGCAGCCCGTGTTTCGGGGCAAATACGAAGGCGAACAGGAAGATCGCGGTCTGCAGAACGATGATGATGCCGCCGGTTGCGCCGTCGAGGAAGTAGCTCGCATAGGCGCCGACGAAGCTCGTCAGGGCCCCGATCGCGATGCTGATCACGATCAGCCGCGGAAAACGGTCGGTCAGGAGATAGGCGGTCGCGCCGGGGGTGACGACCATGGCGACGACCAGGAAGGCGCCGACCGTCTGCAGCGCCGCCACCGTCGAGGCCGAGAGCAGCGTGAAGAAGAGCACCTTCAGGAAGGTGGTGTTGATGCCGATGGAGCGGGCGTGGCTTTCGTCGAAGAAGGTCACCATCAGGTCCTTCCACTTCGCGGACAGGATCATGAGCGAGACGACGCCGATGATGGCGAGCTGCAACGTGTCGGCCGGCGTGATGGCGAGGATGTTGCCGAGCACGATCGTCTGAATGTTCACCGAGGTCGGCGACAGAGAGACCATGAACAGGCCGAGGCCGAAGAAGGAGGTGAAGATCAGACCGATGATCGTGTCCTCCTTCAGCCGCGTGCGCTGGTTGAGGAACAGCATGGCACCGGCGGCAAGGGCACCGGAAAAGAAGGCGCCGAGCGAGAAGGGAAGCCCGAGCATATAGGCCCCGGCGACACCCGGCACGATCGAGTGGGAGAGCGCATCGCCGATCAGCGACCAGCCCTTCAGCATGAGATAGGCCGAAAGAAACGCGCAGACCGCGCCCACCAGCGCGCTTACCCACATGGCATTCACCATGTAGCTATAGGCGAACGGCTCGATGAGCGTGGCGATCATTCGGAGTCCGCCTCGGATTCCGATTCCGGCTTGGCCGGCTGCGCAACCATGCGGTCGCGGGCGCCATACATGACGAGCGGACGCTCGTCGTCGCTGATGACCGAGAGCTGGCGTGGATCGGCATCGTCATGGAGGTTCTCTCCGCCGAGCACGAAGTGACGCAGGACGCCCCCGAAGGCGAGCTCCAGGTTTTCGCGGGTGAAGGTGGTTTCCGTGGGACCGTAGGCGAGCACCGTATTTTTCAGAAGGATGGTGCGGTCGCAGAATTCCGGCACGCTTCCGAGATTATGGGTGGAGACGAGCATCACACTGCCTTCTTCGCGAAGCGCGACGAGCAGGCGGATGATCGCGTCCTCCGTTTTCACGTCGACCCCGGTGAAAGGCTCGTCGAGCAGGATGACGCGGCCGTTCTGGGCAAGCGCCCGGGCCAGGAAGACCCGCTTCTTCTGACCGCCGGAAAGCTCGCCGATCTGGCGCTTGCGGAACTCGCTCATGCCGACCCGCGCCAGCGCCGTCTCGACCGCCTCGTGATCGGCCTTTTTCGGGATGCGCAGCATGTTCATATGGCCGTAACGGCCCATCATCACCACGTCTTCGACGAGGACGGGAAAATTCCAGTCGACCTCTTCGGCCTGCGGGACATAGGCGACGAGGTTCTGTCTCAGTGCCTGCGGCACGGTGAGGCCCAGGATCGAGATGTCGCCCTTGGCCAGCCGGACGAAGCCCATGATAGCTTTGAACAGCGTCGACTTGCCGCTGCCGTTGACGCCGACAAGGGCCGCGATGGTGCCCGTCGGGATTTCGAAGGAGGCGTCGCGCAGCGCTCGGTGGCCGTTGCGGTAGGTCACCGTGGCGCCGCTGACGCGAATGCCGCCATCCTCCTCTTGCGGAGCTGCTCCCGGATAGGCGCGGGCCTTTTCCTGAAGGTTCATTGCGACAAGCCTTTCGCGATCGTTTCCGATGTAACGCGCAGCAGATCGATATAGGTCGGAACGGGGCCGTCGGCCTCGCTCAAGGAGTCGACATAGAGCACGCCCCCGTATTTTGCACCCGTCTCCCGCGCGACCTGCTCGGCGGGGTCGGGCGAAATGGTGCTTTCGGAAAAGACTACGGGTATCCGATTGGCCCGAACCACGTCGATCACCTTGCGCACCTGCTGCGGCGTGCCTTGCTGGTCGGCATTGATCGGCCAAAGATAAAGCTCCTTCATGCCGAAATCGCGGGCGAGATAGCTGAATGCGCCCTCGCTCGAAACGAGCCATCGCCTTTCCGCCGGTATCCTTTCGAGCTCGGTGCGGATGGGTGCGACCGCCGCCTCGATCTTCTTCTTGTAGGCCTCGGCATTTGCCTTGTAGACCTCGGCATTCGGGGGATCGTGTTGCACGAAGGCGTCGCGGATATTGTCGACATAGATCAGCGCGGCCGAAGGCGACATCCAGGCATGCGGGTTGGGTTTGCCGGTATAGGGCCCCTCGGCGATGCCCATCGGCTCGACGCCTTCGGAGACGACGACGCCGGGAACGCCGTCGAAGTTCTGGAAGAACCTTTCGAACCAGAGCTCGAGGTTCAGCCCGTTCCACAGAATGAGGTCGGCATCATGCGCCTTGAGGATATCGCGGGGCGTCGGCTGGTAATTGTGGATCTCGGCGCCCGGCTTGGTGATCGATTCGACCACCGCGGCATCGCCCGCGACGTTCTGCGCCATATCGGCGATGACCGTGAAGGTGGTGACGGCCTTGAGCTTTTCCGCCGCCCGGGCCGCCGCCGGCATGAGCGATAGAGCAGCCATCGCCGCTGCTGCCGCCACGATCATGCGCCTCGTTGGATGGATCATCCGGCTCTCCTCTTTGCGAACCATAATATGGGTAGGCGAATGGTCTGCATAAGTCAATGCAAATGAGAAGCATTTGCAACTAGCTATTTCCAAAAGGTGTCCCCTTGGCTAGTGTCGCGGGATGAGCCAGAGCAAGAATCGGATCGAGGAACTGGAAGGAATCCTGCGGGAAGGCGGCGTCCGCGTGACGCGCCAACGCGCCGCGATTCTGAAGATCCTGGCCGAGGCCGAAGACCACCCGGATGCCAGCGAACTTCACCGGCGCGCGAAGGAAATCGACGCGACCGTGTCGCTCTCGACCGTCTACCGGACTCTTTCCGCACTGGAGCAGCAAGGGGTGGTGCAGCGGCATGCCTTCGAGAACGCGACTGCCCGCTTCGAGACGGCGGATGCGCCCCACCACGATCACCTGATCGATATCGAAACGGGTGCGGTGATCGAGTTCCGCTCCGACAAGATCGAGCAGCTGCAGGCGGAGATCGCTGCCGAACTCGGCTATGACCTGGTGCGCCACCGGCTGGAGCTCTATTGCCGGAAGCGCAAGGACTGAGCGAAATTACCCTCCGACAGTGGCAACCCTGGGCCGCGTAGGCATGGTCATGGCGGCGACGCCGGCGATGACGCAGCCGAGGCCGAGCCATGCAGTGGTCGAAAGCGTTTCCCCGAGAAATACCACTCCGATCGCAACGCCGATCGGCACGCGCACATAGGCCTGTGCCGTCGCGCCGACGGAACCGAGCGTGTGGATCAGGCGGAAATAGATGACGAAGGCGAGCGCGGTCGAGAAGACGGACAGGCAGAGGAGCGCAATCAGCGATTCCGGCGAGGGATCGAGCGTCCAGGGTCGATCGACGACGAGGCTCGCCGGGATGAGCAGGGCCGCACCCGCGAGAAGCGATCCGCAAGCGGGCATCATCGGATCGAGCCCCCTGAAGCCCTTCCCGAATATCGCCGCGCCGGCATAGCAGACCGTCGCAAGAACAACCGCAAGCTGCGGGATGAGCTGATCTCCGATGCCGCGGAAGGCCTCAAGACCGATGATCAGCCCGATTCCGGCGATGCCTGCAAGGACGCCCAGGAACTTGCGGGCGGTAACTGGCTCGTGCCGGGTGATCAGCGCCGTCAGGAGAAAGGCGAAGATCGGCGTCGTGGAGTTGAGGATGGCCGCGACGCCGGCATCGATCGTGCGCTCCGACCAGGCGATCAGGGTGAAGGGAACGACGCTGTTCAAGCAGGCCTGGAACAGGAACCGCCGCCACATCGCCCCGTCGCGCGGCAATGTCAGGCCGCGCCACGCGATCAGCGCCAGAAGAACCGTGCCGGCAATCAGCGTTCGCGCGGCGATCAGCGTAACCGGGGGGATGGTTTCGACGCCGATCTTGATGAAGGTGTAGGAGGCGCCCCAGAGCGTTGCGAGGGCGACAAGCAGAAGCAGTTCGAGAGCGAGACGTGGCCTGTCCATGAATGTGGTCCTTGTGAATCGTTGTTCATCGGACCATTCCTAGCGTCCGGAGCCACGGCGATGCTTCGGTGCCGATCGAAGTGTGGCGCAATACCCCGCGGGCTTTTGCCCGCGGGGTATTGCGGTTCAATGGCCGTCTGCCAGCCGCGCGGCCTCGACGCATGCGGAACGCTCGATGCTGAGGCCGTTGAAGAAGGCATTGAGCACGACGGCCGAGACCGCGGCCAGCACTATGCCGGACTCGATGATGGGATGGATCGCGTGCGGCATCCACATCAGGAAGTTGGGTGCGATCATCGGAATGAGGCCGAAGCCGACGGAGACGGCGACCACGAACAGGTTGTTGCGCGAGGACTTGAAGTCGACCGTCGAGAGAATCCTGACGCCGGTTGCCGCCACCATGCCGAACATCACGAGCCCCGCACCGCCGAGAACGAAGGTCGGAACCGCCTCGACCAGCGCGCCCATCTTCGGGATAACGCCGAGCAGGATCATGATGACTCCGCCCATCACGCAGACGTAGCGGCTCTTGACGCCGGTGACGCCGACGAGGCCGACATTCTGCGAGAAGCTCGTATAGGGAAATGTGTTGAAGAGACCGCCGATGATGGTGCCGAGGCCGTCCACCCGAAGTCCGGCGGTCAATTGCTGCTGCTTGACCTCGCGGTTCGTCATCTCGCCGAGTGCCAGGAACATGCCGGTCGATTCGATCATCACGACGATCATGACGAGCGACATGGTGGCGATCAGCACCGGATCGAAGATCGGCATGCCGAAGCGCAAGGGCGTCACGACGGCGAACCAGCCGGCGCTCGCCACCCGATCGAAATGCATCATGCCGAGCAGGGCTGCCGCGACGCATCCGATCACGATGCCGATCAGAACCGCGATGTTGCTGATGAGCCCCTTGCCGAAACGGGCCACCACGAGAATGGAGACCAGCACGAAGGCGGCAAGCGCCACATGGGCCGGTTCGGCATAGATCGGGTTCGGAACCGTGGCGCCGAGGACCAGCCCATCCGGCACGGCCGGCCCGCCGGTTGCGGCGAGCTGCTTCAACCCGGCCAGCCACTGTGCGTGGGCCGGATCGACGAGTTTCGGCGCCGTCGGACCGAAGGGATTGCCGAATATCCAGTTGACGCCGACGCGCATCAGGGTCACCCCGATGACGAGAATGATGGTGCCGGTGACGACGGGCGGGAAGAACTTCAACAGGCGTCCCATGATAGGCGCGATGAGAAGCGCGACGAGGCCGGCGCCGATGATCGCGCCGAAGATCGTCCGTGCCCCGTCGATCCCGGGCGTCATGGCGGCCATGGAGACCATCGGGCCGACGGCGGCAAAGGTGACGCCCATCATCACGGGAAGGCGTATGCCTATGCCCCTGGTCAGCCCGAGCGACTGGATGATGGTGACGATGCCGCAGACGAACAGGTCCGCCGAGATCAGGAAGGCGACGTCTTCCGGGCTCAGCTGCAGCGCCCGGCCGACGATCAGGGGCACCGCGACGGCGCCGCCATACATGACAAGAACATGCTGTATCCCGAGCGTCGCAAGCCTGCCGATCGGCAGGCGCTCGTCCACGGGATGTATGCTGGATGCATCGTTCATGGTTCCTCCTCCATCGCCGCGACCGTCCGTTCCCGTCCTCCAACGGGGAGGGGAACTTTTCGTGCGGCCGGAGCATGCCGCAAGGGTGCAGGAAGTGAAAACACTTTCGGGTTTTCGAGGGTAATCGGGCGCATCGGGGGGCGATCCGGACGAGCATGTGCCCGGATCGCGTTTTCGCCGGTTCAGCGGAACGGATTGCCGTGTGTCAATGCGCTTCCGCGGCAAGCACGGGCACTTCCGTGCCGTTGGCGTCGTACAGCTTGCCGTTGAGGAAATAGTCGCCGTCGTGCAGCCGCGCGATGTCCTGATAGCGGAGCGTCCGCTCCGTGCCGGCGACGAACACCGATTGCTGGTCCGAGTTCCCGGCGGTCATATGGTTGAAGATCAGGTTGAGGCTGATCGCCATCAGCGCGGCGGAGCTGATGCCGGAATGGAAGATCGTCTCGACCCAGGCCGGGAAATGCTCGTAGAAGGTCGGCGAGGCGATCGGGATCATGCCGAAGCCGATCGAGGTCGCGACGATGACCAGGTTCATGTTGTTGGCGTAGTCCACCTTCGACAGGGTGCGGATGCCGCTCGCCGCGACCGTGCCGAAGAGCACGATGCCGGCGCCGCCGAGCACGGAACTCGGAACCGCCGCGACGATGCGGCCCATGACAGGCAGAAGACCGAGCGTGACGAGAAACAGGCCGCCGGTTGCAACGACATAGCGGCTCTTGACCCCGGTGACCGCCACCAGCCCGACATTCTGGGCAAAGGCGCTCTGGGTGAAGGAGCCGAAGATCGGTGCGAGCAGGCTCGACAGCATGTCGGCCCTGAGGCCGTCGCCGAGCCGGCGCGAATCCACTTTCGTCTCGATGATTTCGCCGACCGCCAGAATGTCCGCCGAAGTCTCGACCAGCGTCACCATGGTGACGATGAACATCGAAGCGATCGCCGCGACTTCGAAGGTCGGATAGCCGAAGTGGAAGACCAGCGGAAGCGCGAAGAAAGGCCCTTCGGTCACCTGCGAGAAATCAGCCATGCCGGCGAAATAGGCTATCACCGTACCGATGATCAGGGCGAGCAGGATCGAGAGCCGCGAGATCGCGGCGCTTCCGAGCTTGCTGAGCAGGAGCACGATGACGAGCGTCACCGCTGCAAGCTGGATATTGGCGGGACTGCCGAAATCGGGCGCACTGCTGTTGCCGCCCATGGCCCAGCGCGCGGCAACGGGCATCAGCGTCAGTCCTATGGTGGTGATCACGATGCCGGTGACGAGCGGCGGAAAAAAGCGGGTGATCCGCGAGAATATGGGCGTTATCAGCAGGCCGATCAGCGAGGCGGCAATGACGGCGCCGAGCACCGACTGAAGCCCCCCATTGCCGGAAATGGCGATCATCGTCGCCACGCCGGAAAAGGAAACGCCCTGAACCAGCGGCAACTGGCTTCCGAAGAAGGGCAGGCCGATGGTTTGCAATATGGTGGCGAGGCCGCCGGCAAACAGGGATGCCGTGATGAGCAGGCCGATGTCGCCGGAGCCGAGGCCTGCGGCCTGGCCCAGTATCAGGGGCACGGCGACGATGCCTCCATACATCGTCAGTACGTGCTGCAGGCCATAGGCCAGATTGGCGCCGATGCCGAGCTTCTCATCCTCCGGGCGCGTTGGTGATACGGTTTCCTCTGCACTGTTTGCCAAGGTAATCTCCTCCAATACCTTTGCATGTCATCCACTTCCTACGAAGAAGGTGGCAAATAATGGCAGCGGCGATGGGGCGCTGCCTTACCGAAATTGGGGAAACAGTTTTCGCCTGGCGGGCGGTAATGCTGCGGTGGTCGCAGCGGCGAGCGGGGTGGCACCCGATTCGAAACGAAAAAACCGGGGCCGTTTCCAGCCCCGGTGCCGCATCTCCCCTGAAGAGCGCCGCCGACGGATCGGCGGCGTCTATCGATCAGTTCGTCTGCCAGCTCTTGACCAGCTCGTCGTAATTGACGGTGGTCGGCTTTTCCTTCTCGTTCTCGACCTTGAGCTGCGGTGCGAGGTTGCCGGCCTTCACGGCTTCCGCGTTCCAATATTCGAGGTCGTGCTCTTCGGCGAGCTTCGGACCGATGTCGCCCTGGACTCCCGCACGTTCCAGGCGCTGCAGCACCTTCTCCTGCTCGGCGCAGAGGGAGTCCATCGCTTCCTGGGCGGTCTTCGCGCCGGAGGAAGCGTCGCCGATCGCCTGCCACCAGAGCTGTGCCAGCTTCGGATAGTCGGGCACGTTCGTTCCGGTCGGCGACCACTGCAGGCGGGCCGGCGAACGGTAGAACTCGATCAGGCCGCCGAGCTTCGGGGCGCGTTCGGTGAAGCTCTGATGGTCGAGCGTCGACTGGCGGATGAAGGTGAGGCCGACATGGCTCTTCTTCACGTCCACCGTCTTGGAGGTTACGAACTGCGCGTAGAGCCACGCAGCCTTGGCCCTATCGTCCGGCGTCGACTTCAGAAGAGTCCAGGACCCGGCGTCCTGGTAGCCGAGCTTCATGCCGTCCTTCCAGTAGACGCCGTGCGGGCTCGGGGCAAAACGCCACTTCGGTGTGCCGTCCTCGTTCACGACCGGCAGGCCTTCCTTCACGAAGTCGGCGGTGAAGGCCGTATAGGTGAACATCTGCTGGGCGACCTCGCCCTGCGACGGTACCGGGCCGGATTCCGAGAAGGTCATGCCCTGGGCAGCAGCCGGCGCATAGGCCTTCATCCAGTCGAGATATTTCTGGATGGCGTAGACCGAGGCCGGGCCGTTGGTGTCGCCGCCGCGCGCGACGCAGGATCCGACGGGCCGCGAGTTCTCGTCGACCTTGATGCCCCACTCGTCGACCGGCTTGCCGTTCGGGATGCCCTTGTCGCCGTTGCCGGCCATCGACAGCCAGGCATCGGTGAAGCGCCAGCCGAGCGACGGGTCCTTCTTGCCGTAGTCCATGTGGCCATAGACCTTCTTGCCGTCGATCTCGCGGCCGGTGAAGAACTCGGCGATGTCCTCATAGGCCGACCAGTTGACCGGAACGCCGAGTTCGTAGCCGTACTTCGCCTTGAAGTCCGCCTTGTTCTTCTCGTCGTTGAACCAGTCGTAGCGGAACCAGTAGAGGTTCGCGAACTGCTGGTCGGGAAGCTGGTAGAGCTTGCCGTCCGGAGCGGTGGTGAAGGATTTGCCGATGAAGTCGTCGATGTCGAGGTTGGGGTTGGTGACGTCCTTGCCCTCGTTCGCCATGAAGTCGGTCAGGCTGCGCGCCTGCTGGTAGCGCCAGTGCGTGCCGATCAGGTCAGAGTCGTTGATATAGGCGTCATAGACGTTCTCGCCCGACTGCATCTGCGTCTGCAGTTTTTCGACGACGTCGCCTTCGCCGATCAGGTCATGGGTGATCTTGATGCCGGTGATCGCGGTGAAAGCCGGTGCCAGCACCTTCGATTCATATTCATGCGTGGTGATCGTTTCGGAAACGACCTTGATCTCCATGCCGGCAAAAGGCTTTGCCGCATCGACGAACCATTGCATTTCCGCTTCCTGGGCAGCGCGGTCGAGCGAGGACATGTCGCCGACTTCCTTGTCCAGGAACTGCTTTGCCTCGTCCATCCCGGCAAATGCCGAGCCGGTAAATGCCAGCAGCATAGCCGCCGTCGTTGTCAAAAGGTGCCTTCGCATTAAATCCTCCCTTGGGTTTTGCGATTGCGTTCACTTGCAGTTTCAAAGGGCGCCCGCGGTGAGTGCCCTTCGTTCGGTTCCTCAGACGTAGCGGAAGACGCCGACCGCGTAGATCACCGACAGGGCGACCGCCCACCAGAGATTTGCGCCGACCAGCCCCAGCCAGGCGAGGTGAATGAATGCGCTTCCGAGCAGCGAGACGAAGAGCCGGTCGCCGCGGGTCGTCTCGAAGCGCAGGATGCCGACGCGCGGGTTTCCGCCCGGCCGGGCATATTCCCAGACGGCCATCAGCGACAGGAGCGCGAAGATCGTCAGAAAGAACATGGCGGTCGGGAAAGACCAGGCCATCCAGCCGCCGGGGATCAGCGGGGCGAACCAGTCGGTCTTGCCGTCCTTGGCCGGCAGAACGGAAAAAAGCAGGCCGGCTGCGGTGAGATAGACGACGAGCACGGCGGCAAGCGCGACGGGCCAGCGGTTCTTGCGAGTGGCGATGGTTGCCATCAGACCCTCCCCAGGGCGAAGCCCTTGGCGATGTAATTGCGAACGAAATAGATGACGAGCGCACCGGGGATGATCGTCAGCACGCCGGCGGCGGCGAGCACGCCCCAGTCGAGACCGGAAGCGGAGACCGTGCGCGTCATCGTCGCGGCGATCGGCTTGGCGTCGGTCGTCGTCAGGGTGCGGGCGATCAGCAGCTCGACCCACGAGAACATGAAGCAGAAGAAGGCTGCCACGCCGATGCCGGACGCGATCAGGGGTACGAAGATCTTCACGAAGAAGCGCGGGAAGGAGTAGCCGTCGATATAGGCGGTCTCGTCGATCTCCTTCGGCACGCCGGACATGAAGCCTTCCAGGATCCAGACGGCGAGCGGCACGTTGAACAGGCAATGCGCGATCGCCACCGCGATGTGCGTGTCGATGAGACCGAAGGCGGAATAGAGCTGGAAGAAGGGCAGCGCGAAAACCGCCGGCGGCGCCATCCGGTTGGTGAGCAGCCAGAAGAACAGGTGCTTGTCGCCGAGAAAGCGGTAGCGTGAAAAGGCGTAGGCTGCCGGCAGCGCCACCGTCACGGAGATCAGCGTGTTCAGGACGACATAGGTGATCGAGTTGATGTAGCCGTTGTACCAGGAGGGATCGGTAAAGATCACCGCATAGTTCCGAAGCGTCGGATTCTGCGGCCACAGCGAGAAGGTGCTGAGGATCTCGCTCGTCTCCTTGAAGCTCATATTGACGAGCCAGTAGATCGGCAGGAGCAGGAAGACGATGTAGATCGTCGGCACCAGCCAGGAGAGGCGCTGCGAAAGTGGTTGCTTGTTGGTCATCATGATGTCTCCTCCCTCCTTTCTCAGCCTTGCGCGTCGCTCGTGGTCATCACCGTGTAGAAGATCCACGACAGGAGCAGGATGATGAGGAAGTAGATGATCGAGAGGGCTGCGGCCGGGCCGAGGTCGAACTGGCCGATCGCCGTCTTGACGAGATCGATCGACAGGAAGGTCGTCGAATTGCCCGGGCCGCCGCCGGTCACGACGAAGGGTTCCGTATAGATCATGAAGCTGTCCATGAAGCGCAGCAGGAAGGCGATCAGGAGCACGCGCTTCATCTTCGGAAGCTGGATGTAGCGGAAGATCGACCAGCGCGAGGCGCCGTCGATCTTGGCGGCCTGGTAGTAGGCGTCCGGGATCGAGACGAGGCCGGCGTAGCAGAGCAGCACGACGAGGCTCGTCCAGTGCCAGACGTCCATGACGATCAGCGTGACCCAGGCGTCGAGCGGATTCTGCACGTAATTATAGTTGATGCCGAGCGAGGCGAGCGTGCGCCCGAGCAGGCCGATGTCGACGCGGCCGAAGACCTGCCAGATGGTGCCGACGACGTTCCACGGAATGAGCAGCGGCAGCGCCATCAGAACGAGGCAGATCGGCACGCCGATGCCTCTCTTCGGCATGTTGAGCGCGATGACGATGCCGAGCGGGATCTCGATCGCCAGAATGATCGCCGAGAAGATCAGGTTGCGGGTGAGCGCATCCCAGAAGCGGTCGGATTCGAGCACGTCCAGGAACCAGTCGGTGCCGGCCCAGAAGAACTCGTTATTGCCGAATGTGTCCTGGACCGAATAGTTGACGACGGTCATCAGCGGGATCACCGCCGAGAAGGCGACGAGCACCAGCACCGGCAGGACCATGAACCAGGCCTTGTTGTTCCAGGTCTTTTCCATGTCAGGCCTCCCCGCCGACGCGCCAGGAATCGGCGTAGATGTTGATTGCCTTCGGATCGAAGGTGAGGCGCGGCTCGGCGGGGATCTCGCCGTCCTCGTCGACGATGATCGAGATCGGCCGGTCGGCGAAGCGGGCGCGCACGACCTTATGGCGGCCGATATCCTCGACCTTCGTGACGGCGACCGGCATGCCTTCGCGGCCGAGGGAAATGAATTCCGGACGGATGCCGAGTTCGATCCTGGCGCCGGCCTTGATCTGCGGCTGGAAATTGAGCGCGATCCTCTGGTCGCCGACGGCTGCCGTGTTGCCGGCGATCTCGGCCGGCAGCACGTTCATGCCGGGAGAGCCGATGAAATAACCGACGAAGGTGTGGCGCGGCCGCTCGAAAAGCTCGGCCGGCGTGCCGATCTGGACGATCTGGCCGTCATACATGACGACGACCTTGTCGGCGAAGGTGAGCGCCTCGGTCTGGTCGTGCGTCACATAGACCATGGTGAAGCCGAACTGCTTGTGCAGCCGCTTGATCTGCGAGCGCAGGACCCATTTCATTTCCGGATCGATGACGGTCAGCGGCTCGTCGAAGAGGATGGCGCTGACGTCCGAGCGCACGAGGCCGCGGCCGAGCGAAATCTTCTGCTTCTGGTCGGCGGTCAGCCCGCGCGCGGTCTTCTTGGCCCAGCTGCCGAGCCCGGTCATCTCTAGGATTTCCTTGACGCGGCGGTCGACCTCGGTTTCGGGCACATGCCGGTTGCGCAGCGGAAAGGCGAGATTGTCGTAGACGGTCATCGTGTCGTAGATGACCGGGAACTGGAACACCTGGGCGATGTTGCGCTGCTGCGTCGTCAGATGCGTGACGTCGGTTCCATCGAAAAGGATGCGACCCTCGGAAGGGTTGATCAGCCCCGAAATGATGTTGAGCAGCGTGGTCTTGCCGCAGCCGGAAGGGCCGAGCAGCGCATAGGCGCCGCCGTCGTTCCATTCGTGATGGACCTCTCTCAGGGCGTAATCGGACTCCGACTTCGGCCTGGCGCCGTAGGCGTGGCGGATATGTTCGAGATTGATGCGTGCCATGGTTTCCTCCCCGACGCCTTTTCTCAGGCCATCCCGCCGACAGCCCTGCCGTCCGGCCCGAAAGCCATGAGGTGGCGGGTATCGACGAAGACCTTTAGCATTGCGTCCGGTTCGATCTCGTGAATGCCGGGTGCGAGCATGACCCAGCGGGCGCCCGCGAAGGCGACGTGAATGAAACTTTCGGATCCGGTGATCTCCGAGATCGCCGTTTTTACGGTCAGCGGCTCGTCGCTGCCGTCCGGCTGGCCGAAAGAAAGGTGATGCGGCTGGAAGGCCACCGTGCAAGGACCGTCGGCGAGGGAGCGAAGATGGGAGGGAACGGCGAGCACCGGCTTACCTTCAAGCACGAACTGCGACCCCGTCTTCAGCAGGCCGATGGTGTTCAGCGGCGGATCGGCAAATGTGCGGGCCGTGACGATGTCGACCGGGCGGCGATAGACGTCGATGGTGCGGCCGAACTGGGTGATCCTTCCCTCGCTCAGGGTGGCGGTATTGCCGCCGAGCAAAAGCGCTTCCGACGGCTCTGTCGTCGCGTAGACGAAGATCGCGCCGGATGCGGCGAAGATCTTCGGCAGTTCCTCGCGCAGTTCCTCCCGCAGCTTGTAGTCGAGATTGGCAAGCGGCTCGTCGAGCAGCACCAGATCGGCATTCTTGACGATGGCGCGGGCGAGCGCGGTGCGCTGCTGCTGACCGCCGGACAGGTTGAGCGGCGTGCGGTCGAGATAGGGCGTGAGCTTCAGGAGTTCCGCCGCCTTGCGCACTTCGCGGTCGACGGTGGCGCCGTCGGCGCGCTTGATCCGCATCGGCGAGGCGATGTTCTCGTACACCGTCATCGCCGGATAGTTGATGAACTGCTGATAGACCATGGCAACCGAGCGCTTCTGAACCGGAACGCCGGCAACGTCGGCACCGTCGAAAAAAATCGAACCGGAGGCGGGCTTGTCGAGACCTGCCATCAGCCGCATCAGCGACGTCTTGCCGGAGAGCGTCGGGCCGAGCAGCACGTTGAGCGTCCCCCTCTCCAGCACAAGGTCGGTCGGGTGGATGTGCGTCTCTCCACCCACGACCTTGGATATCTTCTTCATTTCAAGCATTGAATTCTCCACCCCAACGGCAGTTCAGCCGTGGTACCTCAGGCGGCCGCGTTGACCGCGCCCCGCATATATTCCTCCAGTTCCGCGGTTTGCGCCCGCGAAAACTTCAGTCCCAGTTTCGTGCGGCGCCAAAGCACGTCCTCCGCGCGCAATGCCCATTCCTGCACGATGAGCCAATCCACTTCCGCAGCATAGAGATCCGCGCCGAAGTGCTTTCCGAGGTCGGCCTCGCTCGCGGCATTGCCGAGAAGCTGCGCCGCCCGCGTGCCGTAGAGCCGTACCAGCCGGCGGGCGTGGGAAGCGGTCAGGAAAGGATAGCGCATCCTGAGCTTCGCGACCTCGTCGTCATAGCCGGCGGCCGGAAAATCGCCGCCCGGCAGATGCGATACGGCCGTCCATTTCCTGCCCTTTTCCCCGATGGTCTCGCCGATCTTCTCGAGCGCCGATTCCGCAAGCCGCCTGTAAGTGGTGAGCTTGCCGCCGAAGACGTTGAGCAGCGGTGCATCGCCGTTCTCGACGCGCAGCACATAGTCGCGGGTCGCCTCCTGCGCCTTGCTCGCACCGTCATCGAAAAGGGGGCGCACGGCGGAATAGGTCCACACGATATCCTCTCTGCCGACCGGGTCGCTGAAATATTCGCTCGCCGCCCTGCAGAGATAATCGATCTCCGCATCGTTGATGCGCACGTCAACCGGATTGCCGCTGAAATCGCGATCGGTGGTTCCGATCAGCGTGAACTCGTCTTGGTAAGGAATGGCGAACATGATCCGCCCGTCCGGGTTCTGGAAGAAATAGGCGCGCGGATCGTCGAACTTCTTCTTCACGACGATATGGCTGCCCTGGACCAGGCGGACATTGCGGACGTCGTTGTTGCCGACCGCTTCGGAGAGAACCCGGTCCACCCAGGGGCCCGCGGCATTGACGAGCATGCGGGCGCGCATCGTCTCGCGCGCACCCGTCTCCGTGCTCTCGATTTCGATCGCCCAACGGCCGCCCTCGCGGCGCGCCGAGACGACGCGGGTGCGTGCCATGATCCTCGCGCCGCGGTCGGCGGCGTCGCGCGCGTTCAGCACCACGAGGCGAGCATCGTCGACCCAGCCGTCCGAATATTCGAATGCTTTGGTGAAGAGGCGCTTCAGCGGTGCGCCCGCGGGATCGCGCGTCATGTCGAGCGTCTTCGTCGCCGGCAGAAGCTTACGGCCGCCTATGTGATCGTAAAGAAAGAGGCCGAGGCGGATCAGCCATGCCGGCCGCGGACCACCCTTGTGGAAGGGCAGTACGAAGCGCATCGGCCAGATCACGTGCGGCGCCATCGCCCAGAGGACTTCGCGCTCCATCAGGGCTTCGCGCACGAGGCGGAATTCATAATGTTCGAGATAGCGCAAGCCGCCATGGATGAGCTTGGTCGAGCCGGAGGATGTTCCGGAGGCGAAATCGCTCATCTCCGCAAGCGCGACGGAATATCCGCGGCCAGCCGCATCACGCGCGATGCCGCATCCGTTGATGCCGCCGCCTATGACGAAGACGTCGAAGATCGTCTGCTCTGACACTCTTGTTTTCCCCTCCACACTCCGCGGCGCACAATTTGTGCAATCGCGAAAGTGAAAGCAGTTAAAGCGAAAATATTTCGAATGTCAAACGAATGTTTCCGGACTCCGCGCCAGGGAATCGGAGACCGGATCAGACCTCGGTCTCGACCAGCCTCACATCCTGGTCAGCACAGATTTTCCGAACATTTTCAATGATGCAGCGGTCGGTGATGAACGTCTGCACCTGCGAGATATGGCCTATACGCACCGGCGCGGTGCGTTCGAATTTCGTCGAATCCGAAACGAGGATGACATGGCGCGCATTGGCGATGATCGCCTGCGCCACCTTCACTTCGCGATAGTCGAAATCGAGCAGGGCTCCGTCGGAGTCGATCGCCGAGGCGCCGATCACCGCGAAATCCACCTTGAACTGCTTGATGAAGTCGACGGCGGCCTCTCCGACGATGCCGCCGTCGGAGCCGCGCACGACCCCGCCGGCGATCACCACCTCGATCGAGGGGAAGACCCGCAACCTGTTGGCAACGTTGATGTTGTTGGTGATGATCATCAGTTCCCGGTGGTCGAGGAGCGCTTCTCCGACTGCTTCCGTCGTGGTGCCGATATTGATGAAGAGCGAAGAATTGTCCGGGATGAGCGCGGCCGCGGCGCGGCCGATCGCCTGCTTTTCCGCTGCGGCGATCTGGCGGCGGGATTCGTATCTGACGTTTTCCTTGCCGCTCGGAAAAATGGCGCCGCCGTGAATGCGGTTCAAAACCCTGGCGTCGCAGAGATCGTTCAGATCCTTGCGGATCGTCTGCGGCGTAACGGAAAAGCGCTGGGCGAGATCCTCGACCAGCACGCGGCCTTCCGTTTTCGCCAGTTCCAAAATCTCCGCCTGTCGTCCGGTCAGATACATCCGCCCCTCGCGTTTCGTTTTCTTTCATAATATGCGAAAACGAAAGCGGTGCAATTTCAGATTAGAAATATCCAGCGCGTTCGATTTTCGTTGCGGCTTGCGCCCGATCTGCGCTGTAATCGGTGGAGGGGCACGCCAGTCCGACGTTATCGGGAGGAAGAAAGCGCATGTATCATCCGGCCTTGTTCAAGGGCATGAACGTGGTGGTCACCGGCGGCGGCAGGGGCATCGGCCTCGAGGTCGCACGGCAGTTCCTCGACTGCGGTGCGCGCGTGCTGGTGCATATGGGGCGGACGATCGCCGCCGACCGCCCGGAGTTTCTCGATCTTGCAGCGGCCGAGGGCAGGGCATTCCTCGCGGCGGCGGATTTCCTTGCCGAGGGGGGCGTCGAGAGCCTCGCCGATGTCGCGAGGAGCCGCTTCGACAGCGTCGATGTCCTCGTCAACAATGCCGGCACGATGGTCGGCCGTTTTCCGGCGGCCGATCTCACCGATGAGCAATACCGCATGGTCGTGCAGCTCAACCAGACCTCGGTCGTGGAGATGACCCGGACGATGCTGCCGCTCCTGCGCAAGGGCACGCATCCTGCGATCGTCAACACGGTTTCGATCTCGGCGCGCATGGGCGGCAGTCCGGGCTCTTCGATCTACTCTGCCACCAAAGCTTTCGTCGCAACCTATTCGAAGGCGCTGGCGCGTGAACTTGCGCCGGACGGCATCCGTGTCAACTGCGTCTCGCCCGGCACGATCACGACGGATTTCCACGAGCGCTATTCGACGCCGGAGAAGCTGGAAGCGACGCGCAAGACGATCCCGCTCGGCCGGCTCGGGACGGCGGAGGATTGCGCGCCGGCCTATCTCTTCCTCGCCGCACACGCGCTTTCGGGCTATATCACCGGCCAGGTCCTGGAGGTGAACGGTGGGCAGCTCATCGCTTGAGCGCGCGTCCGCCCCTCATCCGCCTGCCGGCACCTTCTCCCCGCTTGCGGGGAGAAGAGACTCGCGGCGGCGTCTTCAGTCCCCTCTCCCCGCGCTGCGGGGAGAGGGCTAGTCCTCGGGTTAGACCCGGGGAGAGGGACAAATCTAAAGGCCACGAATGATCGACAAGCTGGAATTCTTTCTCGCACTGGCCCGCGAACGGCATTTCGGCCGGGCGGCGGAGGAGTGCGGGGTGACGCAGCCGACGCTTTCGGCAGCGATCCGCCAGCTCGAAGAACAGCTCGGCGTCATTCTGGTCAATCGCGGATCACGTTTCCAGGGGCTGACGCCCGAAGGGCAGCGGGTGCTGGAATGGGCACGGCGGATCGTCAGTGACAGCCGTACGATGCGCGAGGAGATGCGTGCGGCGCGAAAAGGTCTCTCGGGGCATATGCGCCTCGCCGCGGTGCCGACGACCCTCTCCATGGTGCCGCTGATCACTGCGCCCTTCCAGGAGAAGCATCCGGACGTCACCTTCTCGGTGCTTTCGACCACATCGCTGCAGATCCTCGCGCTCCTCGAAAACCTCGAGATCGATGCCGGTCTGACCTATCTGGAGAACGAGCCGCTCGGCCGGGTGACGAGCGTGCCCCTGCAGATCGAGCAATATCATCTGGTTACGGCCGCCGGTACGGCGCTTTCGGATCGCGAAAGCGTGACCTGGAAGGAAGTGAGCGACATTCGGCTTTGTCTATTGACGGCCGACATGCAGAACCGGCGCATCATCAATCAGCACTTTGCCGAGGCAGGCGCGGTCCCGAAGCCGACCCTCGAATCGAATTCGATGATCGTGCTCTTCTCCCACGTCCGGACGGGCCGGTGGGCGAGCATCATGCCTTATAACGTTGCGAAATCATTCGGTTTTCACGAGGATATACGGATGATCCCGATCGTCGATCCGGACGTCCGCCATACGGTGGGCCTGGTCGCCACCTATCGTGAGCCGTTCACGCCGCTCGTCTCCGCGCTGTTGCACGAGGCCCGTATCCTCGGTGAGCGCAACCAGGTTCAATAGAAATTTTCTATCGATCGACGGAACAGCCTTATTGACCCATGGAAGCATAAGCGCGAAGCTTGTTTCATGGGCAAAGAACGTGAAATCTCCGATCTTTGCCAAGTGGTTGAGACAGCGGCGCGACGACGGTCGGGGAGATCTTGGCGGTGCGGCCGCGAGCCGGGAGGGCTCTTTCAGTGAATATCCATCTGCCGCGTGCAGACGTGACCGAACGGACGCTGGCGATCGTCGGCGAACTCAAGGGGCTCGAAGGCCCGCTTATTCCCATTCTGCACGAAATCCAGGACGAGTTCGGCTATGTGCCGGAGGAGAGCCTGCCGGTGATCGCGCGGGAACTCAATCTGTCGCGCGCCGAAGTCTATGGCGTGGTTACCTTCTATCACGATTTTCGCGAGCACCCGGCCGGGCGCCATGTGCTGAAGCTCTGTCGCGCCGAAGCCTGCCAGTCGATGGGCGGCGACCGGCTTGCGGAGCGCGCCAAGGCGCTTCTCGGGATCGATTTCCATGAGACGACGCCGGACGGCGCCGTGACGCTCGAGCCGGTCTACTGTCTCGGGCTCTGTTCCTGCTCGCCGTCGGCGATGCTCGACGGCGAGGTTCATGCGCGGCTCGACGAAACAGTGCTCGAGGCGCTGGTTGCGGAGGCGCGCCGATGACCGTCAGGATCTACATTCCCCGGGATGCGGCGGCCCTTGCGCTTGGCGCCGAAAAGGTGGCGGAGGCGATGGCCGGCGAGATCGCCGCACGCGGGCTCGACGCCACGATCGTCCGCAACGGCTCGCGCGGCATGCACTGGCTTGAGCCGCTGGTCGAAGTCGAAACGGCCGGAGGGCGCGTCGCCTACGGCCCGGTGAAGGCGAGCGACGTCGCTTCGCTTCTCGATGCCGGGCTGATTTCGGGTGGCGCGCATCCGCTCTGCCTCGGCAAGACCGAGGAGATTCCATTTCTCAAGCGACAGACGCGGCTTACCTTTGCCCGCTGCGGCGTCATCGATCCTCTCTCGCTCGAAGATTATCGCGCTCATCGGGGCTTGCTCGGTCTCGAGCGGGCGATCGCAATGCAACCAGCGGCGATCGTTGCCGAGGTCACGGAAAGCGGCCTTCGCGGCCGCGGCGGCGCCGGCTTCCCGACCGGCATCAAATGGAAGACCGTCCTGGAGGCGCGAGGGCCGCGGAAATACATCGTCTGCAATGCCGACGAGGGCGACAGCGGCACATTCGCCGACCGGATGATCATGGAAGGCGATCCCTTCGTGCTGATCGAAGGCATGGCGATCGCCGGTATCGCGACCGGCGCGACCAAGGGCTACATCTATACCCGTTCGGAATATCCGCATGCGATCGCGGTGATGAGCGCGGCGATCGAGATCGCCCGGGCCGCCGGTGTGCTCGGCGCTTCGGTGCTCGGCTCGGCACACGCCTTCGACATGGAAGTGCGCACCGGCGCCGGCGCCTATGTCTGCGGCGAGGAGACCTCGCTCCTGAACAGCCTCGAAGGCAAGCGCGGGCTCGTGCGCGCCAAGCCGCCGCTGCCGGCACACAAGGGCCTTTTCGACCGCCCGACCGTCATCAACAACGTCATCTCGCTCGCTTCCGTGCCGGTGATCCTCGACAAGGGCGCCGGTTACTATCGCGATTTCGGCATGGGCCGGTCGCGCGGAACGATCCCGCTGCAGATCGCCGGCAACGTCAAGCATGGAGGGCTCTTCGAGACAGCATTCGGCCTGACGCTCGGCGAGATCGTCGACGAGATCGGCGGCGGCACGGCGAGCGCCCGGCCGGTCAAGGCCGTCCAGGTCGGCGGCCCGCTCGGCGCCTATTTCCCGCGGGCGCTGTTCGATACGCCCTTCGACTACGAGGCATTTGCCGCCAGAGACGGGCTCATCGGTCATGCCGGCATCGTCGTCTTCGACGACACGGCAGACATGCTGAAGCAGGCGCGTTTCGCCATGGAATTCTGTGCGGTCGAAAGCTGCGGCAAGTGCACCCCCTGCCGCATCGGTTCGACACGCGGCGTCGAGGTGGCCGACAGGATTGCCGCCGGCATCGAGCCGGAGAAGAACCGCGAACTGCTCGCCGATCTCTGCAACACGATGAAGTTCGGTTCCCTCTGCGCCCTTGGCGGCTTCACGCCCTATCCGGTGATGAGCGCGATGACGCACTTCCCGGAGGATTTTTCACCGGTGCCGGTGGTGGAGGCTGCGGAATGATGAGCCTTGCACGTCGAGATTTGCCCCTCACGCTTTATGCTGGGAAGCCCCTCACCCTAACCCTCTCCCCGCAAGCGGGGAGAGGGGACAGCCCATGTGCGGCGGCTGCGGTTGCGCAGGACGGTGCGGCATATCCCTTCTCCCCGCGAGCGGGGAGAAGGTGGCGGCAGCCGGATGAGGGGCGGACGGCAGAGTCGGCAATCGCCCCGAACGCAATTTTTCAGGAGGCCCGCTAATGTCTCTCATTCATGAAATCGACTACGGCACTCCTGCTTCCAAATCCGAAAAGCTGGTGACGCTGACGATCGACGGACGCGAGATCACGGTGCCGGAAGGCACGTCGATCATGCGCGCGGCAATGGAAGCGGGCATCGAGGTGCCGAAGCTTTGCGCATCCGACATGATGGATGCCTTCGGTTCCTGCCGGCTCTGTCTCGTAGAAATCGACGGGCGCGCCGGCATGCCGGCCTCCTGCACGACGCCGGTGGCTGCGGGCATCAGCGTTTCGACGCAGACGCAGCGGCTGAAGGATGTCCGCCGCGGCGTCATGGAGCTCTATATTTCCGACCACCCGCTCGACTGCCTCACCTGCGCGGCCAATGGCGATTGCGAGCTGCAGGACATGGCCGGTGCCGTGGGCCTGCGCGACGTGCGCTACGGCTATGACGGCGAAAACCATGTGACGGCGCGCAACAATGGCGAGATCAACGCCAAATGGGCGCCGAAGGACGAATCGAACCCGTATTTCACCTATGACCCGGCCAAGTGCATCGTCTGCTCGCGCTGCGTGCGGGCCTGCGAGGAAGTGCAGGGCACCTTCGCGCTGACGATCAGCGGCCGCGGCTTCGATTCGCGCGTCTCCGCCGGCATGAACGAGGATTTCGTTTCCTCCGAATGCGTCTCCTGCGGCGCCTGCGTGCAGGCTTGCCCCACGGCGACGCTGACGGAAAAATCGGTGATCGAGATCGGCCAGCCCGAGCATTCGGTCGTCACCACCTGCGCCTATTGCGGCGTCGGCTGCTCGTTCAAGGCGGAGATGCGCGGCGAGGAGCTGGTGCGCATGGTGCCCTGGAAGGACGGCCAGGCGAATCGCGGCCATTCCTGCGTCAAGGGCCGCTTCGCCTATGGTTACTCCAACCACAGGGACCGCATCCTCAATCCCATGGTCCGCGAGAAGGTCACCGATCCCTGGCGCGAGGTCACCTGGGAAGAGGCTTTCGCGCATGTCGCCTCCGAGTTCCGCCGCATCCAGTACCAGTACGGCCGCGATTCCGTCGGCGGCATCACGTCTTCGCGCTGCACCAATGAGGAAACCTTTCTGGTGCAGAAGCTGGTGCGTGCCGGTTTCGGCAACAACAATGTCGACACCTGCGCCCGCGTCTGCCATTCGCCGACCGGCTACGGCCTCAACCAGACCTTCGGCACCTCCGCCGGCACGCAGGATTTCGACAGCGTGGAGCACACGGATGTTGCGGTCATCATCGGTGCCAACCCGACCGACGGCCATCCGGTCTTCGCCTCGCGGCTGAAGAAGCGGCTGCGCCAAGGCGCCAAGCTGATCGTCATCGATCCGCGCCGGATCGACCTCGTCCGCTCGGCCCATGTCGAAGCGTCGTACCACCTGCCGCTGAAGCCCGGCACCAACGTCGCCATCCTGACGGCGATTGCGCATGTCATCGTCACGGAAGGCCTTGCCAACGAAGCCTTCATCCGCGAGCGCTGCGACTGGTCGGAATTCGAAGACTGGGCGGCCTTCGTCGCCGAGCCCCATCACAGCCCGGAAGCGACCGAAGCCTATACCGGCGTTGCGCCGGAACTGGTGCGCGGGGCCGCGCGGCTTTACGCCACGGGCGGCAACGGCGCGATCTATTACGGCCTCGGCGTCACCGAGCACAGCCAGGGCTCGACGACAGTGATGGCGATCGCCAACCTCGCCATGCTCACCGGCAACATCGGCCGGCCTGGCGTCGGGGTCAATCCGTTGCGCGGCCAGAACAACGTCCAGGGCTCCTGCGACATGGGCTCCTTCCCGCACGAGCTTCCCGGCTACCGGCATATTTCGGACGATGCGACGCGCGAGATCTTCGAGAAGCTCTGGGGCGTGACGCTCAATCATGAGCCGGGCCTGCGCATCCCCAATATGCTCGACGCCGCCGTCGAGGGCACCTTCAAGGGGCTCTACGTGCAGGGCGAGGACATACTGCAGTCGGATCCGGACACGAAGCACGTCGCCGCCGGCCTTGCCGCAATGGAATGCGTCGTGGTGCACGATCTCTTCCTCAACGAGACGGCCAACTACGCCCATGTCTTCCTGCCCGGATCGACCTTCCTCGAAAAGGACGGAACCTTCACCAATGCCGAGCGCCGCATCAACCGCGTCCGGCGCGTCATGCGGCCGAAGAACGGCTATGCCGATTGGGAGGTGACGCAGAAGATGGCGCAAGCCATGGGGCTTGCCTGGAACTACCGCCATCCGTCCGAGATCATGGACGAGATCGCGGCGACGACGCCGAGCTTTGCCATGGTCTCCTACGACTATCTGGACAAGATGGGCTCGGTGCAGTGGCCGTGCAATGAAAAGGCGCCGCTCGGCTCGCCCATCATGCATGTCGACGGTTTCGTGCGCGGCAAGGGCAAGTTCATCCGCACCGAATATGTGGCGACCGACGAGAGGACCGGCCCGCGCTTCCCGCTGCTTCTGACGACCGGCCGTATTCTCAGCCAGTACAATGTCGGCGCCCAGACGCGGCGCACGGAGAACGTCGTCTGGCATGCGGAAGACCGGCTGGAAATCCACCCGCACGACGCGGAGCAGCGCGGCATCCGCGACGGGGACTGGGTCAGGCTCGCCAGCCGCTCGGGCGACACGACGCTCCGCGCGCTGATCACCGACCGCGTCGCACCGGGCGTCGTCTATACGACCTTCCATCACCCGTCGACGCAGGCGAACGTCATCACCACGGACTTTACCGACTGGGCGACCAACTGCCCGGAATACAAGGTGACCGCGGTGCAGGTCTCGCCGTCGAACGGTCCTTCCGACTGGCAGCGCGACTATGACGAGCAGGCTCGCCAGTCGCGTCGCATTGCCGGCAAGCTGGAGGCGGCGGAATAGGAGCGAGAATGGCGGGCAAGCGAGTTTCGTCCTCTCCATCCGGAACGACGGCGACGGTCCCGGAGGCAGCGCGGCGCGGCGGCATCCTCGTCGCGCAGTCTCGCGTGGTGCCCGAGGAAACGCCGGTCGCCTTCACCTATGGCGGTTCGACGCATGCGGTGATGATGGCGACACCTGCCGATCTCGAGGATTTCGCCATCGGCTTCAGCCTGACCGAAGGGATCATCACCGGTCCCGAACAGATCGACGACATAGACATCGTCGTCGAGGAAAAGGGCATCGACCTGCAGATCAGGCTCGAGGACGAACAGAACGATGCTCTGCGGCTCAGGCGTCGCCACATGGCCGGGCCGGTCGGCTGCGGTCTCTGCGGCATAGAGTCGATCGATGAGGCCGTTCGCCCGACGCCGGGCGTCTCCGGCTCCCTGCTTCGCCTTTCCGAGCAGGACGTGGTGGACGCCGTCGCGCTTCTCAATGGACAGCAGCCGCTGCATTTCGAGACACGCGCCGTGCACGGTGCGGGCTTCTACGTGCCGGGACGCGGGCTGATCGCCGTTCGCGAGGATGTCGGGCGTCACAATGCGCTGGACAAGCTCACCGGAGCGGCCGCGCGCGCCGGCTTCAGGGGCGCTCAGGGCGCGGTTGTCGTCACGTCGCGGGTGTCGGTCGAGATGGTGCAGAAAACCGCGATCGTCGGAAGCCCGGTGATCATCGCCATTTCCGCACCGACGGCGCTCGCCATCCGCACGGCGGAAGGGGCGGGCATGACCCTCATCGCACTTGTCCGCGGTGACGAGTTTGAAATCTTCACGCATGCGGAGCGCATCATCCGAAACGACGAGGAGCCTGCGTCCTTATCCGCCCGCGTGCCGCTATTCTGAATCCGGAGCAATCGTTCATGTCTGACCCCAACGCCAAGCTCGTCTATATGGCAAACCAAATTGCCACTTTCTTCCTGACCCAGCCGGCGGCGGGGGCAGCCGAGGGCGTGGCCACGCATATCAACAAATATTGGGAGCCGCGCATGCGCCGCAAGCTCTTCGAGCATATCGCGCATGGCGGTGAAGGGTTGAACCCGCTGGTTCTCGAGGCGGCTGAGAAGATCCGCCGTCCACAGGTCCTAGAGCACTGACAGGAAAGGCTTGCCCTTCGATCCTCATTCTTGTGCCTGTCACAGGAATCCATCCTCTGACAGGCAAGTGTGTGAGGGAGAGCTTATGCTCTTCCCGACGGGGGAGCCGTTAGGCTCGAAAAATGAGCGCGGGCGGGCGTGCGGTCAGAAATTCTCCCAGTCGTCCGCGGCGGGAGCGAGCGCGAGATTGGATCTCGTGCCGCTGCGCAGCGCCTTTGCCGTTGCGTGGAGCCGCGTGGGCGAATGAGGCGCTTCCATCCTGTTGTCGCTTGCGGGCGAAGCGTCCCGTCCGATGCGGAACTGACGCAGCAGGGCGTGCAACGCGTCCGCCTCCTGCGACATCCGATGGCTCGCGGCCGTGCTTTCCTCCACCATGGCGGCGTTCTGCTGAGTCGTCTGATCCATCGCATTAACCGCCTGGTTGATTTCCTTGAGCCCCGTCGACTGTTCGCGGGCCGCTTCCACGATCGCCGAGACGTTGTGATTTATCTCCTGCACCTGCGCCAGGATGGTTTCCAGGGCGGTACCGGTCTGGCCGACCAGCGATACGCCGTTCCTCACATGCTCGCCTGAAGCGGTGATAAGGGTCTTGATGTCCTTTGCCGCGCTGGCCGATCGCTGCGCCAGTTCGCGGACCTCCTGAGCCACGACGGCAAAGCCCTTGCCGGCTTCTCCGGCACGCGCCGCCTCGACACCGGCATTGAGGGCCAGCAGGTTCGTCTGGAAGGCGATGTCGTCGATCACGCCGATGATGTTGCTGATTTCCCGCGAGGATTGCTCGATCTGGCCCATGGCGCCGATCGCGCTTTTGACGACAAGTCCGGAGCGCTCGGCGCCATCCTTCGTCTTTGCGACCAGATTGCCCGCTTCCTCGGCGCGGCGGCTGGAATCCGCGACGGTCGTGGTAATCTCGTCCAGCGCTGCGGCCGTTTCTTCGACGGAGGCCGCCTGCTGTTCGGTGCGTTTCGACAGGTCGTCGGCGGCAGACCGGATCTCGCGTGCGCCGCCGGCGATCGCGCTGGCATTTTCGCCGACCGTCTGCATGGCCCGACAGAGGCGGACAAGCGCTTCGTTGAAGTCCTTGCGCACCATTTCCATGCTGGGAACGAAGGGCGTGTCGATCGATTGTGCCAGATCGCCCTCCGCAAGCGCACGCAGGCCGGCTCCGAGCGAATTGATCGCGGCCATGCGTTCGGTAACGTCTGTCGCGAATTTGACCACCTTGTAAACCCGGCCGTTCGGATCGCGAATGGGGTTGTAGGCCGCCTGGATCCAGACTTCCTTGCCGCCCTTGCCGTAGCGGACGAATTCGTTGGCGATGAATTCACCCTGGGCCAGCCGCCTCCAGAAATCGGCATATTCGGCCGTGCCGGTATAACCGGGCTCGCAGAACATGCTGTGGTGCCGGCCCTGGATTTCGGAGAGCTGATAGCCGAGCGTGTTGCAGAAGTTCTCGTTGGCTGTCATCACCTCGCCGGCAGGCGAGAACTCGATCATCGCCTGCGAGCGGGAAATGGCATCGAGCTTGCCGGCATCTTCCGTGGCCTTCATCTTGGCTGCGGTGATGTCGGTTGCGAACTTGACGACCTTGCAGGGCTTGCCGTTTCGGAAGACCGGGTTGTAGCTCGCCTGGATCCAGATCTCCCGTCCGCCCTTGGCGAGGCGTCGGTAGCTGTTGCTGTCGAGTTCGCCGCGGCCGAGGCGCGCCCAGAACTCACGATACTCCTCAGTCGCCACGAATTCCGGCGCGCAGAAGATGCGATGGTGCTGTCCGACGATTTCCTGCAGACTGTAGCCGAGCGCCTTGCAGAAATTCTCGTTGGCATCGAGGACATTGCCGGCGAGATCGAATTGAATGATTGCCTGCGATTTGGACACGGCGTCGATGATCTGCCGTGCGTCACGGCTCCTGGTGAAAGAAAACATGATCCCCTCTGAAATTTTCGCGAAGAAACGGCCGCGGAGCGGACGTTTGTGATCTGCTGCGCCGTCCTTCAGGAAAGGGCGGCCGCCGGTTGCTGGGGAGATTTCGAAATCACTGAGGGCGTCATGCCGCTGTTCAATCTAAATTAGTAAAGCGAACTTAATTTCTCGTTAAAATAGAAATTGCTTCTTATCTACTCGTAAAGAGATGTATTCCTACGTCATTGGAGCGACTCACTGCAGGAAACAGTGAATCGCTCTGGATATGCTTGATGCCCAGGCTCAGGCCGCCAGCTCTTCCGTTTCCCGCTCCTTGAACATGCGGGCGAGATTGAGGAAGCAGATCATGCCCGATTCATTGGCGATGATGCCTTCCGCAAAGCTCTTGTCGAAGGACGCGGTGACTTCCGGCACAGGCTGTACCTGACTGCCCTGAACGGTCAGAATGTCGGAAACGCGGTCGACGACGAGACCGATGACCATGTTGTGGACCTCTGCGACCACGATCGCGCTGCGTTCGTTGGTGACGGTCGATTTCATGCCGAGCTTGTGGGCGAGGTCGATGATCGGGATCACCGTGCCGCGCAGGTTCATCACGCCGATCACTTCCGGCGGAGCATGCGGGATGGGCGTCGAGGGCGCCCAGCCGCGTATCTCGCGGATCGTCGTGGTCTTGACGCAAAATTCCTGGTCGTGGAGGCGAAATGCTATGATTTCGAGCGTCTCGCCGTCAAATCCGGCTGCTCTCTGCGTGCTTGTCATCGAAGGTCCTTCCAGCTTTCCGGTCGTGGTGGTCCGCCGATGACATCCGGCGAGGCGCAAGCCGCTTCATGCACGGAAAAATCCGCCTTGCGCTCCGTATGCCTATACTAGGCGCGGATTCGTTAAACCTTTGCTGAACGTTCGCCCCTCGCAGGAGAGCGAGGTGGGGACGTGGCTTCAGGCCGCGCGGGTCGGACGATCAAGGATACGGCGGCCGAAGAGGCTTGCCGTCAGTTCGACCAGAATGCGCGCGCTCTTGCCCCGGTCGTCGAGGAACGGGTTGAGCTCGACCACATCGAGGGAAGAAACGAGGCCGCTGTCGCACAGAACTTCCATGATGAGGTGAGCCTCGCGGAAGGTCGCGCCGCCCGGCACCGTCGTGCCCACGCCGGGGGCAAGTTCCGGATCCATGAAATCGACGTCGAGGCTCACATGCAGCAGGCCGTTGGCGGCGCGAACCTCGTCGACGATCTGGCGGATGATGTGGGCCATTCCCATCTCGTCGATGGCCCGCATATCGAAGACATTGACGCCGTGCTCGGCGATTTCCTCGCGCTCACGCGCGTCGACCGAGCGGATTCCGACCTGATAGACCTTCTTCGGGTCGACCAGCGGCCGGTCCTTCGGGAGGATCGGGGCGAACTCCGCTTCGCCGCAGAAGAAGGCGACCGGCATGCCGTGCATGTTTCCGGAGGGCGAGGTCGCAGGCGAGTTGAAGTCGGCATGCGCGTCGAGCCAGAGGACGAAGAGGGGCCGGCCGACGTCCTGGGCGTGACGCGCCATGCCCGAGACGCTGCCCATCGACAGCGCGTGGTCGCCGCCGAGAATGATGGGGAAATGTCCCTTGCGCGCGGTATCGTGCACGGCTTCGTCGAGCGCGCGCGCGAAAGCTGCAACGGACTGCAGATTGTTGGCGCCGGGATGGTTGGCGAGATCGCGTGCGGGCAGCGGCCTCAGATCCCCCTCGTCATTGACCGTATGGCCGAGTTCGGCGAGGACCGTATCTATGCCGGCGATCCTGAGCGCCGTCGGCCCCATGGCTGCGCCGCGGCGGCCCGAGCCTTCCTCGATGGGTGCGCCGATCAATGTGATGGTTTTCATGTCCGCCTCGTCCCTTCGCCCTGTTGCCGGGAAGTTCGGTTCCCGTGAAGTCCGGCGGATTATCGTCAAAAAGCGTGGCGGCAAAAAGATGGAAAACTGTCGATTGGGAAGATAAGATGCGCAAAGTGTAAAGTCTTTTTTGACGAAGTGACAAGATGGATGATCTCGATCAGGCGCTCATCAGCGCTCTCCGGCAAAACTCCCGCATGCCCGTCTCCACGCTTTCGGCAATGACCGGCGTCTCGCGTGCGACGGTCGCTGCGCGCATCGACCGCCTCGTCGCGAACGGGACGATTGCCGCTTTCACCATCCGCACCGGCGCGGAAATCCCCGCCTCCGGCGTCAGGGCCGTGGTGATGATCGAGGTTCACGGAAAGATGGCGGACCGCGTCGCCGAGCAATTGCGCGGGCTGCCGCAGGTGCGGGCGCTGCACAGCACGAACGGAAGGTGGGACTTCATTGCCGAGCTCGAGGACCGGGACCTTGCGAGCTTCGACGAGACCTTGCGGCGCATCCGTTTGATCGATGGTATCACCGTGACCGAAACGAACATTCTGCTGAAGACCAGCAAGTTGACCGGGTCTTCGTGAGGCGACCGCCCTCGGTCCAGATCGGCAACTCACGGCTGCTTTTTGTTCTTGATTTGTTCTTATGTTCCGATAAGATGTTCCTCTCAGCAAACAAGAGAGGCATGAGCACGGGCGCGGTCTCCGCGGCATTCGGTCTCATTTTGAACGATGGCGTATTTGATCGCGGGTTCCACCCCGCCCGACATCATTGCGGTCCAGGGAGATTGCCATGGCTAGTTATTCCGGCGGCCCGTCGGTACGGCAGATCTGCATAAAGCTCTTCGTCAGGCATGGTGACGAGGAGCGGGCGATTGCGTTCTACCGCGATGTCTTCGGCGCCGAGCTGCTGCAGCGGCACGAGTGGAGCGGCATTCTGACGAGTGCCGATCTGTGCATCGGCGACTCGGTCTTCCGGGTGGCCGGCGCCAATCCGCGCCGGGACGCCGAACCGAGGCTCGGCGGGCCGCGATCGCCGCACGCGCTCGGAACGACCGCGGCAATCCTCGAGCTGCACGTCGATGATGTCGACCGCGTGCTCGAAAGGGCGATGGGCGCCGGCGCCAGTCTGCGCAATGTCGCCGAAACGCTGCCGACCGGCGACCGGGTCGGCGCCCTCATCGACCCGTTCGGCCATATCTGGGCGCTGTTCACGGCGACGAACGAGAGCGAGGCGCTGGATGCATTCGGCGTCGACCGCAACGCGGCGTGAGGGGGACCCCTTTGCCCATAACTAACCGAAAAGCTGCGCAACCGGGCGATCGTCGACAGCCTCGCAAGCAAGCAGGTCTTCCAGCGTCTGGCGCCTGCGTATCAGCTTGTGACCGTCGTCATCGACGAGAACTTCTGCCGCATAGAGGCGGCTGTTGTAGTTCGAAGACATTGCGGCACCATACGCGCCGGCCCCGTGGAACACGAGGAGGTCTCCGACGCGCGCTTCTGGAAGGTTGCGGCACTCGACGGTGCCCTCCGCTCCCTGAGTGAACACATCACCCGACTCGCACAGAGGACCTGCGACCACCGTCGGAACGAACCGCGAGGCCCGTCTTTCACCACTCTGCCGCGGGATCACCGAGATTTCATGGTAGCTGCCATAGATGGCGGGTCTTGCAAGGTCGCTGAAGCCGGCGTCGACGAGCGTGAACCTGTTGCTGCCCATTTGCTTAACCGCGCGGACTTCGGCAACCAGCACTCCTGCCTCCGCGACCAGGTAACGTCCCGGCTCGATCTCCAGCCGAACCTCGTGGCCGACCCGACGGGCGATCTCCTGTCTCGCCAGGTTCCAAATTGAAAAATAATGATCTGCGTCAACGGGCCCTTCTTCCGGCCTGTAGGGAACGGAAAGACCGCCGCCGGCCGAGATAGCCTCAAGGTCGAGGCCCGGCGTTTGCGCAAAACGGACCATCGCCCCGCAAACGCGCTGGAGGTGCGCGTAGTCGACGCCTGACCCGATATGCATGTGAAGGCCTACGAGCTCAAACCGTGACGGCGCACAACCTCGAGTGCTTCTGGCAGATGCGCGAACCAGATGCCGTGTTTGCTGTTTTCTCCGCCGGTGTTTGTCTTCTTGCTATGACCATGCCCGAATCCGGGATTTATACGAAGCCATACCCTGTGGTCCCGCGAGCGTTCGCCGAGTTGGTGAAGCATATCGATCGAGCCGGCATTCACTTCGATCCGGTCGGAGACCACACGCTCAAGCGCTGCACCGTCGAACACGTCGGCGGTAAAGACCAGTTCCGCCGGACCCTTCCCAGGACGCGGCTGAAAGCCGGCCCGGACGGCGCGTTCGATCTCGCCGAGCGAAACCGCATCGACGCGAACTCCCTCGGCCCGCATTCGTTTCAGCAGTTGCACATTCGAATTGGCCTTCTGCGCATAGCGCACGGTGTCGAATGATCTCAACTGTACTATCCGGTTCCGGATAGTCCTCATGTCGTATACCCAAAGGGGCGTGTCATATCGGCCCGCGAGCGAGGCAAGCTCCGATGATGTCAGCGCAGGCATCTATTGCTCCAGAGAAATGGGGGCAGGAGGAGCGCTACTATGCGGCGCTCCCGACGAGGCTTCTGGATGAAGCGGGCGGGATGCGGCGGCGAGGGCCCTGCCAAGGTCGGCTATGAGCTCTCCCGCCCGGTGCAGCCCGACATTCAACCTGATCGTCCTGTCGCTGACCCCGAACCGGGCAAAGACGTTGGTTTCCGGCGAGATGCTAAGGGCGGCCTTGGCGGGCACGACTAGGCTTTCGGGCCCGCCCCAGCTAACGCCTATCCGTATGATCCGCAGGGCGTCGACGAAGGCGGCAACATCGACCGCTTCGGTGACCTCGAAGGAGAATATCCCGCCAAATCCGGTGAGCGTGCTTCTGCCCGGATGCTCCGCAAAAACGGGATGCATGACGCGCCCTACCTGTTCCTGGGCTGCAAGCCAGCGCGCGACTTCGAGCCCGGCATCGTTATGGTGCCGCATGCGCAACGGCAGGGTCTCGATATTGCGCAGCACGAGCCACGCCTCAAAAGGCGAAAGCTTGGCGCCGGTATAGGGGTAGATCTCGCGATTGATGGTGGCGATGTGCTCGCGCGATCCGGTGACCAGGCCCGCCACCGTGTCGCTCTGGCCACCTAGATATTTGGAAGCCGCATGGATAACGATGTCTATTCCGGCGTCGATCGGCCGCTGAAACAGCGGCGTCGCCCAGGAATTGTCGACCACCGTCAGCGCCCCGTGCTCTTTCGCGGCCCTTGCGATCGCCGGCAGGTCCTGCAACTCGAAGACCATGGAGGTCGGGCTCTCCAGATAGACGAGCCGGGCACCGGGGATGGCCGCGATCATCAGTTCCGTATCTCTGCCGTCGACATAGTCGACGCGAATCCCGAAGCGCTTCAACACCTTTTCGAAGAAGCGGAAGGCGTCGCTATAGACGTGCCGGACGGTGACGATGCGGTCGCCGGGGTGAACGAAAGCGAGGACGGTCGCGGCAATGGCACCCATACCGCTTGAAAACGCGCGCGCCTCCTCGGCACCCTCCATCTCGGCGATTTTCTGCTCGAGAAGTCGAACGGTCGGATTGTCGCCGCGCGAATAGATCGGCTTCGGCGAGCGGCCGGCAAAGACATTCTCCAGTTCGGCATAGCTGTCGAACAGAAAAAGGGATGACTGATAGATCGGCGGCACGGCTGCGGCATAGGGGTCCTGCCGCCTGAAGCCGATTTCCATGGGTATCTCACTATGAACATTATCGGGGTTTGGTCGTTCGTTCATGTTCGTTCCTGACTAACCGGGTTGTGTTGGGATCAGCGCAAGGGCAGGTTGCGGCAAATGGGAGAGTGCCGCCCATTCCCGCCGCAAGACGAAGAGCCCCAATAGAGCGGCTAGAGCCGTGGCGAGCGCCGGGGCTAACACCACGCCTGCGAAACCCAGCCAGAGAGGCATGAGAAGCACCGCGGGCATGAGCATGTATCCCTGGGGCGCGAGGCCGACGAAGGCAGAAAGCTTCGCCTTGCCCCGGGACTGAAGAAGCACCAGAACCACCGTCTGAAAGGCCGAGCAGGGGAAGACGGGCGCGAAGGCACGGAGGCACGCGCCGGCCTGACGCTGGACGGCCTCGTCGGCCGTGAACAGCTGCGCGATCGGTTCCGCCGCGATGAGCAGAAGTGCCGAGTAAACCGTCGCCGTGCCCATGGCTGCTGCAAGCATCACGCGGATCACGGACTGCACCCGCTGGTGATTGCTGGCGCCGCAGGCATGGCTGACGACGCTTTGCGCGCCGAGGCAGAACCCGATGATCGGGAGTTGTCCGAGCGCCGCCAGCCGCACGGCGATGCCCATGGCCGCCGCACCCTGATCTCCGCCTTCGACACTCGCCTGCCTGAGCAGCATCAGCAGACCGAGACTCGCGACCATGTTGGTTGCGGCAGCTGGAAGGGCGATCTTGACGACTGCCGGCATTTCCGGCCAGCGAATGAGCCGCAAGCCCAGGCGCACACGGCCCCACCGCCGGCGGAAATAGAAGACATAGGCGATGAGTGCTGCGATCGAGGAGACGATCGTCGCCAGGGCCGCGCCGGCTTCGCGCAGCCCGAACCCGAATATGAAAATCGGGTCGAGCAGGATGTTGAGCCCGAAACAGGCGATCAGCACCGTCATCGAGAAACGGCTGTTGCCCTCGGCGATAGCGACGAAATCGCAAAGCGCCTGCATCAGACCGAACGTGGTGCCGAATGCGAGAAGCCCGCCGTAGGAGAGGCTGGCAGCGCGTAGTTCCGCGCTTGCGCCGATCCTTTCGAGGAAAAGCGGCAAGGCGATATGGAGCACCACCGAAAGGGTAATGCCCAGCGGCAGCGCCAAGGCGAAAGTCGTGCTTACGGCGGACGACGCGGCAGACCTCCGTCCGGCGCCGAGATGGCGGGCAAGCAGGGTGGCAAGGCCCACTCCGAGTCCCTGTCCCACGGCGGCAACCGCGAGAAAGAGCGGCATGACGATGCTGACGCCCGCTATCGCCTCGGGCCCGAGAGAACCGACGAAGAGGCCGTTTATCGTGTGGTGGCCCGCACTTGCGGTCAGGCCGGCGACCGCGGGCAGGGCAATTCTCATGACGAGCCGCAAGAGCCGCGGATCGTTCATGTCGATTGCCTGCGGCATCAGGTCACTTCCCGTGGAAGCGAGCCTATGACCGCCGGCTCCGAGGCACCGGAAAGGTCGGGGAAGAGGAGCCGGTCGCCAAAGAAGCGTTCCCGCAGCAGCATTACCAGGAGGGCTCGCTTGTGCGAAAACTGCACATGCTTGATCTTGGCGAATCCGGAGCGATCCAGGTTGCGGATCTGCTGCTGATGATCATGCACCGGTTCGCCGACGATCCGCCGTGTGCGCGGATCGGCGAGAAACATGTAATGCATCAGCGACGGCAGCCAGGCACCCAAGAAACGCTTTCCCCGGAAGGCTTCCTCTCCGATCGCCACGTGCCAGCCGCGGTCATGGGTATCCGCATCGTAGTGGGGCCCGAGACGGTCCTCCTTTGCCCAATAGAGCTCGAAATAGCCGAAGGGCGTTCCGCCGAAACTGCCGATCAGCGGCAGGGTCCGGGGATCGGAAAGCCGCTCGGACAGAAATTTACGATGATAGTCAAGGTCACCCTGATCCTGCCAGATGGCCGACACGCGGGGATCGTTCATCCACTTGTGAAAGACGGGGAGGTCTCTTTCCGGATCGGCCACGTGGAGCGAAAGCGCAGTGGCGAGCCAGGGAATGGTCCGCTGATAGACAATACCGGAAGGCTTCGGCGGGCGCTGCGGATAGTGCACGCCGCTTTTGAAAGAGGCGATTTCAGGATAGGCCGGCGACATCTTTCCGAAAAAGGGGGCGGCGATCTGAAACAGGAGTTCAGGGCGCGAAATCAGCGCACTTGCCTGCCGCTCGACTGCACCATGGGCGAGAAGTTCGTCAAGCAGTTCTCCCTCTTGAAGAACGACGTCGAGATGGGGAAGAGAAGGATTGCAGGCGAAGAGGGCTTCGAGAACGGCCGCGACAACCAAGCCTCGCACCGGCCCATCCGCTTCGAAGGTGAACGAAAGCCGCTCCGCATGCAAGGCCCGGGCCACAGGCCGTCCTTCGCTCTCGACGGCGATGCCACCGCGGTCGCTCCGCACCATCAGCGGGCCGATACTCGAAAGTGCGTGACTGGCAAAACCTGCCTCAGGCAAGTGGAGGGCGTGTTTGGCGTCTACGGCCGGTACGACAAGGTTCATTTGCAAGCTCCATTGCGTCTCGCTCTTTCGAGCGCGCGTCTGGGGCTAGACGACTGTCAACGAAGAAATTCAGGCGTTCAGCATAAAAAATTTTTCCTGAATTTTTTTGAATAGTTGCCTTCCGGAATCGTCTTAACGGAGCAAACTCTCCGCGAAAACAGATGTTTAGCGGAGAATATCTTGATGTAGAGGCCACAATAGACTTCGAGCTATGCTACGCGTTGGCAGCGGCCAAGTGCGGATATGCCGGTGTTGTATTGTGAATGCATTGTAACGGAGCCGCCGTCCGATGATGATTCACGAGAAATTTGCACCCTCGGCTGAAGTCCATGGCGGTGGCCACGCCGCATGGCCTCTGTCGAGCAGTCAGGCGCGAATCTGGCGCCTGTCGGAAACGGGCAATGAGGATGTATACGGCCGACAGATCCTCGCCATTGGCTTTCATCCGGCATCGCTTTGCGTAGCGCGGGACGCGCTCGAGACGCTGCTCGCCCTTTATCCTGAACTTTCGCGGCGTTTCCAGGCCCAGCCCGGAGGGCTCGTTCACCAGAGCATCAGCCACCCTCCTTCAGTCGACAGGCTGGAGCTTAGCCTTGCGAACGACGACGCCGTAGACCATGTCGTGGCGACGGCAGCGGAAGAGGAGCGCCTGAGGCCGATCGATCCGGGCAGGGACAGTGCGGCTCGCTTCATTCTCTTCGTCCGGCAGGGCCAAGCGGTCGCCGCTCTTTTTTCTCTTCACCCGCTGATTGGCGACTTCGCTGCGCTCGATCGCGTCGCGAGCAATTTCGTTCTCGCCATTCACGCTCCGGACCAGTGGAACCGGGAAGCGGCCACGATGTCGGCGCCGGCGCCGGTCGAGCGTGTTTTCTCCGCCAAGCTCTTGGATGGTTGGTACGAACGGCTGTCGGCTCGGGAAAGCGTCGCGATGCTGCCGCAGGAGGCACAAACGGCCGTGCCGGACGGCGAGGCGCGTTGGACGGAGCATGCCGTCGAGATAGCCCACGAAGATGCCTTCACCATCGGCGATCCGGCGGATGGGGCGGCCGATATGGCTCCCAACCGGCTGCTGACCGCGCTCGCTATTACGCTTCGTCGCTATTCCGGCTACGGAACGCAACGGCTGGGGCTGGTCAGGCGTGGCCTGGAACGCGATACCGTCTCGCGCAGCGAGGACCTCCTCGTCATCCAGGCTGCCGTTGACGGCAACATGCCGCTTCGGATCGTGCAGGAGACATTCGCCCGCGAGACGAGCGTGGCCGAAGAGCAGTTCATGCCGTTCGAAATGCTCGCAGAAGCGATGCTGCGCCGGGATGAGCTCTTCGACACTACGAGTCTCGCCCGGACCGTTCTGGACGTCAGGCCAGCTTTCTTTGCAGCTCTCCCTCCCTATTGCCGCAGGGGTATTCGCGTGATCGCAACGCCGCAGGCGCGCCGTGACGCCGAGTTCGTCGTGACCGTTTCTCCCTCGGTCACCGGATCGTTCCACGTTCGATTCGGCTATGACGCAGCCAGGCACGCCCCGATGCTCGTGCAGCGCTTCGCGCGCGACTTCCAGACCGCGTTTCTCGACTGCGCCGAAGCACCCGAGCGGCTCGTCAAGGACATTCCGTTTATGTCCAGGGCCGAACTCGACCGGCTTTCCGAACCTTATCCCGACGAACCAGAAGCCGACGACGGAACGCCCGTCCATAAGGTCATTTCCGTGCAGGCGAGACGTCGGCCGACCGCCTTCGCGGTCGCCCAGGGCGCGCGCACGATCACCCATGGCGATCTGGAAGCCCGGGCCAACCGGCTCGCGCACCATCTGGTAAGGCTCGGTGTGAGGGCCGAGAAGCGGGTCGCCATCGCGCTCGACAAGTCCATCGAGGCGATCATCGCCATTCTAGCGGTAATGAAGGCAGGGGGCGCCTTTACGCCGGTGGAGCCGGACCATCCGGAGGCGCGCAACCGGCACATTCTGACGTCTTCCGGCCTTGCTCTCATCATCACCAGCAAACGTTTCATCGACAAGCTCCCGATGGACATAGGGTCGCCGCTCATCGAGCTCGACGCGCTCGACCTTTCACAGGAGAGCGCCACACCGCCCGAGGTCGCGATAGCACCGGATCAGCTGGCCTACGTCATCTACACGTCAGGTTCGACCGGCGTGCCGAAAGGCGTGGCCATCGAGCACGGGCCACTTGCGCATCATTGCAAGTCCACGCTGCGCATCTACGAAATGAGCGAAGCGTCCCGGGAATATCCGGTTCTGCCCTTCACCTCCGATGGCGGCCACGAGCGCTGGATGGTGCCCCTGATGGCGGGCGGCGGTGTCGTGCTCGCGGAAGACAAGCTGGCAACGCCGGAGGAGGCCTTCGCGCTCATGCGCCGGCATGGGGTGAACAATGCGAGCCTGCCGACGAGCTATGTCCGCAGCCTCGCCGAATATGCCGGCGAAAACCCGGCCGTGCCGCATCTGAGGCTCTATTCCTTCGGCGGTGAAGCGCTGCCGAAGGCCGTCTTCGACATGATCAACGACAATCTCCAGGCGCGCCTGTTGATCAACGGCTACGGTCCGACCGAGACTATCATGACGCCGATGATCTGGAAGATCCTGCCCGGAACCCGCTTCGAGGGGACGGTCGCGCCGATCGGCCGGGGCGTCGGCGACCGGCGCATCTATGTGCTCGATGCTGACGGCGCCCCCGTGCCGGTGGGCGTGATAGGCGAGATCTATATCGGCGGCAGCGGTCTGGCTCGCGGCTATCTCGATCGGCCCGACCTCACCGCCGAGCGGTTCGTTCCGGATCCGTTTTCCGACAAGGGTGGCCGCCTCTACAGGAGCGGCGATCTCGGCCGCTGGCGCGAGGACGGCATCGTCGAATTCGCCGGCCGCGTCGACCACCAGATCAAGCTGCGCGGGTATCGCATCGAACCGGGAGAAATCGAGGCCGTTCTGAGGGCGAATGCGGAGATCGCCGACGTCGTCGTCACTCTGCACGAGGATGGGGGCCGAAGTTTCCTAGTGGCTTATGTTGTGCCGAAGGCGGACGCGGGGGTCGATGCACCCGAACTGAAGCGGGCGGCGGCGCGCCTGCTGCCTGACTACATGGTGCCGCAGGCAATCATGGTTCTCGATGCGCTGCCGATGGGACCGAACAGCAAGCTCGACCGTGCCGCCCTGCCGGCGCCGCGCATGGAATGGCAGGCGGTCGAGCCGGGCAACGAGCGGGAGCGCGAGATCCTCGACGTCTGGCAGGACATTCTCGAGATCGGCGACATCGGCGTAACCGAGAACTTCTTCGAAATCGGCGGGCAGTCGCTTGCGGCCGTCCGGATCGTTTCGCGCCTGAAGACCCGCCATCCCGAATGGCCGCTGACGATCGCGGACATGTTCAATCATCCGACGGTTCGTGAGCTCGCTGCCGCCGTCGAGGAGCGCCGCGACGAGGGCAGTGTCGATGTCGTATATCTCCGGCGCAGCGGCGATCGCCCGGTTCTCTATTGCTTCCCGGGGCTCCTGGTCAGCACGCGGGAATATCTGCGCCTCGTCGACCATCTTGGCCCGCAGCAACCTGCAACCGGCTTCATCTGCTACTCGCTCACCGAAATGAAAACACTGAGCACGACCGTTCAGGATATCACCGCACGTTATGCCGAGGCGGTACGGAGAGAGGCGAAGGGCCGGCCTTGCGCCTTTCTCGGCTGGTCGTGGGGCGGGCTGCTCGCCTACGAGGCGGCACGGCAGCTCGGCAGCGATGTCGATCTCAAGATGATCGGCATGGTCGACGTCTGCGACATGGACGAGGAATTTACCATTGGCGTTCGCCCCCGCTTTGCGGCGGGTGTGCGCGAGCGCACGCAGCAGGCCGTGAGGCAATGGCTCGAAAGCACACCGATGCGAGAGGAATGGCGGACGCTCTTCGATGCGATGGACGACGAGGTCTACGAGCAGTTCCTCTATCATGTCGTTAAGCACAACGTCGCCCTCCCGACGGACGGGCCCGACATAGGCTCGGAAGAACATACATTCTGGGTTCTCGTCGACAATGCGATGATCTTCAGAAGCTACCGGCTGAAGGCGTCCGACTACCGCATCCATTCCTTCGTAGCCGAGGATTCGCTGACGCGGGCACTGAACATCATCGACTGGCGGCGCCACTCGCCGAATGCCACGGCATCGGAGATCGTCACCGGCACCAACCACCTGACGATCATAGGCAAGACACCTTTTCACCAGCGCTTCGCCAAGCGCCTGGAGGAAGCGTTTCGCACGTCCTGAACGCGGCAAGCCGCTCACCCACCCCGATCCTCCTGGAGCAAAAAATGACTGCTGATGCACTCGATCTCGCCGGCATCGGAATCGGCCCCTTCAACCTCAGCCTTGCCGCCCAGCTCGATTCGGCACCCGCCGTTTCAGCCCGGTTCTTCGACCGGAGAATGGAGTTCGCATGGCACCCTGGCATGATGCTTTTCGGCGTGGAAATGCAGACCTCCATTCTGAAGGACCTGGTGACGGCAACCAATCCGACGAGCCCATGGAGCTTTATCTCCTATCTGGTGGCGCATAGACGATTCTATCAGTTCCTGAACGCCGAATATGAGGCTGTGCCGCGACGGGAATTCGCAGATTATCTCGGATGGGTCGCGCGCGGCCTGCCTTCGCTGACCTTCGGGGCTGCCGTCGAGGAAGTCCGTGCCATGGACAGGGGCTTCAGCCTCAGGGTCGGCGAGGAGACGGTTCCGGCCCGCAATCTTTCGATCGGGGTCGGCAAGGTCCCGGGCCTGCCGGGCTGGGCGGAAGCACTGCCAGAGACCATGGCATTCCACAGCAGCGACGCCGTCCGCCGGCTTCGGGATCTCCGGTCGGGACGAGTCGCCGTGATCGGCGGTGGCCAAAGCGGCGCCGAGATCGTCGATGCCTTGCTGGACAGGCCGGATATGGCGGTCGAGTGGGTCAGCCGGCGGCCAAACTTCGAACCGCTCGATGCCACGCCCTTCACCAACGAAATTTTCACGCCGGCCTATGTCCGGGACTTCCATCGTTTGCCCGAAGGCCTGCGTATCGCGCACACACGGCGGCAATTGCTGGCGAGCGACGGGATTTCCGCAACGACGTTGAGGAAGCTATACCGGAGACTTTACGAGGAGAAGCTGTCGTCGCCGAGCCCGAACAGCCGCGAGGTCTCGCTCCGGCCTCACCGCAACGTCATCGCCGCAGAGAGGAACGGTTCGAGCATTCGGCTCACCATGCAAAACGGCTTCGACGGCGCCGTGGAACAGGTCGCGGTCGATGCGGTGATTCTTGCTACCGGCTACCGTTTCGTGCTGCCCTCCTTCGCGGACTCGCTCAAGCCGCGCATCGCCGTCAATTCGCTGGGCGAGCCGGTCCTCGCCGAAGATTTTTCTCTCGTCTGGGACGGTCCCGCCGACAACCGCATCTTCGTGCTCAATGCCGGGCGGCACAGCCACGGCATCGCGGAGCCGCAATTGAGCCTCGCTGCATGGCGGAGCGCCGTCATCGCGAATGCCTTGCTCGGGCGCGAGCAATTCAATGTCGGGCAGCCGCAGCCAATCGTGCGCTGGGCCTCGGGCAGGGCGGATCTCCCCAACGCCTCCTATCTCGGGGAAGCCGCCGAGTAGGCCTGGATGATAGTCGTGTCACTGGAGCATAGGCCGACCGGAGCAGAACGAGGGTTATGCAGCGGACATAGCACGTTGGAGCGCCGAACCGATTCACTTGGATCGGACCGCGCTGCAACAGAGTTGCGCGCCGCAACGGAGTTGATTGAAGTGCACCGCCTCCATCTCCGTCCGGGAGCAACGCTGCCGGAGGACGGTCTCAGTCGGGCCGAAAGGGACCGTGCTGCGCTGTTCAGGCGCGCTCAGGATCGGCGCCGATATGTCGCCGCCCGGCATTTCTGTCGCTGGATTCTTGCCCGTGCCGTCCGCGAGTCGGCGGATCGTCTCGTGATCGGCCTTGCCGGGAACGGTAAGCCCTGGCTGCCCGAACACCCCGGCACCGAATTCAGCCTTTCGCATAGCGAGGACTCGGTCATGCTCGCGATCAGCCGGGCAGGCCCGGTCGGGGCGGATATCGAAGAGCTCGGGCGTGCAAGGCTCGAAGGCGATCCGCATCTCGCTGCGCTCGTGCTTTCGGCGGAGGAGAGGGACTGGTTCGAGACGCTGCCGGCTGCGGAGCGGTCGCGGTCGCTCCTCGGTTACTGGGTCAAGAAGGAGGCGGTGCTGAAATGTCTCGGCACCGGACTTCTCACCTGCCCGAGCGAGGTAAGGGTGGCGCCGCCCACTTCGGAAGGGGAGACGGTTTGTCTCCCGTCCGGGGCGATTTTCCTTCGATCCGGTGCTTGTCCGGGCAACGAACGCGATTTTCTGTGGGCGGTTGCGACAGGAAGCAAGCTAGCTGGACTCTCCTGGCATGACTACGAAAGCCTGCAGCCGGAGAGTCGCAAATAACATAGTTGCGCATCTGTTTTTTGTTGACTCTGATACTCATGTTTTCTAGTTTGCACGCGGGAATGGGACGGTGGGTGGACAATCTTAGGTTTACATCGGGTCAGAACATGTTCAATGTTTCAGAAACCTTCCCGGACGAGGCCCTCGAGGCAGCTCTGGTCCTTCGGCCCAAGCTTCTGGCGATAGCACGGCGCATCACGAAGAACACGGTGGCGGCGGAAGACGTCGTTCAGGATGTGCTGTTGCAGCTGGTTTCCTCGCCGCTCAAATCGGATGTGATCGCGCCGGCGCACTACCTGTTACGCATGGTAAAAAACCAGGCGATGGACCATGTCCGACGGACGAAACGAGAGCAAGGGATTTTCGTGGAAGATAAAGCCGTGGGTTGCTCTTCGGGTTACGGGAACCCTGAAGAATGCATGCGGCAGTGCCAAGCCTATTCGGCCATTCAAAAGGCCATCGGCGCGATGTCCCCAAGAACCAGAATGTTCTATGAGCGACATTACTTCGACGAGGTTCCGCAGAAGGTGATCGCACGGGAGGCAGGCGTCTCTCCCGCTCTCGTCTGTGGCCTCCTGCGAGAGGCGCATACGAGCTGCCTCGATGCGGTTGGCGCCGAAGATCATCAGCTGCCCGCATGCGCGAGAGCCGCAGCGAAGCGGAACGAGGAGAAGTACCAGTGACGCGGGAGCCCGACGCACCCGCCTCCGGCCGCACGGTCGCCGAACACCTGGACGTCAGCCACGGCAAAGCAACGATTTGCCGCGAAATTATGACGGAATTGTCGGACTGGTTTACTGAGCCGGCCGTGATTGAAGCCTGTGCTGAGGCCGCTGAGGCCTTGCCGATGTTCGCCTGCATGGACGAAGGAAAGGTGGCCGGCTTCGTCGTGCTTAAGGAGCACCCGCCGGCTGCGACCGAAATCCTGGTCATCGCGTCGCGTCTGCAATATCACAGCAGGGGCGTCGGGAAGGTGCTGTTGGGGGCGGCCGAACGGTTCGCGCGCAGTCACGATTGCCGGCTTCTGACAGTCAAGACCTTGGCGCCGCGCGGGCGCGACGAGCCGCAATTCGAGGCGACGCGTGCATTTTACCTGCGCAACGGCTTCATACCGGCGGAGATTTTCCCCACACTCTGGCACGAAGAACACCCCTGCCTGTTCCTGGTCAAGCCACTCTGATTGGTCTGCTTTGAAGTGGTGCTGACTGCTCTGCCCTGGGGCATCTCACCCGCAAAAGAGTAGAATCCACGGGAGGCGGGCTACCCGCCTTCCCTCCTTCAAAGTCGAAACTTGAGACCGGCGGCGCCGCATGCGCATCCGATTGATCCATCTGATCAGCCCGGACATGAGCATGTCCTTGGTTCGGTCCGAATCAGAACGCAAACAATCATTGGGCTTCGGCCACGTACCATGTCCGGTACGTGGCCGTCGAAATTTCCTACCAGCGATATTTGAGTGAAGCCGTGACGTTGCGTCCCTGGCTCAGATAGCAATAGCCTTGGTTGCAGATGAGCGGCTTCTCATTGCCGATGTTGCGGAGGCTGACCTGAGCGGTTAGCCCGTCGAATTTCTTGTCCATCGCGCCGAAATCATAGCTTGCCGAGGCATCGAAATAGACGTTGTCCTTATTCTTCCCGGTATTGGCCGTGTCCTTGTAGGTCTCGCCGACATACCGCAGGCCGGCACCGAGCGACAGGCCGGCTGCAGCGGTGTCCTCGGCGAAGGTGTAGTTGGCCCAAAGGCTCGCCACATGCTCCGGAGTGACTGCCGGCGTGTTGCCGACATCGGCTGTCCCTCCGGTGATTTCGGCATGGTTGTAGTTGTAAGCGGCAACGAGGTCGAGTTGGTCGGTGACGGCCGCCCTCGCTTCCAGCTCCAGACCTCGGCTCGTCACCTCACCCAGAGAGCGGTAGGTTAACACCTGCGGATCCACGAGAACCGGCTTATTCGACTCGACGATCCGATAGGCCACTGCCGAGAGCAGGATGTCCGTGCCGGGCGGCTGGTACTTGACACCCAGCTCGACCTGCTCGCCTTTCATCGGATCGAGGATCGAGCCGCTTTCCGAGCGGCTGGTGACCGGTTGGAAAGAGGTGGCATAGCTGGCGAACGGCGCTATTCCGTTATCAAAGAGGTAAAGCGCTCCAGCCTGAACCGAGAAGGCGTCGTCCTTCTTCCGCTCGTAAGTGTCTGTACCGAATAGCACGAGCCGTCTGGCCCTGTCCTGCTCGGCCCACGTCTGGCGCGCGCCGACGGTGAAGCGCCACCGATCCAGTTCGATCTGGTCGAGCGCATAGACGCCGAGTTGGCGCAAGTCGGCCGTGTCGTCCCACCAGTTATAGGCGGGCGTCGGCCCCGAAACGCCATAGGTCGGATTTGCGATGTCGAAATCGTATGCCGGGTTCGCGGCGAAATCGAACCCATAGGCGAAGGCCGAGTTGATGTTCGTATAATCCAGGCCGAAGAGCATGGTGTGTTCGGCCGGTCCCGTATCGAACTTGGCTTCGAGCTGGTTGTCGACCTGGAAGACGTTCATCTCGTCGCGAACGGCGGTCGCGCTCCGGTGGGCTACCGTGCCGGTCCAGCCGGCGACACCGAGATAACGCGACCGCAGATCCAGATGCGAATAGCGGAGGTTCTGCCGGAAGGTGATGCCGCCGTCGAACTCGTGTTCGAACAAATAGCCGATCTGCTGCTGCCGGACCTTTTGGTAGTCGTAATCCGGGTCGCTGCCACGCAACTTGTGAACTTTACCGGAGAGGTCTGTGATTCCGACGGGACTGGCATCAGTCTCGTCGGCCTGGGCCAACCCGTAAATCGTGAAGGATGTGGTATCGGCCGGCTTCCAGGTCAGCGCCGGCTGAATGAGATACCGGTCGTCCCCCATGTCGAAATTGGTCTCGCCGTTACGCGCCAGGCCGACGAGGCGATAGAAGAACTGGTCGTTGCCTTCGCTGACAGGGCCGCCGAAATCGAACATCGCCTGCGCCCTGTCCTCGGTACCGTAGAGCGCCCCCACTTCACGGATCGGCTCTTCGGTCGGCATCTTCGAAATCTTATTGATGATGCCCGCCGGGGAGCCGGCGCCGTAGAGGACCGACATCGGTCCTTTGATCACCTCGACGCGCTCCAGCGTGTAAGGCTCGGTGCGGAATGTGCCGTAATTCATATAGGGCTGCCGAAGCCCATCCTTGTAGTCGCCGATGGTCGTGGTGTCGTAGCCGCGGATATAGATCTGGTCAAAGCGCGGATCGAAGCCGTAGGCGCCGGTCGTCACACCGGCCGAATAGCGGCCCGCCTCGATGATGTCCTGTGCACCGCGTTCGTCCAGTTCCTTGCGTGTGATCACTGAAATCGAACGCGGCGTTTCGATGAGTGGCGTCTTGATCTTGGTCGCACCGGCGCTGCTCTTGGCCGTTACGGTCTCGCTGTCCTTCTTCTCGTCCGTTCCCTGATCTCCCGAGATTGTCAGCCGATCCAGTACGGTCGGGTTGTTCTGATCCTGAGCATGTGCGCCCGACGCCATCGTGATGATGGTGACGAGCGCGGTAGCGCCTCGGGCCACGACTCTCTGGACAGGAGAACTCTTGTTGAAATCATGGAATAAACTGCGTGGCATGGGCCCTCTCTCCGGCGTGTAATTCGCGGTGCGCCGCAATCTATTCTGGTTATGGCCGGTGGGTCAATAATTTCTTGAGTCAAAGACTCATCTTTAAAGTTCGGCAACGTGATGCCGTTTGAATCGGCGAAGGGTGCCTTGTCACCAAGGCCCTGGAGTAGCAGTCCAGGGCCCGCAACCGGCAGCGCGATCAAAATCAGATTTCTCACAGTCCAATGACTTGGTCTGGCTGAACCCCTGTGACGAGCTCATGTGACGAAATCAAACAAGCGGCGGCGGGTATCCTGAATCTCAACAGGTCTAGAAGCGCGTGAAGCCCGCAAGTGGGTTCATGATCTGTCCGCGGCCGTCGCTGAGGAATTGGGACAGGCCGGCTGCGACCTCGTCGCTCGGATTGCCGTAAACCTCGAACTTCTCGACGCTGCAATGTTTCGATACCGCCCGGATGTGGGGGTCCGATATTTCCCAATGGCGCAGAACGTCTTCGCAATTCCGGTAGAGCTGAAAGCTGACCGCACGCATCTCCTGCTCGTCGATGAAAGTCCGGACCATGATTTGAGGTCCGTTTCGCTCGACGAATTCGATCGCCTGCCTCACCGCTTCGCGAAAGGGTTCCAAGCTGCCCTCGGTGATCTTCATCACGTTCCGGAAGAGTATCTGCTCGGTCATGTCGTACCTCCGTGTCCGTTACACGGAGTGATTTCTGCGACCTCAACCGTACTTGAGGTCAAGACTCCGGCTCAAAAATAACGGAACGGCCGAGACGATGAACCGCCCGCCGAGATCGGCGGGCGGGCGGCATCGTCAGGGATCAATATTCCCTCTCGAAGAAGATGCCTCCGGCGGCCGAACCGTCGCCGGCCGCTTCGCCCTTCAGCTTGACGCCGCGGCCGATGTCGAGGTTGATGACCGCCTTGCTGGAAGCGGAGTCCGAGCCCTGTTGCAGTTCGAGATAGGTGCGGTCGTTGAGATATTTGCCGGCGCGGACCTGGGCGCCGCCGCTCTCGTCGGTCGTGATGTCGAGATCGTCGACGCCGAGCTTGTTGCGCAGGCCGTCGAGGAGCGAGGTCGACCCGCCGCCGGCAAGCTGGCCCACGGCCGAGGCGAGCTGGGCGATCTGGAAGGCGGAAAGATTGTTCAGCGACCGGTTGAAGATGAGCTGCGCCAGGATCTCGTCCTGCGGCAGGGCCGGCGACGAGGAGAAGGTCACCGTCGGGTTGTTGGCCGGGCCGGCGACGTTGACGGTGATCGTCGTCGAACCGGCGCTCGAGGTCGCGTCGAGATCGAGCGTCGGAATGAGGTCGCCGCCGAAACCGATATGACCGTCGGTGAAGGTCAGCCGCTTGCCGAGGATCTCCAGGCGCCCGCGGCGCATGTCGAACCCACCGGAAACGATCGGCTGGACGGCGGTGCCGCGGATGGTCAGATCGCCGCCGAGTTCGGCATCGATTCCGCGTCCGCGCACGAAGAACTGGCCCGGTGAACTGACGGCGAGATCGAAGGCGATCGCGCCGCTTGCCTCGGTGCCGGCGGACGTATCCCGGCGCAGGTCCCTGGTCATCTGCCGCACCCGGGGTGGGGCGTTGCGGTGTTTGATGTCGATCTGCGAGAGCGAAGCCGGCAGCCTCTCCGGTATGGTGATCGCGGCCCTGCGGATCGTCAGCCTTCCGCCAAGCACGGGGGTCGAGACGAGGGGGCCGTTGAGCGTCAGGTCGCCTGCAAGGTTGGCGGTGAACAGCGTGCCGTCGACATAGGTCGCATTGTTGAGCCGGATTCTGAGATTCGCCGGGAAACCGGAGCCGGGGACGATGCCCACGGTTCCGCTCGCCTCGATCGATCCGCCGCTGGCGAGATTGGCCGAGAGGCGAGAGATCGTCGCCTGCCTGCCGTCGAGTGCGACATTGGCGGTGAGGTCGTTGAGGGCGAGATTGCGGCGAACGTCCACGAGCCGGGCTCCGGCGGTCGAGACCGTGCCGGCAATCTGCGGCGCCTTTGCCGGGCCGGAGAGCGAAAGGTCGACCTTGGCCGATCCGGTCAGGGTGAAGCCCTGTTGCGCCATGATATTTGCGAGCAGCGCGAAGGGTACGTCGCCGGCGAATTTCATCGAGATCGGCATGTTGCCGCCAAGCTCGACATTGCCGCCACCCCGGAAAGAAAGGTTTCCCGGCCCGGAGACCGTGGCATCGACGGTCACCCGGTTGTCGGCGAAGCGCCCCTTTGCAGCAATCTCCAGCGACGATACGCCGGCGCCGCGCGCTGCTGCGACCGAGGCGCCGCTCCATCTGAGGTCGTAGACGACCACCGGAGCCGCTGCCGTTCCGCCCACGTCCACCGTCCCGGCGATCGTGCCTTCCGCCCCGAGCGTCGGGGCGAAGGTGTTGATCAGTGCGGCAGGCAGCGCATTGAGTCTTGCCGTAATGTCGAGCGTCGGTCCGGCAGAGCCGGCGACCGTGATGGTGCCCTTGGAAGCCTCGATGGTCAGGGCATCGAGGAGCACCGTGCCGTTCTCGATCGCGACGACGGTCGGGCGTGCAAGCTTCAGCGGTATCCGCTTGGGCGTTGCCGCGAAAGAGGCGAGGCGGACTTCGGTGCGGCCGCCGCTTGCGACCATGTCGCCTTTTGCCGAAAGCGGACCGCCGTCATATCTGCCATCGACGGTAAAGCCGGTCCTGCCGCCCTGCTGATCGAAGGTGAGATTGAGGCCGGTGACACGGTTTTGACCCTGAGCGACGTTTTCCGCCCTGACGCTTCCCCTGACCGCGAGTGCCGCCACATCGGCGATGCTGATATCGGCGACCGGCTTTGCGATCGTCAGATCGCCGCGCTTGATGCCGCTGCCGTTCGCTTTCAGCGAAAGGGAGGTCACACCGTTCGCCGTTCTGATCGCTGCCGAACCGGAGAGGTCTCCCGAGACCTTCTCGCCGGCCATGGCGGCAAGAAGGCCGAGATCGGGGAGATTGAAGTCGATCGTGCCCTCGGGCTTGAAGTCTGCCGTCAGGTCGATCGCACCGGTCAATCTGTTGTCGCCGACCTTCGCCTCCAGGGTCGGGATCAAGGTGCGGCCGTCCTTCGAGACCACCTCGGCCTTCACGTCGATCGCCTGGCCGTCCAGAGCCCCCGTCGCCGTCAGCTTCGCCTGCGGACTGCCGGGTTTCGCCGTTGCATCGGCGGTGATCACGAAATCCGAAAGCGTGCGTCCCGCAAGGACCGCGCCGCTGGAGGTCACTTCCGCCTTGACGCCAAGCGCGTCGAGCGGCCCGGACAGGTCGGCGCTGAAGGCGGCCTTGCCTTCGGCTTCAGCGAGCAGCTTGCCGAGATCCGGCAATGCGCCCGCTATCTCGGCCGTCAACGCGCCCTCGGCAAGTGCGGCCGAACCGGTGGCGTTGACGGTACCGGATTTGACTTCGAGCGCGCTCAGTTCGACGGTGCCGCCGGCGCCTGTCTCGACCTTGCCGGAGACGGTGATCGGCGCATCGAATTTTGCGCCGATGCCGGGCGGCAGCACGGCGGGTTCGGCAACGAACTGGAAATTCGCCTCGGCCGTGTTGTCGGCGCGGTCGAGACTGGCCGTCACGTCCCCGCGAAAGCCCGCGCGTTCGATGGCCAAGGGGTCGAGGCGGATGCTGTCCTCAGCGACGGTCACGGTTCCCTTTGCCGACAGGTCCTCTGCCGTTATGCCGGCCGACCGCACGGAGGCGATCGAGGCGCCGCTCCAGGTGAGATCGTAGCGGACGACGGGTGCCGCACCATTCCCGGCAATGTCCACCTTGCCTGTAATCTTGCCCTCGGCCCCGAGCGTCGGCGCGACGGTATGGATCAAGGTGGCGGGCAGGTCGCTGATATCCGCCGAAATATCGAGGGTCTCGCCTGCCGTACCGGTGATGGCGACCGTGCCCGTCGATGCCTGGATCGTCAGCCCATCGATATGCACGACGCCGTTTTCGATGGCGATGACACTCGGCCGGGCAAGCTGCAGGGGGATGCGCCTGGCTGTCGCCGAGGCCGATGCAAGGCTTATCTCGGTCCGGCCGTCGCGGCTCGCGAGATCGCCGGTCGCCGCAAGCGGAGCGCCTTCAAATTCGGCACCGACCGAGAAACCCGTTCTTTCCGCCTCTTGCTCGAAGGCGATATCGATGTCCGTCAGGCGGTTTTCGCCTTGAACGACGCTTTCGGCCCGGACACCGCCCTTGATCGCCAGCCGGGCAAGATCGGCGACGGTAACGTCGACCACGGGCTTGGCAACGGTCAATGCGTCACGCCTGATGCTTTCGCCGCGGGCCGTCAGCGCGAGCGACGTGACGCCGTCGGCGGTCCGGATCGTCGCGGAGCCGGCAAGATCGCCGGATGCCTGCTGCCCGGCCATGGCGGCAAGGAGGCCGAGATCGGGCAGGTTGAAGTCGATCGTCCCGTTCGGCTTGAAGTCGGCTGTAAGCTCCATCGCACCGGTGAGGCGGTTGTCGCCGATCTTTGCCTCGAGGGTGGGGATCGAGGTGCGGCCGTCCCGGGTGACGACGTCGGCGCGGACGTCGATCGCCTGACCGTCGAGGGTGCCGGTTGCCGTCAGTTTCGCTTCGGGGCTCCCCGGCGTCACGGTGGCATCGGCATTGACGACGAGATCGTCCAATGTGCGACCGGCGAGCGTCGCTCCGCTTGAGGTTATCTCTGCTTCGATGCCGAGCTTGTTCAGTGGGCCGGAGGCGACCGCGTGGAAGGCGGCCGAGCCCTTCGCATCGGCGAGCAGCCGTCCGAGTTCGGGCAGCGTTCCCTGGATGTCCGCACTCAAAGTGCTTCCGGCAAGCGCAACCGAGCCGGAGGCGTCGACCGCACCGGACTCGATGTCGAGTTCGCTCAGCCGGACGCTGCCGTCCTGTTCCACGACTGCGTTGCCCGCAAGGGCGATGGTTCTGTCGAACTTGTCGGCGAGCCCCGGCGGGAGGACCTCTCGCACGGCAAAGACCTTGAATGCCGCCTCGAGCGTCGTTTCGATGCGATCGAAGCTGCCGGTGACCGTGCCGCCGATGCTTGCGCTTTCGATCTCCAGCGGGTCGAAACGGATGTCTTCCGGGGTGACGGCGATGGTGCCGTCGAGCTTAAGGGGCGCCTGCACCGCCCGATCGAGCTCGGCATTTGCAAAGCGGCTCTCGCCGACTTCGACGGTCGTCTTCAGGGGACCCGACCGGCTCTCCAGGTTGAACGCGTCGCTCCGTGCCGACAGCCGGATGCCGCCGAGCCGTCCCTGCGGCAGGTTCACGGACGGGACATTGGCGGCGATATCGAGGATTGCCGACTGCCCGTCGCCGATCAGCGACAGGTTTGCGGTGTCGACAAGCGCCTGCAACTCGCCGTCTTTCAGCGGCCAGCGGAAATCGAAAGGCCCGCTCGTACCGGCGAGCCTTGCCTGGAGGTTGTTCTCGCCGCGGCTGTCGACCGTGCCGGAGACATCGAGCGTCATGGCGCCGGTCGAAACCTTGCCTGCATCGATCCGGACCTTGCTCGTGCCGTCGAAGGCGGCCGTCAGGTCGATCCTGCTCTCCCCTTCGAAGAGAGGCCTGAAGGCCGGTGGCATCAGCGTGGCGAAAGCGCCGCCGCCGGATACGGTAAGCATGTGCATTCCCTCGGCCGCGAGCACGTGCTGCCCGTCGAGCCGAAGGATCTCGCTTCCGTCGAGCGTAACCGTACCCGAGCCCGCCCAGTCGGAAAGCGGTCCCTGTCCGGTCACGGTCATGTTGACGGCAGGTTCTCCCGGCAGGCGGAGCAGTCTCGCCAGAAGGCCGGCCTTCGGCTCCGCGAGCTCGGCTTCAAGCTTCAGCTGGTTGCCGGCCGGGTTGAAGACGAGATCGGCGGTCGCGCGCGCATCCGGGCGGTCCCGTTCGGCGGCATCGAGCACGAGAGCGATGCTGGAATTCGTCGCGTCGACCTTGCCTCTGGCAGTCAGGAAATGATCCTCGCCGGCAATCTGTTTGCCGAGCACGATTTCCTTGAGATCGAACGCATCGATCTTCACGTCAACCGGAAGGGCAAACGTCGAGCGCACTTCCCGGGTTTCGGTCGAGGGGACCGGCAGCCGCTCGACGCGGACCGAGCCGGCCGAAATCCTGCTCGAGTCGAAGCGAAGCGAGAATAGTTCGGCCGGCGACCAGTCGACCGAAAGGTCGCGGACCTCGGCATAAATGCCTTCGCCATCGAAGAGCGTAATCGTGCCGGCCGTGAAGTCGCCGGTCAGAAGCGCGCCCGGGTCGGCGATGCGTACGATCTGGTCGGGGGTCGCCGCATATTTCTCGATCGCCCAGGCGACAACGCGGGCGCCGGGCACCGTGAAGCCCAGAAAGCCGACGAGCAGGAGGAGCACGACCACGAGAGTGCCGAGAGCGGCGAAGAAGTACCGCAGCGCAGATCGAAGGAAAAGGGTGACCTGATTCATGTCCTATCCATAGTCCATGTTGCGCCGCTCTGGAATCGGTAGAGTGCCGGCACATTGCCCGGCAGGCGGGACTTCGCTTATCTTACCACGGTGTAGCGCGCATGCAGCAAATAGTCCGGGCATCAGAAGGACTGGCCGATACCGGCATAGATTCCGTAATCGGTGCCCCCCGGATACTTGTTGAGCGGCACGGCGAAGTCGAGCCGGATCGGCCCGAATGGCGTCGCATAGCGCAGACCGATGCCCGCGCCGGCCCGGATGTCGGAGAAATCGGGCGCTGTGCTATCCGAAACCGTACCGGCATCGATGAAGGGCACGACGCCGATCGTATCGGTGACGGCGATGCGGGCTTCGAGGGAGCCGCTCACATAGGAGCGGCCGCCGGTCAGTTCGTCATCGGCGTCGCGGGGGCTGATCTCCTGGTAGGAATAGCCGCGCACCGACCCGCCGCCGCCGAGGAAGAACCGCCGGGTCGCTGGAATATCGGAGAGTTCGTCGCCACCGACGAGCACGCCCGCGCCGAGCTTGCCGGCCAGCACGAAGCGCTTTTCGGTCCCAAACGCGTAATAGCCGGACGCGGAAGCTTCGAAGGAGCTGAAAAAGGTCTTTCCCTCGATCTCGTAGCTCGGCTTGGCATTGATCAGCGCCCTGTAGCCCTCCGTCGGGTTCAGCTTGTCATCGCGTGCGTCGCGGAGATATTCGAACGGGAGGGCGGCGGTGATATAGGAATTCGAGCCGAAAGCGTCGTCGACATCCGCCCAGCCCACTTCCGCGCCGACGGAGAACGTGTCTTCGGGCGAAAGCTCGAAGGCGGCGCCGGCCGCGGCGGTAACCGTTTTGGCACTATAGGCATCCGGATCGACGATCGCCGCCTTGACGCTTGCGGTAAAGGTCGAGGCCGGTCCGAAGGCGCCGGGTTTCGCGAAGAGAATGCCGGCCGAATAATCGAGGCCGGCGACATCGGTGGTCTCGCCGAGGCGATCGACCGAGCCTTCGATCCGAAGCGATTCGGCACGTCCGAAGAGATTGCGATGGCCCCAATAGCCCTGGAGGCCAAGGCCGTCCGTGGTCGAGACCTGTCCGCCGAAACCGAAATAGCGGTGCTTGCCTTCCGATACCTGGATGTTCATCGGGATCGTGCCGTCGGGCGCGAGCCCGTCGGCTTCGTTGATGGTGACGCTGGAAAAGACATTCAACTGCCGCAGCCGCTCGGCGGCCTTGCGAATATTCTCCGGCGAATATGGGCGACCGTGGTTCAGGCGGGAATAATCCTTGACGAAATCCGGATCGACCGTTCTGGCGCCGCTGACCGTCAGGTTGCCGACGGGCGCGACCGGGCCGCCATCGGCGCGGATCGTCACGTCGACCGTGGAAGTCGCGTGATCCGCAACGACGCTGCGCTCGGCGAGCTTGGCCAGGGGCCTGCTCTGTTCCTTGAGATCGTTCACGATCTGCTCGCCCGCTTTGATGATCAAGGTCGAGTCGGCGCGGGCGCCGCGCTTAAGGTCGTAGGCGGCGGGATCGAGCCGCGCCGCGTCTCCCTCGAGCCTGACCGTGCCCAGCGTGAATGCCGGCCCGGGAGCAACGCGAACCACGACCGGCACGGGCTGGCCGTCGGGGAAAGCCGGGTCCGGGGGTAGGCTGTCAATGTCCTGGCCGTTGACCAGGATGCTGACCGTGCCGCCGTAACGCGCCTTTTCGTAGAGGACGGCGAGGAGCCGATCGCGGTCGTCGCGCGCCTTGATCGCCAGGCCAAGATCGCCCGAGACCGGTTCTTCCTGATCCTGAACGAGCTGCGAGCCGTTTTCCAGCGCCTCCCGGAGCTCCTCGTCATCCGTTCCCGGCTCGAAAGTCAGCGTATAGCGAACCGGGTCTATGACCTGCACTTCTTCTTCCGCGCTTTCGAAGAAGCGCATTCCGAAGATCTTGAACGCGTGGGCCTGCTCGACGGAAACCGGGCCGAGCACGGCCGAGGCCACGATTGTGAGCGCGGTCGCTGTCTTCCAGTGCGCAATACTCGATCGTGGTGGAGACATTCCTCTCCGCATCCCGTTTCAGGCGACTCTGTACCAACTGCCTGCATACGCGGCGTCGGCCACCGTAGCAGGACATAGTTTTCCATCTGTTAACGATGACCGCCCGCCGCATCCACCCCGAAGCGGCGATTCGACGACGATTTTTTGGCAGAAAGGACTCGGCCTGTGGTGCTTCAGGCACAACGTATATGCGTTCACTTATACGGCGTAAGCGGCTTCTGCCACAAAGCGGGCCCGCATCGACGGTCAGCTCAAGTAGCGACCGCTGGAAGCGAGGGTCTCATTTCGCCGACGCGCGCGAGAGGAAATTTCGGCAGAGGGAGACGACCTCGGACAGGTTGGTCTCCAGCAACCAATGGCCTCCATCGATGAGATGCAGTTCGGCATCCGGCAGGTCGCGGAGATAGGCTCGGGCGGAGCCTTCGGGCATGTAGCCGTCCTGCGGACCCCAGACAATCAGCGCCGGCGGCCGATGTTCGCGCAGGTAACTCTGGTAGCGATCGAACCAGGCGAGATTCTCCCGCAGCCCCGCGATCACGTCTATGGCGATCTCACGCCGCTTGGCCGTTGTCAGCGACCAATGGAGCTTCCAGAGGTCGGGAGAAATCCGCTCGGCAAGCTCGGGCCGGACGTCATTGAGGAACTCGTCGCGGTATCCTTCCTCGCTTACGGCTTCGCCGAGTTTGGTCCGGCCCTCCGGCGTGGGATTGCGGAAATACTCCTGCAACGGCGCGTATTTAGGTCCGAGCTCATCCTCGTAGATGTCGCCATTTTGGATGATCAGTGCGGAAATCCGCTCCGGCCGGCGAATGGCCAGCCGAAGGCCGATCTGAGAGCCGAAGTCATGTAGATAAAGTGCGAAACGATCCAGGCCCAGGCGCCGGGCGAAGGCCTCCAGAAAATCTGCGAAGCCGTCGAAGCCATAGGCGAAGTCGTCCGGCGTGTCGCTGTATCCGGATCCAGGGAAATCCGGAGCGACAAGCCTCCACCGGTCGGCCAGCAGCGGCATGAAATTGCGAAACTCGTAGGACGAGCACGGGTAGCCGTGGGGAAGGAGCACGACCGGCGCGTCCGGCGGTCCGGCTTCCCGATAGAAGACCCGGATGCCGTCCAGATCGAGGAAGCGGTGTTTCACGGAATCTGGCGAATTGGTCATAGGAGCACCTCGCATGCGCTGACCGGTGCCGAACAATGAGCGCATGCGATGGTTCCATGCCTGTCGGCTGGCCGCTCGGCAGCTTCTTTTCAAGTTTATGCTAATTTAGATAGGCGATCACATCGGGGTGCGATAGAGTCGCCCTGGACCGCTTGAACCCGGGAGTCCGGAAGAAGGTGCTCCCGCCAAACGTTTGTTGGCAAACCGATGGAACAGAGACTAGCCGCAGTGCTGGCAGCCGATATGGCAGGCTATAGCCGCCTGATGGAGGCCGATGAAGCGGGCACGATCGCCCGCCTCAGGACTCACCGGATAGAACTGATCGATCCGGCCATAGCAAAGAACAAGGGCCACCTCATCAAGACCACGGGCGACGGCATGCTGGTCGAATTCCAGAGCGTGACCGACGCGGTAAAATGCGCCGTCGAAATCCAGAGCCGCATGAAGCGGCGCAATGCCGACGTGGCGCAGGACCGGCGGATCGAATTCAGGATCGGCATCAATCTCGGCGACATCATCTTCGAGGAGGACGACATCTTCGGCGACGGCGTGAATATCGCCGCCCGTATCGAGCAACTGGCCGATGTGGGCGGCATCTGCGTGACGGCTGCGGTGGCGACGCAAGTCGCCGACCGGATCGATGTCCCCATTGAGGATCTGGGCGAGAAGATGCTGAAGAATATCAGCCGCCCGATCCATCTCTTCCGAGTCGGGATCGAGGGGCCTGTCCTGCCGCCCTTCCCGGAGGCCACGGATGCGCCGCGCGCCATTTCCAAACCCTCGATAGTGGTGCTGCCGTTCGACAATATGAGCGGCGATCCCGACCAGGAGTTTTTCGCAGACGGCCTGACGGAGGACATCATCACCGAGCTGTCCCGCCGGCACGAGCTGTTCGTGATCTCGCGCAACTCCAGCTTCGTCTACAAGAACCAGCCGGTAAACGTGCGTGAGGTGGCCGAGAAGCTCGGAGCGCAATACCTGGTGGAGGGCAGCGTCCGCAAGATCGGCGACCGCGTGCGCGTGACGGTCCAGCTCATCGATGCGGTCAACGACGCTCATATCTGGGCCGACAAATACGACCGGAGACTGGACGACATCTTCGCCATCCAGGACGAGGTGACGGCGGCGATAGCGGCAACGCTCCCGGGGCGCGTCGAGGCCGCGCAGCGGGACCTGCTCGCCCGGACGAAGCCGGCGAATATGGCCGCATACGAATGCGCCCTTGCCGCCAAGGTGCTGCATCACCGGAGCACGGTCGCGGATAACGAGCAGGCCCAGGCCCTCATCGACAGGGCGGTCGCGCTCGATCCCGGCTATGCGCATGCCCATGCCTGGCGGGCCTGCATCCTCGGGCAAGCGTGGGTCCACGGCTGGTGCGAAGACAAGGATGCGGTCTGGGCCGAGATCGTTGCCGAGCTTGACCGGGCGCTGGCGCTCGACGACAACGACGCCGACGTCCATCGCATCCTCGCCGCGGTGAACGTAAACAACAATGCGCTGACGACGGCGCGCTACCACCAGGAGCGTGCCCTTTCCCTCAATCCCAATTACGACCTGGTGGTGGTCCAGCAGGGCGAATTGCTGACCTGGCTGGGGCGACCGGAAGAGGGGGTGGAGTGGATCCGCAAGGCCATGCAGCTCAACCCCCATCATCCGGAACGCTTCTGGAGCCATCTCGGCAAGGCTCACTTCGCCGCCCGGCAGTATGGAGAGGCGATCGAGGCCTTCATGCACCTCTCGGTGCTGGACCACGCCCAGCATGCATTCGTCGCGGCCTGCTACGGCTGGCTCGGGGATGACATTGCGGCTCATGCGCATATGGAGAAGGTCCGGACGCTCGCCTCGGATTTCGACCTCGACGCCTTTCTCGCCACGCAGCATTACGTCCAGGAATCGGACCTGCAACACCTCAGCGAAGGGCTTGTCAAAGCGGGAGCGAAGGGCGGATCGGCGGCGGCGAACGGAATTGCAGCGCAATAGCGGCCCTTCGGGACATTCTGACGGACATGAAGGCCCCGGATCGTTCCGGGGCCGTCGATCCGGCCGTTGCGGCAATCAGCAGCGGTCGATGTAGCGGCGGCCGTAGCGGTCGCGGTAGTAGCACTGGCCCGGCTGGTCGGTGACGTGGCCGATTACGGCGCCGGATACGCCGCCGATCGCCGCGCCGACTGCCGCGCCGCGGACGTCACCGGTGACCGCGCCCCCGATGATTGCCCCCGATACGGCGCCGATGCCGGCACCCTTTTCGGTTTGCGTGCAGCTCGCGACCGACAGGGCGACCAACACAAGCGCGATGGCTTTCTTCATGATGTCCTCTCCGATTTCGACGGATTCAGCGTGCCGCCTCGTCCGCCCCATAGTGATGGGAGGGTGCGAACCGCGGCCCTCCACTTGAACTTGCATTCGGAACATAACCCGCCGCCGAGGAAAATGCACGGATACGGCGAGATCGTTCTTATGCAACATAATGCGATCTTTCCTGAACGGAACATGAAGGCGCTGTTTCCGGCGTTACATACGCGCTCGCATTTTTTTGCCCCTTGTGGCGCGAAACGGTTGCGGCAGCCCGAAAAAAAGACAAATGTTACAACGTCGCCATGCGGGCTCGGGAGGAGCGGACCGCTGGCGGAAGGGCAATCGATATCGGTCGGCGCGTACTTCGAGTCGCGTGAACGCATCTCACCCGATTTGAAGCCGCGCTCGACTCTGGACCGACCCGGAGGAGCGAAATGGCGAAAATAACGATGACGGTCAACGGCCGCCAGGTAAGTAGTACCTGCGACGACCGAACGCTGCTGGTGCACTTTATCCGCGAAAATCTCGGCCTGACCGGGACGCATGTCGGCTGCGACACGACGCAGTGCGGCGCATGCGTCGTTCACATGGACGGGCAATCGGTGAAAAGCTGTTCCGTCCTTGCCGCCCAGGCGGCCGGCTCGGCGATCACGACGATCGAGGGCTTGGCGTCCAACGGCGAGCTTCACCCGGTCCAGGCGGCTTTCAAGACGTATCACGGACTGCAATGCGGCTTCTGCACGCCGGGAATGGTCATGACCGCCGTCGACATGATCCGGCGACATGGCGGCAATCTTGACGAGGCGACGGTACGGGCCGAGTTGGAAGGCAACATCTGTCGCTGCACCGGCTATCACAACATCGTCCAGGCGATCCTCGCCGCCGCGGCCGAGACGGGCGGCGCTCGCCAGGCGGCAGAATGAGGAAACCCAAAGGGAGCGCGATGCTGACGGAGCATCGCACTCGATTTTCGTCATTCCGCTCAAGCGGAAATTCGTTGCAGGACTTCGGGAGGAGATAAGCAATGGGCGTTGAAGGCATCGGCGCGCGGGTGGCGCGCAAGGAAGACAAGCGCTTCCTGACCGGCAAGGGGCGCTATACGGACGACATGGTCGTGCCCGGCATGAAATATGCGGTTTTCGTGCGCAGCCCGCATGCGCATGCGACCATCAGGAGCATCGACGCAACGTCGGCCAAGTCCATGCCCGGCGTGATCGACGTACTCGACGGCAAGCAGTTGCTGGCGGATGGGATCGGCAATCTCATCTGTGGCTGGATGATCCACTCGAAGGACGGCTCGCCGATGCGCATGGGCGCCTGGCGGCCGCTTGCCCACGAGACCGTGCGCTATGTCGGCGATGCGGTGGCGATCGTGGTCGCCGACAGTGTTGCGCAAGCGCGCGACGCGGCGGAGGCTGTGGTCGTGGATTACGAAACCCTGCCGGTCGTCACCGAAACGCTCCAGGCACTTGGCGAGGGCGAGCCGCAGATCCATCCGGAAGCGCCGGGCAATCTGATCTTCGATTGGGAGCTTGGCGACGCGGGCGCGGCCGATCAGGCGATCGCTGCGGCGGCGCACGTCACGGAACTGAAGATCATCAACAACCGCCTGTCGCCGAATGCGATGGAGCCGCGCGCGACGCTCGGAATCTATGATGCCGGCGACGACCATTTCACCTGCTACACCACCAGCCAGAACCCGCATCTTGCCCGGCTGGTGATGAGCGCCTTCTACAATGTCGCGCCGGAGAACAAGCTCCGGGTGATCGCTCCCGACGTCGGTGGCGGCTTCGGGTCCAAGATTTTCATCTATCCGGAAGAGATCGTCTGTCTGTGGGCCTCGAAGCGCACCGGCGTGCCGGTGAAATGGACCGCGGACCGCACCGAGGCCTTCCTGACGGACGCACACGGCCGCGACCATGTGTCGACGGTGAAGATGGCTTTCGACAGCAGCAACCGGATCACCGCGCTCAAGGTCGACACTATAGCCAATCTCGGCGCCTATATGTCTCTCTTCTCCTCCTGCGTGCCGACCTACCTCTATGCGACGCTCCTCTCCGGACAATATGCAATCCCGGCGATCCATGCCAATGTCCGCACCGTCTATACCAATACCGCGCCGGTCGACGCCTATCGCGGCGCCGGGCGGCCGGAGGCCACATACCTCCTGGAGCGCACTATCGAGACGGCCGCGCGCGAACTCGGCATTTCCCCCGCGGAACTCCGGCGCATCAACTTCATCCGCACCTTCCCCCACCAGACGCCGGTGATCATGAACTATGACGCGGGCGATTACGAAGCGTCGCTCAGGGGGGCGATGGAGGCGGCCGACTGGGACGGTTTCGCCGCGCGCAAGGCGGAAGCCGAGCGGCGGGGAATGAAGCGCGGCATCGGCATGAGCTGCTATATCGAAGCCTGCGGACTGGCGCCTTCCGCCGCCGTCGGTTCGCTCGGCGCCGGCGTCGGCCTGTGGGAATCGGCCGAGGTCAGGGTCAACGCGGTCGGCACCATCGAGGTGATGACCGGCTCGCACAGCCACGGCCAGGGGCACGAAACGACCTTCGCCCAGGTGGTTGCGGAGCGTTTCGGCGTGCCGATCGACAGCGTCAACATCGTCCATGGCGATACGGACAAGGTGCAGATGGGCATGGGAACCTATGGTTCCCGCTCCGGCGCCGTCGGCATGTCGGCCGTCTTCAAGGCGCTCGACAAGGTCGAGGCCAAGGCGAAAAGGATTGCGGCCCACATGATGGAGGCGGACGAGAGCGACATCGTCATCGAAGACGGCGCGCTCAAGGTGGCCGGTACCGACAGGTCAGTCCCCTGGTCGCAGGTGGCGCTTGCTTCCTATACGGCCCATAACCTGCCGCCCGGAATGGAGCCCGGCCTCAAGGAGGGCGCCTTCTACGATCCGAGCAACTTCACCTTCCCGGCGGGTTGCTACATCTGCGAAGTGGAGGTGGATCCGGAAACCGGCCGGACGAAGATCGTGCAGTTCGTCGCGGCGGACGATTTCGGCAATATCATCAACCCGCTGATCGTCGAGGGCCAGGTGCATGGCGGGCTGGCGCAGGGCATCGGCCAGGCGCTGCTCGAAGGGGTGCATTACGACCAGAGCGGTCAGCTGCTGACGGCGAGCTACATGGACTACGCGATGCCGCGCGCCGACGACCTGCCTTCGTTCACTGTGACAACCTCGAATACACCCTGCCCGAGCAACCCGCTCGGCGTCAAGGGCTGCGGCGAGGCGGGCGCGATCGGCTCGCCGCCGGCGCTGATCAACGCCATCACGGACGCGATCGGCACCAACGAGCTCACCATGCCGGCGACCCCGCAGAAGGTCTGGGTCGCGGTGCATAGCGCGCATTGATCGGGAGGACTTGAGATGTATGAGACCAACTATCATCGGGCCTCCTCGGTCGAAGAGGCAGCGAACCTGATGGGGACCGCCGCGGAGGGAAAATATCTCTCCGGCGGCATGACGCTCATCCCGACGATGAAGCAGCGGCTGGCCGCCCCGAGCGACCTTGTCGATCTCAGGCACATTGCCGAGATGAAGGGCATCACCGTCGACGGCCGGTCGGTCAGGATCGGCGCGGCGACGACGCATGAGGAGGTCGCGACCTCCGCCGCGCTCGCCGCGGCCTGTCCGGCAATTTGCGGGCTTGCCAGCCACATAGGCGATCCGCATGTCCGCCACATGGGTACGATCGGCGGCTCCATCGCCAACAACGATCCGGCTGCGGACTATCCGGCCGCGATGCTGGCGCTCGATGCGGTGATCGTCACCGACAGGCGCGAGGTCAAGGCCGAAGACTTCTTCACCGGTCTCTTCGAAACGGCGCTCGAAGATGGTGAGATCGTGACCGCAGTCCGCTTCGAAGCGCCGGCGAAAGCGGCCTATCAGAAGTTCCCCAATCCGGCCTCGCGCTATGCGATGACCGGCGTCTTCGTCGTCCGCCGTGACGATGGCGGCGTGCGCGTTGCCGTGACCGGAGCCGGGTCGGACGGCGTCTTCCGCCACCGGGACCTCGAGGCGGCGCTTGCCGCCAACTGGTCTCCCGGTGCGGTCGCCAATGTGCAGGTGGACGATTCGGACCTGCTTTCCGATATTCATGCAAGCGCCGCCTATCGCGCCAATCTCGTCAAGGTGATGACGAAACGCGCCGTGGCGGCCGCCTGACAGGCCAACTTTGGTATCGAAAAAGGGCGGCAGCGGCCGTCCTTTTTCCGCAATTGCTTGACTTCGATCGATGTTCGGGAGAATGAAGTTTTGCCAGCCATTTTGGAATGGTTCAAAACTGGGCACTCGGACTCGGTGTGATGCCGCGCCTGATTACGGCGGAAAGGTTTGAAAATGTGTCGTCATTTTCCATCGCCTTTCCTGCTTGCCAGGCACGACACGCGCCGCGCAGAATGACCGAGGTCTGGGGCCGAGAGGCCTTTTGCCGCAGCCCGCGCGTCGGAGCCTGTCCGGGGTTGACCACTGATCGCTTTGAAGGAAGAAAGGCGACAGGGCACTGGAGATGATGATGGATTTCGAGAGTTTCTTCAAAAACGAGCTGGATGGGCTGCATCAGGAAGGCCGTTACCGGGTTTTCGCCGATCTCGCCCGCCATCGCGGCAGCTTCCCCAAGGCCACGCGCTACACGGCCGATGGCGCCCAGGAAGTGACCGTTTGGTGCTCGAACGACTATCTCGGCATGGGCCAGTGTCCCATCGTCACCGAGGCGATGAAGAACGCGATCGACGAATGCGGCGCCGGCGCCGGCGGGACCCGCAACATCTCCGGCACCAACCATTATCATGTGCTGCTCGAGCGCGAACTCGCCGACCTGCACGGCAAGGAATCGGCTCTTCTGTTCACCTCCGGTTACGTTTCGAACTGGGCCGCACTCGGGACGCTCTGTTCCAAGATTCCCGGCGTCATCGTCTTTTCGGATGCCGGCAACCACGCTTCGATGATCGAGGGCATCCGCCACTCGAAATGCGAGCGGGTCATCTTCAAGCACAATTCGGTGGGGGACCTCGAGGCCAAGCTTGCGGCCGCCGATCCGCGCGCGCCAAAGATCATCGCCTTTGAATCCGTCTATTCGATGGATGGCGACATCGCGCCGATCAGGGAATTCTGCGACCTCGCCGACAAATACGGCGCAATGACCTATCTGGACGAAGTGCACGCGGTCGGCATGTACGGCCCGCGCGGCGGCGGCATCGCCGAGCGCGAGGGGCTGATGCACCGGCTGACGGTCATCGAAGGCACGCTCGGCAAGGCCTTCGGCGTCATGGGCGGCTACATCACCGGATCGGCGGCGCTCTGCGACTTCATCCGCTCCTTCGCTTCCGGCTTTATCTTCACGACGGCGCTGCCGCCGGCGCTCGCCGCCGGCGCGCTCGCCTCCATTCGCCACCTGAAGGAAAGCCAGGTCGAACGTTTCGCGCACCAGGAGCGCGTGCGCCGGCTTCGTTCGCTGCTCGACCAGCGCGGTATTCCGCATATGGTCAATCCGAGCCATATCGTACCGGTCATCGTCGGCGACGCCGCCAAGTGCAAGTGGATCTCCGACCTGCTGCTCGACAATTTCGGCATCTACGTCCAGCCGATCAACTATCCGACGGTGCCGAAGAAGACCGAACGACTGCGCATTACCCCGACGCCCATGCATTCGGATGCCGATATCGACCATCTGGTGGGCGCGCTGCATTCGCTCTGGTCGCGCTGCGCGCTGGCGAGGGCGGTCGCGTAAGCTCCGGCGAGCTCTGACGGGGAGAGGGACTTTCTCGCCCGAACCTCTGTTTCGTAGCAGCGCTCGTATGGTGCAAGGCGCTGCCACTTGTCCTTTCGCCCCGCCTGCGGGGGAGAAGGTGGCCGGCAGGCCGGATGAGGAGCGGATTCGCCCGAACAACTAACTCTTTACCGGATCATCTCGGCAGCCGCCCGCCGGGCTCTTTCATCCGCTGCAAAGACGTCGTCCATGCTCGTGGCGGCCGGCAGGCCGGCAAGCCCGTCCATCACCTTTTCGACGATTTCCGCCATGGCGAGGAAGCCGATGCGGCCCTTGATGAAGGCGTCGAGGGCGGTCTCCTTGGCGCCGTTCAGCACCGCGCCCTGCACGCCGCCTTCCTCCATTGCCCGGCGCGCGAGTTTGATCGCCGGGAAGCGGACCTCGTCCGGCGCCTCGAAATCAAGCCGGGCGAGCCTGGCGAAGTCGAGGCGCTCGACCGGCAGGTCGCAGCGTTTCGGGTAGGACAGGGCATAGCCGATTGCGGTGCGCATGTCGGGGCAGCCGAGCTGTGCGAGTACGGAGCCGTCCGTATAGCCGACCATGGAGTGAACCACCGATTGCGGGTGGACGATCACCTCGATCTGCTCCGGCCTGAGACGGAAGAGGTGGCGCGCCTCGATCATCTCGAGCGCCTTGTTGAACATCGAGGCGCTGTCGATCGATATCTTGAGGCCCATCGACCAGTTCGGATGGGCGCGGGCCACATCCGCGGTCACGTGGCGCATTTCGTCGAGCGTCTTGGTGCGGAAAGGGCCGCCGGAAGCGGTGAGGACAATGCGTTCCACGGCGTGGCGCTGATCGTTTTCCAGCACCTGGAAGATCGCATTGTGTTCGCTGTCGACGGGCAGCAACCGGCCGCCGCCCTCGGCCACGGCATCGATGAAAAGGCTGCCGGCGGAAACGAGACATTCCTTGTTGGCAAGCGCGATGTCTGCGCCGCGGCGGGCAGCCGCCAGGGTGGGGCCGAGGCCGGCATTGCCGACGATCGCCGCCATGACCCAGCCGGCATCCCGCTCGGCCGCTTCGGTGAGGCCGCTTCGTCCGGCGGCAACCTCGATGCCGCTGCCGCTCAGCGCATCCTTGAGCTCGCCATAGCGATCCTCGTCGGCGGTTACCGCGAGCTCGGCGCCGATGCGGCGCGCCTGCTCGGCCAGCAGCGGTATATTGCCGTTGCCGGTCAGGGCGGCGATCTCGAAACGATCGCGTCCGCCGAGGCGCTCGATCACGTCGAGCGTGCTGGTCCCGATCGATCCGGTGGAGCCCAATATCGTCAGACGGCGCTTCAAGTCATCGCCGGATGCCATTGCCAAATCCCGTATTCTTCTCGTTTTAACGATTTAACTAGGCTCTACAGCCGAAAGCTACCGGCAACAAGGGTGGAGTCATAGCCCTTCTCTAAGAGACGGTGCTCAGGTAAGAATCGATAGCACCGCCGAACGATGATTTGCATGAGGAGTTTTTCGGATGCTGCAAGCCCTGACCGCCGCATCCTGCGCCTGCGTGCTGATCGAGCTTGCCTCCATGCGGACGGTGGCTGTCGAAAAGGTGCCGGAGGCGCTCGTCGGTTCGTGGCTTGCCGAGGACCTAGGCGGCCGGGGCGTGATCGACGATCTTCAGACGACGCTCGAGATCCGCGGCGACGGCACCTATGGCGGCATGGCCGGCTGCAATCATTTCACCGGAACGTTCAGCCTCTCCGGCGCGGCGATCACCTTCGGGCCGGCTGCAGCTACCCGCAAGATGTGCGTACCGGCGGTCATGGACCAGGAGCGGAAGTTCTTCGAAGCTCTGAAGACGGAGCTTACCTGGCGAATAGAGGGATCCAAGCTCGTTCTCGGCGGGCGAAACGGGAAGAGCTTGCTGCAGCTAGCCTCTATGCAGTCGCGGAACGGCAACCGGGCAGAGCTGACGATCGAAACTCCCGACGCCGGCGCAGTCGACCGGCGGACGGTCCGCTATGCCTGCGGCGACAGGACGATCGAGGCCGAATACATCGACGCCGGGTCCGTGTCCCTCGCGACCTTCACCGTCGACGGCACATTCATCGTGGCATCGAACGTGATTTCCGGATCGGGCGCCAGATATGCCGGCGGCCGATATATCTGGTGGACGAAGGGCGGCGAGGCGATGCTTTTCGACACGACGAAAGGCGACGAGGATCCGGGGATAGCGTGCAAGGAAGTGGAATAGCGGGGCCGCCTCGACACAGGCCGGACGGGATTGTACTTCTGAACCATGCTTCACTGGCTCGATATCGATTACCGCACGCTATTTCGATTGGGAGATGGCGGCCGGATAGAACGGGAGAACGATCCGGAGGGGTCGCCCGGGCCAGGCTTTTGGCTGGCAGGATGCGCCGAGGGAAATATTTTCGGGGTGCGGACCGATGTGCCCGAAGACATAGCCGAAGAGCTCGAGAGGCTTGTCGCCGACGAACCGCCATTCACCCATCCGGGCATTCCAAAACACCTTGGTCGTTATCTGCCTTTGCTCGGCGGAAGCGGGCCCGTGAAGTACAATTTCGGCTTGATCTACGAGCTGCCGCACGCCTTAGCCTATGAGGGCCGTGCGCGCTTGATCGAAAGCGGCACCGGGGAAGGCCGGGAGCTGACGCGTACCTGGGCAGCAAACGGAGTCCCCCAAGGTCTGTTCGACCTCGGCTTTCACGACGTGACAGACCTCTGGGAGCCCTGGTGTGCTGCGGCTGCGGGCGACGAGATCGCCTCGATCGCCTTTGCAGCGCGGCTTTCGGATGCTGGAGCCGAACTCGGTCTGGTAACGGCGAAGGCCTTCAGGGGGCAGGGCCTCGGGGCAGCCGCTACCGCCGGCTGGTCCCGCTTGCCTGAGCTGCGCTCCCGCACCCTGTTCTACAGCACGGATCGCGAAAATCACGCATCGCAGCGGGTTGCCGCCCGCCTCGGCCTTCGGCTTCGGGGAGCAAGCTTGAGGGTAGGCTAAAGCATTTCCGCTTTTCTCCGAATCGCGGAACTCTCTAACCCTTTGTTTTTCCGCGATGCCGGCCGGAAAACCGCTGCGTACTTTTCGTGGAATTGCTCCAGGTGTGGAGAGTGGCCCGGCATGGGGCACCATGCGGGCTCACGCGCCGCTGTTTGTGTCGCTACCTTCGTCCAACTCATGCAATTCGATAAAGCCATATTGCTCCAGCCACTCACGAAGAATGAGGCGGATTATCTCGTCCCGGGTCATCTGGAGTTCTTCGCAGGCCAGAGCGAGGGCCAACTCAACGTCATCCTCGAAGATCATCGCCTCACCTGCACCGTACAACCACGAGATAGAAGGGTCTCACAGCACAGGTTGCAGTCAAGGATTACGGAGCGTGCTCGATGGGATAAGCCAAAATGGGCTAAGACTATCGGCCATTTAATATCGGACTTAAGTCTTAAAGAAAGCACCGCGCGTGGATACGCGCGGCGCTCGAACTTTCATCCACTTCGATCAGGCGAAGAGAAAATCGGCGCTGCTGAAGTGCGAGGCAGCGAGGGTATTCGTCGGGTCGTCGACATGTATCGACAGCGCATTGCCCGTCGAATCATAGCCTTTCAACATCACGTCTCCGCTGGCGTCATCATACGCAAAAATGGTACCAGCCGCGCCGGAGCTCGAATATTGCTTGATTCCCAGGTTCTCCAGGACAAGCAGATCGGTGCCGTCCTGAAAGTCCATGACGGAGTCCCGTCCGACGAGCGAACCCGCGCCCTTGAAGACGAAGCGGTCGGCATCGGCGCCACCCCACAGGATGTCGCTTCCCGCGTCGCCAAGAAGGGTATCTCTCCCCGCGTCACCGCGAAGCGTGTCGTTTCCTTCTGCGGCAATGACCAGGTCGTTGCCGAGACCGCCATTAAGGACGTCGTCGCCGGCTTCGCCCGACAGGATATCGTCGCCGGCATCCCCGAATGCCAGATCGTTGCCGGCGCCCGCGGCAATCCGATCGTTACCGTTACCGCCGCGGGCTTCGTCGATGCCGCCCTCGGAGTCGAGCACGTCATTCCCATCACCGCCATCGAGGTAGTTGTTCCCGTCGCCGCCATCGACGATGTCGTCGCCGATGCCGCCATAGACCCGGTCGTTTCCGGATTGGCCTTTCAGAGCGTCGTTGCCCTCTTCGCCGTAGATCGTATCGTTGCCGGCGCCACCACCGACCGCCTGCTGCGTCAGCTTGCCCGTTGCGGGATCAATGCGGTTGTTGAAGCCGTCATTTCCCGAGCCGGCATAGATGATGTCGTCTCCCGCTCCGCCGTCGATGTATTCCTCGCCGGCGCCCCCATAGATCTGGTCGTGGCCAGCGTCTCCCAGGATATGGTCATGGCCATCGCCGCCGTTGATGATGTCATTGCCGTCTTCGCCGGAGAAGATATCGTTGCCGAGCCCGCCGATCAGCGTGTCGGCGCCGGCGCCGCCGTCGAAGCTGTCATTGCCGTCGCCGCCCTCCGCATAGTCATCGCCCGCTCCGGCCTTGAAAAAGTCATTGCCGAGCCCACCATAGAGGAAGTCGTTGCCGAGCCCGCCATCGAGATAGTCATCACCGGCATTACCCCAAATGGAATCACTGCCATCATAGCCGCGGATCGTGTCCGCAAGATTCGTACCGATGAGCTTGTTGGCAACGTTGGTTCCATTGATGTTCATTCGTCTACTCCCTGCTGTTCTGACGGCGGGGGTGGTGAAGTTCGAATGAGGCATAACGGTGACACGCCTTACGCCGGACTTGCGCGCTTGGAAGCAAGCTGTTGTTTACGCAAAAGGAAAAAGGCGGCAGTTGTGTGGATAACGTTTTTCCCGTCTATCGTAAAGCTTTCAGCTACCTGCGATTGACATCGCTATGCTTGGGGTTGAAATCGCAATGAGGAGAAAGATTTGCGGCTGAAGGAGTTGTACTAGCGAAGTCGCTCCTCAGCGTGAGGACTGGCGATTGCCGCATGAGGGTGGAGACAGCCTGCCGTGGGCCGTACAGCGCGACGCATCTCGGGCAGATATCGTTCACCGTAGTGCTCGCCGGTGGCAGCCGCGGCGCCTCTTGGTGATCCCGGCGCGATTCGAACGCGCGACCCCCAGATTAGGAATCTGGTGCTCTATCCTGCTGAGCTACGGGACCACTTAGAATAGACCCATACAAAAGCGAGGCACTTTCGCCAAGTGTTTTTCGGCGATCGCAGCCGATTTGCAGGCGCTCCCGAGAGGGGGGCTAGCGTCCCCGGCGCCGTGGATGCTAAGCAGGGCCCGCGGCGCCGGAGGAGAGGCTGCCGCGTTCCTCGCCAACGATCCTTATCCCAAAGACCAGATACATGTTCATCGGAATTGACTGGGGCGGCACGAAAATGGAGGTCATCGCGCTCGATCGCGATGGCGAGACGCGTGCCCGCCATCGTGTCCCGACACCCACCAGCGGCTATGAGGATTGCATCCGTGCCGTCGTAGAGCTCGTCGCCTCGGCCGAAAGCACAGCCGGCGAGCGCGGCTCGATCGGCATCGGCATACCCGGCAGTCCCAATCCGCGCACCGGCATCGTGCGCAATTCCAATGCGGTGCTCATCAACGGCAAGCCGCTCGGGCGGGATCTTGCGGCGGCGCTCGGACGCGAGGTGCGGCTCGCCAACGACGCCAATTGCCTGGCGGTCTCCGAAGCCATCGACGGGGCGGGCAAGGACGCGGGCGTCGTCTTCGGCGTGATCGTGGGTACGGGCCACGGCGGGGGTCTGGCAATCGGCAAGAAGGTTCACGCCGGCTACCAGGGCGTTGCGGCCGAGATCGGGCATTATCCGCTGCCCTGGATGACGAAGGACGAATATCCGGGGCACAGGTGCTGGTGCGGCAAGCTCGGTTGCCTCGACATGTATGCCTGCGGCACCGGGCTGGAACTCGACTACCGTATGACGACGGGGACGGACCGGCGCGGGCGGGACATCATCGAGGCGAAGCGCGCCGGCGATCCGGTGGCAATCGGTGTCTACGAGCGTTTCGTCGACCGGCTGGCCCGCAGCCTTGCGCTTTTGACCAACATCGTCGATCCCGACGTCTTCGTGCTCGGCGGCGGCATGTCCAATGTCGACGAGATTTACGGCGAGTTGCCGGCATCGATCACCAGATATCTCTTCGGCGACAGTTTCGAGACGCCGATTCGCAAGGCGGTGCACGGCGACAGTTCCGGCGTGCGCGGCGCCGCATGGCTCTGGAAGGATTGACCGGCCAGGCGGGGAATTTTGCCGGATCGCGCATCGCACTCGTCCAGTTCGAACCACTGACCAAGCGGAGGCATCATGAACATAGACAATGATCTGCGCCGGATTGCGCTGCAGGAGCAGCAATTGCAGTTCGAGCGCTTCGATCTCGATACGGCCTGGAAGCTAGGCGCCACGCTTCGCCGGATGGCCGCGGAACGCAAGCTCGGCTGCGTCATCGACATCACGCTCTACTCCATGCAGGTCTTCTATGCGGCCCTCGATGGGGCGACGCCGGACAATCCGAACTGGGTGCGCCGCAAGCGCAACACGGTGTTCCGCCTGTTCAAGAGCAGCTACGCCACGGGGCTCAGCCTGCTCAAGCAGCAAACGAATTTGCAGGCGAAGCTCGGCCTGCCGGATGCTGAGTTTGCCGCCCACGGCGGCAGCTTCCCGATCGTCGTCAAGGGAACGGGCTGCATCGGCGCGGTCACGGTCTCCGGCCTGCCGCAGCGGGAGGACCACAATCTCGTGGTCGAGGCGCTCGCAGAACTTCTCGGCGCGGATCACGACGCGCTGAAGCTGGAAAGCTGACGGAAAGCGGGTGGGCATGGATATTCATCTCCAGGCAGGCGAACTCGCGGGCTGGCTGAACGATGCTGCCTTGCCGCTCTGGCGGCAGAAAGGCTTCGACGGGGAGGGTGGCGGCTTCGTCGAGACGATCGACATGAAAGGCGAACCGACGCGCGACGATCGCCGCTCCCGCGTGCAGCCCCGGCAGGTCTACTGCTTCGCCGCGGCGGGCCGGCGCGGCTGGGATGGAGACTGGCGCACCGCCGCCGAAGGCGGCCTTCTCTATTTCGATCGCGTCTACGGACAGCCGGGCGGCTTCTACGGGGCGCTGGCGAATGCCGACGGCAAGCTCATCGACGCTTCCTTCGACCTCTACAACCAGGCCTTCGCCTTGCTTGCCTTCGCCCATTTGGCGGAAGTCCTGCCGGAGCGCGGAGCCGAGATGGTGGGGCGCAGCGACAAACTCAGGCGGCAGCTCGAGGCCCGTTGCAAGCATCCGCTCGCCGGTTTCGAGGAGGACGACCCGCCGCGCCTGCCGCTCGGCTCCAATCCGCATATGCACCTTTTCGAGGCCTGTCTTGCGAGCGAGGAGGTGGAAGGCTTCGACCGCGTCGCCTGGGCCAATCTCGCCGACGAGATCGCGCATCTGGCCATGGACCGGTTCATCGACGCCGAGAGCGGGGCGCTGCGTGAGTTCTTCGATCACGACTGGGCGCCGTTCCCCGGCGAAAAGGGCCGTATCGTGGAGCCGGGGCACCTTTTCGAATGGGCGTGGCTCCTCCTGCGCTGGGCGGAACGGCGCGGCAATGCGCAGGCGATCGTCAAGGCGCGGCGGCTTTTCGAGATCGGCGAGAAAGACGGAACCTGCCCCGACCGGGACGTGGTCGTCATGACGCTCTTCGACGATTTCTCCGTTGCCGATCCGACAGCGCGGCTTTGGCCACAGACGGAGTGGCTGAAGGCGGCGATCCGCTTTGCGGCTCTGACGGAAGGTGCGGAGCGAGAGCGTTATCTGGCTTCGGCTGGGCGCGCCGCAGCGGCGCTGCAGCGCTTCCTGAACGTGCCTGTCCGCGGCCTCTGGCGCGACAAGCAGAAGGCGGATGGCAGCTTCGTCGAAGAGCCGGCGCCAGCAAGCACCTTCTATCATATTCTTTGCGCGATCTATGAACTGGAGGATTGCCTTAAGCGGATGTGACCGGCGTCGGCAGACCTTCCGTCCTCATCGAGAGAGCGCATTATTCGGCCCGCCGCATCCGCGGCGGGCTATTTTATTGCCAATCTGCAATTGTGACCGGTGCGTATGTTGACATAAAGATATCTTTATGTGAGTAAATCGATAATTCTTTGTCGTTTTCAGAACGGGAGATCTCCCATGTCCGCCGCCGACGCCCTCTTTGGAAACGTCTCGCCCAAGCCGGATGGTTCGGAAGTCTTTCGGCAGCTCGCCCAGGCGGCGGCTGAACGCATCCTCATCATGGATGGCGCCATGGGAACGGAGATCCAGCAGCTCGGTTTCGTGGAGGATCACTTCCGCGGCGAGCGCTTCGGTGGCTGCGCCTGCCATCAGCAGGGCAACAACGACCTCCTGACGCTCACTCAGCCGAAGGCGATCGAGGATATTCATTACCACTACGCCATCGCCGGCGCCGATATCCTCGAAACCAACACCTTCTCCTCGACGCGGATCGCCCAGGCCGATTACGGCATGGAGGACATGGTCTACGATCTCAATCGCGACGGCGCGCGGCTGGCGCGGCGAGCCGCGAAGCGGGCCGAGGCGGAGGATGGCCGGCGGCGCTTCGTGGCAGGTGCGCTCGGCCCCACCAACCGCACCGCTTCGATTTCGCCGGACGTCAACAACCCCGGCTATCGAGCCGTCAGCTTCGACGATCTGAGGCTCGCCTATGCCGAGCAGGTGCGGGGCCTCATCGACGGCGGTGCCGACATCATCCTGATCGAGACGATCTTCGACACGCTGAATGCCAAGGCGGCGATCTTCGCGACGCAGGAAGTCTTTGCCGAAAAGGGCGTCCGCCTTCCGGTGATGATCTCCGGAACGATCACCGATCTCTCCGGCCGTACCCTCTCCGGCCAGACGCCTACGGCCTTCTGGTATTCGGTGCGCCATGCGGATCCGTTTACGATCGGGCTCAACTGCGCGCTCGGCGCAAATGCGATGCGCGCCCATATAGACGAGCTTTCGGCGGTCGCCGACACGCTCGTCTGCGCCTATCCGAATGCCGGCCTGCCGAACGAGTTCGGCCGCTATGACGAAAGCCCCGAGCAGATGGCGGCGCAGGTCGAGGGCTTCGCCCGGGACGGTCTCGTCAACATCGTCGGCGGCTGCTGCGGTTCCACGCCGGCCCATATCCGCGCCATTGCCGAAGCGGTTGCCAAATATCCGCCGCGCCGGGTGCCCGAGATCGATCGCCGCATGCGGCTTTCCGGCCTCGAACCCTTCACGCTTACCGACGAGATTCCCTTCGTCAACGTCGGCGAACGCACCAACGTCACCGGCTCGGCGAAGTTCCGCAAGCTGATCACCGCCGGGGACTACGCCGCCGCACTCGATGTGGCGCGTGATCAGGTGGCGAATGGCGCCCAGATCATCGACGTCAACATGGACGAAGGCCTGATCGATTCGAAGCAGGTGATGGTCGAGTTCCTGAACCTCGTCGCCTCCGAGCCGGATATCGCCCGTGTACCGGTGATGATCGATTCGTCGAAATGGGAGGTGATCGAAGCCGGGCTCAAATGCGTCCAGGGCAAGGCGCTGGTGAACTCCATCTCGCTCAAGGAAGGCGAGGCGGCTTTCCTGCACCATGCGCGCCTCGTGCGCGCCTATGGCGCCGCCGTCGTGGTGATGGCGTTCGACGAGAAGGGCCAGGCCGACACGAAAACCCGCAAGGTGGAAATCTGCCGGCGGGCCTATCGGCTGCTGACGGAAGAGGTTGGCTTCCCCCCGGAGGACATCATCTTCGACCCGAATATCTTCGCGGTCGCGACCGGCATCGAGGAGCACAACAATTACGGCGTCGACTTCATCGAGGCGACGCACGAGATCATCGCGGCACTCCCGCATGTCCACGTCTCCGGCGGCGTGTCGAACCTCTCCTTTTCCTTCCGCGGCAACGAGCCGGTGCGCGAGGCGATGCACGCCATCTTCCTTTATCACGCGATCCAGGCCGGCATGGACATGGGCATCGTCAATGCCGGACAGCTCGCCGTCTATGATGCGATCGACCCGGAACTGCGCGAAACCTGCGAGGACGTGGTGCTCAACCGCCGGGCCGATTCGACCGAGCGCCTCCTGGAGATCGCCGAGCGCTATCGCGGGAAGGGCGGGAGCCAGGGCAAGGAGAAGGACCTTGCCTGGCGCGAATGGCCGGTGGAGAAGCGGCTCGAACATGCGCTCGTCAATGGAATTACCGAATTTATCGAAGCCGATACGGAAGAGGCCCGGCTTGCCGCCGAGCGGCCGCTGCATGTCATCGAAGGCCCGCTGATGGCCGGGATGAACGTCGTGGGCGATCTCTTCGGTTCCGGCAAGATGTTCCTGCCGCAGGTGGTCAAGTCCGCCCGGGTGATGAAGCAGGCCGTTGCGGTGCTGCTCCCCCATATGGAGGAGGAGAAGCGCGCCAATGGCGGCGGCGAGGCGCGCGAGAGTGCCGGCAAGATCCTGATGGCGACCGTCAAGGGCGACGTGCACGACATCGGCAAGAACATCGTCGGCGTCGTGCTCGCCTGCAACAATTACGAGATCATCGACCTCGGCGTCATGGTGCCCTCGGCTAAGATCCTCGAAGTGGCGCGCGAACAGAAGGTCGACATCGTCGGTCTTTCCGGCCTCATCACGCCGTCGCTGGACGAGATGGCGCATGTCGCTTCCGAGCTCGAACGGGAGGGCTTCGATGTCCCGCTGCTGATCGGCGGGGCGACGACCAGCCGCGTGCACACGGCCGTGAAGATCAATCCGCGTTACAGCCTCGGCCAGACGGTCTATGTCACCGACGCCAGCCGCGCGGTCGGCGTCGTATCGAGCCTGCTCTCGCCGGAAGTCCGCGACTCCTACAAGAAAACGGTCCGCGCGGAGTATCTGAAGGTTGCCGACGCACATGCCCGCAACGAAGCCGAGAAGCGCCGTCTGCCGCTTTCCCAGGCGCGGGCGAATGCCTTTCGGATAGATTGGGACGCCCACCAGCCGAAGGTTCCGTCCTTCCTCGGCACGCGTGTTTTCGAGGGATGGGACCTCGCCGAACTCGCCCGCTATATCGACTGGACGCCGTTCTTCCAGACCTGGGAGCTGAAGGGGGTATTCCCGAAAATCCTCGATGACGAACGCCAGGGGGCTGCCGCTCGCCAGCTCTTCGAGGACGCGCAGGCGATGGTCGAAAAGATCGTGGCCGAGGCATGGTTCGCTCCGAAGGCCGTGATCGGCTTCTGGCCGGCCGCCAGCATGGGCGACGACGTCCGCCTGTTTGCCGACGAGGTGCGCGAAGCCGAGCTTGCCACCTTCTTCACGCTCCGCCAGCAGATGGTGAAGCGCGACGGCCGGCCGAACGTCGCCCTTGCCGACTTCGTCGCCCCGGCGGCGAGCGGCAAGCGGGACTATGTCGGCGGTTTCGTGGTGACGGCCGGCATCGAGGAAGTGGCGATCGCCGAACGCTTCGAACGGGCGAACGACGATTATTCCTCGATCATGGTCAAGGCGCTTGCGGACCGCTTCGCAGAGGCCTTTGCCGAGCGCATGCATGAATATGTCCGCAAGGAGCTCTGGGGCTATGCTCCGGACGAAGCGTTCACGCCGCAGGAATTGATAGCCGAGCCCTATGCCGGCATCCGCCCTGCGCCCGGCTACCCGGCGCAGCCCGACCACACGGAAAAGGAGACGCTTTTCCGGCTCCTGGATGCGGAAGCCGCTATCGGCGTCCGGCTCACCGAGAGCTATGCGATGTGGCCGGGCTCTTCGGTATCGGGCCTCTATGTCGGCCACCCCGATTCCTATTACTTCGGCGTCGCAAAGATCGAGCGCGATCAGGTGGAGGACTATGCCGATCGCAAGCGCATGAGCGTCCGCGAGGTCGAGCGCTGGCTTTCGCCGATCCTCAATTACGTGCCGATGCCGGAGACGGAAGCGGCGGAGTAGGGTGGACGAATATGGGGTTTGCCGCCGCTTGGCCCCTCACATGAGGAATTCGCTGTCAATCCCTGCCGTGTAAGAGGACTTTCCTCGTTGTTCGACGGGTGCGGTCTTCCTCTCGTCCCGACCTTGTGCGTTTTTCTGGGATCGGGGGTGGATCGGGGCAAGGGTCGGCCATCGGCCGGCCGCGCAGCGGCTTGCCCTTGCGGCGATCCACCCCCGATCCCACGATGGCGTGTCGGTCGGGGGTCCGTGGTTGCATGCCCGTGTGTCGAGGCATTGCCGCGTTGCCTGCGATCGTTTTCGCGAGAAGCCGGGGAGCCCTTGTCACCATGCGCGTCGGACGGGCCGTTCGGCGCATAACCTCACATACGGTCGCCGCCGGCCGGCGGCTGCACCAATCTTCCGCTTGCAGCGGGAGGGCTCGGGAGAACGGGACCAGTCTCATCCACGGCGTTGTCTGCCAAGGGGCAGTCGGTTCGTTCACCCGGATTCTCCGAAGCCGATCAGGCTGCGGAGAAAGCGTGCAGCGGCATCAGGCGGTGGTCATCGCCATGCCCTCGATGTCGACGCCTTGGGTGACGTATTTCCACACCGCCACGAGAAGCTTGCGCGCCAGCGCTGTGATCATCACCTTTTTGAAGCGGCCGCCGTTCTGCCTGACCCGGTCGTGGAACCAGCGGCTGAGTGCGGTCTGCGGCTGATGGCGCAGCCACAGCCAGGCCAGCTGGATCAGCGTCGCGCGCAGCCGCGGATTGCCCGCCTTGGAGACGCCCTGCTCGTAATCGATCGTGCCGCTTCGCCAGGGCGTCGGCGCCAGTCCGGCATAGGCGGCTACTTGCCGGCGGTTGGCGAACGGCCGGAACAGGCCTTCGGTGAAGAGGACGCTGGCAAAGCCCAGGCCGATGCCCTTGATCTCGAGTAGCCGCGCCATGACGGCGGCGTCCGTCCCACTGGCGGCCGCCTGCGCCTCGGCCGCCAGTGCCTTGAGCGCCGCCAGCAGCGCCTTCAACTGCTCAAGAAGCAATTCCAGCCGCTCGAGCAGCCGCGCGAGTTGCGCCTGCAGATGCGGCCCGAGCGCACGTCCGTCGCCGCCGCGCAGCTCCGCCAGGCGCTGCCGGCGGTCGCGGCGCAGCGGCCGGTAGTCGCGGATCCCCTGGGCGAACAGCAGGCCCTTGATGCGGTTGACCGCGCGGACGCGCTCGGCGGTCAATTCCTGGCGCTCCCGCACCAGCCGGCGGCGATCCTCATGCTCCGGCGTCGGCGCCTTGACCATCGCGCAGACGCGCGGCTCGCCGCGCTTGAAGGCCAGCAGCGTGCGCACCAGCATCTCGCCATCGATCCGGTCCGTCTTCGTCCGCCGGCGCCGCCGCGGCATGGCGATCGAGGCAGGATCGACGACATGGCTCTCGATCCCCTCGGCCTCCAGAGCCCGGTGGATCCAGAAGCCGTCGAGACCGGCCTCCTGGACGACGATCACCGGAAAGCGGCGACCGGTGCGCGCCTCGGCCTTGCGCCTGAGCGTCGCGAAGCGTTCGAGAAGCCCGGCCAGATCGCCGCCATCCACCTGGTGCCGCGACATCTTCTCGCCCCCGCCCGGCGACAGCGACGTCACCAGCCATGTCGACCGCGACAGTTCCAATGAAACGAAAATTGCGCCAAGATCAGTGCGGATAGTGCCCGTGCAATCGGGGCTTCGTGTAATCACAGCCATGAGACCCTCCAAGGTGCTGGGTTGGTAACACCACCACTTTGGCAAAAGCCGCGGCGCTATCCACCCCCTCATGGAATCTCATCCGCCTGCCGGCACCTTCTCCCCGCAGGCGGGGAGAAGGGACAAGCGGCGCCGACTGAACCCCGCATTCACTGTTCGCCCGAGGGAGCGAGCGGGCGCGGCATATCCCTTCTCCCCGCCTGCGGGGAGAAGGTGGCGGCAGCCGGTTGAGGGGCAACCCCGACCGAGCGGGTTGAGGCGGTTGGGTTCCCGAGGGATCCCCTTCATGAGCAGTATCCGCCGCACCGGCGCGCAAGAGATATGTGCATGCCGTAGCATTTCGATGGGGAGAAGGAACGAGCGGCGCGCTCCCCGGAATGTTAGTGCACTGTTTTTGCAGAACAATCCCAGCGCTTATCGGCCTGCAGCCAGGATCATCTCAGCCGCCTTTTCCGCGATCATGATCGTCGGGGAATTGGTGTTGCCGGAGGTGATCGTCGGCATGATCGAGGCATCGGCGATGCGCAGGCCGGCGATGCCGCGCAGCCGCAACTCGGGATCTACGACGCTATCCGGGTCGCTGCCCATCCGGCAGGTGCCGACGGGATGGAAGATCGTCGTGCCGATGTCGCCCGCCGCGCGTTTCAGCTCCTCATCCGTCTGGTAGTCCGGACCGGGCTTGAACTCGACCGGCTTGTAACGGGCGAAGGCGGGCTGCGCGACGATGCGGCGGGTGAGCCGGATCGACTTCACGGCCACATCCCGGTCGGCCTCGGCCGTCAGGTAGCGCGGACGGATGTCCGGTGCCGCTGCGAAATCCGGGCCCTTCAGATGTACCGAACCGCGGCTTTCCGGCCGCAGATTGCAGACGCTCGCGGTGACGGCGGGGAAGGGGTGTACCGGTTCGCCGAACTTTTCGAGCGTCACCGGTTGGACATGATACTGCAGATCCGGCGTTTCCTTCTCCGGGCCCGAGCGCGTGAAGATGCCGAGCTGGCTTGGCGCCATGGCCATCGGGCCGGAGCGGCGGACGAGATATTCGAGGCCGATCGCCGCCTTGCCGAAAAGTGAAGTCGCCTTTTCATTGAGCGTCGGGACGCCGGTCACCTTGTAGGCGAGGCGCAATTGTAGGTGGTCCTGCAGGTTTTCGCCGACTGACGGCAGTTCGTGGCGCACTTCGATGCCGTTTTCATGAAGCACGTCGGGCCGGCCGATTCCGGAGAGTTCGAGGATATGCGGCGAGCCGATCGCTCCGGCCGAAAGCACCGTTTCGCGGCGCGCACGGGCGCTTTTCACGGTGCCGTCATGCTGGAACTCGACGCCGGCGACGCGGCCTTCCTCGAGAATGAGCCGGCGGACATGGGCCTTCGTCAGGATCGTAAGGTTCCGCCGATTCCGGGCTGGCTTCAGAAAGGCCTTGGCCGTATTCCAGCGGATGCCGGACCGCTGATTGACATCGAAATAACCGGAGCCCTCGTTGTTTCCGCGGTTGAAGTCGTCGGTCTCCGGAATGCCCGCCTCGGTCGCGGCCTTCTGGAAGGCATCGAGCACCGCCCATCGGACGCGTGCCTTTTCGACCCGCCATTCGCCGCTTGCTCCGTGCATGTCGTCGGCGCCGCGGTAATGATTCTCGGATTTCCTGAAGAACGGCAGCACGTCGTTCCAGCTCCAGCCGGGGCAGCCGAGCTGGCGCCAGAGGTCGTAGTCTCGCGCCTGCCCGCGCATGTAGATCATGCCGTTGATCGAGGAGCAGCCGCCGAGCACCTTGCCGCGCGGGTAGCCGAGAGACCGGCCGTTGAGGCCTTCCTCCGCCGCGGTGGTGAAGCACCAGTCGGTGCGTGGATTGTTGATGCAATAGAGATAGCCGACCGGAATGTGGATCCAGTGATAGTTGTCGCTGCCGCCGGCCTCGAGCAGCAGCACGCGGCGGTCCGGGTCTTCCGACAGGCGGTTGGCGAGCACGCAGCCGGCGCTACCCGCTCCGACGATGATGTAGTCGAACGTGTCCATTGGTTTTCTCTATGTCGGGGCCCGACGTGGTTCGGACCGATGCATGGTCAATGCTTGTGTCGATGCTCGAAGCCGAGCCTGCGGCCGAGCCGGGAGTTGTAGAACTCGCCGACGATGCCGCGGCGGAACAGAAGCACGCAGACCATGAAGACGATGCCGGTTATGATCGTGACCGGAAATTCCGAGGTCGCCAGATAGTTCTGCAGCGTCACGACGAGACCCGCGCCGAAGAGCGGCCCGATCAGCGTTCCGATGCCGCCGAGAAGCGTCATCAGGATGACTTCGCCGGACATCTGCCAGCTGACGTCGGTCAGCGTCGCGAACTGGAAGACGAGTGCCTTCAGACCGCCGGCAAGCCCGGTCAGCGCCGCCGACATCACGAAGGCTGCGAGTTTGTAGTTCCTGACCGAGTAGCCGAGCGAGATCGCGCGCGTCTCGTTCTCGCGGATCGACTTCAGGATCATTCCGAAGGGCGAATTGATGATCCGCCAGATCATGGCGATGCCGATGACGAAGACGGCGAGCACGAAATAATACATGTTCGTCGGCTGCGAGAGATCGATGAAACCGAGGAGATGGCCGCGGGGCACCGATTGGATACCGTCCTCGCCGCGGGTGAACCCGGCCTGGAGGCAGAAGAAATAGAACATCTGGGCCAACGCCAGCGTGATCATGGCGAAATAAATGCCCTGCCGGCGGATCGCGAAGAAGCCGACGACCGCGCCGAGAAGGGCAGCGCCGACGACGCCGAGGAGGATGCCGAGTTCGGGCGGCACGCCCCATTCCTTGACCGCATGCGCGGTGAAATAGGCCGCGCCGCCGAAGAAGGCGGCATGGCCGAAGGAGAGCAGCCCCGTATAGCCGAGCAGCAGATTGAAGGCGCAGGCAAAGAGCGCGAAGCATAAGATCTTCATGAGGAAGACGGGGTAGAAGAACAGGGGCGCGAGCAGCAGGCAGGCAAGGCCGACGCCGAGAAACACCGTCTGAACGATGGCCGGCGAGCGTTCCTTCCGCTTCGCGAGTTCAAGTGTCAGCGTCATATCAAGCATCCCGACCGAAGAGACCCGCGGGCCTCAGCAGGAGAACGATGGCCATGATCACGAAGATCACGATGTTGGAGGCCTCCGGATAGAAGACCTTGGTCAGTCCTTCGGCGATGCCCAGCAGATAACCGGTGACGATCGCGCCCATGATCGAGCCCATGCCGCCGACGACGACCACTGCGAAGACGACGATGATGATGTTAGATCCCATCAGCGGCGAGACCTGGTAGATCGGCGCCGCGAGAACTCCGGCAATTGCGGCGAGCGCCGCGCCGAGCCCGTAGGTCAGCGTCAGCAGAAAGGGCACGTTGATCCCGAAGGATTGCACCAGGACCGGATTCTCCGTAGCGGCGCGTAGATAGGAGCCGAGCTTGGTCTTCTCGATCATGAGCCAGGTGCCGAGGCAGATCACCAGCGAAAAGACGATGACCCAGCCGCGATAGATAGGCAGGAACATGAAGCCGAGATTGGCCCCGCCCATAAGCAGCGCCGGCGTCGCATAGGGCTGGCCGGACGCGCCGTAGAGATAGCGGAAGGTGCCTTCGATGGTAAGCGCCAGGCCGAAGGTGAAGAGGAGGCCGTAGAGCGGATCGAGCGTATAGAGCCGTCTCAGCATCGTGCGTTCGATAACGGCGCCGATGAGGCCGACGAGAAGGGGCGCGAGAATGAGCGCCGGCCAATAGCCGATGCCCAAATAGGAGAGCAGCAGCCAGGCCATGAAGGCGCCGAGCATATACTGCGCACCGTGGGCGAAGTTGATGACGCGCAGGAGCCCGAAGATGATGGCGAGGCCGAGGCTCAGGAGCGCATAGAAGGAGCCGTTGATGAGCCCGATCAGCAGCTGCCCGAGAAAGGCCTGGAGGGGAATTCCGAAAATCATCGTCATGGCCTACACCCCGAGCACATCATGCAGCATATCCATGCGCCCGGAAAGTTCCGAAACCGGAAACTCGCCGGCCACACGCCCATGATCCATCAGGTAGAAGCGGTCCGCGACCTTGCTCGCGAAACGGAAGTTCTGTTCCACCAGGAGAACGGTCATGCCGCGTTCCTTCAGCTTCTTCAGCACCTCGCCGATGCGCTGGACGATCACCGGGGCAAGTCCCTCGGTCGGCTCGTCGAGCAGCATCATCCGCACTCCGGTCCGCAGGATGCGCGCGATCGCCAGCATCTGCTGCTCGCCACCCGAGAGCTTGGTTCCGGCGCTGTTGCGGCGCTCGTGGAGATTGGGAAACAGCTCGAATATCTCGTCGATCGTCATGCCGCCCTTCGCGACGGCCGGCGGCAGCAAGAGGTTTTCGTAGACGGTAAGCGTCGAGAAGATGCCGCGCTCCTCGGGGACGAATCCCAGGCCGCGATGGGCGACGCGGTGGAGGGGCACGCGCATCAGGTCCTCGCCGGCGAAGCTGATTTCACCTCTGCGCTCGCGCACGATCCCCATGATCGCGCGCAGCGTCGTCGTCTTGCCGACGCCGTTGCGGCCGAGCAGCGTGACCATTTCGCCCTCGCCGACGGTCATATCGACGCCGTGCAGGACGTGGCTTTCGCCGTACCAGGCGTTAAGGCCGGCCACCTTGAGAAGCGGTTTCATCTGGAGGCCTCCTCCGTGCCCATATAGGCTGTGCGGACGCGCGGATCCTCCGAGACTGTCGCATAGTCTCCTTCCGCGAGGATCTCCCCGCGCTGCAGGACCGTGACGTGGTGGCAGAGCGTCGCGACGACCGAGAGATTGTGCTCGACCATCAGCACTGCCCGCTCGCGCGCTACTTCGCGGATGATCTCGGCGACCATGCCGACGTCCTCATGCCCCATGCCGGCCATAGGCTCGTCGAGGAGCAGCACCTTCGGCTCGAGCGCCAGCGTCGTGGCGATTTCGAGCACGCGCTTGCGGCCGTAGGAAAGGTCCGCGGCGACGGCGTTCGCCTCCTTGTCGAGACCGACGGAACGGATCAGCTGCTCGGCCTTGCCGTTGAGAGTGTCGAGCGACGACAAGGATTTCCAGAACTGCGTCGCCAGACGGTTCGGCCGCTGCAGCGCGACGCGGACGTTGTCGAGCACGGTCAGGTGCGGGAACACCGCCGAGATCTGGAACGAGCGTACGAGGCCCATGCGGGCGACCTTGTCGGGCGCGGTCCTGGTGATGTCCTCGCCGAGCAGGGTGATCGTGCCATGGGTCGGCTGCAGGAACTTCGTGAGGAGATTGAAGACGGTGGTCTTGCCGGCCCCGTTCGGGCCGATCAGCGCATGCACGCGGGCATGGTGGACATCGAGGTCGACGTCCTTGACGGCGGTGAAGCCGCCGAAGTCGCGGCGGAGCCCGCGGGCGGACAGAACCACCCGCGGCGCTCCATTCTCCAAAGGCATGGCGACGGTCATCGTCTTGCCGGTCAGGACTTCACGAGCTCGCAGCCGCTCTGGGCCGGGTCGATGAAGGCTTCCTTACCGGGAATGGTCGCGAGAACCTTGAAGTAGTCCCAGGGCTCCTTGCTCTCGTCCGGCTTCTTGACCTCGAGCAGATACATGTCGTGGATCATCCGCCCGTTCGGCGCGACTGTCCCGTTCTTTGCAAAGACGTCGTCGACCGGAAGAGCGTGCAGCTCTTTGGCGACAGCTTCCGTCTCGTCGGTTCCGGCCTTCTCGATCGCTTTCAGATATTGCAGTACGGCCGAGTAGGTGCCGGCATGAACCATGTTCGGCATCTTGCCGGTGCGCTCCATGAAGCGCTTGCCGAACTTGGCGCTCTCCTCGTCGCGGTTCCAGTAGAAGCCTTCGGTGAGCGTCAGCCCCTGCGCCGCATCGAGACCGAGACCGTGGACTTCGGCCAGCGTGAAGAGCAGGGCCGCCAGGCGTTGCCCGCCCTGGACGATGCCGAACTCGGCGGCCTGCTTGATGGCGTTCGAGGTGTCGAGACCGGCATTGGCAAGACCGATCACCTTGGCTCCCGAGGACTGGGCCTGCAACAGGAAGGAGGAAAAGTCGGTGGTTGCAAGCGGATGACGGACGGCGCCGACGACGGTGCCGCCGTTCTCCTTGACATAGTTGCCGGTGTTCTCTTCCAGCGAATAGCCGAAGGCATAGTCGGCGGTCAGGAAGAACCAGCTGTCGCCGCCCTGCTTGACCAGCGCGCCGCCGGTGCCGACCGCGAGCGAATGCGTGTCATACGCCCAATGGAAGCCGTAGGGGCTGCACTGCTTGCCGGTGAGCTCCGTCGTTGCGGCCCCGGTGACGATGTCGATCTTCTTCTTTTCTTTCGAGATCGCCTGCACGGCAAGCGCAACGGAGGAGGTGGTCAGCTCCATGATGCTGTCGACCTGCTCGGTGTCGTACCATTGCCGCGCAATGTTGGAGGCGATATCGGGCTTGTTCTGATGGTCGGCCGTCACCACCTCGACCGGGACGCCGAGCACCTTGCCGCCGAAGTCTTCTACGGCCATCAGCGCCGCCTCGTAGGAGGATTTGCCGCCGAAATCGGCATAGACGCCGGATTGGTCGTTGAGAATGCCGATCTTGACCTTGCCGTCGGATGCGTCGGCAAGGGCGGCGGTGCTGCCGGCGAGCACCATCGCGAGCGTGGCGATCAGTTTCTTGTGCATTTGTCCTCCTCCCAAAGGTTCTATGTTCTAAAGGGCGATGCGAAGCCCTCGTGCGGAAACACATAGGGCTCGGCCGTGTCCTTTCGAGGCCTCGGCCGTCTCCCCACATCGCTCTGTTCAAATTTGACCAGACATGCTCCTCAAATGTCGGCCGGATGTTTACCATCCAGAAAATTCTGCTTGGAAGCAAGTCGGTCGACCCGTAAATTGCAAACAGCATCTGTTCATTTTTGAATAGAAGGGGAGGGACATGAATCCGAATTTTACCTGGGACGATCTGCAGTTCTTCCTCGCGGTCGCGCGAACGGGCCAGCTCTC
>NZ_CP096515.1:3195000-3632500 GCF_056739175.1 Ensifer sp. R1-3
CAAACTCGGAAATAGCTGGTTCTCCGCGAAAACTATTTAGGTAGTGCGTCGACCGAATACCCTCGGGGGTAGAGCACTGGATGGGCTATGGGGACTCACCGTCTTACTGATCCTAACCAAACTCCGAATACCGAGGAGTACTAGTCGGCAGACACACGGCGGGTGCTAACGTCCGTCGTGAAAAGGGCAACAACCCTGACCTCCAGCTAAGGTCCCCAAGTCATGGCTAAGTGGGAAAGGATGTGAGGATCCCAAAACAACCAGGATGTTGGCTTAGAAGCAGCCATCATTTAAAGAAAGCGTAACAGCTCACTGGTCTAAATAAGGGTCTTTGCGCCGAAAATGTAACGGGGCTGAAGCCATGCACCGAAGCTGAGGATGTGGTCGTAAGACCGCGTGGTAGCGGAGCGTTCCGTAAGCCAGTGAAGGGATACCCGTGAGGGGTCCTGGAGGTATCGGAAGTGCGAATGTTGACATGAGTAACGATAAAGAGGGTGAGAGACCCTCTCGCCGAAAGACCAAGGGTTCCTGCTTAAAGTTAATCTGAGCAGGGTTAGCCGGCCCCTAAGACGAGGCGGACACGCGTAGTCGATGGGAACCACGTTAATATTCGTGGGCCTGGTGGTAGTGACGGATTGCTCAACTTGTCCGGACTTATTGGATTGTCCGGGCGGGGACGCGGTTCCAGGAAATAGCTCCACCGTATAGACCGTACCCGAAACCGACACAGGTGGTCAGGTAGAGTATACCAAGGCGCTTGAGAGAACTATGTTGAAGGAACTCGGCAAATTGCACGCGTAACTTCGGAAGAAGCGTGACCCTTTTCTACGCAAGTAGGATGGGGTGGCACAGACCAGGGGGTAGCGACTGTTTATCAAAAACACAGGGCTCTGCGAAGTCGCAAGACGACGTATAGGGTCTGACGCCTGCCCGGTGCTGGAAGGTTAAGAGGAGGGGTGCAAGCTCTGAATCGAAGCCCCAGTAAACGGCGGCCGTAACTATAACGGTCCTAAGGTAGCGAAATTCCTTGTCGGGTAAGTTCCGACCTGCACGAATGGCGTAACGACTTCCCCGCTGTCTCCAACATAGACTCAGTGAAATTGAATTCCCCGTGAAGATGCGGGGTTCCTGCGGTCAGACGGAAAGACCCCGTGCACCTTTACTATAGCTTTACACTGGCATTCGTGTCGGCATGTGTAGGATAGGTGGTAGGCTTTGAAGCGGGGACGCCAGTTCTCGTGGAGCCATCCTTGAAATACCACCCTTATCGTCATGGATGTCTAACCGCGGTCCGTCATCCGGATCCGGGACAGTGTATGGTGGGTAGTTTGACTGGGGCGGTCGCCTCCGAAAGAGTAACGGAGGCGCGCGATGGTGGGCTCAGAGCGGTCGGAAATCGCTCGTCGAGTGCAATGGCATAAGCCCGCCTGACTGCGAGACTGACAAGTCGAGCAGAGACGAAAGTCGGTCATAGTGATCCGGTGGTCCCGCGTGGAAGGGCCATCGCTCAACGGATAAAAGGTACGCCGGGGATAACAGGCTGATGACCCCCAAGAGTCCATATCGACGGGGTTGTTTGGCACCTCGATGTCGGCTCATCGCATCCTGGGGCTGGAGCAGGTCCCAAGGGTTTGGCTGTTCGCCAATTAAAGCGGTACGTGAGCTGGGTTCAGAACGTCGTGAGACAGTTCGGTCCCTATCTGCCGTGGGTGTAGGAATATTGACAGGATCTGTCCCTAGTACGAGAGGACCGGGATGGACATATCTCTGGTGGACCTGTTGTCCTGCCAAGGGCATAGCAGGGTAGCTATATATGGAAGGGATAACCGCTGAAGGCATCTAAGCGGGAAACCCACCTGAAAACGAGTATTCCCTTGAGAACCGTGGAAGACGACCACGTTGATAGGCCGGGTGTGGAAGTGCGGCAACGCATGAAGCTTACCGGTACTAATCGTTCGATTGGCTTGATCGTTCTTGTTGCCTATGCTCATCGAAGATGAGCATCGCAACTTTCTTTGTCCTCACGCGCGTAGCGCTGCGGACGGCGCGCGCCACAAGGCGCGACGCGCTCTGCGCTTGCGGCCTCACGGCCGGGGCGACAGACAGAAGACGTGTTCAAAAGAAGTGAAAAACTTCACCAGCTTCTCAAAATCGGTTCGAGCCTGCACCGCAGGCTCAATCTTGCGCTTTGCCGACCTGGTGGTTCTGGCGGGGTGGCTGCACCCGTTCCCATTCCGAACACGGCCGTGAAACGCCCCAGCGCCGATGGTACTTCGTCTTAAGACGCGGGAGAGTAGGTCGCTGCCAGGTCTGCAAAACGCAGGATAAACAAAACCGAACATCTTCTCTCACAAGCCGGACCGGCCGATACAGACCGGCCGCCGAACAAGCGGCCTTTCGATCGCCAGACCGAACCAAAACATACGAGATTTGCTTCGCAAAACTCGGCGAGATTTTGGCTCGCAAAACTCAGACGAGATTTTGCTTCGCAAAACTCGGATAACGCGGGGTGGAGCAGCCCGGTAGCTCGTCAGGCTCATAACCTGAAGGCCGCAGGTTCAAATCCTGCCCCCGCAACCAAACACACACACATATACACGCCAAAAGGCCCGCAGCAGCGGGCCTTTTGGCGTTTGAGGGCCTCCCAGCGCCGAAAGGGCGGCCGTTTTGCAGCGTCGTTTCCAGTCGATGTCCATCACCTTTCCTCCGCGCGCTGCAGCATCGCCATGGCGGTCTCGGCGTCGGTGATCATGATCGTTGGCAGCCTTGCCCGTGCCAGGGCCAGGAGAATGTCGTGCTTGTGCGAACCGCCCGAGGCAATGATGCGGCAGGGGATGCGGCGGTAGTCGTCGAACTCGGGCGAGAGCACCTGACGGTTGAGCGGGTGATCGACGGGGTTGCCTTCGGCGTCGATATACCGGCCGAGGAGATCGCCGACCGCACCGCGGGCTATGAGTTCGCTCACCTTCGTCCCTTCCGGAAGGCCATAGCGCACCTGCAGGGAGTGCTGCGACATGTCGCCGGCGCTGAGATAGGATATGTCGACGTCGCAGATCTGGCGGAAGGTCTTGCGGAACACCGACTGCGCAATCAGGGCCTCGCGCGATTGCGGAGTTTCGGCATAGATAGGCGCGACGAAGTAGTGGCATTGCGCCTTCAGCACCTCCGCGAAGCCGCGGACGATCTCGAAGGTGTTGATCTCCGAACCATGCGTCAGCCCGCCCATCATCGATCGGACATCGATCCGGGGTTCGTTGGCGGGCGTCATATGCTGCATCGTCTCGCGTAAGGTCGCTCCCCAGCCAACTCCAATGGAGTGTGGTTTCCGCGTCTGGATCAGGCGATCGAGATAGGCGGCGGCGCCGCGCCCGATGACCGCGTGGAGAAGGCGCGGATCGGCCGGGGTGGGCATGACCACGGCATCATCCAATCCGAAACGGTCGCGCAGCCGCGATTCCAGCTCGACACTCTCGACAAGGGGTGAACTAAAGTTGATCCGGACGATGCCCTGCTCCAGCGCCGCGGCAAGAAGCTCGTTCACCCTCCGGCGTGTGAGACTCATGCGCTCGCCGATCTCGGCCTGCGTCAGTCCTTCCACGTGGTAGAGCCAAGCGGCCTTGGCCATCAGTCTCTGCTGCCCCATGCACCCCCCCTGCAACGCTGCGCGTCTGGTCAGACGCATGTCATCCTTAATCGGGCAAGGCGACATGGAGAAGAGTTACATACGTCACATCAGTGTTACACATGTGAACTAATTGGCGTCTGACGACATTCGGTTGGACGCTTACCCCCAATGACTGCAGCTTCATTCATCATCGCTTTCCACTGCACGCCGACAGGGCGCGGAGTTGCGCAAGCGATGTCTCCTAGGGACCTCTGTCGGCAAGACCGTCCACAGTTTGGTCGTCGAGCCCCTGTCACGAAAGTTTCACCCAAACATCAGGAAGACGACGTCTGGCGGAACTACATCCGACGCTGAACAGCATCCGCGCGGGTGCTCGATTCCATCCAAAAGGAGAGTCTCATGCTTTCAATCAACCGCCGCGCCGCGCTGGGCCTCATGGGCGCGACTGCGGGCAGCTTGGTCCTGCCGCGCTTCGCGTTCAGCCAAGGCAAGCGCCCATCCGTCACCATCGCCGTGCAGAAGATCACCATCAACAATACACTCGACGTCTGGAACGAGCAGTCGAATGTCGGTGAGCGCGTGTTCTTCCCAAACCTCTGGGAGGGTCTGATCCTGCGCGACTGGATGGGCAATCAGGGTCCGGTTCCCGGCCTTGCGACGGAATGGAAGCGTATCGACGACAAGACCCTCGAGCTCAAGCTGCGCCAGGGTGTGAAGTTCCACAATGGCGACGAGCTCACGGCCGACGACGTCGTGTTCAGCTTCTCCGCGCAGCGCGTGTTCGGGGACACCCAGCCCGCAGGCGGCAAGACGGTCTTCGAGGATGAGCACAAGCCGGCCACCGCCAAGGAACTGCCGGCAGTCGTGCCGGGCACCGGGCGCCGCCTCTGGCCGGCGCTTGCCGGCGTCGAGGCCGTCGACAAACATACCGTTCGCTTCCACAACGCGACGCCGGACGTCACCATCGAGGGCCGCCTTTATGCCTTCGGCAGCCAGATTGCCAACCGTCGCGCCTGGGACGAGGCGGCGACCTATATGGACTGGGCACGCAAGCCGATCACCACCGGCCCCTATATGGTCGGCGAACATAAACCGGACGTTTCCTTGACGCTCGTCGCCTTCGACGACTACTGGGGCGGCCGCCCGCCGCTGGAGCAGATTCGCTTCGTCGAGGTTCCGGAGGTTTCGTCGCGCGTCAACGGCCTGCTCTCCGGCGAATACGACTTCGCCTGCGACCTGCCGCCGGACCAGATCGCTGCGGTTCAGGCCGCACCCGGATATGAGGTCCAGGGCTCGACGATCCACAACCACCGCATTTCCGTCTTCAATGTCCAGAATCCGACGCTTCAGGACCCGCTCGTCCGCCGGGCGATGACCCATTCGATCGACCGCCAGGCGATCGTCGATGCGCTCTGGTCCGGTCAGACGACCGTGCCGGCCGGCCTGCAGTTCCCCTTCTACGGTGACATGTTCGTCGAAGGCTGGGCGGTTCCGGAATATAATCCGCAGCTCGCCAAGGATCTCCTGAAGCAGGCCAATTACAAGGGCGATGCGATCCCGTTCCGACTTCTCAACAATTACTACACGAACCAGACTGCGAACGGCCAGATCATGGTCGAGATGTGGAAGCAGGTCGGCCTCAATGTCGAAATCCAGATGAAGGAAAACTGGGGTCAGATCCACGACCCGTCCGGCGCGAAGGGCGTGCGCGACTGGTCGGCCGGCGCCGCCTTCAGCGATCCGGTCTCCTCGATCGTCGCCCAGTTCGGGCCTAACGGCGAGGTTCAGCAGAAGAAAGACTGGGCAAATGCCGAGGCCAACCAGATGGCCCAGATCCTCGAAACGGAAACCGATCATGCGAAACGCAAGAAGGCATTCGCCCGCATGCTCGAGATCTGCGAGCGCGAGGACCCGGTCTACCAGGTGCTTCACCAGAACGCGGTCTTCACCGGCATGAAGTCTTCGTTGAACTGGAAGGCGGCGCCCGCCTTCGCCATGGACTTCCGCGCCGCCAACTGGGCCAGCTGAATTCGACTACGCCGTGTTCCGGCAGCCCGGCGGCTGCCGGAATCCTTTGAGGACCGGGCGGCGATGCCGCGGTCGAAACACCGGGAATGAGAAATGGGCGCTGCCAAGCCGGATCTCGTAGCATTGCGGGACCTGAAGGTCGCTTTCGATGGCGTTCAGGTTCTGCATGGCATCGATCTCAATGTTGCCAAGGGAGAGGCTGTCGGCCTCGTCGGCGAGTCGGGATGCGGCAAGTCCGTGACCTGGCTCGCGGCGCTCGGGCTGCTTCCGGGCAAGGCGGCTGTCACGGGTTCTGTCCGGATCGACGGCCGGGAACTGTGCGGGGCACGCCGCGCCGCTCTCGAGGAGGTCCGCGGCGGGCGGATCGCAATGATTTTCCAGGACCCTTCGAGCTCTCTCAATCCCGTATTGCGCATCGGCCGCCAGATCGTCGAGGCGCTTTACATTCACCGCGGTCTTCGCGGAGATGCGGCGCGCGTCGAGGCCCTGCGGTTGATGGACATGGTCGGCATTCCCGATGCGGCGCGGCGCTTCGATCTTTATCCGCACGAATTTTCCGGTGGGCAGTGCCAGCGCCTGATGATCGCGATGGCGCTCGCGGGCGAGCCGGACCTGCTGATCGCCGACGAGCCGACCACGGCGCTCGACGCGACCATCCAGGCGCAGATCCTCGATCTTCTGAACACGCTTCGGGCCGAGACCGGCATGGCGCTCGTCTTCATCAGCCATGATCTGGGCGCGGTCTCGCAGGTTTGCGATCGCGTATGCGTCATGTATGCCGGCCGGATCGTCGAAGAGGGAAGCGTGGCGCAACTCTTCTCGGAGCCGCGGCATCCCTATACGCGGGGACTGTTCGATGCCATTCCGCGGATCGACGGGCCGCGCGACCGGCTGATCCCTATCCCGGGGACCGTACCGAGCCCGAAACATCTGCCTGCGGGCTGTTCCTTCTCGCCCCGGTGCCCCCGCGCCGTCGATGCCTGCGGGAGCGACTACCCGCATCTCGAGCCCCAAGGCGACGGACGCCGCCTTGCCTGCATGCGCCCCGTGCCAGCGGTCACGCGCGGCGACGCTGAGAGAAGAGTTCCCGAAGGGCTGATGTCGTGACTGCGCTGATCGAAGCGGACGAACTCGTGCGCATCTACGAAGTCCGGCGCGGGCTCTTCGGCCGCCCAAGCCCGGTGCGCGCCGTCGACGGGATTTCGCTCGCGGTCATGCCCGGCGAGACGCTCGGAATCGTCGGCGAATCGGGGTCCGGCAAATCGACATTGGGGCGGATGCTTCTGGGGCTCGATCCGGCGCAGGCCGGCGAGGTGCGCTTCGAGGGAAGCCCTATGCCGAAATACGGTACGGCCGGATGGCGGGCGCTGCGCGCCAAGATGCAACTCGTCTACCAGGATCCGCTTGCGGCACTCGACCGGCGCCTGACGATTGCAGCGCAGATCGGCGAGCCGCTCGATATTCACCGGCTCGTCCCGAAAGAACACCAGGCCGCCCGCATTGCCGAACTGATGGCGGCTGTCGGGCTTCGCTCCGACCAGGCCGGGCGCTTCCCGCATGAGCTTTCCGGCGGCCAGCGGCAGCGGGCCGTCATCGCCCGCGCCCTTGCTTCGCGGCCGAAGCTCCTGGTCTGCGATGAGCCCGTCTCCGCCCTCGACGTTTCGATCCAGGCGCAGGTCGTCAACATGCTGCGCGATCTCCAGGAAAAGAACGGCATCGCCATGATCTTCATCAGCCACGATCTGAAGGTCGTGCGCAACATCGCCGACCGCGTCGCGGTGATGTATCTCGGCCGGATCGTCGAGGAGGCTTCTTCCGACGTGATCTTCCGGGCGCCGCAGCATCCCTATACGAAGGCGCTCGTCTCGAGCGTCCCGGTCCCGGGCAAGCCGCTCGAAGGCCGGGTGATCCTGCAGGGCGAACCGCCGAACCCGGCCGATCGTCCCTCGGGCTGCGCTTTCCATCCCCGCTGTCCCGTTGCGCGCGACATCTGCCGCACGAGCGTGCCTGCGCTTCGCCGGACCGGCAACGGCCGGACGGCGGCCTGTCATGCGGTGGCGGGCGAAACCGCGTCGGTCGAGACCCTTAGGAGACGGGCATGATCCGCTTCGTTCTCGTGCGTCTGATGCGCGCCGTGATTACGATCCTCGCCGTCGTGACCTTCGCTTTCGTCGTGCTGCGCATGTCGGGCGATCCGGCCCAGGTGATGCTCGGTCCCGATGTGCCTCAGGACGCCGTCGACGCGTTCCGCAAAACCTGGGGTCTCGACCAGCCGATCTGGGTACAATACCTCGCCTATATCAAGTCCATCTTCACCGGAGATTTCGGCGTGTCGATGCGCGACAAGGCCTCGGCGCTGCGACTGGTTCTGGAGCGGGTGCCCGCGACGCTGCAATTGACGCTTCCGGCGCTGATCCTGAAGCTGATGATCGGTATCCCCGCCGGCGTCTATGCCGCGCTCCACCGCCAGAGCTTCGCCGACCGCGGCGTGATCACGCTGGCGATCATCGGCTTTACCGTTCCGTCCTTCGTCATGGGCCTCGTGCTCGTACTGATCTTTTCGGTTCTTCTCGGCGTGCTGCCGTCCGGGGGCCAGGATACCTGGATGCATGGGATTCTGCCGACGATCACGATGAGCATCGGCGGGATCGGCATTCTTGCCCGTTTCTCGCGCAGCGCCATGATCGAGGTGCTTGGGCAGCCCTACATCCGCACCGCCTCGGCGAAGGGGCTGAAATGGCGCGACGTCATCTGGAGCCATGCGCTTCCCAACGCCGCAGTCCCGATCGTCACCATCGTCGGTTTCATGGTCGGGTCGCTGATCGCCGGCGCGGTCGTGGTGGAATCGATCTTCTCCTGGCCCGGCATCGGGCGGCTGCTGATCGTTTCGGTCAGCAATCGCGACCTCGCCGTCGTGCAGTGCATTCTGCTGATCATCGCCGCGGCAATGGTGATGTCGAACCTCGTCGTCGATCTGCTCTACGGCTGGCTCGACCCGCGGCTGCGTTCGCATGCCGGGCATTAGATCCAAGGAGATGCGCTATGGCTTCCGTTGATCTGGCAGAGAGATCGCCTCTTGCAGGATGGCTACGAGGCTCCCTTTCCTTCCTTCGGCGCAAATTGCCGCTTTCGGTGGCGTTCGGCTTCCTCTGGCTCGCAGCGATGATCGTCATCGCGCTTTTCGCCGGCTACCTGCGGCCGTATGACATCACGGCGATGGATCTGACGAGCCGGCTGTCGGCGCCCGGAACGCTGAAGCACTGGCTCGGCACCGACGAGCTCGGCCGGGACGTGCTGTCGCGGCTGATCCAGTCGATCCGCGTCTCGCTGATCATCGCCTTCGGTGCGACGGTGCTTTCGGCGGTCTTCGGCACGGCGCTCGGTTTCGCGGCAGCGCGGTTTCGGGGCTTGACCGAGCATCTGGTACTCGCGCTTGCCGATTTCCAGGCGGCCCTGCCGTTTCTCATCATGTCGCTCGCGGTGCTGGCCTTCTTCGGCTCCTCCATGGTGCTGCTCGTCTGTCTCATGGGCTTCTACGGCTGGGAACGCTACGCGCGCATCGCCCGCGGCCTGGCGATCTCGGCCGGGGCGCAGGGCTATGCTGCCGCGGTGGTGCAACTCGGCGCCACTCCGGCGCGGGTCTATCTCCGCCATATCCTGCCCAATGTCGCATCGACGCTGATCGTGTCGATGACGCTGACGTTTCCGGAGATCATCCTGATGGAAAGCGGGCTGTCATTCCTAGGTCTCGGTGTGCAGCCGCCGGAAACGAGCCTCGGCAACATGGTCGGCTTCGGGCGCGAATATCTGACCCGCGCTCCCTGGATCATGCTCGCTCCGGCTGCCGTGATCATGCTCACGACCCTTTCCATCTCGCTTGTCGGCGACTGGCTTCGCGACAAGCTCGATCCCACCGTGCGTTGAGGACCCAATCCCATGACGAAAATCATCGGCCACCGCGGCGCCCGCAATCTCTGGCCGGAAAACTCGCTGACGGGTTTCCGCAATGCGCTGCGGCTCGGCGTCGATGCCATCGAGTTCGACGTGCACTTGACCCAATCAGGAGAGTTGCTCGTCATTCACGACGCCACGCTCGACAGGACCGTACACGCGACCGGACCGGTGCGCCGGCTTTCTCCCGAGAGGTGGCTCGCGACGCGGTTGCGCGATACGGACGAGAGCATCCCGACATTGAGCGACGTGCTGGGCATACTTGCAGCCAGGGACGGACTTCACTTGCACGTCGAGATCAAGTCCGACGAAACGGGAACGCCTTACCCCGGCATCGCCGCCCGAGTAGCGGAGGAACTGCGGCGCTTCGGCGTCGACCGCCGCTCCCATCTCACGTCTTTCGATATATCGGTCCTCGAGGAGTGCCGCCTCCATGCGCCGCATGTCGCGCGTCTCGTCTCCGTCAATGCCGACTGGGCGGCGCGGCAAGGCGGTCTCTCTGCCTTTCTCCCGGCCGCCGACGGCCTCGTGGACATCGTAGCGATCCACCACGAACTGATGGCGGACGAGTGGGAACTCATCCGCAGCTCGGTGCCTATGGAGCGGCTTTGCGTATGGACCCTCAACGAGGAAGCGGGCATCCGCCGCTGGCTCGAAAGGGGAATCGGGCATCTGACCTCGGACAGTCCCGATCTGGCGCTCGGCCTCCGTGACGCCGAAGTCGCATCAATGCGCCTAGAGGAAAAGTTATAGCGGTTTCCGACCGGAAACGCGTATTTTCTAGTCCGGTCGTAGCCGGTCATCTCAATGGGGACAATCAATGAGCAATATCATCGCAACCGGCTTCAGTTCGGGTTCCGTCGACGGCGAACTGGAGAGCCTCGAGGCCGACCTGCGCCGACTGAGGGAACTCGGCGTCGACACGGTCGAGCTTGGCCTGACCAGCATCGACCTCATCGCCGGCGGAAGACTGATCAAGGAGCGCGTGGAGCGGCTTGTGGCGCTGACCCGCCAGTTCCCCTTTCGCTACACGGTTCACGGCCTCGTTTCCTCGAACTTCATGGATCCGGCAACCGCGGCCTATCAGCTGGAGGCGGCAAAGGCGCTGGTCGAGATCTGCGATCGCATCGGCGCCGGCATCATCGTTCAGCACGGCGGTCACCTGCGCGCCGAGCAGCTTTTCGAGCGGGCGGAGTCAGACCGGCGCGAGCGTGACGCTTTGTTCGAGCTCGCGGAATTCGCACGCCCCTACGGCGTGCGCATAGCGCTCGAAAATATCTTTTCAACGGTGCCGGGACAGTATCGCCAGACGCCGGCCGAAATCGCCGAGACGGTTAGGGCCGTCGACCATTCCAATCTGGTGGCGCTGATCGACTTCAGTCATGCCTATATCGAGTCCACCTATCGCGGCTTGAATTTTCGCGAGCAGATCCGCGCCATGGCGCCCGTTGCCGGGCACCTCCACGTCCACGATTCCTTCGGCCGCCCGCAGGCCTTTTATCAGGCGTTCTATCCGCAGGAGGCGACGGCACTCGGTATCGGCGACCTGCACATGCCGCTCGGCTGGGGCGACATCGACTGGGAGGATATTTTCGGTGAACTGGATTTCCTGCCCGAGACAGTGCTGATGATGGAGATCGGGCCGCGCTATCGCAATGAGCAGGCCGAATGCCTGAAGCGTGCTCAAGGGCTGATGCTGCTCAATGGCGGCCGCACCGCAACGGCTGCCGAGTGATCGCGATCTGAAGTTGTCATTGCTGCGAAGGCGGGGCTCTGGCGGATGCCGGGCTCCGCCTTTCCGCGTCCAGCCCTTGGCGCGCTTTCAGGATAGTGTGTAGAGCCTGGCTCCACGCCGTCGCGTTGAACGCCGCCTTATTCCTTCGCACTCCGGCCGAGTCCATCACCGATTCGCATAGTCTCATCATTTCGTTTCATGGCCGCGTGCGCCATGCGGCCTTGACACCGCGTCAGTAGGATTTACTAATTCAGTTGTCAGACATCTTATAACTGGGAGCACGCTGCATGTTCCGTGGATCATGCAGCAAGTCGAAGTGCTACAGCGACCATTGCGCGCCTTGCGAGAGACGCGACGCTGTAGGGCTGGCTTATCGAAGAGGAGGATTACGTGAAAGGACTGTTTGCAAAGCTCGCTATCGGCGTTGCCGCACTGGCGTTCGTAACCGCCGCACAGGCGGGTGAGACGCTCGATCGGGTCATGGGGAAGAAGGCCATGGTGGTCGCCACCAACAGCGGCTGGCCGCCCCAGAGCTATCTGGACGACAGCAACGAGCTGGTCGGTTTCGACATCGACGTCTCCAAGGAGATCGCCAAGCGTCTCGGCGTCGAAGTGAGCTTCGAAACGCCCGACTGGGCGACGTTGACCGGCGGCCGTTGGCAAGGGCGCTACGATCTGGGTGTTGGCTCCGTCACCCCGACCAAGGCGCGTGCCCAGGTCATCGATTTCGCCGGCATCTATTACTTCAGCCCCTATGTTTACGTGCTGCACAAGGACAGCCATGCGAAATCCGTCGCCGACCTGAACGGCAAGATCATCGGGGTCGAAACGGCGACCACGTCGGAAGATTTCATCCGCCGCCAGCTGGAGATCGATGCGCCGGGCCTGCCGCCGATCGAATATAAGATCGAGCCGGGCGAGATCCGCACCTTCGCCGATTCCATGCTGCCCTTCGACGATTTGCGTCTTGGCGACGGGGTGCGCCTCGATGCGGTCATCGCGCCGGAGCAGACCGCGCTCAACGCGGTGAAGAACGGCTATCCGCTGCGCGTCCTCGAGGGCGAGTATGCCTTCAGGGAGCCGCTTGTGGTCATCGCCGAAAAAGTCGATCCGGACTGGACGAAGAAGGTGGGTTCCATCATCGAAGAGATGAAGAAGGACGGCACGCTCGCGACGCTGACCACCAAGTGGTACGGCAAGGACTACAGCGCCGACTGAACCGATACCTGCGGGGGGCGGCTCGCCGCCCCTCCGCTTGCCACCGCGGTCGACGGGCGAGAGAAAATGTCCTATCCCAATACCTATTACAAGCAGACAATAGCCGAAACGAATGTCAGACCGCCCCTCTCCGGGACGGTCGAATGCGATACCGTGGTCATCGGCGGCGGGCTCGCCGGTCTGACGACGGCGTTGCAGCTGGCGCGCGCCGGGCAATCGGTGGTCGTTCTCGAAGCGGAAAGCGTAGGCTTCGGGGCGTCCGGCCGCAATGGCGGTTTCGTCAGCCCGGGTTTTGCCACCGGCAGCGACAACATCGCCCGCATGGCCGGGACCGAGGCGGCGCGGCAGATACACCGGCTTTCGATCGAAGGCGTCGAATTCGTCCGCGAGACGATCGAGGCGCTGAAAATCGACGGCGCACGGCCCCAGCCCGGCATCACGAGCGTGTTGCGCTACGACGACGGAGGCAGCCTGAAAGCGCATGCCGACGAGATGAGGCGCATCTACGGCTATGAGCTCGACTATCTCTCCACCGGCGAAGTCCGTTCGGTGCTGAAGTCGAACCGATATTTCCACGCCTTGCGCGACCCCAAAGCCTTCCACATGCATCCGCTCAACTATCTTCGCGGACTGGCGCGCGAGATCGAACGGCTGGGCGGACGGATCTATGAAGGTTCGGCGGCGACCGGGAGCGTGCTCGACGGTGCCGAGAAGACCGTGTCCACGTCGGGCGGCCGTGTCAGAGCGCGTCATGTCGTGTTCACCACCGGCGGCTATACGGGCCCCCTGAACGGGCGGCTGAAACGTTCGTTCCTGCCGATCGCGACCTATGTCATGCTGAGCGAGGAAGCGCCGGAACTCATTCGTACCGCCATCGCCACCACGGACGCGATCGGCGACAACCGCCGCGCCGGCGACTACTACCGCCTGGTCGAGGGCGGGAAGCGCCTGCTTTGGGGCGGGCGCATCACCACCCGTGCGGCCTCACCGGCAGCCTTGGCCGGGGAACTCCGGCGCGAAATGGTCGGGACCTATCCGCAGCTCAAGGATCTGAAGACCGAGCTTGCCTGGTCGGGACTGATGTCCTACGCGCGCCACCTCATGCCACAGATCGGCGAGATGCAACCCGGCGTATGGCATTGCACGGCCTTTGGCGGCCATGGGCTGAACACGACCGCCATCGGCGGGAAGCTGGTGGCCGAAGGCATCCTTGGTCAGTCCGACCGCTACAAGCTGTTCAAGCCATTCGGGCTCGTCTGGGCCGGCGGCTATGCCGGTCTGGCGGTAGCCCAGCTTACCTACTGGAAACTGCAAGCTCAAGACTGGTGGCGCGAGCGCGCGGCCTGAATGCCGGAGAGAACCAAATGATCGGTCGTATGATTCTGACTTATCCGGATGCAGCGCGGCGCACCGGGACGTTTCTCCTGCTCGCGCTGATAACCCTGACGGTCTACAGCCTGGGTGTCAGCCCTGCCTGGATCGGCCTTGTTCTGCCGACGAGCTCGGAGTGGCTGGCCGCCAATCCCGCGCTCGGACGGTTGGTCGGCGCGGTGATGATCGCGGTGATAGCGGCGCTGAACTGGAAGGCCCTGCGGCAGCTGCCTCGCCGCTGGCAGGTGGCCGGCGTCTGGCTGGAGCTCTTCGCGCTCCTGATGCTCTTCTTCTATTCCTTCAATCTTTCCTTTGCCTTCATCGCCAAGAAGATCAGCTTCCTGATCTCGCAGGGCGTCGTCACCACGCTCTACATTTCGGTGATCTCGATCGCTGTCGCGACCGTCATCGCGCTTGTGGGCGCAATTGCGAAACTGTCGAAGAACGGTGTGATCTACGGTCTCGCCACCTTCTACACGTCGCTCTTTCGCGGCCTGCCGCTCCTGATGCAGATCTATATCATCTATCTCGGTCTGCCGCAGGTGGGTTACGTCATCAGCGCCGTGCCGGCCGGCATCCTTGCGCTCTCGCTCTGCTACGGCGCTTATATGACCGAAATCTTCCGGGCGGGGATCGAGAGCATTCCGCGGGGGCAGACGGAAGGTGCGACCGCGCTCGGCCTGAGCCCGAGCCAGACGATGGGGCTGGTGATCCTCCCGCAGGCGATGCGTGTGATCATTCCGCCGACCGGAAACCAGTTCATCGCGATGCTGAAGGATTCCTCGCTGATCTCCGTCGTCGGCGTCTGGGAACTGATGTATCTCGCCCGCACCCAGGGACAGACCGAGTTCCGTCACATCGAAATGCTGATCACGGCCTCCATGATCTACTGGATCCTTTCGATCGGCCTCGAATATATGCAGTCCCGTGTCGAGGCACGGTTCGGACGCTTCAATGTCCGTTGACGCGACTGTCGCGCCGGCCGCGGGCGGCATGCCGCGCAACCTGCGCGCTGCCGCCCTGGGCTTCCTGGCCTTCGCCGTGTTTTCGGGCACGGATGTGCTGGTGAAGCTTCTCGCAGAGCGCTTCGAGGTGCCGCAGGTGACCTTCATGGTGACGCTTGCAGCGCTCGCGATGCTTGCCGTCTACGCCGGTGTCACCGGCACAACGGCGTCGCTCAGGCCGCGTCATCCGGGGCTCGCGCTCCTGAGGGCGTTCCTGCTCGCCGTCGATACGCTTCTGATCCACTACGCATTTTCGGTGCTGCCGCTGTCGGAAGCCTATCTGCTCGCCTTCCTCACTCCGGTTCTTGTGGCGGTGCTGGCCTTCGCCCTGCTTGCGGAGCGCCTGTCCATGCTTGCCTGGTGTGGCGTGGTCGTCGGCTTCCTCGGCGTTGCGGTTGCGCTCCGGCCGGGGATCGCCCCGCTCAATCTCGGTCACGCCGCGGCGGCGGGGTCGGCTCTCGTCTTCGCGCTCTCGCTCGTGCTGCTGCGCCGCGCCAAGGCGACGGAGAGCGACCTTGCCCTCGTCTCGACGCTGCTCGTGGTGCTCGCCACGGTCGCGCTGGCCGTTGCGTCGATCGGCGGCGGACTGGCGCCGGTCGGGCCGGGCGATCTGCTGATAGCCTTCTTCGCCGGCCTCTTCATGCTCGGCGGTCATCTGCTGCTGGTGCGCGCCTTCCGCATGGGCGACGCCTCGGTGGTTGCGCCTTTCCAATACAGCCAGATCGTCTGGGGCTGCCTCTACGGGGCGCTGTTCTTTGCCGCCCCCATCGAACTGCACACGGTCGCAGGCGCGCTCGTCATCGTGCTTTCCGGCTGGCTCGTCCTGAAATAATCCTGGAGACAACAATGCCAACATCGATCGACATCGCTTCGCCGGAGATCACGCTCAGCGGCGTACACAAGTGGTACGGCCAGTATCATGCCCTTGACGATATCAACCTGTCCATCGCGCCGCGGGAGAAGGTCGTCATCTGCGGACCCTCCGGTTCCGGCAAGTCGACGCTGATCCGCTGCGTCAACCGGCTCGAGGCGCATCAGCAGGGCCGCATCGTCGTCGGCGGCGTCGAAGTCGGCGAGGATGAGCGCAAGGTGGATGCCATCAGGCGCGAAGTGGGAATGGTGTTTCAGCAGTTCAATCTCTTCCCGCACCTGACGATCCTCGAAAACTGCATTCTGGCGCCGATGTGGGTCAAGCGCATGCCGCGCGCCCAGGCGACGGAAATCGCGATGGACTATCTCAATCGCGTGCGCATTCCGGAGCAGGCGAACAAATATCCGGGCCAGCTTTCGGGCGGACAGCAGCAGCGCGTGGCGATCGCGCGGGCGCTCTGCATGAATCCGAAGGTCATGCTCTTCGACGAGCCGACCTCTGCACTCGACCCTGAAATGGTCAAGGAAGTGCTGGACACCATGGTGGCGCTCGCAAACGACGGCATGACGATGGTCTGCGTCACCCACGAAATGGGCTTCGCACGCCAGGTCGCCGATCGGGTGATCTTCATGGACCAGGGCCGCATTGTCGAAGAGGGCGAACCGGACGAATTCTTCGCGCATCCGAAGACGGATCGGGCGAGCCTGTTCCTCAGCCAGCTCCTGCACTGATGCATATGGCAGGATTTGTGCGCACCCATCGCTGCTCGGGCCGAGGCAGGCACTGGCTGGCGATACCGATCATATGACGTTGCGGAGCGCGTCGCCTTCCATTATTGTAGGCAATATAACTACTGATGAGGTATTGCCGTGGAAGAAGCCGTTTCGGCAGCGGATGCCAACCGCAAGTTTTCTCTTATCCTGCGCAGCGTGCGGGAGGGGCACAGCTATGTCGTGACGAGCCACGGACGGCCTGTCGCGCGCATCGTTCCCGCTGCCAAAAGCGATAACGCGGTTTCCGGTGCGCGAACAGCGCTGCTGTCGCGCCTCGAACGTCAGCCCGCCGTGATTGCCGGGCACTGGACCCGCGATGAGCTTTACGAGGACGAGCGGTGAGGGTCGCGCTCGACACCAACGTCCTCGCCTATGCGGAGGGCGTCAACGGTATCGAGAAGCGGGATATCGTTCTGGAACTGGTGCGCAATCTGCCGCAGGAGGCTGCCGTCATTCCCGTTCAGGTGCTTGGAGAACTGTTCAATGTTCTCGTGCGCAAGGCAGGAAGGTCACGGGCCGACGCCCGCGAGGCCATTCTAGGCTGGCGAGACGCCTTTTCGATCGTCGGGACCTCGCCCGAAATCATGGTGGCGGCGGCCGACCTCGCAACCGATCATCATTTCGGCATCTGGGATGCGGTGATCCTTTCCGCCGCCTCGCAGGCCGGTTGCCGGCTGCTGCTGTCCGAAGACCTTCAGGATGGCTTCACATCGGGCGGCGTAACAGTCGTCAATCCCTTTGCGTCTCCGCGTCATACGTTGCTGGAGTCATTGTTGGGAGGGGGCGAGGTATAGGAGTAATCCGTCCCATTCGCCGCGCCGTCAGATCGACTGCGGTTCCTGCGGAAAGCCGCCGACATGCGTGCATGTATCCGCGGCCAGGTCCCTGCCGGCCTCGAGGCATGCGGCAAGGGCGCGCCCTTCCAGGCGGGCGGCGATGAAGCCGGCGATGAAGCTGTCGCCGGCGCCGGTCGTGTCGACGACTTCGACCGCACGAATGCCCGCGGACGCAACCTCGGCGCCGTCGCTCGCGAGCGAGCCGAGCGCACCACGCGTGACCACCGCGAGGCGGGCTCCGCGCGCGAGAAATTCGCCGGTCAGCCTCTCTGCACTCGTTTCGTCCTCGCCGGCCGATCCGAAGGCGATCGAAAGGCCGTCGACTTCGAGATCTGCGGCTGCCGCATTGACCGAGACGTCCTGGGAGACGCTGACGCCTGCGGCAGATAGCGCACGGCGCAACAGGCCGCCGTCGTCCAGCCAGCCGATATGCACATGGTCCATGGTCTTCAGCAGCTCGATCTCGCCGGCATCGGGGCGGTATCCGGCGCAGGCCCCGAAGTCTTCATGGACGAAGATGCGGTCGCCGGCAGGCGTAACGTCGATATCTGTGTAGGCCGTGTTGGTGTCGCGCGCGAGCAGGTGATCGACATTGACGCCGTTTGCAAGCAGCAGGCGGCGAACCTGGGCGCCGTCGGAGTCGCGGCCGACGGCGCCGAAATAGAAGGAGCCGTGGCCGAGCCTTGCAAGTTGAACGGCGACATTGATCGCGTTGCCGCCGACATAGGATTGGCGAAGTGGCGCGCGATAGCGGTCGATGCAATTGTCGCCGACTGCGGCAAATCGGAAGGAAGTCATGGCGATCTCTTGTCCTGCGGCGTCACGGCCGCGAATGCGGAAGCAATTGCGGCCGTGCTAGTTTATCGGGCGTCCATGCTCAATAGGCCACGCGCTTGTAGTAACGCCGCGTCGTCAGCGGGTGGTTGCGCATCACTTCGAGGTGTGCGCTGATGCGCTCGAGCACGGTTGCGAGAACGATCGGCGAGACGAGGCCGCGTACCTCTTGCGAAATGCCGGGCAGCGCAAAGTCGGCCGTGTCGAGCACGGTCAGCCTGTCCGTGTAGTTGGGCGCGAAATTCTGCACCCGGTCGGCAAGCGGCCGCAGCGCGTCCTCGCCCTTGAAGAGGATGACGCTGACGCCCTTTTCCACGAGCTCGAGCGTTCCATGGAAGAAGTCCGAGGCATGGACCGGGCGTGTCCGGATCCACTGCATCTCTTCGAGGATGCACATGCCGTAGTAGAAGGCCTCGGGCCAGGCGTTTCCGGCGCCGGTGACGATGTGGTAGTCGGAGCCCGCCAGAACGCGGGCGAAGGTCTCGGCCTTGCCCTCGTAATCGCGCTTCACTTCGAGGAGAAGCCCAGGAAGTCTTTCCAGTTCACCGGCGATCTGGTCGTAGTTCTCGATCTCGCCGCGGTGACGCATGATCGACAGCGCGATGAACAGGGATTGCAGGTAGAAGGACTCGCAGGACGTGTCGTCTTCGGCAAAGTTGACGAAGGCATGGTCGCCGCCCTTGCCGAGCGGCGTTTCCTCGTGACCCACCAGCGACAGGACCGTCGCGCCGGCCTCCTTCGCCTTTGCGAGAAGAGCCACGCTCTCCTTGGTCGTGCCGGAGAGCGAGGGAATGACGACGATCGACTTTTCCGTCAGGTTGACCGAACCGGTAATGAAGAGCTCAGCCGGCAGGTCGATGAAGGCCGGAAAGCGCGACCTGCGCTGGAGCAACTGGGCGGCCGGCTGCATGAGAATGGCGGCACCGCCGGTCCCGAGGAAAAAGACGTTCTCCGCACCCTTTTCAAGGCAGGAGACGACGACGTCGTCCAGGCGTTGACGCAGGGCGACGGCGCCCGACTGGATGCGTAGGAATCTCTGTTCGTCAAAATTCAGCATGGTTCTCTCTCGACAGGTGGTGGCGATCGCCGGCTGGTGTCAACAATGTTGTAAGACAACTGACAACATCGCATGAAAATGTCAAGGGAGATAATCGGCCGAATGCACCTTCTGCCAGCGAGTTCCAGCAAGGGTATAAGCTAGAAGAGCTGTCCCTTGACCTTCCTGGATTTGTCAGACAAGAAGGATCATATTTTGCCGTCATTGGGAGAGAGGAATTGCCCGAGCCCCTTCGCGACACGCGCACCCTGGTCATACAGCTTCGCGACCGCATCGCCGATCTGATCCGGGAGCAGGGGCTCGCTCCGGGCGACAAGCTTCCGACGGAGGCGCAGCTGACGGAGCGTTTCAGGATATCCCGCCCGGCGCTGCGGGAGGCATTGAAGCTACTGGAACAGGATGGCGTCATCTATGTCGAACACGGCCGCGGCCGGTTCGTTTCGGCGGCGTCTGCGGTCCATGTCGAAAGGCCGATCACCGTCTTCGAGAGCGTCACCGACATGACGCGCCATTACGGCTATGCGACCGTCAACAAGGTACTCTCGATCGCCGAGGAAATGCCCGACGCGGTCACGGCGGGGCAATTGCGGCTCGCAAGCGGCGAACGTGTCATCCGTCTCGAGCGTCTGCGTCTGCACAAGGACGAGCCGATCCTCTATTGTCTCGACTACATCCCGCGCAGCATCATTCCGAGCCGCCTTTATGACATCGAATGGGGCGGCTCGCTGCTCGATCTGCTCGACCAGTATAGACACCGGCCGCGCATGTCCGCTGCTACGGTCACGGCGGTGATGCTTCCGGAGGACGTGGTGGAGCGCAACGATCTGCGGGATTTCGGGCCGGCGCTGCTGATCCGCGAGACCTGTTTCAATGCGAGCGGCGTGCCGGTCGTTTATTCCGTCGACTACCACCGCGGCAGCCATTTTTCCTTCAGCCTCGCGCGGAAATAGCGATCCGGGGTCGCACAGCGGTTGCGAAGATCTTGAGGGAAGCGTCCTTCCCTCCGCCCTTGCCGGTCGGCCCAATCAGAGCGGGATGAGGAAAAGTGTGTGCGGTTTTCCGCCCGCATCCCGCGTCTCCACCTCTTGGAATCGGTCACGTTCATGCTTTTAGGTCGACCCGACCCTAAAAACATCGTGATCTAATGCGGCCTCGCGCGGCTCCGGCGTTTGTCCGTCGGCGGAGGGGTCTGGAAATTTCGCGCAGGCGCGGGTCGCCCCACATGGAAGCCCTGGACGTGGTCGATCCGGAATTGCCGCATGAGCGCGAGCTGTTCCTCCGTCTCGACACCCTCGACCAGGATCTTGTGCCCGCGGTTTCGCACCAGGCCGATAATGTCCCTGAGCATCGCCTTGCCCTTGGGCGTGTCGCAATCGTGAAGGAACGATCGGTCGATCTTCACCGTGTCGAAGTCGATCAGGCGCAGCCATGACAGGCCGGCGAAGCCGGTTCCAAAGTCGTCGAGCCATATTCTGATGCCCAGCGTCTTCAAATCGGCGATGCAACGCAGGATATCGGAATGCATCTCCATCTCGAGCCCCTCGGTGATTTCGAAGGCAAGCCTGCTGCCGGCCACTCCGGTTTCGCCGAGAATGGCCGCGACCGAAGCTGCGAAGCCTGGCGATCTGAGCTGGATCGGCGAGACGTTCACGCTGACGACGGGCACATGCTCGCTTGCCAGGAGTTCCTGGCACACCATGCCTATGACCCAGCGGCCGAGATCGAGAATGGCCCCGGTCCTCTCGGCAATCGGCACGAAGAGGCTCGGAGGGACGGACGTGCCATCCAGCATCTTGAGCCGCATCAATGCCTCGACCGCGTCCACCCGGCCGGTGGCGACGTCACGTATGGGCTGATAGACGAGTGAGACGAGATTCTGGTCGATCGCAATTTTCAGGAGCGCGGCGATGTTCTCGCTTTCGTCGCTGCTTTGCGGGTCGTTCGGATCGAAGAGGCGCGCGCAGTTGCGGCCGTTGGCCTTTGCCCCGTAGAGAGCGCGATCCGCTTCATGGATCAGCCTCTCGAGCTTCGAACCGATCTGGTTCCGGGTGAAACCCGCGCCGACGCTCACCGTCACGATCGACATGCCGTCGCGGCGCTGTTCGTGCGGCAGCGCGAGCGTCTCGACGCTGTGCCGTACGGCTTCCGCCAGATCCGCAGCCTGCTCCCGCGTCTTCAGCCGTGCGAGCACGATGAATTCCTCGCCGCCATAACGGCCGATCGAGCCATCGTAGGGCGCGATCGACTCCTTCAGTGCATTGGCAACGAGAACGAGGCAGCGATCGCCTTCCTGATGGCCGTAAAAGTCGTTGTACCTCTTGAAGAAATCGACGTCGATCAGGATTGCTGCGAAGCTCTTCCCGCCTCTTTGCCAGTCGCTCCAATAGTCCCGGAGCTTCTGGTCGACCGCGCGACGGTTGTCGAGGCCCGTGAGCGAATCGGTATGCGACAGCCGCAGCAGCGCTTTTCCGCGGTCCGAGGCTTCCTTCTGCTGGATCTTCGCCTCGAAGGCATTGAGAAAGACCTTGTAGCGCTCCCGGTTGAGCTTCCAGTTCACATAGGACGTGAAGACGAAGCACGAGACGTAGAAGGTTCCGAAGGCGACCTGATAGGACACGCTTTTCGGTATATAGAAAATCAAGGCGAGAAAGAACGTGGCGAGGACGATTCCCGAGGTTACGACCGACAGGCGAAAGTGAAAACTGAAGAATAGATTGGCGCCCATCATGAATATCGCGCCAAAAATCATGTAATAGGAAATACTCTCGGTCTGGCTGGTCATCAGCGACGGGAACAGCCAACCCCAATAGCCCGCCACGAGTGCCCCTGCGCAGGTGAGATCGAACCACTTCGTCTCGGCATCCAGCCGAAACAATATCTCGATGGCGGCAATCGCCGTAGCGCCCACCGCAAGGCGTGCCAGGATTGCATAAAACGCGACATCCGGAACGAGCAGGATATCCGTGGCCGCGAACAGCAGATAGACGGCCACGGCCACCCAGAGGCCCTGGCGGCTTGCCATCCGGCGCGTGACTTCGCCTTCTCTCCGGTAGAGCGCTTGCAGCTCTACAGATTGCAGTCTGGGCGGCTGCGCCTGCAGATCGATCTCAATTACCTCGGCCAACGTGTGCCTCATGCACCGATCCCAATCGCTTTGCGCCGCCCGCCGCGAGGCTGAAACTCCTTGCGGCGATCGGCGCGTCCTGGATCACGATGATTTAGATCGGATCGACCTGAAACCATGAACGTGATCGATTCTAAAAAGTTGAGACGCGGGGCGCGGGCGGAAAACCGCACACACTTTTCCTTATCCCGCTCTTGTCGTTTCACGCCCCATCCAATCCCAACAAGCCCTACGAAGACAGCCAGAAACATCCGGCACAATAGTCGAGGCAAATTAAGTTTTGCTGAATTGGCAAAGATCAGAAGAGCGTTCAATAGTGTATTGAAACAATCCAATGGCTGTTTTTATTAACCATATTATTCGAAAACTTGAAACCCGGCTGGCGCGGTGCCGCGTCCTGCGCATAATGTTAACAAACAGTTAACGGATGAGTAACGCGTGAGCCAATTTCAGATCGTACTAGACGGCGAGAGCCTCATTACGCCCGCCGCCATCGCAACCGAATTCAATTCCCAGAGAATCGAGTTTTACGAAGAACAGCTGGCGACAGGAAAGGCCGAGATTGCGCTGATTTTGAACATCGCGCAGCAACAGTTCGGACAAAGGCGAGACCCTGCGGAGATAATACATAGGATTGCCGGGTCTCTTCATGAGGCGCGCAACAAGTATCAGCCGAGCGTCTGGCAGGAGCTGATACCACTGGTGCAGAATCACGCGGTATCGGACTTCTTCCTGCAGGACCCGTTTACGCGCTGGTCGTTCGAAAAGCCCCGAGGTTATTCCGGCGACGCCCAGTTGCTCGACTTCATCTATGGACATCCGAGCATTGCCGGGGAGGTCGCAAAGGCCACGCCGCTCGGGCGAGCGCTCTACGATTACACCAAGGAGGCCTCGTCTTCGGTGGCCGTGCGGGAGCGGCGCGACCTGCTGACGCGCCATGTCGATGAGATTGCGGCGACACGGGGAGGGGAGGCCGAGATCCTGACGATCGCGGCCGGGCACCTGCGCGAGGCCAACCGCTCGGCAGCCTTGCGGGAGGGAAGCCTGAAACGGTGGGTCGCCCTCGATCAGGATCCGCTGAGCGTCGGTTCGATCGCGCGCGACTTCATGGGAACACGCATCGAGGCAGTCGACGGGTCGGTCAAAAGTCTTCTCACCAGGTCACAGGAGCTCGGCCAGTTCGATTTCATCTACGCCGCCGGGCTTTACGATTACCTTACCGAAAAGGTGGCGGTGAAGCTCACGCGCAGATGCCTGGAAATGCTGAAGCCGAACGGGGTCTTCCTCTTTGCCAATTTCGCGCGCGACATCCATGTCGACGGCTACATGGAAACTTTCATGAACTGGGCGCTGCTGCTTCGATCGGAGTTCGACATGTGGCAGATCATCCATGCCAGCGCTGACAGGGAAGCCATCGAAGCGCGCGTGCAGTTCGGTGCGAACCGTAACGTCGTCTACGGCATCATTCAAAAGCGTTCATAAGGCAGAGCGGGAGTGCGTGCGGTTTTCTGTTGGACTCGTTCACAGCGACTGCGCGCGCCCCGGCAGGGCGCGCCGCTGTGGCGGGGTGCAAACAGGATCCGGCTTCAGTGCTTCAATTTCGAGGCCTTCCAGCCATATATCGACGGTGTCGCATGCAGATGGGCCGATGAGCCCGCGGGCAGCAGAGGTGTCAGGAGCGGCTGCGCAGCTGCCGTCAACCGATTCGCATCCTCGTGCGCTTGCGTCTCCTGTTCCTGCTCCTCCATGCCGGCGACACCCATCAGGCGGATCAATATCTCCTGTGCCCTTGTCTTGCAGAGGAAGTGGTTCGCGTCATCGGATACGATGTCGTGGAAGCTCTGGAAGGTGGCGATAGCGGCATCCCTTTGGCCTGAAGCCAAGCGCGCGACCGCGAGTTTGTAGCGCAGGATGCCTCGATGCGGATAGCGGGCAAGCAGCTCTTGAAACGTCTTGCCCGCCTTGCGGTAGGATGCCTGCGCCATTTGCGTGTCGCCGAGCCAGTGGAGAACGTCGTCCGCGTTCGGCACCGCCGGCAGCAAAGTGCGATAGAGATGCTCCGCCTCCACATAGTCGCCAACGTCGCTCAAGAGATGCGCAAGGCGACAGCGTGCCTCGATATGTCCCGGAACGGTGCGGATCAGCTGCCGATACCCCGCTTCGGCTCCGTCGAAGTCGCCGAAGGCGTGCAGCGCCACCGCCCGCTCCAATACGATGCCGAGGCTGCGGCGATTGAGACAGTCGCGCAGGTTCCTGCCCGTGAGGGTTCTGAGAAGCATACTGCGGAGGCGACGCCCGCAGGCGTCGATCCTCTCTCCCTCGTCGGCGGTGTCGACGCGCGCAAACTCCCCTTCCGGAAAGGCATCGAGCAACCGGTCGAGCCGCGCCGAGGCCGCGCCGCAACGGTCGAACCGGATGCTTGTCCAGTTTTCGGAAGCGAGGATGCCGGCGAATGCGTCTGCCGCCTCGCTTTCAAGGCCAGGTGTGCAGAGGAAACCGGTGCGTCCGGTTCCGTGATTGCCGATCATCAGGATTTCGTCGACGAAGAGTCCCGTGTCCTCGTCCTGAGAGGTCGCCAGCTCGAGCGGCAAGAACGCGTCGTACCGTTTTCCGGCGGCGCGGTGCTTCCAGGCCAGAATGAGCCACCTCTCGCGGTGCGGAAGGTATTCCTGCAGCCAGGGCCAGGAGAGAAAAGCGTGCGCTTCCGGATCTGAACGATATATCTTGTTCCAGTTTCTATGATTTTTTTTAAATTCTTCGATGCAGTCGATAACGTGGACTGTCATTGTCGCCTCTTTGAGGCAGTATACTCGATACTCGCCAAAATCGTTACGTTAGTGAATAATTGAATATAATAATGCTTCTATTCAGTATACACCGTCCAACTGCGCAGGACAACCACCGAGTGCCGGTATTCGGCTGCTCCCCTATATGGAGCGCTCGTCGAAGTTCGGTCTCGATCGAATGAACGTCCACAGACGTTTGCTGATATCGGTGATCTCGCGGACCGCATTGTCGAGACGCGCCATCTCGCGGGCATCGAGCTGCTCGACCTTGCCGTAGCGCACATCCTTCTCGCCTTCGACGAGCCGCATCAGCTGCGTGCTCGAAATCTCGCCCTGCTCGTCGACGGAGTAGATGCAGTGATTGTACTTGTTGCGCATCTTCGATTGCTGCTTCAGGCGCAGGGTTATGGCGAGCACCTCGTCGCGAGTCGCCACGGGGATCCGCGGCAGCTTCGCCAGACGCTCTGTCAGATCGATACGCGCGCGGGTCGTGTTCAGCGTCAGGAAAACGACGATGGCCGCGTCCTTTTCCACCCCCAGAAGGTGGGCGATCACGTAGATCAGCAGGCTTTCGGTGTTGGTCCACACGTAGTTCAGGCGACCAACGAGCAAAAGCACATCCTGTGCAGCCGCCATGGCGATCTCCAAGCGGTCCCGAGAATGATGCGCCAGGACCGGATTTGCGCAATTGCATTTTCCGCCGATCGAAACCGGCTTCCATCGATGTCCTGCATTCAGGTCTCCTTGAACGCGCGCGACATGCTGTCTGTGATGGGCTTCGTCAGATATTCGAAGAAGGTGCGCTCCGAGGTGGTGATCAGCACCTCGGCCGGCATGCCGGGCACGGGGTGGAAGCCGTGGATGCGTCCGATCTCGCTCGCCGGCACTTCGACGCGCACGATATAGACGTCGCGCTGCTGGCCGCCGGCTACTTCCTCCTCGATCGAATCCGCCGAGACGTAGAAGACCTTGCCTTTCAGCACCGGCGTCGTGCGGCGATTGAGTGCCGAAAGCCGGATCGTCGCGTCCTCGCCGACCTTGAGCTGATCGATGGCGGTACGCAGCAGCTGCGCCTCGATGATCAGCGGCACATTGGCGGGCAGGATCTCCATGATCGGCTTTCCGCTTGCGATGACGCCGCCGGCCGTATGGAAGTAGCTGCGTACGACGGTGCCGTCGACAGGCGAACGGATGGTGGCGCGGCCGAGCACTTCGGACGCCTCCCGAACCTGCTCGCGTACGCTGTCGAGATCGGCCTCGGCCGCTTCGAGGCCGTCGAGCGCCGCCTGCTTGTTGGTATTGACGGCGATGACCGCCTCCTGGCGGTAGCGGTCGATCTGCGTGTAGCTCTCCTTGACCTCGGATTCGAGCCGGCCGATCTCGCCGATCGCGTCAGCGATCGCGCGGTCCAACGCCATGAGTTCCGGGCGCCGGATCAGGCCCTTGTCGGCGAGCTTGCTCTTGGCCTCCCGCTCCTCGTTGAGAATCTCCAGCTGCCGGTTGAACGATGCCTGCTGCAGAGCGTATCCCCTGGCCCGGAATTCGAGCGAACGGATGTTCTGGTCGATCAGGTTCAGCTGGTCGCGCAGCTTGATCTTCTTGCTCTGAAAATTGACGTTCTGGCTTTCCATGATGGCGCGAACGTCGGGATCGTCGGCCTGTCGGGCGACAATTTGGGGTACGCTGAAGGCGTCTTCGCCCACCGCCTCCGCCCTCAACCGCCCGACGACTGCCTCCAGGCGGAGGCGCTTGAGGTTGAGCATACGTGCGTTGGCCCGGGCGACCGTCTGGTCGAGCTTCACGAGAATGTCGCCGGCCTTGACCTTGTCGCCCTCGGCGACCAGCAGTTCCTCGATGATGCCGCCTTCCAGATGCTGGACGATCTTGTTGTTGCCGTTGGCGACGAAGCTTCCCTGCGCGATGATTGCCGCGGCGAGCGGTGCCGCGAAAGCCCAGTAGCCGAAGCCGCCGAAGGAGATCGCGATCAGCGCCAGGCCAAGCAGAGTGTGGAACCGGATCGAACGGGGGACCTCGGCATACCACTCCGCTGGATTTCGAGGTTCGCCGCTCCGCTTGTCGCTTTGCATCGTCACTCTCCGTGAATGCGGGATTGCCCGCGGTCGCCTTCGGCCTTTGCTCCAAGCGCGGCGAGCACCTCGTTTCGGGCGCCGAACATCGCCACGGTGCCTTCGTGCAGCACCATGATCTTGTCGACACATTGCAGGAGAGCAGGGCGCTGCGTGATGGTGACGGTGGTGATGCCCTCCTTCCTGGCATGCAACAGCGCGCGGGCAAGTGCGGCCTCGCCATTGCTGTCGAGGTTCGAATTCGGCTCGTCGAGGACGACGAATTTCGGATTGCCGAAGAAGGCGCGCGCCAGAGCTATGCGCTGTTTCTGACCGCCCGACAGCGGGGCGCCGTCAGCGGCGACCACGGTCTCGTAGCCTTGCGGAAAGGTTGCGATCAGTTCGTGCACGTCGGCGAGCACCGCCGCCTCATAAACCAAGCTGTCGTCGACATCGTCGCGCATGCGGCAGATATTGGCCTTGATCGTACCCGGGAAGAGCTGGACGTCCTGGGGAAGGTAGCCGATGCTTTCGCCGAACTGGCGCTGATCCCAGTTGCGCAGGTCCATGAGATCGAGGCGGACACTGCCGGACGTGGGCAGAATCGAACCGACCAGCATCTTGCCGAGAGTGGTCTTGCCGGAGCCGGAATTGCCGATGACCGCAAGCGATTCCCCCTTTGCCAGCGAAAAGGAGATGCCGTTCAGGATCACCCGCTTCTGCGGCGGCGGGACGAAGAGGATGCGCTCGACGTCGAGCCTGCCTTCCGGCTTCGGCAGGCGCAGCCGCGGGAAGTTCAAGGGCGAGGTGAGCAAGAGCTGCCTGATGCGCTGATAGGCGGCACGCGAGTGATTGAGCTGGTTCCAGCCTTCGATAGCCCCTTCGACGGGCGCGAGCGCACGCCCGGCAATGATCGAAGCGGCGATCACCATGCCGCCGGTCAGTTGCCCTTCCATCGCCAGATGCGCTCCCCAGCCGAGAAGTGCCACCTGGGTGAACATCCGCACGGCCCTGGAGGCGCCGGTGAACATTATGTTGCGGTCCTGAGCGTAGACCTGCGCCTTGAGCGAGGCCGCCGTCTCCTGGCCCCACATCCTCACCGCTTCCGGAATCATCGCCATGGCATTGATGATTTGGGCGTTGCGCGCCATCGAGTCGAGATGAAAATTGGCCCGGCCGAGCGAGGCATTGGCTTCGCTGAACGGTTTTGTGGTCGCCTTCTGATTGAGATAGGCGATGACGAAGAGAACCGTACAGCACAGGATGACGATCATGCCGAGTTGTGGCTGTATGAGGTAGACCACGATCACGAAGAGCGGTGTCAGCGGAGCGTCGAGGAAAGCGGTGAGCGTGCCGGAGGTGATGAAGGCGCGAAGTTGCTGCAGGTCGCCCAATATCTGGTAGTCCCGGCCGCTTCCGTGCAGCGAGGCTCGGGCTGCCGCACTGAGGATCGGTGTGCCGAGCTGGACCTCGATTTCGACGGCGGTGCGCATCAGGATGAAGCGGCGGATCGCGTCGAGAATAACCTGGAGCGCCACGGCGCCGAGCACGGCGATCGTCAGCATGACCAGCGTGTCCTGCGAGCGGCTGGTCAGGACCCGGTCGGATATCTGGAACAGATAGATCGGGATGGCCAGGACCAGGACATTGATGGCCAGGGTGAAAGCGATGACGATCAGCATGTTGCGCCGGACAGCGGCCATGCCGTTGTGCAGGCTGGCGGCGAAGTTCGCCGGTCCCATGCGCTTGTGAAGCGTGCTCCGGCCGCCGCCGTTTTCGCTCGCTTGCCCTTCACCCATTGCGCTCGGTTCAACCGGGCGAAGGTCGCCTTGCTTCATCGGGCCCGGATCATTGTCGATCGTTCGCGGCAGCCCTGGGGGTTGCCGTCGTCCCACCTTGGGAACCTCGCCCTCGTTGCGGCACGCATCGGTCGATGCCGATGCTTGCTCTCGCTCCGAGAAGCTTGCCGCGGCTGCCTTTCCGTCCGACCCTGACCGCTTTCCGAAGCGTGTGACAGCCTCGGCTTCGGCCGTCCCGGGCAGCTCCAGCCGTGCGACATCGTGGCGCTGCGGCTTGCCTCGCCCGGCATACCACTTCGACATGTCGTTCATGCTCGCTCCCCTGCGCTTGCGCTTGAAGTCGTTTCGGTTCGAACCGTCCAACGGGTCTTCCGCTCGAACCTGTGCAGTCCCAAGGGCTCGAAGCGGATCGGCTTCAAGCCAGTATCGTATGCATGACGTCGCTCCACTGGCTCCCGGACTGGTCGGTGCCGACATCGCCGTCCATGTCTTTGCCTTGCTGCGCCGTATCCTCGCCGATAAAGGCGATGAGTTCGGTCGTCAGACCGCCACTTTCCCGCTGAAGGTCCGGCATCCCGTCGACTATTCCCGATTGAATGAGCACCGCGTCGGAATAGGATCCGCCTCCGACATAGGTCGTCCCGCTGGAACCGTCGAAGTCGATGATTTCGGCGACATTGACGACGGCATTGTTTCCCGTATGCACCGTGACCGAGGCGTCCGATCCATCTTCGAGCACCTTGCCGGCGGCATACGAGACGGCATCGGCGTCGCCGAGAATGCTGACCTGTTGGACGATCGTGATGTCGTAGAGATTGCCGGTGATGAACAGGATGTGCAGGTCGGCATAGCCCTCGAAATCATGGTCTCGCAGGAGTTCGTCCGGCAATGTACCGTCGCCCTCGCGCATCTGGTCGGCGGCCTCATGAAAGTAGTCCGGCATTGCCTCGAAGCGGACGCCGGAGCTCACGTTTTCGATCGAGGCCATGTTCCAGACGAGATTGCCGCCCGTGTCCAGCGCGATGCCCTTGCCGGCGGATATGCCTGCGATCTCGTCATTGTCGTAGAGGATGGAGATCTGGCTGATGACGTTGAGATCGACCAGCCGGCCGCCGACGAGGACCAGATCGTAATGCTCGGCAATGCCGAGGAACGATGCGACGTTCACTGCCGTGTTGCCGCCGCTGAGTACGGTCGTCTCCGCACCCGTCCTGGTGACGGTCAGCCTGTCATTGTCGCTGACGAAGTTGTACTGCTCGATCCAATGGACGAGGGAAAGGTCGCCTTCGACGACATTCACCTGCCAGTTTTTTGGGGATGTCGGAGATTCGGCCGGAATCTCCGGTTCCCCGGGAAGGCTCGCCCCGGATTCGCCTCCCCCGAAGCTTGCTATGTTCAGTGCGACGGTCGTGGTCATCGTCGCGCATGTACCGGAGATCGCGCCGTCGAGCGTGTCCCTGTCGGCATAGACGTAGGATTGCGAGATGACATCGATTTGATGGTAGTCGCCCATCACGGCGGTCACGGGTGCGGCCGCGGCAGTGCCGACGACGCTGGCAACATTGGCGACGACATTGGTCCCCGCGTCGATGTCGAGGTCGCCGTTCTGAAGCGGTTTGTCGAGGGGCGTCTCGGCGGGGTGCGCGGTGTGCTCTCGCCCGGGAAGATTGTCGCGCAGTTCCGGCGCGGTCTCGGCGCGGGTGCCGTTGACATAGGTGCCTTCAATGCGCTCTGCGATGAGAACGGCATCGCCCGACTCGTTCTTCACCAGTTCGTCCGGAGAGGCGGCTTGCGGAAGGTTCTCCGGTCCGCCTGTCGCGGGCGCGGCCGGAACGGCCTGTTGGCTGGTGCCCGCCATGGAGGCAAGTGCTTCAAGGTTCGCCACCCCTGCGGCGAAAGAGGCGAGCGCATCGGCGGCGCCGATCTGCGCGAAGGGCGAGGCTTCAAGGGCTTCCGCGAGAAAATCCTCGAGCGTTTGGTCGACATGCGTCAGGTTGCGCGGTTCCACAAGCATGCCGGTCAGGTTCACGACATCGTCGTCATGAAGGGTGCTTGCCTGATAGATATGGCTGAACACCGGGTCGGGACCCGCAGGAGGCATCGTACCCGACGCTTCGGGGCCGTTGCCGGAGATGCCGTGGTCCTCCCGGGACCGGACATCCACCTGTCCGGCTTGCGCCGCGCCGGCCGGTTGGTCGAGGTGATGCCGTGACGGGGCGACATGATCGGCGGAGTCGAGCCGGGCGATGTCGTAAGCCCGGAGTTCGTAGGAGATATCGGGATCGTAGCTTTTCAACGCGAAGTCAGACCGGAAATCAGGCGATTGTACGTAGTCGGAATCTTCCTTTTGCACAGTCTTCGGGGTTTCATATCCCTGCAGGTATTCAAATCTTATACGCGCGTCATCGATAGCCGTGTTGAACAGCCCTATGAAATGCGCAACGATCTCGTTGATCTTCTCCGAGTGCATTGTCCGATCCTTCCCCTTTCCGCAGCAAAGGGTGCCTTCGACCTCTTTTTTTCTTCAAACGGATACGAGTGAAGGAAACGTGCGGGCGTTCGCCCGCGATCGGTCTTCCCCGTTGCACGGCCGGAGCATCCGGTAATTCATTCGACGTCGCCATCCGACCCCGCCGGGATCACGCCCGGATCGCCAACGATGGTGCTGACGTCGGCGTTGCTGAGAAGGTTCGCGCCCTGGACGATTTCGTGGTGGAAGTCCGGATTTACGGGGCCTGGCGGCGTCTCCGTCGAGGGGTGGGACGCATCCTCGCCCTTGAGATCCCAACCATCCGGGGCGAGGCCGTCGGCACCAGGTTCTCCGCTACCTGCGCCGGGATCGGCATTGCCGCTCTTGCTGACGTCATAAGCACGGTCCTGATCGGCGAGGCTATTGGCCTGGGCGAGGCTGAACCCGGCTTCGTAGATGCTGGCGCCATTGCCCAGAACATTGTCGACGTCAAGGGAAAAGGAAAAGCCGTCGCCGAGGGAGAAGGCAAAGTCGCCCCCGGCGGTCTCGGTGAGACTGGTGCTGCCACCGGCAACCGACCTGCTGGACGTGTTCGTCGCTACGCCATCGGCAAGCGCACCCGTCTTCAGCTCGTCATCGGCACTGAAGTTGTCGTGGAGCCCAAGATTCTTCTGTGAGGAATCGGGCATAAGCACTTCCTCATAAGAGGGGGAGCCAGCACCGAAACCCTTCATCTTTTATAGGATTCTTGAGGCGCTGGCTCTTTTGGCGGTTTAGCGGAAATGAAATCTTCCGTCTCTGCTTGCAATGTCATTTTGGCGCGATACTAAGCGCCTAAATTTATACGTATGATAAATTCATAGTCATAAGATTTGGCATATAAACGTAAGTATCTATACTTCCGATCTTCTACGCGAAACAACGACCGAAGACGCACAAAATGTTGGTGCGACCATTGGAGTGTGATCTGGAACGCTGCTGAGTGAAAGCTACCTATTGTGGTTATGAGACTCGGCACCGGCCGCCTCGGAATTTTCGCCTTATATTCGATGCGCCGCAACCGAAGCGCTCGTTTCGAGCGCAGCTCGCGCTTCCCTCGCCATGCCTGTGCATATACATTGATCCAGCCGCTGCGCTAAGAAACTGAAAATACTCGAGAATGTTGATCGGAGTCGTGCAGGTCGTTTGCCGGGGCCCGCTTGGAACGCGGGAGTGAAGGCCGGCTGCAGGAATCCGTGGCGGAAAGTGCGCCGGCCACCTGCGTCAGCACCCGATCGAGTGTATTGGCCGCGGCCCGCATTACCTTCGCGATAATCCGATGTGAGTATCGACCTCGTCAAACGGAGTGGCGAATACTTGTCCGAGTTACTGCGAAGAACTTCGCGGGACTGACGAGGCGTAAGGTGCGGCACCCCTCAAAACCGAGGGCCCGGCGAAAGGCGCGAGTGGCGTTGCCGATCCCGTACGAATTTCGCGGATTCGCCCAAAATTGGTTCGTTCTTGAACGATTTAGACAGGATTGTGGCCGCCACCTAATCCTTTTGGGCGGTTTTACATCCCCCATATTTACGATACATTAGCCAACATAAATTCTTTTTTTCCAGAAATTTTTTTTATCCAAGCAATTTTCACAACGCGGGCCTTTCTCCACATGGGTAAAAAACCCGTAAAAACCAAGGGGAAGTCCGAGGAGGGGATAATGTATCGTGCGAGTTCGGGGTTGGGCGGGTTCGAAGACAGCAAAAGTGTATTACCGAAAAAAAGCAAAATAGTCATGCTAGCCAGGACGGACCTCTTCGCCGAGTGTCTGACCCAGGCGATCGGCGCGCGTTTTCAGGACCGGGAAGTGGTGCGGCTTTCGGACGCCGACAGCCTTCTGGACGGCAACCTCGTAGATGTGACGCTGGTCATGCTCTACCGCGTGCCGACGGCAAACTTTCCGTCGATCATCAGGATGATCCATGAGTTTCATCCGAAAGCGGCGATCGGCCTGCTGGTCGACAACGCGGAAGGGCTCGACGCGTCGGTTTCGCACCTGGTCGAGGAGGGGATGATCCACGGTGTGTTGCCCCTGAATCTCCACCTCGATGTCTGCCTCACCGCCATAGACCTCCTGATGAAGGGCGGCGAACATTTTCCCGCCGCACTGCTCAGGCGCCTCGCGCCGAAGAATCCTGGAGAGCGGGACCTCGCCACCCGGAACGAGACGGCTTCTGAAAATGTCGATCCGGAGCGCAGGAAAGGATTTGGCCAGGTCGTCCTTACGACACGCGAAATCCAGATTCTCGATCTCATCTGCATGGGCACGCAGAACAAGATCATCGCAGATCGCCTCGGACTGTCCGAAAACACCGTCAAGGTGCATGTGCGCAACATCTACAAGAAGATGAACGTGCGCAATCGCACCGAGGCGGCCTCGCGCTATTTCAGAAACGACGGAGGCATGGGCCCTTCCCTCACGCCCTCGCCGACGCGCTGGCGCAACTGACCGTTCGACCCTAAGACAAGGCTGCCGCGCGGCGTCTCTACGGCGCCGCCCGGCAGCTCTATGTTTCCGGCCATACTGGACATCAGCAGCCGCTATTCCGCTGCCTCGTGGCCAAGGACGCCGCGCCGGATCTGGTCGGCTTCGATCGATTCGAACAATGCGCGGAAATTGCCTTCGCCGAAGCCCTCGTCGCCCTTGCGCTGGATGAATTCGAAGAAGATCGGACCGATCACCGTTCGCGAGAAGATCTGCAGCAGGATCTTCGTCATGCCGCCATTCACCACGCCCTCGCCGTCGATCAGGATGCCGTGTGTCCTCATCCGGTCGATCGGCTCGTCGTGTCCGTGAACGCGCTGATGGGACATTTCATAATAGGTTTCCGGCGGCCCCGGCATGAACTTCAGGCCGTTTTCGGCGAGTTTGTCCGTCGCATCGTAGATCGCCTCGGTACCGACGGCGATGTGCTGGATGCCTTCGCCTTTGTACTTCTTCAGATACTCCTCGATCTGGCTCGTGTCGTCCTTCGATTCGTTCAGGGGAATGCGGATCTTGCCGCAGGGCGAGGTAATCGCCCGGCTGACGAGGCCGGTGATGCGGCCATCGATGTCGAAGAAATGGATCTGCTTGAAATTGAACAGTTCGCGATAGAAGGCCCACCACTTGTCCATGTTGCCGCGATAGACGTTGTGGGTCAGGTGGTCGAGATAGTAGAAGCCGACGCCGGCCGGCTTCGGATCACGCTCTCCCAGCCATTCGAACGCGGCGTCATAGGCAGATCCCTTTTCGCCGTAGGCTTCCACGAAATAGAGAAGCGAGCCGCCGATGCCGACGATCGCCGGCACGTCCAGGCACTTGTCGTTGCCGGTATAGGCTTCGGCGCCCTTGGCAACGGCGTGCTCGAAAGCATGCTTCGCGTCGACGACGCGCCAGGCCATCGACGGGGCGCAGGGCCCGTGCTCGCCGACGAAGCGCATGGCATGCGATCCGGCTTCCGCATTCAGGACATAGTTGATGTCGCCCTGCCGCCAGACGGTGATGTCCTTGGTCTTGTGCCTGGCGACCGGCGTATAGCCCATACGGCCGAAGAGCTCCGCAAGCTTCTCCGGCTCCGGGTGGGCGAACTCCACAAACTCGAAACCGTCCGTCCCGGCGGGGTTCTCTGCCGAAATCGCGGGGGGCGGTGCGTCATGTGGGAACGGGCCCATCGTCAGTCTCCTCTTATCCTCCAAACTCTGCTGGATTATGGCGCAGTTTCGATGCATGGTGCTTGTATTCTTGCGCGATTCAGCAGGATCGACGCATGAATTGTGCAGAGAAGCGTTTGAGGGTGCATGAATGGAGCTGCTTGACGGATTCGATCTCAAGATCCTGAGCGAACTGCAGCGCGACGGTCATCTGACCAACAACGAATTGTCCGAGCGCGTCGCGCTGTCGCCTTCGCAATGTTCGCGCCGGCGTACGCGCCTGGAGGCGGAAGGCTTCATCACCGGCTATCAGGCGCAGATCGACCGTCAGAAGCTGGGGCTCGATCTGATGGTGGTGATTTCGGTCACGCTGGCCACGCACAATCGCGACAATGCCAAGCGTTTCGCCAATCTCGTTTCGGCTCTGCCGGAGGTGCTGGAAGCATACGCGCTGACCGGTGAAATGGACTACCATCTGCGCGTCGTGACGCCGGATCTTGCCGGGCTCTCCCGCTTCGTCAACGAGGTGCTCCTGCCGCATGACAGCGTGCAGCACGTCAAGACATCGATCGTACTGGAGACGCTCAAGAGTTTCGAGGGGCTGCCGATACCGGCGCGGATGAAGGGGTAAGCGTTAACCGTCCGCACCTTTGCTAGCGGTCATTGATCGCCCGCTCCACGGCGCCCAGGCCCTGCGAGAGCGCCTCCATATTCTCTGCCCCAAGCACGGAATGCAGCTCCGCCTGATAGTCGCTCGCAAGCTCGGTCAGCTCCCTATAGGCCTGCCGGCCCGCCGGCGTCAGCGCCAGATGCTCGAAACGGCGGTCCCGCCCGTCCTCCTCGCGCTTCAGCCAGCGGCGCTGCTCGAGGCTGAAGACCGCGCGGCTTACTTTCGTCTTGTGCATGGTGGAGTGCGCGCCGATTTCGGTTGCCGTCATGCTGCGGCGGGAGCTGCCGAGTGCCGCAAGCGTTCTCCATTCCGGGCGCGTCAGCTGGTATCGCGCTTTGTATTGTGCGGCAAAACGGAGGGCGACGAATTCCGCCGCCCGGTTCAGCCGATAGGGCAGGAAGTTCTCCAGTTCGAATCGCTCCTCGGCCATGGCTTTCCTTCCTTGATAGTTACAAAACTGACAGTTACGCTTGTAACTAATATAGCGAAGGAATGAGGAGGCTCAAGCCATGTTGGAGAAGGCGGAAAAACAGCGGCGGGCAGGTTCGGGTCAGCAGCGCGCAGCCGGCTATATGCCTGGATTCGGCAACGACTTCGAGACGGAAAGCTTGCCCGGAGCGCTGCCGCAGGGGCAGAACAGCCCGCAGAAATGCAATTACGGCCTTTATGCCGAACAGCTGTCCGGCTCGCCCTTTACCGCGCCGCGCGGCACCAACGAGCGCTCCTGGCTCTACCGGATCCGACCGAGCGTCCGCCACACCGGACGCTTCCGCAGGATCGACTATCCGCATTGGAAGACAGCGCCGCATGTGGGCGAGCATTCCCTGGCGCTCGGGCAGTTGCGCTGGAGCCCTTTGCCGGCTCCCTCGGAAGCGCTGGACTTCCTTCAAGGCATCCGCACGATGACGACGGCGGGCGACGCGCTGACGCAAGCCGGCATGGCCGCGCATGCCTATGCCTTCAATGCCGACATGGTGGACGACTATTTCTTCAACGCCGACGGCGAGTTGCTGATCGTTCCCGAAACGGGCGCGATCCAGGTTTTCACCGAACTCGGCAGGATGGACGTGGAGCCGTCCGAGATCTGCCTCATACCGCGCGGCATGATGTGCAAGGTCACTCGCCTCGGAGAGGAGAAGGTCTGGCGCGGCTACATCTGCGAGAATTACGGCGCGAAGTTCACGCTCCCGGATCGCGGCCCGATCGGCGCCAATTGCCTTGCCAATCCGCGCGACTTCAAGACGCCGGTCGCCGCCTACGAGGACAAGGAAACGCCGTGCCGGGTACAGGTGAAGTGGTGCGGCTCGTTCCATATGGTCGAGATCGGCCATTCGCCGCTCGACGTCGTTGCCTGGCACGGCAATTACGCGCCTTACAAATACGACCTCAAGACCTTCTCGCCCGTCGGCGCGATCCTGTTCGACCATCCCGATCCGTCGATCTTCACGGTGCTGACGGCGCCTTCGGGAGAGGAGGGGACGGCCAATGTCGACTTCGTCATATTCCCGCCCCGCTGGCTGGTCGCCGAACATACGTTCCGCCCGCCCTGGTATCACCGCAACATCATGAGCGAGTTCATGGGCCTGATCTACGGGCGCTACGATGCGAAGGAGGAAGGATTCGTTCCGGGCGGCATGAGCCTGCACAACATGATGCTGGCGCACGGGCCGGACTTCTCCGGGTTCGAGAAGGCTTCCAACGGCGAGCTGAAGCCGGTGAAGCTCGACAACACCATGGCTTTCATGTTCGAGACCCGCTTCCCTCAGCAGCTGACGACGTTTGCCGCAGAGCTCGACACGCTGCAGGACGACTACATGGATTGCTGGTCCGGCCTCGAACGGAAATTCGACGGCACGCCTGGAATCAAGTGACTTCCGCCGCCGAACCGTGACATGCTGCAAATATCCGCGCCGCCCGGCGAGGATCAACAACGCATCGGGAACACCACTCCATGAAACTCGCGACGCTGAAAGATTCCACCCGCGACGGCAAGCTCGTCGTGGTCTCGAAAGACCTGACCCGCTGCTCCGAGGTGGGTCATATCGCCCGCACGCTGCAGGCTGCGCTCGACGACTGGGCGCATGCGGGTCCGCGGCTGGAGCGCGTCGCCGAGGGGATCGAGACCGGGGCGCAGCCGACCATGCGATTCCATGAGCACGACGCAGCCTCGCCGCTGCCGCGTGCCTTCCAGTGGGCGGACGGTTCGGCCTATGTCAATCATGTCGAGCTTGTCCGAAAGGCGCGCAATGCCGAGATGCCGGCAAGTTTCTGGACCGATCCTCTGATCTATCAGGGCGGTTCCGACAGTTTTCTCGGCCCACGCGATCCGATCCTGATGGCCGACGATGCCTGGGGCATCGATATGGAAGGTGAAGCCGCTGTCATCGTCGACGACGTGCCCATGGGTGCGACGCTCGATGAAGCAAAGGCCGCGATCCGCCTAGTCATGCTCGTCAACGACGTCTCCCTGCGGGGCCTCATTCCCGGAGAACTCGCCAAGGGCTTCGGCTTCTATCAATCGAAGCCGTCCTCCGCCTTCTCGCCAGTCGCGGTGACGCCGGAGGAACTCGGCGAAGCCTGGGATGGCGGGAAGCTGCATCTGCCGCTTCACGTCGATCTCAATGGCGAGCCCTTCGGGCGGGCCAATGCCGGTATCGACATGACCTTCGATTTCCCGCAGCTGATCGTGCACGCCGCGCGAACGAGGCCGCTTTCGGCCGGCACGATCATCGGCTCGGGCACCGTTTCCAACAAGCTCGAGGGCGGGCCGGGCAGGCCGGTTTCCGAAGGCGGGGCCGGCTATTCGTGCATCGCGGAATTGCGCATGATCGAGACGATTGAAGGCGGGGCGCCGAAAACGCAATTCCTGAAATTCGGGGATGTCGTCCGCATCGAGATGAAGGATCGCACCGGCCATTCGATCTTCGGCGCCATCGAACAGAAGGTCGGAAAATACGAGCGCGGCTGAGGCCGGGCAGGGTGGAGACGGGTGTGGCGAACGAAACCGTGCTTTACGACTATTGGCGCTCGTCGGCGAGCTACCGGGTGCGGATCGCCCTCAACCTGTGCGGCGAAGCCTATCGCTCCGTCCCGGTCGACCTGCTCGCAAAGGCTCATCGCGCGCCGGAGCATCTCGCCCGGAATCCGCAGGGACTGGTGCCGGTGCTCGACATCGACGGCGAGCGCCTCACCCAGTCGCTCGCCATCATCGAATATCTCGCGGAGACGCGGGATGGGACGGGTCTCCTCCCGGCCCATCCCATCGACCGGCAACGCGTCCGCGCGCTTTCCTATGCCGTGGCGATGGATATCCATCCCGTCTGCAATCTTGGCGTCGTCGCCCATGTGATGGCGGGCGCGGGCGACGGCGAGGCCGCGCGGCGCGAGTGGATGCAGAAATTCATCGGCGAGGGTCTCGCTGCCTTCGAGCGTATGCTGGACCACCCCGCGACCGGTGCATTCTGCCATGGCGATCGTCCGACGATGGCGGATCTCTGCCTTGTGCCCCAGATCTATAATGCGCGGCGCTGGGACGTCGATCTTTCGGCCTGCCCGCTTCTGGTCGCCATAGATCGCCGCTGCGCCGGCATCGACGCCTTCCAGAGGGCGCATCCCGACCGCGCAAAACCTTAGATCCCCGTCGGGATACGATTTCGTCATTCCGGACCTCGTGTGGCCTGTTCCGCCAAGCCGATGTCGCGAATGGATCGGCGGGCCGCAGATCGCCAAGCTAGTTTTTGCGCGACTGCCCGTGTAAGGGGGCGCGTGGGAACACCTCAAAACGAGAGATTCATCGATGAAGAGCTATGTGCTGACCGTCAGCTGCAAATCCACCCGCGGCATCGTCGCCGCCATCACCGGCTATCTCGCCGAAAAGGGCTGCTATATCAGCGACAGCTCGCAGTTCGACGATTTCCAGACGGGCCTGTTCTTCATGCGCCTCACCTTCATCAGCCAGGATGGCGCCAAGCTCGAAGAGCTGCGCGAAGGCTTCGAGCCGGTGATCAAGCGCTTCGAGATGATGATGGAGATCCGCGATTCCGAGGAGCGCATGAAGGTGCTGCTCATGGTGTCGCGCTTCGGCCATTGCCTGAACGATCTTCTCTACCGCTGGAAGATCGGGGCGCTGCCGATCGACATCGTCGGCGTCGTTTCCAACCACTTCGACTACCAGAAGGTGGTCGTCAACCACGACATCCCCTTCCACCACATCAAGGTGACGAAGGAGAACAAGCCCAAGGCCGAAGCCCAGCTGATGGACGTCGTCGAGCAGACCGGCGCCGAACTGATCGTGCTGGCCCGCTACATGCAGGTGCTTTCGGATGCGCTCTGCAAGAAGATGTCGGGGAAGATCATCAACATCCACCACTCCTTCCTGCCGTCGTTCAAGGGGGCGAACCCCTACAAGCAGGCCTATGAGCGCGGCGTGAAGCTGATCGGCGCGACGGCCCATTACGTCACCGCCGATCTCGACGAGGGCCCGATCATCGAGCAGGATATCGCCCGCATCACCCATGCGCAGTCGGCCGAGGATTACGTCTCGATCGGCCGCGACGTCGAAAGCCAGGTGCTGGCCCGGGCCGTGCACGCCCATATCCACCACCGCTGCTTCATCAACGGCAACCGCGTCGTCGTCTTCCCGCCGAGCCCGGGTTCCTACGCCTCGGAACGGATGGGGTGATCGTCAATCCTTGCCAACATTGGCATTACAGCGCCGCGCGTCTTATCAGACGCGCAAAGGTGGCTGTAAACATGCAGTAGCGGTCACCCACCCCCTCAACCGCCTGCCGGCACCTTCTCCCCGCAGGCGGGGAGAAGGGATATGCCGCGCCCGCTCGCTCCCTCGAACGGGCGGGGAATGCGGGATTCAGTTGGCGCCGCTTGTCCCTTCTCCCCGCCTGCGGGGAGAAGGTGGCGGCAGCCGGTTGAGGGGCAATCCCGACCGAAGGAGGTTGAGGCGGTTGGGTCCCCGAGGGATGAAGCCGGCGCGCGGGAGGGGTTCGGGCGTCGCTTCAAATATGAAGGGCGTGCCCCAACGTCTTGAAGGCTGCCTCCTGGAAGGCTTCCGATTGGGTCGGATGCGCATGTATGGTGCCGGCGATGTCCTCCAGCCGCGCGCCCATCTCGATCGCCAGCGCAAAAGTCGCCGAAAGTTCCGAAACGCCATGGCCGACAGCCTGGATGCCGAGGACCAGGTGATTGTCGGCGCGGCCGATGACCCGCACGAAGCCGTCTTCGGAGAGCGTCGTCATGGCGCGGCCGTTCGCCTGGAAGGGAAATTGGCCGATCTTGACGTCGATGCCGGCGGCGCGCGCCTCTTCCGGCGAGAGGCCGGCGCCGACGATTTCCGGGTCGGTGAAGCAGACCGCCGGAATGCAGCGCTTGTCCCAGCTCCGCTTATGCCCGGCGACGATTTCCGCGACCATTTCGCCTTGTGCCATCGCCCGGTGCGCAAGCATCGGCTCGCCGGTCACGTCGCCGATCGCATAGACGCCGCGCATCGAGGTGCGGCATTGGTCGTCGATGCGGATGAAGCGGCCTGAGCGGTCGAGGTCGATTTCCTCCAACCCCCAGCCATCCGTCACGGGCCGGCGGCCGACGGTGACGAGGACCTTCTCCGCCGGGACCTCGAAGGCGCGGCCGTTCTCCTCGGCAAGCAAGCCCCGCCGATCGGCGGAGAGCCGTTTGGCCGCGGTGCGGGTGAAGACCTCCACACCGAGATCGCCGAGCCGCTTCATCACCGGCTTCGAGAGATCGGCATCGTATTGCGGCAGGATCCGGTCCAGCGCTTCGAGCACGGTGACCTTGGAGCCCAGCTTGGCGAAGGCGGTTCCGAGTTCGAGACCGATATAGCCGCCGCCGATGACCGCGAGCGTCTGCGGCACGTCCGTCAGTGCCAGCGCTTGGGTCGAGGAAATGACGCTTCCGCCGAAGGGGAGGTCGGGAAGCTCGACCGGCGCCGAACCGGTCGCGATTACGATTGCTTCCGCCCGAATGCGCTGAAGCCCGGTTTCCGTTTCCACATCCACCGTCTTGCCGTCTACGAATCGCCCTTCGCCGATGACCGCCTTGACGCCCGCCTTCTTCAGGAGCCCCGTGACCCCACCGTTCAGCCGTCCGACGATGCCGTCCTTCCAGGCGATCGTTCGCCTGAGGTCGATCGCCGGAGCACTCAAGGAAAGGCCGAGCGGGCTCTTGCCCGAGGCAGTCGCGCGCAGCCTGTGATATTCGTCCGCCGCATGGATCAGCGCCTTCGACGGAATGCAGCCGACATTCAGGCAGGTGCCGCCCGCCTTCGCTTTCTCGACGATCACCGTGTTGACGCCGAGCTGGCCGGCGCGGATCGCCGCGACATAGCCGCCGGGTCCGGCGCCGAGAACCAGGAGCTTGCAGGAGATTTCCTTCATGGACGCCTATCCTTCAACGAAAATCAGCGCCGGCGTTTCGAGCAGCGTCTTCAGGCGCTGGACGAAGACCGCGGCATCCCAGCCGTCGATGACCCGGTGATCGAAGCTCGACGAGAGATTCATGATCTTGCGCGGGACGAATTGTGCGCCGTCCCAGACGGGACGGACGGCGATCTTGTTGACGCCGACGATCGCCACCTCCGGATGGTTGATGACCGGCGTCGAAGCGATTCCGCCGATAGCGCCGAGCGAGGAGATGGTAATGGTCGAGCCGGTGAGTTCGTCCCGCGTCGCGGTTCCGGTACGGGCGGCGTCCGCCAGCCGGTTGAGCTCGGCCGCGCAGTCCCATATTCCGCGTGCCTCGGCATGGCGCACCACCGGAACGGTCAGCCCGGCGGGCGTCTGGGTGGCGATGCCGATATGGACGGCGGCGTGGCGGTGGATGACGCCGGCATGGTCGTCGAAAGTGGCGTTGACGCCGGGCTGCTCGGCGACGGTCTTTACCAGCGCGCGCATCAGGAAAGGCAGGATCGTGAGCTTGGCCTGCTCGGGCTTGCGGTCGCGGTTCATCGTCGCGCGCAGATCCTCGAGCGCCGTCATATCCACCTCTTCCACATAGGTGATGTGGGGGATGCGTGAGGTGGAGAGCGACATCTTCTCGGCGATCCGGCGCCTGAGGCCGGTCATCCTGACCTCCTCGACGGCGGTCTTGCGGACGAGGCCGGTCTGAGCCGGCAGCGGCTCGGCGCCACGGCTGATGAAGAGATCGAGATCCTCATGGGTGATCCGGCCGGCCGGCCCGGTGCCGGCTACCTGCCTGAGATCGATGCCGCTCTCTCTGGCGCGCAGCCGCACCGCCGGGGAGGCGAGCGGCTTTGCCGAAAGATCCGGCGCTTCGCGCGGCGCCGGTGCGGGTTTCGGCGCAGGCTTTTCAGGCTGCGGCGGCGCCTTGGCCTCGGGCCGGGAGGAGACGGCGACGGGCTCGTCCAGCACCTTTTCGGCCAGCGCCTCCGGGACGCTGTCCGGGGCAGCTTCGCCCGCCTCGCCGGCGGTCTCGATCCTGACCAGCGGCGCCTTCACCGCGACCGTGTCGCCGACCTCCGCCCCGAGCCACAGGACCTTGCCGGTGACGGGCGAGGGGATTTCGACCGTCGCCTTGTCGGTCATGACGGCGGCAAGCACCATGTCTTCGCGCACCGGGTCGCCGGGCTTCACATGCCATTCGACGAGCTCGGCCTCCGCGACACCTTCACCGACATCCGGCATCTTGATGATGAATTCACCCACGGGTCAGCCCTCCATCGCTTCGGCGAGCGCACGCCCGACGCGTGCCGGACCGGGGAAATAATCCCACTCCTGTGCGTGCGGATAGGGCGTGTCCCAACCCGTTACCCGGACGACCGGGGATTCGAGGTGATAGAAGCAGTGTTCCTGAACGAGGGCGGCGAGCTCGGCACCGAATCCCGAGGTCAGTGTCGCCTCGTGCACGACCACGCACCGCCCGGTCTTCTTCGCCGATTGCACGATCGTCTCGAGGTCGAGCGGCAACAGACTGCGCAGATCGATCACTTCCGCGTCGATACCGGTCTCCTCGGCTGCCGCGAGCGCCACATGCACCATCGTACCATAGGCGATGACGGTCACGCCTGAGCCCCTGCGGCGTATCTCGGCCTTGCCGATCGGAATCGTATAGTGACCGTCCGGAACGTCGCCGAGCTCGTGCTTGGACCAGGCCGTGACCGGGCGTTCGTGATGCCCGTCGAAGGGGCCGTTATAAAGCCGCTTCGGCTCCAGGAACATCACCGGGTCCGGGTCCTCGATCGCCGAGATGAGGAGGCCCTTGGCGTCATAGGGATTCGACGGCACGACGACCTTCAGCCCGCAAACATGGGTGAAGAGCGCCTCCGGGCTCTGGCTATGGGTCTGGCCGCCGAAGATGCCGCCGCCCGTCGGCATGCGCACGACGATCGGGCAGGTGAAGTCGCCGTTCGAGCGGTAGCGGATGCGCGCAGCTTCCTGCGTGAGCTGGTCGTAAGCGGGATACATATAGTCGGCAAACTGAATCTCGACGCAGGGTTTCAGCCCGTAGGCGGCCATGCCGATGGCGGTGCCGACGATGCCGGACTCGCTGATGGGGGTGTCGAAGCAGCGCGTCTTGCCGTATTTCGCCTGAAGCCCCTGGGTGCAGCGGAAAACGCCGCCGAAATAACCGACGTCCTCGCCGAAGACGACGACATTATCGTCGCGCGCCATCGACACGTCCATGGCGCTGCGCACCGCTTCGATCATCGTCATTCTGGCCATGTCAGTACCCCGCCTTCTGCCGTTGACGGCGGATATGCGGCGGCATCTCGGCATAGACGCCTTCGAAGATATCCCGTACCGACGGCCTGCCGCCGGCATGCAGCGTTCCGTGGCGTTCCGCTTCCTTCTGCGCCTGTATCACTTCGTCCATGATTTCCGCCTCCGCCTGCGCATGCCGCTCCTCCGACCAGGCGCCGCGCAGGATCAGGTGCTTCTTCAGGCGCAGGACCGGGTCGCCGAGCGGCCAAGCTTCCGATTCGGTTTTCGGGCGATAGGCGCTCGGATCGTCGGAGGTCGAATGGGCGCCGACGCGGTAGGTCACGTATTCGATCAGCGTCGGACCGAGATTGAGCCGCGCCCGCTCGGCCGCCCAGCGCGCCACCGCATAGACGGCCAGATAGTCGTTGCCGTCGACCCTGAGCGCCGGAATGCCGAAGCCCAGACCCCTTGCGGCGAAGGTGCCGGAACCGCCTCGGGCGATGCCCTGGAAAGTGGAGATCGCCCACTGGTTGTTGACGATGTTGAGAATGACGGGCGCCTTGTAGGTGGAGGCGAAGACCAGCGCGGAGTGGAAATCCGACTCAGCGGTCGAGCCGTCGCCGATCCAGCCGGCGGCGATCCTCGTATCGTTCTTGATGGCGGATGCCATGGCCCAACCGACGGCCTGGACATATTGGGTGGCGAGGTTGCCTGATATCGTGAAGAAGCCATGGTCCTTGGAGGTGTACATGACGGGCAGCTGCCGGCCGTGGCAGGGATCGAGCTCGTTCGAGAAGATCTGGTTCATCATCTCGACCATGGGGTAGTCGTCGGCAATCAGGAGCCCCGCCTGGCGGTAGGTCGGAAAATTCATGTCGCCCTTGCGAAGCGCCTTGCGGAAGGCGCAGCTCACCGCCTCCTCGCCGAGATGCTGCATATAGAAGGACGTCTTGCCCTGACGCTGCGCCATCAGCATGCGCGCGTCGAAGGCGCGCAGCAGCATCATGTGCCTGAGACCCGTCAGCAGTTCCTCATCGGAAAGAAAGCCGGCCCAGGGGCCGACTGCCTCGCCCTCGCGGTTGAGCACCCGAATGATCGAATAGGCGAGGTCGCGGATCTCCTCGGGGTCCACATCGACGTCCGGCCGGGGTACCGAGCCCGCCTTTGGTATCTTCACGTTGGAAAAATCGGGCAGATCGCCCGGCCGGACGGCCGGTTCGGGGACATGCAGGCTCAAGCGGCTGAATTCATCCATGCGGGTTCCGGCCTCCCTTCCGGATTGCGCGTCGCGCAACTCGATACCCCGGAAGAACGGCGCCGCCGCCTGGCGGTTCCGGCTGGGGTCCGGGGTTCCTCCGCCCCGCCTGCCATGCCGCTACGGCCTCCCGTTCTCCCGACAGGATATGGGCACAGACTGCCACGAGTCAGGGGCCAGATGAAGGGCTTTCGCCGCGGCGCCCGGCTGCTGCGCGAAGAAAGACAGATTCGTGCCGGCACGCATGCGGCACGCGTTGGCACGCCCATGCCGGTGCTGGTGGCGGGTAATTTTCTTTCGTGAGACCGGCGGGCGACCGGCCCCTCAGACCGGTGGCGCGATCTCTATCGGGCTGCCATCGGCAAAGCGAGAAAGGCGGAACGCGGAGGGATCGACGATCGGCGGGTTTCCGGTGACGAGATCGGCGACGAGATGTCCGGCACCGGGGCCGATGCCGAAGCCGTGACCGGAGAAGCCGGTGGCGATGACGAGGCCCGGCAGCTCTTGCGCGAGCGAAATGACCGGCACGACGTCCGGCGTGACATCGATCAGGCCGGCCCAGATATGCACCGGCTCGACGGTACGGAGCTTCGGAAGGGCCTTTTTTGCTTCCTCGAATGCCTTGAGCACGGATTTCGGATCAGGCCGCGGATCGAGGATGCGGTGGCGCTCGAAGGCGCCAGGCCGATCGAGGGGCACGGATGCGATTTCGAAAAGCTCGCGCCAGCTCTGGGCGCTCAAGCCTGCCTGCACGGCTTCGCCCTCGGCCCGTCTCGCCGCGCGAAAATCGCGGAAGAATGCGAATGTGTCCGGCACAAGCGGATGCAGATTGGCACCCGCGGTGGCGATCGTGTAGCCGCCGTCGATGCGTTTGCGATAGGCGTAAGTCGCCGTTGCGCCTGCGCCGTCCGTGCCGCCCTCGACCGGAGCGGTCCTGAGCACGGTGTTGCGCACCTTCAGCTGCGGCAGCCGAATGCCGAGGCCCTTGCAGAAGAGCCGCGACCAGGCGCCGCCAGCAAGCACCACCGTTGACGTTTCGATGCGGCCCTTTTCGGTGACGACGGCGCTTACCCGACCCGCACTCTTCTCGATCCCCCGCACCGCACAGCCGGTCACGATGCGTGCGCCGGCGCGGCGTGCTCCGGCCGCGATTGCGGGCACCGCTTTCTGCGGCTCGGCTCGGCCATCGCTCGGCGTATAGAGCGCGCCTTTGTAGCGGATCGCCGCTCCGGCCATGCGCTCCCGGGTCTCGTCGGCGGTGAGCTGGCGGCTGTCGACGCCATGCGGCTTCGCGATCGCGAGCCAGGCATCGCGGTTGGCGACGTCCTGCTCCGTTTCGGAAATATAGAGAATGCCGCTCCGGCGAAATCCGGTCTCGCCGCCGACACGCGCATCGAGCGTGTCCCAGATTTTCAGCGCCTCCATCGCCAGGGGAATCTCGCGCCGATCGCGGCCCATGACGCGAACCCAGCCCCAGTTGCGGCTCGATTGCTCGCCGCCGAGAACGCCCTTCTCGCAGAGGACGACCTCCACGCCGCGCTCGGCGAGAAAGAGCGCCGTGCTCACTCCGATGATACCGCCGCCGATGATGACGACGTCGGCGCTACCGGGCAGCGAAGGATCGGTTTCAACGAGGTCGAGAGCGGGGCCGGGCATGGTCATCTCTTGGGTTTGTTCAGCTGTTTCTATCGCTGCATCCAATGTCGGCTTCGATCAAGCCTGCCCGGCCGGTTTCGGGCGGCGATGCACAGTTCCCGCATGCCCGAAGTTCCCGCATGGTCTTTGAGCGGTCGCGCCTTCCCGTCTCCTGCGCGAGGCTTTATGTTCGCTCCATGCGCGACACCGAAGCCGACCTCCGCCCGATCCTCCGCATCGACTTCCCGCCGGACGACCGTCTCGGGCGCGGCAAGATCATGCTTTTGGAACACATCCGCGAGACCGGCTCCATTTCCGCTGCCGGGCGGGCCATGGATATGTCTTACCGGCGTGCCTGGCTACTGGTCGACGCCTTGAACCGTATGTTCAAGGAGCCGGCGGTCGACTCCCAGCGTGGCGGCAAGCAGGGCGGCGGCGCCGTCCTCACCGCTTTCGGCGAGATGCTGATCGAGCGCTTCCGGGCGATGGAGGCCAAGGCACAGGCGGCGATTGCGGACGATCTCGATTGGCTGGACGCCATGCGCGACTGCAATGGTGCTCCGCAAGAGGAGCCAGCTGGAAAGCCGTTCTAACCATTCGCTTCTCTAATAATCGAGCGCGACGGTCTTGACGACGGCGTGCACCTGCTTCCCCGGCCGCAGGTCGAGCGCATCGCGGGAAAGGGTCGTGACTCGCGCGGCAATGACGTTGCCGCCGCAGTCTACGCGCACGTCGATGCTTCCTTGCCGCGGCGAAGAGAGGCCGACGATCGTTCCCGAAAGCACGTTAAGGGCGCTGATGCCTTCCGGGCGGCGGGTCGCCAGCATGACGTCGCGCGCCGCGATGTAGAGGCGAAGTCTCTGCCCGGGCTCGGCGACGAGATGCGGCACGCGGATCAGGCAGTCTCCGGCGCGCACCACAGTCAGTTCGTGGCCTTCGTCATGACTGTCGACGATGCCCTCGATCAACGCGCCGGCTTCTCGCCGGCCGGCGGTGGATGTTGGGAACGGCTCGTTCAGAACGGCCGCCGTTTTGCCGGAGGCCTTGACCCGGCCGTTTTCCATGACGACGACGCGCTCCGCCAGCCGCGCCACTTCAGCCACCGAATGACTGACATAGACGATCGGAATCCGCGTCTCGTCGCGCAGCCGCTCCAGATAGGGCAGGATTTCGGCCTTTCTGGCGTCGTCGAGCGCGGCGAGCGGCTCGTCCATCAAGAGCAGGCGGGGGAAAGCGAGCAGCGCCCGGCCGATGGCGACGCGCTGCCGCTCGCCGCCCGAGAGCTTCGAGGGCATGCGATCGAGCAAATGGCCGATGCCGAGCATTTCGACGATCCTGCCGAATTCGGGCCCTGACCGCGCCGCGCCTGCGAACCAGCGGCCATAGGCAAGATTTCCGCGGACGCTCAGATGCGGAAAGAGGCGGGCTTCCTGGAACACATAGGCAAAGCGGCGGCGGTGGACGGGGGTGAAAAGCCGGCGCTCACTGTCGGCGATCGTGTCGCCGTCGAGCACGACGCGGCCCTGATCGGGCCGGAGGAGGCCGGCGATGATGTTGACAAGCGAGGTCTTGCCGGAGCCGGAGCGGCCGAAAAGAGCGGTCACCCCGCCCTCCGAGCCGAAGGCGGCGTCGATCGCGAAGGAGCCGAGACGAAGGCGCGCTTCGACCTCGAGCCTCATGCCGCCACCGTCCGCCGCGCCGCTGCTGAAGCCATGGCTTCCGAAAGCATCAGCGCCGCCATCGAAATGACGACCGAGATCACGGCAAGGCGCATCGCGCCGGCGTCGCCGCCCGGCACCTGTGTGAAGGTATAGATCGCGGCGGAAAGCGTCTGCGTCTCGCCGGGAATATTGGAGACGAAGGTGATGGTCGCGCCGAATTCGCCCATGGCCTTGGCGAAGGAAAGGACCATGCCGGCGAGAATGCCGGGGAGGATCAGGGGCAAGGTGACCGTCAGGAAGATCCAGGCGGGGCTCGCGCCGAGGGTACCCGCCGCCTCTTCGAGCTTGCGGTCGACTGCTTCGATCGACAGCCGGATGCTGCGGACCATCAAGGGGAAGCCCATTACCGCGCAGGCGAGCGCCGCTCCCGTCCAGCGGAAGGAAAAGACCAGGCCGAAGTTCTCCGCGAGAAATGCACCGACCGGTCCGCGCCGGCCGAAAAGGAGCAGCAGAGCGAAGCCCGTGACTACCGGCGGGAGGATCAGCGGCATATGGACGAGGCCGTTCAGGAGCGACTTGCCCCAGAAGCGGCCGCGCGCAAGTATCATCGAGACGAGGAGCGCAGGCGGGAGGCTCGCAAGCATCGCTACGGTGGCGACCCGCAGGCTCAGGCGGACGGCCGTCCACTCCGCGTCGCTCAATGCCATCCAGTCCAAGCTCGTACTCCCGTTCCTGACGCGCCGTGTCGTGCAATCATTCGCTAGATCACGTTCATTTTTTCAGGTCGAGTCGGCCTGAAAACATGAGCGTGATCGATTCCAAGAAATTGAGACGCGGGATGCGGGCGGAAAACCGCACACACTTTTCCTCGTCCCGCTCCAGTTTCTATTCCAGAACCGTGAAGCCCTCGGCCTGGAAAAGCGCCGCCGCCTCCGGCGAGCGGACGAATTCGAGGTAGGCGGCGGCATCGGCATTCCTGCTGTCCGCGGTGATCGCGACCGGGTAGATGATTGGCGGGTGGCTGTCCTCGGGGAAGGTGCCGACCACTTTCACATTGGCATCGGCTGCGGCGTCGGTTCGGTAGACGATGCCGTAGGGCGCCTCGCCACGCGACACGAGGAGGAGGGCGGCGCGGACGCTTTCGGCGCCGGCGACCTTTCCGGCAACGTTCGGCCACAGCCCAAGCTTTTCCAGCGCGGCCTTGCCATACTTGCCGGCGGGGACGGAATCCACGGCTCCCATGGCCAATAGCCCGTCGCCGAGAAGACCGGCGAGGTCGAGACCCGGCTCGATCTCGACAGCCGGGGCGTCCGACTTGCCGGAGACGAGGACGATGCGATTGCCGAGCAGGTTGGAGCGCGTGTCGGACTTGATCAGCTTCTTGTCGGCGAGATAATCCATCCAGGCAAGATCGGCCGAGATGAACACATCGGCGGGCGCGCCCTGCTCGATCTGTTTCGCCAGCGCCGAACTCGCCGCATAGGACACGATCGCTTCCTTGCCGGTCTGCTTGAGCCATTCGCCGTTGATCGCATCGAGCGCATTCTTGAGGCTCGCCGCGGCGAACACGGTGACCTTCTCCGCCGCCTGGGCCGGTGCAAAGGCCGTTCCCGCCAGGACCACGCCGAGCGCCAGTGATATGGCCTTGAGCCAGTCTCTTCTCGTTGTCACACCCAAGCCTCCCCGTTCGTGATATTTCCCAAGATATAACGCTTCGGTATTTTGGTTACCGCTATATTCGTAGAAATACAATGCGGCCGTTGCGCCGTAATCAAAATCGGTGAACCGATGGGGCGGAGACTACGCGAGCGCTTGCGATAGGCGCCCATGCGTCTAAATTCCGGAACGGGACCCAAGGAGGTGGACGATCCACATGGACGCGACGATCAGGCTGGAAGAAAGCTGGAAAGCCGTTCTGGGCGGAGAATTCCGCCACGGTTACATGGCCGAGCTCAAGCGGTTCCTGCTGGAGGAGAAGCAGCAGGGTCGGCAGATTTTTCCGAGGGGCGTCGAATATTTCCGTGCGCTCGATCTGACCCCGCTCGACAGGGTACGCGTCGTCATCCTCGGCCAGGATCCCTATCATGGCGACGGGCAGGCGCATGGGCTCTGCTTCAGCGTTCGTCCGGGCGTGCGCACGCCTCCTTCACTCGTCAACATCTACAAGGAATTGCAGGAAGACCTCGGCATTCCGCCGGCGCGCCACGGCTTCCTCGAAAGCTGGGCGCGCCAGGGCGTGCTGCTTCTGAACAGCGTGCTGACCGTCGAGCGTGGCCGCGCGGCCTCGCACCAGGGCAGGGGCTGGGAGCGCTTCACCGACGCCGTAATCCGGGCGGTCAACGAGCAGGCGCAGCCCGTCGTCTTCATGCTCTGGGGCTCTTACGCACAACGCAAGGCCGCTTTTGTCGATCGTTCGCGTCACCTCGTGCTCACCGCACCGCATCCGTCACCCTTATCGGCCCATGCGGGGTTCTTCGGATGCCGGCATTTCTCCAAGGCGAACGCGTTTTTAACGTCCAAGGGGTTGGATCCGATCGATTGGCGGTTGCCGGAAGATCCCCCCTTGGCCGTCGAGCGGCAGATGGCGCCGAACTGCTGACGCGGCCGTAGCGTTTGCCGTCGCGAATGGGCCTTGCACCCGCCGCGGCGATCCGTCAAAGACTGCCCGACTATGCGGGTAGGACTGGCCCGGCTATGCGGGTGGCGCGATGGGAGACGGCATGCGACACATCCTGATCATCGGTATCGGTGCGGGCAACCCCGAGCACATGACGGTTCAGGCGATCAATGCGCTGAACCGGGCTGATGTGCTCTTCATCCCGACCAAAGGGGAGAAGAAGACCGAGCTCGCCGAGCTGCGCCGCGGGATATGCGCCCGTTACGTGACGCGGGCCGGCAGCCGCACCGTCGAATTCGCCGTGCCCGTCCGCCGCACCGAAGGCCGCAGCTACGTGGAAAGCGTGGACGACTGGCATGCGGGCATTGCCGCCGCCTACGAGGCGCTGCTGGAGAGCGAGCTTGCGGAAGGGCAGACCGGCGCCTTCCTCGTATGGGGCGATCCGATGCTTTATGACAGCACGATCCGCATCGTCGAACGCGTGAAGACGCGCGGCCAGGTCACCTTCGGCTACGACGTCATTCCGGGCATCACCAGCCTGCAGGCGCTCTGTGCCAGCCATCGCATACCGTTGAACCTCGTCGGCAAGCCGGTGGAAATCACCACCGGCCGGCGGCTCGCCGAAAGTTTTCCGCACAGGAACGAGACGGCCGTCGTCATGCTCGACGGCGAGCAGGCGTTCCGGAAGATCGAGGATCCGGACGCCGAGATCTATTGGGGCGCCTATCTCGGCACGCCCGACGAGATCGTCATTTCAGGGCGCCTCGCCGAGGTGAAAGAGCAGATTCTCGAAGCGCGGGCCGCCGCGCGCGAGCGGATGGGCTGGATCATGGATATCTATCTGCTGCGCAAGGGCGCCGATTTCGAAGAGTAAACGGGCATTGCCGTGCTCTTGGCCGGGGATCTTTGATCTCTCTCGACGCGCCCGCCTGTGATATAGGCTCGATCGATCAGTCCTGCCGTGATGGCTCCGAGACACCGAAGGATCACCGAAGACGAATGACAAGCTGCGCCGCTCCACGAGCCGACCGATCTGCGACCGGCACATCGATGCGCCGCGGGAGTTGTCCCTCGCTGGCGGCGCCGATGCAGACCGGGGACGGCCTGCTCGTGCGGCTGCGACCGGCGGGCGACGGTCTGACGCCGGCGGAGATGAGGGCGATTGCCGGTGCGGCTGCGAGATGCGGCAGCGGGGTCATTGAGGTCACCGCACGCGGCAACCTGCAGATACGCGGCCTGACGCCGGAAAGCGTTCCGGCGCTCGCCGAAGCGATAGGGGCGGCGGAGATAGCCATTGCCGAAGGGGTCGCGATCGAGACGCCGCCGCTTGCCGGATTCGACCCGGACGAAATCGCCGATCCTCGCCCGCTCGCCCGCGCGCTGCGCGTGGCGATCTCCGGCGCGGGTGAGGCGCTCAGGCTTGCGCCGAAACTTTCGATCGTCGTGGATGGAGGCGGCCGCTTTCACCTGGGAAGCCTGACCGCCGACCTGCGTGTCTCTGCGCTCGAGCATGAGGGCGGCGTGCGATGGCTGTTTTCGCTCGGCGGGACGGCGCGTTCGGCAAAGCCCGTCTCGCTCCTGGAATCGAAAGATATCGTCCCGATGGTTCTCGAAATCCTGGGAGATCTCACTGCGCGCGGTCCCGCTTCCCGCGCCCGCGAGCTCGATGCCGATCTTCTTCGGCAGCGCGCGGCTGCCGGCGATGCCCTGCCGCGCGTGGACGGTCCCGTTTTTTCGCCGCCACCGGCGGGCATCCACCACTTCGGCGGCGCCGGCACCGTGCTTGGCATCGGGCTGGCCTTCGCGCAAACCGATGCGGGTAGTCTCGTCGCATTCCTCCGGCAGGCGGAGGAACTCGGCGCAAACGAGATACGCTTGGCACCCCCGCACGGTCTGTTCGTCCTCGGTCTTTCGGGCGAAACGGCGGCCGTTGCGCAACGGCTCGCCTCTGCGCACGGCTTTCTGGTCGCCTCCGACGATCCGCGCAATCACATAGCCACCTGCGCGGGCCTCGCCTGCGCCTCGGCGCGGATGGACACAAAGGCGATGGCGAGGCTGTTGGTGGAAGTTGCACCGAACCTCCTCGACGGTTCGGCGACGGTGCATCTCTCCGGCTGTCCCAAGGGTTGCGCCAGCCCCACGGCGTCGCCGCTGACGCTCGTCGGTGCGCCATCAGGATATGCGCTTGTCGTAAATGGCACTGCTTCCGTCGCGCCGAGTGCCTACAGGGATGAAAACGGAATAGGATCTGCGTTCGGCGCGCTGAACGCGCTCGTGCGGGAAAACAAAGACGCTGGCGAATCGGCGCTGTCCTGTCTTACACGGCTCGGGACCGCGCGCATCGCCGCCGCGTTTGAACAGGGATAGAAATGCCTGATTACGATTACATCCGCGATGGCAACGCCATCTATGAGCGTTCCTTCGCGATCATCCGCGCGGAAGCCGACCTTTCCGGATTTTCGGAGGAGGAAGCCGATCTCGCCATACGCATGGTGCATGCCTGCGGCTCGGTCGAGGCGGTGCGCCAATTCGTGTTCTCGCCCGGCTTCGTCTCCGCCGCGCGCGCGGCGCTGAAAGACGGCGCGCCGATTCTCTGCGACGCCGAAATGGTCGCCCATGGTGTGACCCGCGCCCGGCTGCCCGCCGGAAACGAGGTGATCTGCACGCTCCGCGATCCGCGCACCGCGGAGATTGCGACCGAGATCGGCAATACGCGTTCCGCCGCGGCACTGAAGCTCTGGGGTGAGCGGATGGCTGGCTCCGTCGTTGCGATCGGCAATGCGCCGACCGCACTGTTCTATCTGCTCGAGATGCTGCGCGACGGCGCCCCGAAGCCGGCGGCGATCCTCGGAATGCCGGTCGGTTTCGTCGGTGCGGCCGAATCGAAGGACGCGCTCGCCGAAAATTCCTATGGCGTTCCCTTTGCGATCGTACGTGGCCGCCTCGGCGGCAGCGCGATGACCGCCGCCGCACTGAATTCTCTCGCGAGGCCGGGCCTGTGAGCGGCGTGGAATCAGGCCGGCTTATCGGCGTCGGAACGGGTCCCGGCGATCCTGAACTCCTGACCGTAAAGGCGGTCCGGGCGCTCGGCGAAGCGGATGTCGTCGCCTATTTCGCCAAGGCCGGACGCAACGGCAACGGCCGCGCGGTGGTCGAAGGTCTTTTGAAGCCGGGCATGACCGAATTGCCGCTCTACTACCCGGTGACGACCGAGATCGACAAGGATCATGACGCCTATAAGCGCCAGATCACCGACTTCTACGACGCCTCGGCCGAGGCCGTCGCGGCGCATCTTCTCGCCGGACGAACAGTCGCGGTGCTGAGTGAGGGCGATCCGCTTTTCTACGGCTCCTACATGCACCTCCATGTGCGGCTTGCCGGCCGTTTCCCGGCCGAGGTCATTCCGGGCATCACCGCAATGTCCGGCTGCTGGTCGCTCGCGGGGCTGCCGCTGGTGCAGGGCGACGACGTGCTCTCGGTTCTCCCCGGCACGATGGGCGAGGGCGAGCTTCAGCGCCGCCTTGCCGACACGCAGGCCGCGGTCATCATGAAGGTCGGCCGAAACCTGCCGAAGATCCGCCGGGCGCTGGCGGCGGCAGGCAGGCTCGAGGCGGCCGTCTATGTCGAGCGCGGCACCATGAGGAATGCAGCGATGGTTCCGCTCGGCGAGAAGCCGGACGACGAGGCGCCCTATTTCTCGCTGGTGCTTGTTCCAGGCTGGAAGGACAGGCCCGGATCGGAGGGCAGGGCATGACCGGAAAGCTCTTCATCGTCGGCACCGGCCCCGGCAATCCGGCACAAATGACCCCCGAGGCCGAAGACGCGATTGCGGTCGCTACCGAGTTCTTCGGCTACGGCCCATATCTCGATCGACTGCATCTTCGGGCTGATCAACGGCGCATCGCTTCGGACAACCGCGAGGAGCTCGACCGCGCCCAGGCAGCGCTCGCGCGCGCCGCAGCCGGGGCGGATGTCTGCGTCGTCTCCGGCGGCGATCCCGGCATCTTCGCGATGGCGGCCGCCGTCTGCGAGGCGATCGACAAGGGGCCGCAGGAATGGCGTGAGGTCGATCTCACGATCACGCCCGGCGTCACCGCAATGCTCGCGGTCGCAGCCCGGATCGGGGCACCGCTCGGACACGATTTCTGCGCCATGTCGCTTTCCGATAATCTGAAGCCCTGGGATGTCATCACCCGGCGGTTGAGGCTTGCCGCCGAAGCGGGGCTCGTCATCGCGCTCTACAATCCGATCAGCAAGGCGCGTCCCTGGCAGCTCGGCGAGGCCTTCGAGGTACTGCGGCAGGTGCTGCCGGCCCAAGTTCCGGTGATCTTCGGCCGCGCCGCCGGGCGGCCCGACGAGCGCATCGCGGTCATGCCGCTCGGCGAGGCCGACGCCGGCCGCGCCGACATGGCGACCTGCGTGATCATCGGTTCGCCGGAGACGCGCATCATCGCCCGCGAGGGAAAGCACGACCTCGTCTACACGCCGCGGTCCTTCACCGGAGAAAGCCATTGACGGATGCGTTCGAGCGCCTCGTCACAGTCGCCGACCGATTGAACGTCGGCAGGCTTGTGGCGCTCGACCATCACCACCTCGATCCCGAGCTGACGCGCCGCCGCTATCTTGCCGTAGGTGGCCGCGCCGCCGCTGTTCTTGGCGACGATGACGTCGATCCCGTGACGTTCGAGCAGTTCTGTTTCGTCGGCCTGCGCAAAGGGGCCGGAGGCGAGGATGGCGGTGACATCCGGCAGATCGAGCGGCGGCATCACCGGATCGACGCTGCGCACGACGTAGCTGTGCTGCGGCGCCCTCTCGAAATGGAAAGCCTCCTGCCGGCCGATTGCCAGAAAGACGCGGCGCGGCGCCTCGCCCAATGCGGGAACCGCTTCCGCGACGCTTCCGACGCATGTCCATCGATCGCCGGGTTCTGCAGCCCAGGCGGCGCGGCGGAGCGCGAGGAGCGGCGTTCCGGTCATCTTAGCCGCCGCGGCTGCGTTGAGCGAGATGCGGGCGGCGAAGGGGTGCGTCGCATCGATCAGCAGGGCGATGTTTCGCTCGCGCAGGAAGACGGCGAGCCCTTCGGCGCCGCCGAAGCCGCCGGTGCGCGTAGGAAGCGGCTGCGGGCGGGGATCGGCGGTACGGCCGGCAAGCGAGATCGCCGTATCGTAATAGGGTTCGGAGACCAGGCGCTCTGCGAGCTGCCGCGCCTCGGTCGTTCCGCCCAGGATCAGAATGCGAGGTCTGCCCGTGGCTGACATGTCGAACAGCGGCTCGGCCATCGTCGCTCCCTGGCTCATCGTGATCGGTATCGGAGAAGACGGTGTAGCCGGTCTCGGCGACGAGGCCAAGCGCCTCATTGAGGCCGCTCCCGTCGTCTTCGGCGGAGCCCGCCATTTGGAACTCGCTGCGCCGCTGATCGGTGGCGAACGCCATATCTGGCAGAGCCCGTTTGAAAGATCGGTGGAGGCGATCGTCGCCCGTCGCGGCAGCCCCGTCGTTGTGCTCGCCTCCGGCGATCCGTTTCTTTACGGCGTCGGCGCCACGCTGGCGCGCCGCGTAGATGCCGCGGAAATGCACACCATCCCCGCGCCGTCCGCCTTCAGCCTCGCCGCTTCCCGGCTCGGCTGGCCGCTGCAGGAGGTCGCGACCGTTTCGCTGCACGGCCGTCCGCTCGATCTCATAAGGCCGCATCTTCAGCCGGGCGCGCGCGTCCTGGCGCTGACCTCGGACGAGAGCGGGCCGAAGGCGCTTGCCGGGCTGCTTGCAGAAAGCGGATTCGGTCAGTCACGGCTTACGGTTCTCGAGGCGCTCGGCGGCGCCAGCGAGCGTGTCTCCCGCCACCTCGCTTCCGGCTTCGCGATGGAGGAAATCAACGCGCTGAACGTCTGCGCGCTTGAGGTGGTGGCCGATGCCGATGCACGCGTTCTGACGCTTGCGAACGGCCTGGACGAGCGGCTTTTCGAGCACGACGGCCAGATCACCAAGCGGGAGGTGCGGGCGCTGACCCTCTCGGCACTCGCGCCGCGCAAGGGCGAACTCCTCTGGGACATCGGAGCCGGCTCAGGCTCGATCGCGATCGAATGGATGCTTGCCGATCCGGCGATGCGCGCCGTCGCCATAGAGGCGTCGTCCGAACGGGCTGCGCGGATCGGCCGCAATGCGGTCCGCTTCGGCGTTCCGGGGCTTGTGGTCGTCGAAGGGCAGGCGCCGGAGGCGCTGCGAGGGCTTCCGCAGCCGGAGGTGATCTTCATCGGCGGCGGCGGCAGCGAGCCCGGCGTGATGGAGGCGGCGATTGCGGCGCTCGCGCCCGGCGGACGTCTCGTCGCCAATGCCGTGACGACGGAGATGGAAGCGGTGCTGCTCGCCCGACATGCGCAGTTCGGCGGCTCGCTGATCCGCATCGACATCGCCCGGACCTCGCCCGTCGGCGCCATGACGGGCTGGCGGCCGGCCATGCCGGTCACGCAATGGTCGTGGATAAAGGCGTGAGCCGATCTTCGGACCATGCTTTTTCGAGAGGACAGATCATGACGGTTCATTTCATCGGCGCAGGCCCGGGCGCGGCAGACCTCATCACGGTCAGGGGCAGGGACCTGATTGGCCGCTGCCCCGTCTGCCTCTACGCCGGTTCGATCGTATCGCCCGAGCTTTTGCAATATTGCCCGCCGGGCGCCCGCATTATCGATACGGCGCCGATGTCGCTCGACGAGATCGAGGCGGAATATGTCCGCGCCGCCGGAGCCGGCGAGGATGTCGCCCGGCTGCATTCCGGCGATCTCTCCGTCTGGAGCGCGGTGGCAGAACAGATCCGCCGGCTGGAGAAGAATGGGATCGCCTACACGATGACGCCGGGCGTCCCCGCCTTCGCTGCCGCTGCCGCGACGCTCGGCCGCGAGCTGACGATCCCGGCCGTCGCGCAGAGCCTGGTGCTGACCCGCGTGTCCGGTCGTGCCTCGCCGATGCCGAACAGCGAGACGCTCGCCGCCTTCGGAGCCACCGGTTCGACGCTTGCGATCCATCTTGCGATTCACGCGCTTGGTCAGGTGGTCGAGGAGCTGACGCCGCTTTACGGCGCCGACTGCCCGGTCGCGATCGTGGTCAAGGCCTCCTGGCCGGACGAGCGCGTCGTCCGCGGCACGCTCGGCGACATCGCAGCCAGGGTTGCGGCGGAACCGATCGAACGCACTGCGCTGATCTTCGTCGGACCGGGCCTGGAAGCATCGGATTTCCGCGAGAGCTCGCTCTACGACCCGACCTATCAGCGCCGGTTCCGCGGGCGCGATTGAACGGGCGGGCATCGTTCAAAGTGCCACAGCGGAAAGCCGGCTGATCATTGCCCGTTCGGCGAACGGTCCATTCCCGGGAGCTTGCCGATCTCATTTGCGAGGAAGTCGATGAGAAGGCGGACCCGGGAGATGCCGGCGCGTTCCGGTACGATCAGCATGTTGAGCGGCACGGAAGGAAGCGAATAGCCGGGCAGCACCGCCTCGATCCTTCCGGCCTCCAGAAGATCGCCGACAAGCCATCGATGCGCTGGCACGATTCCGCGTCCGGCGATGAGCGCTTCGCGCACGGCCAGGCCATGGTCCACTCTCAAGCGCCCGCCGAAGGGGACGGCGTGGTACTTGCCATCCCGCCCCTGCAGGGCGAGTGTTTCGCTGCCTGACACATTCGACATCCGGATGCCTTCGTGCCCGATGAGCTCCTGCGGAGTGGCCGGTCTTCCGCGCTCCGCGAGGTAGGCCGGCGCTGCCACCAGCAGCCGCCGGCTTTGGCCAAGCGCTTTCATCCGCATCGAACTGTCGCTGACAGGCCCCAGGCGGATCGCCACATCAATCCCCTCCCGCACGAGGTCGACGCGCTCATCGCTGAGGCTCAGGTCGATGCCGATCTCCGGAAAAAGGTCCTGAAAGGCGAAGATCAGCCGGCTGACATGCAGCACGCCGAAAGCCGCCGTGCAGGAGACCCGGATCGTACCGGCTTGAGCGCCGCGCGTGCGGCGCACCTCATCGCTGGCCTGCTCGACCAGGCGCAGGATCTCGACGCTTCGGGCGTAATAGCGGCTGCCTTCGTCGGTCATCATGACGCGCCGGGTCGTCCTGCTCAGCAAAGGCACGCCCACGGCCTCCTCAAGCTCGCGCAGGTGGCGTGTTACGGTCGATTGACCTACTCCGAGTTCGCGCGCGACTGCACTGAGACTCCCACGCTCCGCCACGCGGGCGAAGGTGCGCATGCGCTCCAAGGTGATGTCGGATTTATCCATTATTTGGCATAATCTTATGCATTCTCCAGAGGTAGCGGATTAGACGAGCGTTGGCTACCTAGAGGTTCGAAATCTCACCAGGAGAATGATCCATGAAAATCCTGCTCGTCTTTGCCCACCCGGAATCGCGCTCGCTCAACGGAGCGCTCCGCGACGTCGCGATCGAGGAGCTCACGGCCCAAGGTCACGAAGTGCTGGTCTCCGATCTCTATGCCGACGGTTGGAAATCCGAAGTCGGTCACGCCGACTTCCCTCTACTGCCGCCGGATGCGCGGCTCGTGCCGGTCGCGGCGTCCAAGACGGCCTTCGAAGCCGGCGCTTTGACGGAAGATGTAAAGGCGGAGATCGAAAAGCTGCTGTGGGCGGACGTTCTGATTCTTCAATTCCCGCTCTGGTGGTTTTCCATGCCTGCCATTCTCAAGGGCTGGGTCGACCGGGTGTTTGCCTACGGCTTCGCCTATGGCGTCGGCGAACATAGCGACAAGCGCTGGGGCGACCGCTATGGCGAAGGCAGCCTGACAGGCAAGCGCGCGATGCTGATCGTCACCGCCGGCGGTTGGGAAGAGCACTATTCCGCCCGCGGGGTGAACGGACCAATCGACGACCTTCTGTTCCCGATCAATCACGGCATCCTCTATTATCCCGGCTACGACGTGCTTCCTCCCTTCGTGGCTTATCGCGCCGATCGCCTCGACGAAGCCGGATTCACTGAGGTCGCTGAGGGTCTCCGCGAAAGGATGCGGACGATCGGGACCGTCTCACCCATTCCCTATCGGCAGCAGAATGGCGGAGATTATCTCATTCCGAGCATGCAGCTCCGCCCCGGACTGGGAGATCCGGCTGCGCCAGGCTTTGCCCTTCACCTGGATGAGACGCGGGAGGCGTTCCGTCAGGCGGGCGAGTAGTTATTCTTCACCCGGTGCGGGCTTCTGCTTACGCGGCACGCCCTGCCGTTCCTCGAAGCGGTCGCGGTAGAGGGTCGCCTGGCCAAGGAGCATCAGGGTCACGGGCGTCGTCACTGTCACGAAGAAGATGATGAGAACTTCGTGGAATACCCAGCGGCTCTGCAAGACCGCGAAGCAGAGGATCGAGGCGAGGCAGAGGAGGATGGTGCCGCCGCTGGTCGCGATCGTCGGGGCGTGCAGGCGCGCGTAGAAATCCGGCAGGCGCAGGAGCCCGAGCGATCCGATCAGGGTGGTGGCGGCGCCGACGAGCATCAGCCCGCAGACGAGGAGCGCCGCCCATGGCGGAAGGTCGGTCAGATGGCTCATTCGATCACCTCGCCGCGCATGAGGAACTTTGCCAGCGCGATCGACGAGGCGAAGCCGATCACAGCGATGATCAGCGCCGTTTCGAAATAGACCGTATTCGCCGTGCGGATACCGAAGGTGATGAGCATCAGCATCGCATTGATGTAGAGCGTGTCGAGACCGAGAATGCGGTCCTGGGCCCTCGGTCCTCTGGCCATGCGGTAGAGCGCGAAGGCCATGGCCAGCGCAAGCATGGTCTGTGCCACGAGCACGGACCAGACGACGGCAAGCTCCATCATTCGAATATCTCCTTCAAGTCGGCCGCATAGCGCGTGATCGTTTTCCGCCACAGGTCTTCGTTTTCGATGTCGAGTACGTGGAAGAGCAGAATCTTCTGGCGACGATCATATTCGAGCCATGCGGTGCCCGGCGTCGCCGTGACGACGCAGGCGAGCAGCGCCAGGGCGTTCTCGTCGTCGAGATCGAGGCTGACCGTCATGAAGCCCGCATTAACCGGACGCCTGCCTGCGCGCAGGATGATCAGCGTGACGGCGATATTGGAGCGGATGACGTCGCCGACGACGCGCAGGATGAATCCGGCGATCCGGCTCCAGCGGTGGAGACGCGAGCGGGCGGGCTGCAGGTTGAGCGTCACCCATGCGAGAACCGTGCTGACCACCAGGCCGAGGACGATAGAGCCCGGCGTCACGGACTGGCTCAGAAGCAGCCACATGAGGAGGAGCGCGATCGAGAGCAGCGGGTAGGGGAACCAGGTACGCATCGCTACTGGCTCCCGGCCCGCGGCGCCGAAAGCACGCGCTCGCTGTGGGTGAGCGGCGCGAGCAGATCGTCAGCCGTCGCCTGCATGTAGCGCATCGCGGGTCCTGCCTGCAGGCTCAGGAAGATGCAGGCGCCGAGCAGGACGACGACCGGCGTGATCTCGATCACGACGACCCGCGGGATCGTACCCTCGATCGACGCCCAGAAGGTTCGGATGCCGATGCGGTTCATCGCGATCATGGCGGCGAGACCGGACAGGATGAGGAGAGTGACATAGGTCCAGTCGGCGGCGGACAGTGCGGTCGCGAGCTCGGCGGCCGGCATGTCGAAGAGGCCGCTGATGAGCGCGAATTTGGCGATGAAGCCGGAGAGAGGCGGCAGGCCGGCGAGCAGCAGGGCACAGAGGCAGAAGCAGAGGCCGAGAACGGCCATTGTGCCGGGAATGGCGGCGCCGACCTCTTCCTCCTCCTCGTCCTCGTCGAAATCGCCATAGGCTTCCATAGTCACCGCCAGAACGTCGGCGCCGGCGTCCCGGCCGCGTTCGACGAGTTCGATCAGCAGGAAGAAGGCCCCGATCGTCAGTGTCGAGCTGACCAGATAGAAGAGTGCGCCGGCGAGCATTCCGTCGTGGCCGAGGCCGACCGCGGCGAGCAGCGTCCCCGAGGATACGAGAACGGAGTAGCCCGCAAGGCGGCCCATTGCCTGCGAGGCGAGTACGCCGATGCCGCCGAAGGCGATCGTCAGCATTCCCCCGGTGACGAGCCATTCCTGGCCGAAACCGGACGATGCGCCCGCCGCGGTGCCGAAGACGAGCAGATGCAGGCGGATGATGACGTAGATGCCGACCTTGGTCAGGACCGCGAAGACGCCTGCGACCGGCGGCGTCGCCGCAGCATAGGCCGTCGGCAGCCAGAAGCTGAGCGGCCACATGCCCGCCTTGACGAGGAAGGCGACGCCGAGGATGGCCGAGCCCATTTCGACGAGCGTTCTGCTTCTGGGTTCGAGGGCTGCGAGCTTCGTTGCGAGGTCGGCCATGTTGAGCGTGCCGGCGGCGCCGTAGATCAGGCTGACGCCGATCAGGAACAGCGCCGAGGCGGCGAGGTTGACGGCGATATAATGCAGCCCCGCCTTCACGCGCAGAGGGCCGGAGCCGTGCAGGAGCAGGCCGTAGGAGGCGGCCAGCATCATCTCGAAGAAGACGAAGAGATTGAAGAGGTCGCCCGTGAGAAATGCGCCGTTGAGACCGGCTACGAGAAGCTGGAACAGCGAATGGAAGTGATGCCCCGCCGTGTGCCACCGCGCCATGGAATAGGCCTGTGCGGCGAGTGCAAGGCCGCTCGTCAGGCACAGCATCAGGGCCGACAGGCGGTCGAGCACGAGGACGATACCGAAGGGGGCGGGCCAGTTGCCGAGCTGATAGACCCCTGATCCGGGGAGGCTGCCGGTGCCGGCAGCGGCAAGTCGCATGAGGATCATCGAGAGGATGAAGACGACGAGCGTGGACGCGAAGCCGATGGCCCCCTTCAATGTCCGGTCGCGCTCGTTGATCGGGATCAGCACCGCGGCCACGGCAAGCGGCAGCAGGATCGGCAGGATGAGAAGATGATCGAGCCAATCAGTCACCGCGCTGCTCCCTTCCGTCCACATGGTCGGTTCCGGTGAAGCCGCGGGAGGCGAGCAGCACCACGAGGAAAAGTGCGGTCATGGCGAAGCCGATGACGATCGCCGTCAGCACCAGTGCCTGCGGCACCGGGTCGGTATAGCGGGCGAGATCGCCGACGCCGCCTGGATCGAGGATCGGCGGGGCGTTCACCCGCAACCGGCCCATGCCGAAGATGAAGAGATTGACGGCGAAGGAGAGCAGCGAAAGCCCGATGATCACCTGGTATGTTCGCGGCCTCAGGAGAAGATAGACGCCCGATGCGGTCAGCGTGCCGATCCCGGCTGAAAGAATGAGTTCCATTAGCGTACCGCCTCCTTGTCGGAGCGCGCGGCCTTCGCATGCGCACGCGGTGCACGGACCGACTGGTGCGCCAGCGCGATCAGGATGAGAACGGTGGCACCGAGCACCAGCGAGAAGACGCCGAGGTCGAAGAGGATCGCGCTGGCGAGCGGAAACTTGCCGACGACCGGCAGGCTTGCATATTGCGCGTGGGAGGTGAGGAACGGATAGCCGAAGAACCAGGATCCGACGCCCGTGGCCGTCGCCACCAGGAGACCGATGCTCATCCAGCGAAGCGGATGGATGCGGAGCCGTTCCTCGACCCAGCGGGTGCCGCCGGACATATATTGCAGGATGAAGCCGATCGACATGGCGATGCCGGCGGCAAAACCGCCCCCCGGCAGATCATGTCCGCGCAGGAAGAGAAAGGCCGCGAGCATTCCGGTGACCGGAAACATCCAGCGCATGATCACCGCCGGGATGAAGAGGTATTCGGCCACGCTGTCGCCGGCGGCGCGGTCGGGGTGATCGTCGTCGAAGGCGTTCTGCACTTTTTGCTGCTCAGGGGCCTCCAGGCTGTCGGACTGAGGTCGGAAGCGCAGGAGAAGCGCGAAGACCGTGAGCGCCACGATGCAGAGCACGGCGATCTCGCCGAGCGTATCGAAGCCGCGGAAATCGACGAGGATGACGTTGACGACGTTGGTGCCGCCGCCCTCGCGATAGGCGCGCTCGAGAAAATAGCTGGCGATGGTTTCGGGAAGGGGCCGCGTCATCACCGTGTAGGCGATGAGCATCATTCCTCCGCCGGCGCCGATCGCCAGCAGCAAGTCGCGCAAGCGCCTCAGGCGGACCCGGATCGAGATGTCTTCCGCCGCCACCGGCTCCTCGATGCGCTTCGGCAGCCAGCGCAATCCGAGGAGAATGAGCACGGTGGTGACGATCTCCACCAGGAGCTGCGTGACCGCAAGATCGGGTGCGGAAAGCCAGACGAAGGTAATGCAGGTGACGAGCCCTGCTCCGCCGAGGAGCACCAGCGAGGCGAGACGGTGGAATTTCGCCTGATAGGCGGAGCCGATGGCGCAGGCGATGCCGATTGCCCAAAGCAGGGCGAAGGCGGGATCGATGCCGCGGATCACAAGCGGCGGCAGTTCGAAATTGCCGAGAAGAAGCGGCGATGCCCCCGCTGCAAGTGCCAGGAAGACGAGGAGACGCATCTGCGGCTGCAGGCGGCGCGTGCCGAGCCGCTGTTCGAGCCATCGGGCCCACTTCCAGGAAAGCGTCACCAGAACGCGCTCGAAAATGCGCTGACCCTGGAGCAGCCGGAAGACCGGCGGACCCTCGACGGCCGTCGCCAGATAGGAGCGCATCAGGAAATAGAGACCGATGCCGCCTGAAAGCGCGACGAAGCTCATGATCAGCGGAATGTTCCAGCCGTGCCAGACCGAAAGGCTGTAATCGGGCGTTCCCTCGCGCAGGACCGAGAGAACGGCCGTGTGAAGAAAGGGACCGATCGTCTGGGCGGGAATTATACCGACGACCAGACAGGCGAGAACGAGGAAGTCGACCGGCGCCCGCATCCAGCGGGGTGGCTCATGCGGCTTTCTCGGGAGGTCTGCCGGGGGCCGGCCGAAGAAGACGCCGTGGATGAAGCGGAGCGAATAGGTGACTGCAAACATGCCCGCGATCGTCGCCACGTACGGCGTGACCGTGTCGAGCGGGTTGACGAGATGCGTCTCGATCGCCTCGGCAAAGAACATCTCCTTGGAGAGAAAGCCGTTGAGCAGCGGCACGCCGGCCATGGCGGCACTCGCCACCATGGCGAGCGTCGCGGTGATCGGCATGAAGTGGAACAGCCCGCCCAGCCTGCGAATGTCGCGGGTGCCGCTTTCATGATCGATGATGCCGGCCGCCATGAAGAGCGAGGCCTTGAAGGTCGCGTGGTTGACGATATGGAAGACCGCGGCGACGGCTGCCAGCGGACTGCCGAGGCTCAGGAGAACGGTGATGAGCCCGAGATGACTGATCGTCGAATAGGCGAGGAGTCCTTTCAGATCCTGCTGAAAAATCGCGAAATAGGCGCCGAGCAGGAGGGTTGTCAGGCCCGCAAGGCCGACGATCCAGAACCAGGCTTCCGTGCCGGCCATCACCGGCCAGAACCGCACGAGCAGGAACACGCCGGCCTTCACCATCGTTGCCGAATGCAGATAGGCCGAAACCGGCGTCGGGGCCGCCATCGCGTGCGGCAGCCAGAAATGGAAGGGGAACTGGGCGCTCTTCGTCAACGCCCCGAGCAGGACGAGGACAAGCACCGTGCCATAGAGGGGATGGTTGCGGATCGCGTCGCCCGAGGCGAGGACCGCGTCGAGTTCATAGCTGCCGACGATCTTGCCGATGATTATCAGGCCGACGAACATGGCGAGGCCGCCCGTGCCGGTAATCGTCAGCGCCATTCGGGCGCCGTCGCGGGCGTGTGCGTTATGGTGCCAATAGCCGATCAGCAGGAAGGAGACGATGCTGGTCAGCTCCCAGAAGACGGCGAGCAGAATGAGGTTGCCGGAAAGGACGACGCCCAGCATCGAGCCCATGAAGGCGAGGAACAGCGCGAAAAACCGCGGGACCGGGTCCTCCTCGGCCATATAGTAGCGGGCATAAAGGACGACGAGAACGCCGATCGCCGTGATCAGCGCCGAAAAAAGCCAGGCGAAGCCGTCCATCCTGAGGGTGAAGTTCAGCCCGAGTTCAGGAACCCAGTCGATCCGGTAATGGAGGACGCCGCCCGAGGCGACGTAGGGGTAGAGGCCGGCGGTCACCAGGAAGCAGACAAGCGCGATCGCACCTGCGAACCAGGATATCGCACCGCGCTGATCGGACGGGAAGAAGATTGCAATGAGGCTTCCCGCGAATGGGAGAAGAATGAAAACAGAAAGCAATTTCTCCGCGTATTCGATCGTTTTGTCTCCTTGCGAGTGTATTGGAGGTCGGGACTTCGGTCCCGCGAGGACTGACGCCGGACGGGTCACGCGGACGAGGTCCGCGCGTTCGCATAAGCGGCAGAAGGCATATGTTTTTATGACTATTTTCCGGACGGCTGCCAAGCCTTAGCAGCAAGAAAAAGCCGCGTATGTGCAGTCCGCCTCTGAAGGCGAGGGCCGGATACCGGTCAAGCGGCGCGCCACCGCCGCTCGAAGACGAAAGTGGCAAGATCGTTGGCGTTCATCGGCCGGGCGAAGGCGTAGCCCTGCAGACCATGGCATTCCATTTCCTTGAGGATGCGGGCGTGCTCGAGCGTTTCGACACCTTCGGCGATCACTTCGATCCCGAGCGATGTGCCGATGTCGATGATCGATGCCACGAGCCGGCGCTCCGCCGGAGAGGAGAGAATAGGCAGCACCAGTTGCCGATCTATCTTCAGGCGGCGTGGCGTCAGCTTCAGCAGGCTCAGGATCGAGGCATAGCCGGTACCGAAGTCGTCGATCTCGATGTCGATGCCGAGTTCCTTGATGCGCCGGATGTTGGACATGACCGTCACATCGTTTTCGTCAAAGGAAATCGATTCGAGCAGTTCGAAGGAAAGCCGCCCCTCGGGTATGGAGAGCGCCTCCAGCCGGGCGATCAGTCCCTCGTCTCTCAGGCGCGGATAGGAGAGGTTGACCGACACCTTCGGCACATAGATGCCGTTTGCCTCCCAGCGATAGATCTGAAAGAGCGCCTGTTCGAGGATCTTCTGATCGATCGCCGCGACGACGTTGATGTCCTCCGCCGTCTTGAGAAAGGCGTGCGGACCGAGGAGCCCCTTGGTGGGATGATCCCATCGCGCGAGTGCCTCGACGCCGATGATGTCGAGCGAGCTCGGACAGAACTGCGGCTGGAAATATGCGACGAATTCGTTCTGCTCGAGACCGCGCAGGATCTCGTCGGCCGTCTGTTTCGTCTGGAGCACGGCGGTCTTCAGTGCGCCCGTAAAGGTCTCGTGGCGGTTGCGGCCGCGGCGCTTGGCCTCGTAGAGGGCGATATCGGCGTTGACGAGGACCTGGGAAAGGTCATCCGCCGCATCGGTTTGAGCGGCAATGCCGATGCTCACGCCGATGCGGCATTCCTGATCTTCGTAGCGGACCGGAACGCTCATCGCCTCGATCACGCGGGAAGCCAGCGCCGCGTCTTCGTCGCAGCCGCCGCTTGCGCGAATGATGACGAACTCGTCGCCGCCGATGCGGGCGACGAAGTCGTCCTGGCGTGCATTGTCCCGCAAAAGGCTTGCCGCATGCTTCAGGATCTCGTCGCCGGCTGCATGGCCCATCGTGTCGTTGATCTGCTTGAAACGGTCGAGGTCGATATGGAAGATGCTGATCTTCGCCTTTGCGTCGGCCCGTCGGCTGCGGTCGAAGAGAATCTGGTCCAGGAAGCGGCGATTGGGCAGGCCGGTCAATGGATCGTGCAGGGCGTTGAATTCCATGCGATGGCGCGCCGCCTCCAACTCGGCACTGTGGGCCTCGGCGAGGCGTTTGGCCTCCGAAAGCGTCGCGCGTGTCTTCACGTCGGCCGTCACGTCCCAGTTGACGCCGACGATCTTCCTGTTGCCGTTCGTGCCGGCATAGGTCGAGCCGATCGCACGGATGTGGCGGACTTCCCCATCCGGAAGGCGGATGCGGAATTCCGTGTTGTATGCGCCGCCCGTGGCGAGCGTTCCGGCGAATTCCGCCTCGGCACGGGCGAGATCGTCCGGATGAAGCGTGTTCCGCCAGTCCTCGTAGACCTCGCGCATCGACGATCCGATACCATAGAGCTCCTTCATGCGGCTGTCCCACAGGAGCGTGCCGCTGTCGACGTCGAGCTCCCATATGCCGATCTTCGAAGTGTCGAGCGCGATCCTCAACCGGTGCGAAAGCTCCTGAAGCTGATCCTTGCTCTGCCTCAATGCGCGAAAGTTCGCCTGCCGCTCCGCCATGAGGCGGCCGGCGACGATCATCGGAGCGACGATCATCAGGCCGCCGAATGCGATGAGGAAGCGGACCTGCCAGGCATTCTGCGGTGTCGTCGGCCACCCGCCTTTGGGGATCGCGGCCATGCGCCAGGAACCGCCGGGCAAGGATACGCTCATCTCGACAGGGGCGTTTTCGAAGATTGCCGGGTCGCCGAAGAAATGCGGGCCGCCGCGCCCCGTGCCGTCGCGGCCGGCAATGGCGATGTCGATGTCGAGCGCCGGCGATGAAAGGCCACTGTCGCGATAAAGGCGATCGACATCGATCACCGCTGAAACGACGCCCCAGAAGCGGCGGCCGCCTTCCGGACCGGTGGTTACGGGAAAGCGGCCGATCAGCCCGCGACCGCCTTGCACGAGGTCGACCGGGCCCGCGAGCACCATCTCTCCGGATGCCACCGCGCGCATGACGGAACTGCGTTGTTTGTCGTTCGTGCGGTAATCGAGGCCGATCGCCTTCTCATTGCCCGTCAGCGGGTAGACCATCGCGACCACCAGTCCCGGCGCGGCGGCGATGTTGCGGAGCTGCGATCCCGCGCCGAAGACGCTGCGTGCGAGCTCTGCGAAGCGCTGCTGCTGCATGTCGGGTTCGGTCTCGATCGTGGCGATCAGGCCCCGGACCAACTGGATATTGCCATTGACGCTGCTCTCGAGGCTGGAGCGTATCGGGTTGAGCGCGTCGGCGACTTCGGAGCGCAGCCGCGCTTCCGAAACGATCCGGTTCTGATTGTCGGCGAGAACCCCGGCAACGACCACGACAAGGGCCGCGATGACGGCCGGAAGGTAGCTGGGGGTGAGAAAGCGCGACAGAGGGGACATGGCATGGTGCGGCTTCAAAAGAGCAATTCCAGGACGAGGCGCGCCCAAAAGGAGGCGGGGACGGCATGCAGCAAGCCGGATAATTCCAGACTCTCCTTAACAAACCTTCATTCGGGGTTCCTGAAATAGCTCTCGGTAAGGCGTGGTAGCAAACGCTTCAGCGTTGCGTTCCCATCATCGCCTGCAGTGTCTCGAGCCTGTCGGCGTCGCGAGGCAGCTTGTCGGGTCTGAGGCGGGCAATCCGCGGGAAGCGCATGGCTACCCCGGATTTGTGACGCGTGGAGCGGTTGAGGCCTTCAAAGGCAACCTCGACGACGAAGCCGCTGTCGGGTTCGGCGCGCACCGCGCGCACGGGACCGAAGCGTTCGACCGTATTGTCGCGCACGAAGCGATCGAGAACCTCGAGCTCGGCATCGGTAAAGCCGAAATAGGCCTTGCCGACGGGAACGAGGCTCGTGCCGTCTTCACCCTCCGCCCAGACGCCGAAGGTGAAATCGGAGTAATAGCTGGACCGCTTGCCGTGGCCGCGCTGGGCATACATCAGTACGGCGTCGATATTGAAGGGCGCCCGCTTCCACTTGAACCACGGCCCCTTGGCCCGTCCGGCCATATAGGGCGAATCCAGCCGTTTCAGCATGACGCCTTCGATAACCGGAGCGGGCGGGCTGGAGCGCAGCTCGTCGAGCTCCTTCCAGCTTGAAAAGCCGACGAGCGGCGAGAGATCGAAATGCTGCGGCGAGGCCGCTTCGATCAGCGACGACAGGGCTTCGCGGCGCACACGAAAGGGCTCGGGCCTGATATCGCGCTCGCCGGAAAAGAGAATGTCGTAGGCACGGATGAAGGCCGGATACTCGTCCATCAGCTTGCGGCTGACGGTCTTGCGGTTCAGCCTTTGCTGCAGGTCTGCGAATGTGCCCGTGGCGCGGTTGCTGCGCATCGTTCCGCCGACCAGAAGCTCGCCGTCGATGACGCCCGTGATATCGGCAGCTTCGATGATCTCGGGAAAGGCCGAGGATATCTCGTCGCCGCTGCGCGAATAGAGGCGTCGAGCCCCGCCGACATTGGCGAGCTGGACGCGGATGCCGTCCCATTTCCACTCGGCCGTGAAGTCGGCCGGATCGAGCCCGTCGAGATCGCCATCGCCGACCGCTGTTGCGAGCATCACCGAATGAAAGACCGCAGGTGTCTTGAGCACCGGCATCTCCGCCTCACCGGTGAGCCAGAGGAAAAGGGGCAGGTATGGCGGCTCCAATCCGTGCCAGAGCGTTTCGATCTCGCTCACCTCCTTGCCGCCCATCTCCGCCAGCGCCTGCTTCGCGAGCCGTGCCGAGACCCCGATGCGCAAGCCTCCTGTCGCGAGCTTCAGGAGGGCGAAGCGGCCGGAGGTGTCGAGCCGGTCCAGAAAGTCGCGGACGAGCGAACGGACCTCGGAGCGGCCGGCCCGCTGCAGCCGCTCGACAACCTCGCCGAGCGGAATGTCCTGAAGGGCGACGTCCGGCGGCGGCTCCCAGGCGAGAGAGACCGTTTCCGCGAGGTCGCCGACATAGTCGTAGGAATAGTGGAACAGCACGTCGTCCATGCGCTCGAGCAACAGGTCGCGAATGAGGGCAGGCTTCACCGTGTTGAGCGAGAGCGTCCCCGCGATCGCTGCCAGCGCATAGCCGCGGCTCGGATCGGGTGCGCCGCGGAAATAGTCGACGAGCAACCGGATCTTGGCGTTTCGCTGCGGCGTCAGCACGAGCCGGTCGAGCAGTTCGGCGAATGCTTTCATCGCTCACTCTCCCTCATCGTCGTATCCGACAAGGTGCAATGGCCGTGCGGGTATGCCCTGCAACTGGCACCAGCGGACCAGCGCCTCCTCGCGGCCATGCGTGACCCAGACTTCGGCAGGCGCGATTTCGCGGATCGTGGCCGTGAGCTCGGCCCAGTCGCAATGATCGGAGATGACGAGCGGCAGCTCGACGCCGCGCTGCTTGGCGCGCTGGCGGATGAGCATCCAGCCGGAGGCGAAGATGGCCAGCGGATCGGCGAAACGGCGCGCCCATCGCTCGGCAAAAGCCGCCGGAGGCCCGAGAACGATGGCACCGGCGAGGTCCTGCCGGTTTTCCGGACCGAGCGTTGCCGGACGGATGTCGCCGAGATCGATCCCCTGGCTCTGGTAATATTCGCAGAGCCTGGCGAGTGCGCCATGGATGTGAATCGGTTCGTCGTAGCCCTGCTGGCGTATGAGCGCGATGAGGCGTTGTGCCTTGCCGAGGGCGTAGGCGCCGACCACATGCGCGCGCTCGGGAAATTGCCGGAGAGACTGGAGGAGCCGGGCGATCTCTCCCTTGTCGTCCGGGTGGTGGAATACCGGCAGGCCGAAGGTCGCTTCCGTGATGAAGACGTCGCAGGCGACCGGCTCGAAGGATGGGCAGGTCGGATCGGGCCGTCGCTTGTAGTCGCCGGAAACCACGATCCGCGTTCCGTCCGCCTCGACGGAGATCTGCGCCGAGCCGAGCACATGGCCGGCCGGGTGGAAACGGACACGCACGCCGCCGATCGAAATCGTTTCGCCGAAGCGCGCCACGTCGCTCGCGCCGCAGAAGTCGTCACCATATCGCAGGCGCATGATGTCGAGCGTCTCGCGCGTCGCGAGCACATGGCCATGTCCGGCGCGCGCATGGTCGGAATGTCCGTGGGTGATGAGTGCCCGTTCGACCGGTTGCACCGGGTCGATATAGAAATCCCCGTGTTGGCAGTAGAGACCCTTGGGGGCGGGAAAGAGCAACGCGTCCGGCTTCATACGGATAAACATAGCCGGCGGCAGCGCATCTGCCAGCTATCGGAGCCAAGTTTTTCGTTGCAACCGCGGGGGACCCCTCCCCACAAGGGTGAGGGCTCTCCTCGGGTTTCGCCCCTCACCCTAACCCTCTCCCCGCAAGCGGGGCGAGGGGACGAGTTCGCTTTGGTTCGTCGAGGCTGACGCAGATGCACAACCGTGTCCCCTCGCCCCGCGCGCGGGGAGAGGGTTAGGGTGAGGGGCAGGGTTGAACACCTCAAGCTTCAATTGTCGCCCGCGAGCGTATCGCCGATGAGTTTCAGCACCGCTTCGGCATCGATTCCGATGCACGCCTGCTGGCTTGGGAAGCCGTCCCAGGCGTTCGGTGGAAACAGGCGTGCATCCGGCTTTTGAACGGTCTGGCCATCGGCGATGCCGCCGCAAAGCACTCGGATGGCGCCGCTGCGGGTCTGGAAGAGTTCGGGCGCGACGACATAGGCGCAGGCGCAGCTGTCGTGCACGATCATGCCGTCATCCACATGGTGCTCGTAGAAGTCGATGTAGAATTGCGAGATGTCGGAAAGAAGCCTCGCCGGTGCGCCGCCGCGTTCGGCGATATCGGAGAGCATGGCACGGCTCATCACCGTCTTCGTCGTCACGTCGAGACCGATGACGGTCACCGGCCATGGCGCCGTCATCACCACATCGGCCGCTTCCGGGTCGCCGTGGATATTCGCTTCCGCCGCCGGCGTGATGTTGCCGGGAACATCGAAGGCGCCCCCCATGATCACTACCGCCTTGACGAGGGTGGCGATTTCCGGATCGTCGCGCAATGCGCGCGCCAGGTTGGTCATCCGGCCGACGGCGACGAGCGTCACTTGCCCGGGATTGGCGCGCACCGTGTCGATGATGAAGCGGTGGGCAGGACGAGGGTCGAGCGGCAGGTCTATCTGCGCCGGCACATCGATATTGCCGAGCCCGTCATCGCCGTGAATGCCTGTCGGCCATCCGACATGCGGCCGGCCGGCATCGAGCGTCTCGCCGATGCCCTTGGCAACCGGTGCGGCAATATTCCATGCCCCTTTGAGGAACAACGCATTGCGCGTCGTCGTCTCGATCGAGGCATTGCCGAAGACCGTGGTGATGCCGACCAGCTCTATCGCCGGGTGACGGTGCAGAAAGAGGAGGGCCATCGCATCGTCGACGCCCGGATCCGTATCGAAAATAACCTTGTGCATACCGCCTCTTCCCTGGTTCCGGGGAATTCCCGCCTACAGCGACGTTGTCCATGGCGCAATGGACAAGCTGCGGGCGAAAGTCAATCGCTGACCGCCTGCCGGAGGCTCCGCTTAAACTTTCCGAAAGGTGGTTCGTCTATCTTCGAAGACGCCTGCGGGCCTTTCTTGCGACCCTTTACGACGACAGCGGAGCCACCCCTTGAAGGCCATTCTCAGCAAGTTGCGCCCTTCGAAGCGGCTGGTGATCATCCTGTCCGCCGCCTTCGGGGTCTCCGCCGCATCCGGCGGTGCCGCGGTCTATGTCGGTCGGGACAAGATACTGACCCGCTTCGCGGGACCTTCCGTTTCCGGTCTCGACTGCACGGCGCTCCGGACCTTGAAGCTCGACCATAAGGGGCAGCGTTGGATCCGCATGCATGTGAAGACGGACCGGGCAAGCGGGCCGGATCGGATCAGGACCGCCCTTCGCGTCGCAGGCGCCCTCGCCAAAAAGGAGGAGGCCGATCTTTATCAGGTGGTCGTGCTCGATGCGGCAGGTCCGGAGGATCGCGCAAGCGTGCGCGGCGCGGCGATCGGCGCGGAGGTGCTCTTCGCCCCCGGTCCGCGGAGCGTGCCCGGTATGGATGAACCCTTCCGCGCCTCCTATAACGAGGCCGCGGCCAACGCTGCCGGCAGGTTCCACGGCAAGGTCGTGACGCTCGAACTGGACGACGTCCGCGTCATCATGGCCAAGATGGACGATCGCTCGATGTGCATCGATCCGTCGGCAACGGGCGATGTCGCGGCCGTTGCGCCGGCCGAGGAGCAAGCGAGTCATTAAGGGAAGAGCCCCTCCCCAACCCCTTCCCACAGGTGGGAGGGGCTTAACTTGCCGCGCCTGATCCACCGACTCTCAACGCACCGCACGCTCGGACGCTGCGAATGGCACCGGTCGGGAACCGCGGGCGCCTAGCCCCCGCCCCGTGTGGGGACGGGCCAGCTCCAAAGTGTCAATCGGCCTTCTGGCGGCGGGCCGGGAAGAGGATGATGTCGCGGATCGACGGCGAGTTGGTGAGCAGCATGATCAGCCGGTCGACGCCGATCCCCAATCCCCCGGCGGGCGGCATGCCCTGGTCCATGGCATCGAGGAAGTCCTCGTCCAGCGTCTTTTCCTTCTCGCCGCGGGCATGCGCCTGTTCCATCTGCTCGACCATGCGGGCGCGCTGCTCGACCGGGTCGTTGAGCTCGGAAAAGGCGTTGCCGATCTCCCAGCCGTTGCAATAGGTCTCGAAGCGCTCGACGAGCCGCGGCTCGCCCGGCACCTCCTTGGCGAAGGGCGAGATGTCCTTCGGGAAGTGGATGACATGAGCAGGCTGGATCAAGGTCGCTTCGACCTTCTCCTCGAAGAGGAAGGCGAGCACTTCGCCCCAGGTCGCGTCCTTCTCGATCTCGACACCGGCGTCGCGAGCCGCCTGCCGGGCCTCCTCGTCGCTCTTGAGGGCAAGGAAATCGATTCCGGTCGCGTCCTTGACGGCCGCCGGCATAGAGACGCGCGGGAACGGCCCCTTGAAGGAGAGCTGCTTGTCGCCGAACTCGAATTCCGTCTTGCCGTGAACCGCAAGCGCCAGGGTCTCGAACATGCGCTCCACGAGACCCATCACGTCCTCGTAGTCGGCATAGGCCCAGTAGCACTCCATCATGGTGAATTCAGGATTGTGCCGGGTCGAGACGCCTTCGTTGCGGAAGTTGCGGTTGATCTCGAAGACCTTGTCCGTCAGGCCGGAAACGAGAATGCGCTTCAGGTAAAGCTCGGGCGCGATGCGCAGATACATGTCGAGCTTCAGCGTGTTGTGATGCGTCTTGAAGGGCTCGGCCGTCGCGCCGCCGTAGATCGGCTGCAGCATCGGCGTCTCCACTTCCATGAAGCCTTCGTCCTCGAGGAATCGGCGCAGGCTCGACACGATGCGGCTTCGCTGCTGGAAGCGCAGCTTCGATTCCTCGTTGACCATGATGTCGAGGTAGCGCTTGCGGTAGCGCGTCTCGATATCGGCAAGCCCGTGATACTTCTCCGGCATCGGCAGGAGCGACTTGCAGAGCATGGTGATCTCTTTGGCATTGACGGTCAGTTCGCCGCGCTTGGTGCGGCGCACCTCTCCGGTGACCCCGATGATGTCGCCGAGATCGATCATCGGCAGAAGCGCGCGCGCCTCTTCCGGTGCCGTATCCTTGTGCGAAAAGATCTGGATCTTGCCGGAGGCGTCATGAAGATCCATGAACATGCCGGAATTGCGCGAGGAGAAAACGCGGCCGGCAACGGTTACCGTTTCGCCGCTTTCGGTATCGGGCTCCAGCCCGGCATATTTCTCCGCGAGTTCCGCATTGGTGAGCGTACGGTGGAAATGCGCGGGGTAGACGTCGCCGATCTGCTGACGCAGCAGGTCGAGCTTCTGGGAGCGCACTTCCGTCGCGTCGGAGGAAAGGCCGGCTGCCTGTGTCTTGTCGGTCATGGTCTCGTCCTTACTTTCCACTGCCCGCCATGGAGGCGACGACCTGCGCGGCGACCTTCAGCCGCTGGCGCACGACCGAACGGCCGAGCAGTTCCATCGAATCGAACAGCGGCAGCGAGCGCTGCGAGCCCGAGCAGGCGACGAAGAGCGGCGCCACCACGGCTTTCAGCTTCTTGCCCATGCGCTCGGCGCTGGCGCGCAGCTCCGTCTCGATCGATTCCTTGTTCCATTCCAGGATTTTTTCGAGATCCGGCTGGACGGTGTTCAGGATTTCGAGCATCTCCTCGGGCGAGGCCTTCACGCCGGCAAAGGCGGCGGGCTGCAGGCCGAGATCCGACTTGAAGAGGAAGGCGGCGAGATCGGGCAGTTCGCCGAGCTTCGAAATGCGGGTCTGAGAGAGCTTCAGACCTTCCTTGAGCCGCTCGTTGTCCATCGCCCAGGCGAGGACGCGGGCTGCGAATTCCTCTTCGGAGAGCTTCTCGCGGATCCAGCGCGCGTTCAGCCAGTCGAGCTTCTGGATGTCGAAGATCGCACCGGCCTTGGACAGGTTTTCCGGATCGAATTTCTCCGCCAGCTCCTCCATCGTCAGCAGTTCTTCGCCTTCGGCGATCTGGATGAAGAACAGCCCGAGGAAGTTCATCAGCGCTTCCGGCAGGTAGCCGAGCGCCGTGTAGTAGGAGATGGAGGTCGGGTTCTTGCGCTTCGACAGTTTCGACTTGTCGGCATTGCGCATCAGCGACAGATGCATGAAGACAGGCGGCTCGAGACCCAGATACTGATAGATCAGAATGTGCTTCGGCACCGAGGCGAGCCACTCCTCGCCGCGTGCGACATGGGTGATCTTCATCAGATGGTCGTCGACGACGTTCGCCATGTGATAGGTCGGCATGCCGTCGGCCTTGAGCAGCACCTGCATGTCGACGGCTTCCCACGGGATCTCGACATCGCCATAGACGCCGTCGCGGAACTTGCAGGAGCCCTCGGTCGGGATCTTCATGCGCACGACGTGCGGCTCGCCGGCGTCGACGCGCGACGTCACTTCCTCGGCCGAGAGGCTGAGGCAGAGGCCGTCATATTTCGGCGGCTTGCCGGCGGCGCGCTGCGCCTCGCGCATCTGCTCCAGCCGCTCGGGCGTGCAGAAACAGCGGAAACCGTGGCCGTTCGCGACGATCTTCTCGACGTAGGGCTTGTAGATGTCCTTGCGGTCGCTCTGGCGATAGGGGCCGTAGGGCCCGCCGATATCGGGGCCTTCCGACCATTCCAGTCCGCACCACTTCAGCGCGTCGAGCACCTTCTTCTCGAATTCCGGCGTCGAGCGCGTCGCATCCGTGTCCTCGATGCGCAGGATGAATTTGCCGCCGTGCTTCTTGGCGAAGAGATAGTTGAAGAGCGCGATATAGGCGGTGCCGACATGCGGCTCGCCGGTGGGGGAAGGTGCGATACGCACCCGGACTGCAGAATCTGCCATTGTCTTTGCCCGTCTTGACGTGCTTTCGGGGCCCTTTGCCGGAGTGCTTTCCAGCTTGCGGGCGCGCATTTTATGGGAAGGAAAGGCCCGCAAGGGTTCCGCACCAGCGGTTTAGCCAGGCAATTCCAGTCGGCAGGCGTGAGACCATAGAAAGCCCTGCATGTCAACGGAAAGCCGCGAGCGGCAATGTCGTCGTCTCGCCGCCCGCAACGAGCAAAGATCACCGCGAAGGCCCGCAACGCGATGCGGGCCTCGTTGTGTCGTGCTTCTATTTCGTTCTTGCGGTCTGCCGCTTCATGCGCGCGTTGCGGGCGACCATGTTGAGAACCTCGACCAGTGCGGAGAAGGCCATGGCCGCATAGACGTAGCCCTTCGGCACGTGGAAGCCCATGCCTTCGGCGATCAGGGTCGTGCCGATCATCAGGAGAAAGGCCAGCGCCAGCATGACGATCGTCGGATTTCTCTCGATGAAGTTCGCAAGCGGGTTCGCTGCAACCAGCATGACGGTCACGGCGACGACGACGGCGACGACCATGATCGGCAGATGCGGGGTCATGCCGACGGCGGTGATGATGCTGTCGACCGAGAAGACGAGGTCGAGAAGCAGGATCTGGCCGATGGCGGCCGCGAAGCTGTTGATCGCGGAGCTGGCGATGAAATCCTCCTCATGATCGCTCGGATCGACACTGTGGTGGATTTCCTTGGTCGCCTTCCAGACGAGGAAGAGCCCGCCGGCGATCAGGATCATGTCCTTCCAGGAAAAACCGTGGCCGAAGGCCTCGAACACCGGCTGCGTCAGTTGAACGATCCAGGCGATGGTGCCGAGCAGGGCCAGCCGCATGATGAGTGCAAGGCCGATGCCGATGCGCCGGGCGCTGACGCGGTTTTCCGGCGGCAGCTTGTTGGTGAGGATCGAGATGAAAATGAGGTTGTCGATGCCGAGGACCACCTCCATTACGATGAGTGTGATGAGGGCGATCCAAGCCTCGGGGCTTTGAGCAAGCGTGAGGATTTCCTGCATCGGCAACTTTTCCTTTTCGGGACACGACAGATCGCGCAGTATTTAGGGATACTTGCGAAAGTCGCAAGCGCCGCCGCGCTTTCGCGGCGACGTTGTCGGCTCCAGGTGATCGAAAAGGTGGAATTCTCGAAGGAAAGCCGGCTGCACCCGTCCGTGCACCGGAAATCAGCCCTTCAGTGGCACCCAGATCTCGACCGCACCCATGCCGGAATGCGGATCGAAGCGCTCGTCGTAGCGTTCCATCAGGTCGGGCAATTCGCCGTGCCGATAGCCGGACTGCGGAAACCAGGTCGTGAAAATGTGGTGGGCCGTGTTGGCGATGCCGGAAATGTGCCCGCGATGGACAAAGATCGCGTAACGCTGCCGGGGCAGCTTGAGTGTCGAAAAGCCGCTGGGCAGCGCCTCGGCGTCCCGTATCTCGGCCGCAGCCATGTAGCGGAAGCGGCCCGCTTCGCCGTCCGACTGGGTGCAGACGCCATAGGCGATATTGCCGTGCTGACCGGGAATGCTGCCGAAATAGGCGTTGAAACGCTGCCAGAGGGAAGGGATGCCTTCGGTGCGGTTGTAGTCATAGGTCTCTGCGAGACCGGCGAGAAGAAGCCCCGGGCTTTCCTCGAAGCGCGGCGGTTCGATCTTCAAAGTGCGTGCGTCGTCCATTCTGATCGGCTCCAAAAGCTCGACATTGCGGACGTGCCTCTGCTTGCGTATCGACTCGGGCGTCACCCCGAACTGCTCGCGAAAGGCACGGGTGAAAGCCTCGTGCGAGCCGTAGCCCGCCTCGAGGGCCACTTCGAGAATGCTGGATGTGCCGTTGGCGAGGGCAAGCGCGGCGCCGCTTAAACGCCGGCCGCGGATATAGGCACTGATCGAGCGGCCGGCCGAAAGCCCGAATACGCGCGAAAGATGATAGCGCGAAAGGCCGGCGGCCGCGGCGACATCATCCAGTGATATATCCTCGGCGAAATGGCTTTCAATGAACCAGATCGCCCTTCCGATGGCACTCATCGTCACTCCCTTTGTGGACACGCAAGGTCTTACGGCCTTTCAGGCGAGCGCGTTTGATCGCAATTGCTGGATTGCAGGAAGATGGTACGGCATGTCGCGGCGGCAAGGCACCGTCGCTTTTACTCCTTGCCCGTCGTCTTTCCGTAGGCGGCCAGGAAAACGCGGATGGCGGATCTGACGTTCTTTTCGATGCTTTCGGCCGAGACGGCATCGCACATGCCGAAAAGACGGCCCTTGAACATTCCGGCCATGGCGAGATCGATGAACTGCTTTGCGGCTATTTCCGTGTCTTCGATCGAGAGCATGCCTGCCGACACCTGCTGGTCGAGATAGGCCTTGAGCACGGTGTATCCGTTCTCCGGCGTCGCGGTGAAGAAGCGCTGCGCCAGCCGGGGCATCCGGTCGATCACGCCGAGTACCGTGCGCATCGCGCGGATCGTGTAGTCCGACGTTATGCTCGTCACCAGCTTCACGCCGAAAGCGTGAAGCGCCTCCTCGATCGGTTCATTGCCGTTCAACGACTGCTTGACGCTGTTGACGATAATGTTCCGCTCGCGCGCGATGAGCGCCGTGAACAGGTCTTCCTTGTTCTCGAAATAGACGTAGAGCGTCCCCTTGGAAACGCCGGCCTCGCGCGTGATGTCGTTCATGCTGGCCGCGTCGAAACTGCTCCGCATGAAAACGCGTTTGGCACCGTCGAGAATCCGCTCCCGTTTGACCGGGTCCTCGCCGGCCGCGTGCCGCCCTCCGCCTGAAGGGTTTTCCTGCTGGGGATGCTCCAGCCGGTCCTGCAGGGTCTTTTCCTGCTCTGCGCTCTTCGCTGATACCATGGCTGCCGGACGTATCCACTCCTTTGATCGCGCGCGTCGCGGTGACCGCAGACGCATTCTGTCCAAAATCACTATCGCAGACAATTCCGGGAAAAACTGCGGGTGCGGACAAAACTTTTCGTCAACTTCATCGAAATCGAACCGACCGGTTCGATTTCCTCTTGATATGCGGCGCGAAAGGCTCTATGTCAAGCTCAATCGAACCGAACGGTTCAGTTCAATCTCAATCCAATTGGTGGTCCATGTCCGCTTCCAGCTCTTCCAGCGCTGCCCGTGTCCGTCCCGTCGGCGATGATTTCGAAGTAATGGATACTCACTCGGCCGAGGCCAAGAGCCCCGGGACCGGCGAGGCCGCAGCCGCAGGACAAGCGGACGCGGAGATCGCTGCGTCCCCGAAGAAGCGCCGCAAAATCCTTCCGGTGCTGGGTCTCATGCTCCTCGGTGCCGCCGGCTGGTACGGCTATGATTGGTGGACCAACGGCCGTTTCCTGGTCTCGACGGACGACGCTTATATAGAAGGGGACATCGCGACGATTTCGCCCAAGGTGTCCGGCTATGTCGCCAAGGTCGACGTGGTCGCCAACCAGCATGTGAAGGCTGGCGATCCGCTGGTGACGCTCGACGACGGAGATTACCGCATCGCGGCCGAGCAGGCCGAGGCGCAGATCGCCACGCAGAAGCTCGCCCTCAGCCGTTTCGACGCGCAGATCTCCGGCGCAAAGGCGAGCCTCGCTCAGTCCGAAGCACAGAAGAAGGCGCTTGAGGCGACCGTCCGCGGCGCCGAACTGGCACAGAAGCGCGCCAGCGAGCTGCAGTCGAAGTCGTTCGGGACGGATGCATCGCGCGACAGCGCCCAGGTCGCGCTCGATCAGGCGCGCGCAAATCTAGCCGGTGCCGAGGCCAATATCGCTGCGGCCAAGGCCAATATCACCGTGCTCGAGGCCCAGCGGATGGAAGCGGAAAGCACGATCCGCTCGCTGGAGCTTGCCCGGGACAAGGCAGACCGCGACCTGGGCTTCACCATACTCAAGGCGCCCTATGACGGTGTCATCGGCAATGTCGCGGTCCAGGTCGGCGATCTCGTCTCTGCCGGCCAGCGGCTCGCCGCGCTCGTGCCGACCGATCAGCTCTATATCGACGCCAATTTCAAGGAGACGCAGATCGCGCATCTGGTGCCGGGCTCCAAGGTTGAGATCCATGTCGACGCCTATGAGGATCACCCGATCGAAGGCACCGTCGCATCGATCTCGCCGGCCTCCGGTTCGGTCTTCTCGCTGCTGCCGGCGGAAAACGCGACGGGCAACTTCACCAAGGTCATCCAGCGCGTTCCGGTGCGCATCACGCTGCCGGCCGATGTGCTGGCGGAAGGGCACCTGCGCGCGGGGCTGAGCGTCGTCGTCGACGTCGATACCCGCACCGCACCGGAACAGTCGAAGGTCGCTGCGGCGAAGTAAAGGGCTGCAGGCCTGAGGAGTGGCGGAAATGGCCGCAACAGCAACAGCGGGCGCGGCTGCGCCGAGCCTACCCAAGGCCGAGGAGCATATGGACCCGCGGCGGCTCATCGCCTTTTTCGCGATGGTCGTCGGCATGTTCATGGCGATCCTCGACATCCAGATCGTCTCCGCCTCGCTCGCCGAGATCCAGGCGGGCCTGTCGGCCGGGTCTGACGAGATCGGCTGGGTGCAGACCGCCTATCTGATCGCGGAAGTCATCATGATCCCGCTCTCGGGCACGCTTGCCCGCATCGTCTCGACGCGGGTGCTCTTCTCCGTGGCCGCGGCCGGATTCACGGCGGCCAGCGCTCTTGCCGCCACGGCCACCAATATCGAACAGATGATTGTCTACCGGGCGATCCAGGGCTTTATCGGCGGCGGCATGATCCCGTCGGTCTTTGCCGCAGCCTTCACCATATTCCCGCCGTCCAAGCGCAACGTCGTCTCGCCGATCATCGGGCTCATCGCGACGCTTGCGCCGACCATCGGCCCGACGGTCGGCGGCTATCTGAGCCATGCCTTTTCCTGGCACTGGCTGTTCCTCATCAACGTCATTCCCGGCATCATCGTCGCGACGGTCACCTGGATCTTCATCGATTTCGACAAGCCGGAACTCGGATTGATCAAGAAGTTCGACTGGTGGGGACTTCTCTCCATGGCGATCTTTCTCGGCTCGCTCGAATACGTGCTGGAGGAAGGCAATGCCAATGACTGGTTCAACGACGAGCACATCGTCATGGGTGCCGTCGCCACCACGGTCGCCGCCGTCGTCTTCTTCTATCGGGCGTTCAAGGTCGATTTCCCGGTCGTCGATCTCAAGGCGTTCGCCAACCGCAACTTCACCTTCGGCTCGCTCTTCTCCTTCGTCATGGGGATCGGCCTTTACGGGCTCACCTATCTCTATCCGCTCTATCTCGGGCGTATCCGCGGCTACGACTCGCTGATGATCGGCGAAACCATGTTCGTCTCGGGTCTCGCCATGTTCCTGACGGCGCCGGTTGCGGGCTTCCTCGCCGGGCGAATGGACGCGCGGGCGATGATGACCATCGGCTTTGCCGGCTTTGCCGCGGGCACCTGGCTGATGAGCCAGATGACCGCCGACTGGGATTTCTGGGAGCTGCTCGTTCCGCAGATTCTGCGCGGCTGCTCGCTGATGCTCTGCATGGTGCCGATCAACAATATCGCGCTCGGCACCCTGCCGCCGGCGCGCATCCGCAATGCGTCGGGACTCTACAACCTGACGCGTAACCTCGGTGGCGCGGTCGGGTTGGCGGTCATCAACACGATCCTCACGCAGCGCCAGGATTTCCACTACGCCCGGCTCGCCGAGCACGTGGAATGGGGCAACCCGGTCGCCGTCGAGCGGATGCGCAACATCGCCTCGACCTTCACTGCACACGGCCTCGACGGAACCACGGCTGCGGTCAAGCAACTGGCGGCGATGGTCCAGCAGCAGGCGGTGATCATGTCCTTCATCGACGTGTTCGTATTGCTCAGCGTCCTGTTCCTGTCGATGATCGCCGGCGTCCTGATGATCGCCAAGCCACAAGGCGCCGGCCCCGGAGGCGGCGGGCACTAGCGCGGAATAAGGAAAAGTGTGCGCGGTTTTCCGCCCGCATCCCGCTCCGCCGCTTTACGTGCTTTCGAGATCGCTGCAATATCCCGTCTCGTCGAAGCTGTCGGAGGCGCGCGGAGCAAACGCGCGGGCGGCGCATGAACGATCGTCCTTGCCTACGGCCTTCGCGGCGGATGTTCCTCGCCGGTGCGGTCGGATTCGGCCTCTCGATGACGGTGGGCGGCAGATTTCCAAGGGCAGCCGGCCCTCCGGTCGACGTGACCTTCCTCTTTGCTGCGGATATTCATGCCTGCCTCGTTTCGACGGACGGCTTGGCGCCGAACTGCGACGCGGAGGGCAAGACCGACGCCAGCCTCTTGCGCCATGTCGCCGCACTGAACGCACTTGCGGCACAGCACTGGCCGCATGCCATTGGAGGAAAGCCGAGCGGCCTTGCCAGCGCGGGCACGAGGATTTCGCGTCCGCTCGGTCTGGTGCTCGGCGGCGACATCACCGACGATGGCGGCGGCCAGGTTCGCCAGCCCCGCGAGGGGCGGCAATTACAGCAGTTCCAGAGCCGATACGAGCAGGCGCCGGGCCCGCACCATATCCACATTCCCGTTTATGTCGGCCTTGGAAACCATGACCTCGACCAGGACGGGCCGCCGCCGAATGCCGACTGGTATCGCCGGGAACTGCGAGACTATGTCGAGCTTACCCATCGCCGGACCGTTTTCTACAAGCCGCCGGTGCCGGTCGCGAATTACGATCCGCTATCGGACAGCTATTCCTGGGACTGGGGCGGTCTTCATCTCGTACACTTGCAGCGTTTCGGAGGCGACGAGAACAAGGGCGCGGTGAGCGGATTGCCGTGGCTCAAGAGCGATCTCTCCTCCCATGCCGCCGATGGCCGGCCGGTCGTCCTCTTCCAGCATTATGGCTGGGACGCGTTTTCGACCGAGGCCTGGGATCCGCCGGCAAAGACCTTCGACGACAAGGGGGAGGGCGAGCCGCATTGGTGGAGCGCCGACGAGCGCCGGGCGCTGCTCGATCACCTGCAGGGCTACAATGTCGTCGGCCTCTTCCATGGGCACGAGCATGACCGCGTTATGGCTTACAGGGTCGGCGAGATCGACGTCTTCAAGCCCAAGGCGGCCTTCCTCGGCGGTTTCGCGGTCGTGCGCGTGACCGGCAGCTTCATGGATGTAGCCTTCGGCGAGGCCGAGGGCGAGCATGGCCACGTCGTCTTCACGCAGGCCTTCAGCAAGCGTTTCGATTGAAGCGACATTCCGGAACGTCCATTCGATCGCCCGCCCGGAGTTTTCTGATTTACGTACATCAAAAATTCCTCTAATGGGTTTTCCGGGAGGAAGAGATGCGACCGACAGTTCACGATATCGCCGCCGAGGCGGGCGTCAGTCTCGCCACCGTCGACCGGGTGTTGAACAATCGTCCGGGCGTGAGAAGCGTCACGCGGGGCAAGGTGGAGCGCGCGATCGCCACGCTCGGTTATGTTCGCGATGTCGCCGCTGCCAATCTTGCCAAGAGCCGCAGCTATCCCCTGATCTTCATCCTGCCCGCCGGCGAAAACTCCTTCATGCGCGGTCTCGAGGCGGAGGTGCGGTCGGCGATGTCGCGTTCCGCGACCGAGCGGCTGGATATCACCATCCTTTCCGTTCCGGTCTTCGATGCACCGGCGCTCGCCGCCGCACTACACGACGCGCGTGAGCGCCGACCGGCGGGTGTCGCGGTGGTTGCCGTCGACGCGCCGGAGGTGACGGAGGCGGTAAAGCGGCTCCGCGAAGACGGCATTGCCGTCGTTACGCTGGTCTCCGATCTGCCGGGGTCGGGGCGCGACCATTTCGCCGGCGTCGACAATGTCGCCGCGGGCCGTACCGCCGGCAGCCTGATGGGCCGGTTTCTCGGCGGCGGCGAAGGGCCGGTCGCAGTGCTCGCCGGCTCCATGCTGGTACGCGACCATCGTGATCGGCTGGAGGGTTTCCAGGCTGTCATGAGCGAGGATTTCGCCTCGCGCCGGATCCTGCCGGTGATAGAGGGGCAGGACAATCCGTCTCTGGTCGAGACGCTCGTCGGCGCGCTTCTCGGGCAGCATCCCGACCTTGCCGGCATCTACAGCCTCGGTGCCGGCAATCGCGGCCTGGTCGCCGCTCTCGAAAAGGCGGGCAAAGGAAGGGCCGTTTGCACGATCGCGCATGAGTTGACGCCGCACAGCCGCGCCGGACTTCTTTCCGGCACGATCGACGCGCTGCTCAACCAGAATGCGGGCCATGAGGTCAGAAGCGCCATCCGGGTGCTGAAAGCAAAGGCGGACGGGCTGCCGGTCATCGCGGCGCAGGAGCGCATCCGCATCGATATTTTCCTGAAGGACAACCTGCCGCTCGAGCAGGAATAGGAGGACACCATGTATCTCGGACTGGATCTCGGCACGTCCGGCGTCAAGGCCATGCTGATGGACGGCGAGCAGCGGATCATCGGCTCCGCCAGCGGCGCGCTCGACGTCGACCGGCCGCATCCCGGCTGGTCGGAACAGGATCCGGCTGACTGGATCCGCGCCGCCGAGGAGGCGATCGCCCGGTTGAGGGAAACGCATGCGCAAGCGCTTGCAGCCGTCCGCGGCATCGGCCTTTCCGGCCAGATGCACGGTGCGACATTGCTCGACGAAGGCGATGCGGTGCTGCGGCCATGCATATTGTGGAACGACACCCGCAGCTTCCGCGAGGCGGCGGCGCTCGACGGCGATCCGCAGTTTCGGGCGCTGACCGGCAACATCGTCTTTCCGGGCTTCACCGCACCTAAGCTCGCCTGGGTGCGCGAAAACGAGCCGGAGATCTTCGCCAGAGTTCGCTGGGTACTGCTCCCGAAGGATTACCTGCGCCTCTGGCTGACCGGCGAGCATATGTCGGAGATGTCCGATTCGGCCGGCACGTCATGGCTCGATACGGGCAAGCGCAAATGGTCGGCGAGCCTGCTTGCCGCTACTCATCTCGAAAAACGGCAGATGCCGGACCTCGTCGAAGGCACCGATGCAGCCGGGACTTTGCGGCCGGAGCTCGCTGCGCGTTGGGGGATGGGACCTGGCGTCGTTATCGCCGGCGGTGCGGGCGACAACGCAGCCTCGGCCTGCGGCATGGGGACGGTCGGGGAGGGGCAGGCCTTCGTCTCGCTCGGCACTTCCGGCGTGCTTTTCGCGGCCAATGCAAGCTATCTCCCCAACCCGGAGAGCGCCGTCCACGCCTTCTGCCACGCGCTGCCCAACACCTGGCACCAGATGGGCGTGATCCTCTCGGCGACGGACGCGCTGAACTGGCATTCCGGCATCGCCGGCCGGAGTGCCGCAGAACTCACCAATGAACTCGGCGAGAGCCTCAAGGCGCCGGGCTCCGTGACGTTTCTTCCCTATCTCTCCGGCGAGCGCACGCCGCACAACGACGCGGCGATCCGCGGCGTCTTTGCCGGCCTCGGGCACGAAAGCTCCCGGGCGGTGCTTACGCAGGCGGTGCTCGAAGGCGTTTCCTTCGCGATCCGCGACAGTCTCGAGGCACTGCGCGCGGCCGGCACGAAGCTCACGCGGGTGACGGCGATCGGCGGCGGTTCGCGCTCGCGCTACTGGCTGAGCTCGATCGCGACCGCGCTGAACCTGCCGGTCGACCTGCCCGCGGACGGCGATTTCGGCGCTGCCTTCGGCGCGGCGCGGCTCGGCCTGATCGCCGCCACCGGAGCCGACCCGGCCGCGGTCTGCACCGCACCCGAGACGGCGGAAACGATCGCGCCGGAGGCATCGCTCGTGCCCGCCTATGAAGATGCTTACCAACGCTATCGCCGGCTTTATCCGGCGATAAAGGAAGCGGCGCTGTGAGCAGTTTCGGCGCATCCACCAACTGCCTTCCACCCGATAGCCGGCTCCGTCGCGAACGGTGCCGCCAATTCACAATCCATGAGAGGAGACTGTCGTGAGCACGGGATTTTTCGGCGATATCGCCAAGATCAAATATGAGGGACCGGAAAGCACCAATCCGCTCGCCTTCCGCCATTACAATCCGGACGACGTCGTCCTCGGCAAGCGGATGGAGGATCATCTGCGCTTCGCCGTCGCCTACTGGCACACCTTCGTCTGGCCGGGCGGCGATCCCTTCGGCGGGCAGACCTTCGAACGCCCCTGGTTCAAGGATTCGATGGAAGCCGCCAAGCTGAAGGCGGATGTCGCCTTCGAATTCTTCCAGCTTCTTGGCGTACCCTACTACTGCTTCCACGACGCGGACGTGCGCCCGGAGGGGCGGAACTTCGCCGAGAACACGAGCAATCTCAACGCGATCGTCGATTATTTCGCCGGGAAGCAGGAAGAGACCGGCGTCAAGCTGCTGTGGGGCACGGCGAACCTCTTTTCCAACCGCCGCTTCATGGCGGGGGCTGCGACGAACCCGGACCCGGACGTCTTCGCCTTTGCCGCCGCGACGGTGAAGACCTGCATCGACGCGACGCAGCGGCTGGGCGGCGAGAACTATGTGCTCTGGGGCGGACGCGAGGGCTATGAGACCCTGCTCAACACCGACCTGAAGCGCGAGCTCGATCAGCTCGGCCGCTTCCTCAACCTGGTCGTCGAATACAAGCACAGGATCGGCTTCAAGGGCACGATCCTGATCGAGCCGAAGCCGCAGGAGCCGACCAAGCACCAGTACGACTACGACGTCGCGACCGTCTATGGCTTCCTCAAGAGATACGGCCTCGAAAACGAGGTGAAGGTCAACATCGAGCAGGGCCACGCGATCCTTGCCGGACATTCCTTCGAGCACGAGCTGGCGCTCGCCAATGCGCTCGGCATCTTCGGTTCGATCGACATGAACCGCAACGACTACCAGTCCGGCTGGGACACCGACCAGTTCCCGAACAACGTGCCGGAAATGGCGCTCGCCTATTACCACGTGCTTGCGGGCGGCGGCTTCGAGACCGGCGGCACGAACTTCGACGCGAAGCTGCGCCGCCAGTCGATCGACCCCGAAGACCTGCTGATCGGCCATATCGGCGGCATGGATTGCTGCGCGCGCGGCCTCAAGGCGGCCGCGAAGATGATCGAGGACAAGGCGCTCTCCGCACCGCTCGAAGCGCGCTATGCCGGCTGGAACGTGCCGGAGGCGAAGAAGATGCTCGACGGCGGCTTCTCGCTCGAGGAGATCGAGGCCTGGGTGCTCAAGTCCGACGTCAACCCGCAGCCGAAATCCGGCAGGCAGGAGCTTCTGGAAAACGTGGTCAACCGCTACGTCTGACGGGCGCGGGAGATCCTTTTTCGCGAGGGGCGCGCAAGCCGATTGCCCCTCGCGAAGAATCTGCTAGCTTCTGGCTCCTGCAACGTTGCAGGTGTATCAGCCGCTGCGAATTCGCGGGCCGGAAGCACTGGAAGTCAACGGTCGGCCGCAGGGCCGACACATCGGACACCGCTCCATCAGGGAGGAAGTTATATGAAGACGATCAAAGGACCGGGGCTGTTTCTTGCGCAATTCGCCGGCGATGCCGCACCCTTCAATTCTTGGGATTCGATCACCAAATGGGCAGCCGATTGCGGTTATAAGGGGGTGCAGGTCCCGAGCTGGGACGGCCGGCTCTTCGACCTGAAGAAGGCTGCGGAATCGAAGACCTATTGCGACGAGGTCGCCGGCAAGGCGCGCGACAACGGCGTCGAGATCACCGAGCTTTCGACCCACCTCCAGGGCCAGCTCGTTGCGGCGCATCCCGCCTATGACGAGGCTTTCGACGGTTTCGCCGTTCCGCAAGTTCGCGGCAATCCCAGGGCGCGCCAGGAGTGGGCGGTCGAGCAGGTGAAGCTGGCGCTGACCGCCTCGAAGAACCTTGGCCTCGGTGCGATGGCAAGCTTTTCCGGCGCACTCGCCTGGCCCTTCGTCTATCCGTGGCCGCAGCGCCCGGCGGGCCTGGTGGAGACCGCCTTTGACGAGCTCGCGCGGCGGTGGAAGCCGATCCTCGACCACGCCGAGGATTGCGGCGTCGACGTGTGCTACGAGATCCATCCGGGCGAGGACCTGCACGACGGCATCACCTATGAGATGTTCCTGGAGCGCACCGGCAACCATGCCCGCGCCTGCATGCTCTACGACCCGTCTCACTATGTGCTGCAGTGCCTCGACTATCTCGAGAATATCGACATCTACAAGGACCGCATCCGGATGTTCCACGTCAAGGACGCGGAGTTCAATCCGACCGGACGCCAGGGCGTCTATGGCGGCTATCAAAGCTGGGTGAACCGCGCCGGCCGCTTCCGCTCGCTCGGCGACGGTCAGGTGGATTTCGGGGCCGTCTTCTCGAAGATGGCCGCCAATGATTTTGCCGGCTGGGCCGTGGTCGAGTGGGAATGCTGCCTGAAACATCCGGAAGACGGCGCGCGCGAAGGCTCCGAGTTCGTGAAGGCGCATATCATCCGCGTCACCGAAAAGGCCTTCGACGATTTCGCCGACAGCGGCACCGACGAGGCGGCGAACCGGCGGATGCTGGGAATCTAAGTGAAAACCCCTCCCCAACCCCTCCCCACAAGGGGGAGGGGCTTACCCTGTGGCTTCCGCCGGCATTAATCACGACGTCGATAATTGCGAATCCGTCGAAACATGGATGGAGCGGCTCGGCACAAGTGAGCCCCTCCCCCTTGTGGGGAGGGGTTGGGGAGGGGCAGTGACGGCAATTCACGCGAACTCTTCAGGAGAGAAAGAACGATGGCTATCGAGGGAAGCAGTACGGAAACACGTCAGAAGCGCATTCGGCTCGGCATGGTGGGGGGCGGATCGGGCGCCTTTATCGGCGCGGTGCATCGGATCGCCGCCAGGCTCGACGATCACTACGAGCTTGTCGCCGGCGCGCTCTCGTCGACGCCGGAGAAGGCCGAGGCTTCGGGCCGCGAGCTCGGGCTCGATCCATCGCGTGTCTATTCGGATTTCAAGGAAATGGCGATCCGTGAGGCGAAGCTGAAGAACGGCATCGAGGCGGTGGCGATCGTCACCCCTAACCATGTTCACTATGCTGCTGCCAAGGAATTCCTGAAGCGCGGCATCCACGTCATCTGCGACAAGCCGCTGACGTCGACGCTCGCCGACGCGAAGAAGCTCAAGAAGGCGGCCGACGAAAGCGATGCGCTCTTCGTGCTGACGCACAACTACACCGGATATCCGATGGTGCGCCAGGCGCGCGAAATGATTGAGAATGGCGACATCGGCGCCGTCCGCCTCGTGCAGATGGAATATCCGCAGGACTGGCTGACCGAGAATATCGAGCAGTCCGGTCAGAAGCAGGCCGCCTGGCGCACCGACCCGGCGCGCTCCGGCGCCGGCGGCTCGACCGGCGACATCGGCACGCATGCCTATAATCTCGGCTGCTTCGTTTCCGGGCTCGAGCTCGAGGAGCTCGCCGCCGATCTCGACAGCTTCGTTGGCGGGCGGCAGCTCGACGACAATGCGCATGTGCTGATGCGCTTCAGGGAAAAGGACGGAACGCGCGCCAAGGGCATGCTCTGGTGCAGCCAGGTGGCACCCGGCCACGAGAACGGCCTGATGGTACGCGTCTACGGTACCAAGGGCGGTCTCGAATGGACGCAGAAGGATCCGAATTACCTCTGGTACACGCCCTTCGGCGAGCCGAAGCGTCTGCTGACGCGCGCCGGCGCAGGAGCCTCGCCGGCGGCGGCACGCGTATCGCGCATTCCGTCCGGCCACCCCGAGGGTTACCTCGAAGGCTTCGCCAATATCTATTCGGAAGCGGCGCGGGCGATCTACGCCAAGCGCAACGGCGGGAAGGCGGATCCTTCTGTCATCTATCCGACGATAGACGATGGCATGAAGGGCATGGCCTTCGTCGATGCCTGCGTGCGTTCCTCGGAGCGCAACGGCGCCTGGATCAAGGTCTGAACCTTGCAAGCCGGAGCATTTCCGCGATTCGGTGAAAAGTGGAAATGTTCCAGAGCGGGATGAGGAACAGTGTGTGCGGTTTTCCGCCCGCGTCCCGCGTCTCAACTTCTAGGAATCGATCACGTTCATGTTTTTACGTCGACCCGACCTAAAAACATCGTGATCTAGGGAAGGGCGGGAACACCTCGCCCTTTTTCATTGACATTTGCCACCGCGGCCTTAGGCCACGTCCTCAGACGAGGGCGAGACCTCCCATGGTCCGCCTTACCATTGAATCGAACGCAGCCATGCCTTCGGTCCGGCTGCGCAGACGATGAGGCCTGAATGATGATCGAAGCCAAGAAACTCGCAGCGCGCTTTCCCGGCGACTTTGTCTTCGGCGTTGCAACCGCATCCTTCCAGATCGAGGGAGCCAGCAAGGCGGATGGTCGCAAAGCCTCCATCTGGGACGCCTTCTCCAATATGCCGGGGCGCGTTTACGGGCGCCACAACGGCGACGTCGCCTGCGACCATTACAACCGGCTGGAGCAGGACCTGGACCTCATCAAGAGCCTCGGCGTCGAGGCCTACCGCTTCTCGATCGCCTGGCCGCGGATCGTGCCGGAGGGCACGGGGCCGATCAACGAGAAGGGCCTCGACTTTTACGACCGCCTCGTCGACGGACTGAAGGCGCGCGGCATCAAGGCCTTTGCGACCCTCTATCACTGGGACCTGCCGCTGGCGCTGATGGGCGACGGCGGCTGGACGGCACGCACGACCGCCTATGCCTACCAGCGTTACGCCAAGACCGTGATCGCGCGTCTGGGGGATCGTCTCGACGCGGTCGCGACCTTCAACGAACCGTGGTGTTCCGTCTGGCTCGGCCATCTCTACGGTGTCCATGCACCGGGCGAGCGCAACATGGATGCAGCACTTGCCGCACTGCACTTCACCAATCTCGCCCACGGGTTGGGGGTCGCGGCGATCCGCTCGGAACGGCCGGAACTGCCGGTCGGCATCGTCATCAATGCCCATTCGGTCTATCCCGGCAGCAACAGCGCCGAGGACAAGGCCGCGGCAGAGCGCGCCTTCGATTTCCACAACGGCGTCTTCTTCGATCCGATCTTCAAGGGCGAGTATCCGGAGGATTTCCTCTCCGCGCTCGGCGAACGCATGCCGGCGATCGAGGACGGCGACATGGCAACGATCGCCCAGCCGCTCGATTGGTGGGGGCTCAACTATTATACGCCGATGCGGGTTTCGGCAGACCCCGCGAAAGGCGCCGAATATCCGGCGACCGTCAATGCGAAACCTGTCAGCAACGTGAAGACCGATATTGGCTGGGAAGTCTATGCGCCGGCTTTGGGCAGCCTCGTGGAGACGCTCAATGCGCGCTACAGGCTCCCCGACTGCTACATCACCGAGAATGGCGCCTGCTACAATATGGGCGTCGAGAACGGTACCGTCGACGATCAGCCTCGGCTCGACTACATCTCAGACCACCTCGCCGTCACCGCCGATCTCATCGCCAAGGGTTATCCGATACGGGGCTATTTCGCCTGGAGCCTGATGGATAACTTCGAATGGGCCGAGGGCTACCGGATGCGCTTCGGCATCGTTCACGTCGATTACGAGACACAGGTCCGCACGATCAAGAAAAGCGGTCGCTGGTATAAGGACCTGGCGGAACGGTTTCCAAGCGGCAACCACAAGCCGGGATGATGCCGGAGCGAGCGGACCGCGGTTCTGCACAAAAAGAGTAGACTTTTGCGTCGCGCCCTGGGGCTCCGGAAAAACGTACCTGTAAAAGGGCGCGCTCGCGCGCCATAAGAACCACATGCTCCTTGGCATGGCAGTCATGCCGAGGAGGCGTTGAACTGACCGGTTGGCCGATGATAGAGAGTTGCTCCACGTTTCGAATGCGTTGTCGAATGTCCGTCTGACTAGGCGACGTTTTTTCCGTGCCGGCCCTATTTAGCAAGGGACCGGAGTTTCGAACATCCGAGAGCATCATGTATCCTCCTATCGTTTTGATCCCTCCTGCGGGGGTGACCGGACAATGACCCTTCCTCGATCCGAGATATCGGCCGGTGATGCGGTCGTCTTCGACGCCGTGTCCAAGCGCTTTCCGGCCTCCGGCGGAAATACGGCCTTCACTGCGCTCGACAATGTCAGCCTGGCGGTCGCTCGCGGCTCGATCACCGGTATCATCGGTCGTTCCGGCGCCGGCAAATCGACACTGATCCGGCTGGTCAACGGCCTCGAAAAGCCTTCAAGCGGCAAGGTGTTCGTCGATGGCGTCGATGTGGGTGCGCTGGACGAGGCGGGCCTGCGCGATCTCCGCCGCTCCGTCGGCATGATCTTCCAGCATTTCAACCTGCTTTCCTCGCGCACCGTTTTCGGCAATGTCGCGCTGCCGCTCGAAATCGCCGGCATGGATCGGCGCGCGATCGAGCAGCGTGTGCGCCCGCTTCTCGAACTCGTCGGTCTCGCCGACAAGCACGGGCGCTACCCGGCGGAACTTTCCGGCGGCCAGAAGCAGCGCATCGGCATCGCCCGGGCGCTTGCGACCGAACCCAAGCTGTTGCTCTCGGACGAGGCGACCTCGGCGCTCGACCCGGAAACGACGCAGTCGATCCTGGAACTGCTGAGACGGATCAATGCGGAACTGGGCCTTACCGTTCTGCTCATCACCCACGAGATGGAAGTCGTGAAAGCGGTTACCTCCGACGTGGCGGTGATCGACAAGGGCGAGATCGTGGAGCGAGGGCACACTTTCGATGTCTTCACGCATTCCAGGCACGAGACGACGCGGGCGCTCCTTTCCGGTCTGGCGGGTTCGAAACTGCCGGAAGCCGTTGCCAGAGGCCTGAAGCCGGCGGCAGCAAGCGGCGATCGCGTCGTGGTGCGCCTCACCTTCTTCGGGGCAGCGGCGGAGCGCCCGCTGATCTCGCAGCTCATCCAGTCCGTCGGCGCCGAGGTCAACATCATCGCCGGCACGATCGACGAGATCGGCGGCAAGCCCTATGGCTCGCTCGTCGTCGCCTATGGCGCCGATGCCGAAACCTCGGGCAAGGCGGAGCGCTTCTTCACCGAGAACGGACTGGTCACGGAGGTGCTCGGCTATGTCGCCTGATCTTCTGCTTCGCATAGGCAGCGCAACGCTCGATACGATGTACATGGTGGCGATCGCCGGCCTCGTGGGCTCGCTGATCGGGCTGCCGATCGGCATCTTCCTGGCGACCAGCGGCAAGGGCGAGCTGTTTCCCGCGCCCAATGTCAACCGCGCCGTGGGACTTGTGGTGAACGCGACGCGGTCGACGCCCTTCATCATTCTCGTCGTCGCGATCATTCCGTTGACGCGCCTCATCACCGGCACCTCCATCGGCACCAAAGCGGCGATCGTGCCCTTGACGATTGCGACCATTCCCTTCGTCGCCCGCCTTGTCGAGGCGGCGATCCGCGACGTCGACAAGGGGCTGATCGAGGCGGCGCGCGCCATGGGCGCCACCCCGATGCAGATCGTCTTCAAGGTCCTGCTCGCCGAATCACGGCCGGCGCTGACGCTGGCGCTCACCATGACGATCGTCAGTCTCATCGGCTATTCGGCGATGGTCGGCGCCGTCGGCGGCGGCGGTCTCGGCGATCTGGGCATCCGCTACGGCTACCAGCGCTTCATGCCGGACGTGATGCTCGTCGTGGTCGTCGTGCTCATCGTGCTCGTACAGCTCGTCCAGAGCGCCGGCGACCGGATGGCGCGGCGCTTCGACAAGCGCAGCCGCAAGACCTGATCCTTTCCAAGACACCAAACAGCAACAAGGAGACATCCATGAAAAAGTTGATTCTCGCGGCGGCCTTCGCCGCCCTGGCTGCCGGCACGGCGCTTGCGGAAACCATCAAGGTCGGCGTGACCCCGGGCGAGCATGCCGAGATCATGGAGAAGGTGAAGGAAGTCGCCGCCCCCAAGGGCCTCGACATCGAGATCCTCGAATTCTCCGACTACGTGGTTCCCAACCAGGCGCTCGCCGACGGCGACCTCAATGCCAATTCCTTCCAGCACCAGCCCTATCTCGACAACCAGATCGCCGATCGTGGCTTCGACATCGTCAGCGTGGGCCTGACCATCACCACGCCGATGGGCGTCTATTCGAGCAAGGTTAAGAGCCTCGATGAGCTGGAGGACGGCGCGACGATCGCCATTCCGAACGACCCCACCAATGGCGGCCGCGCGCTCCTGGTTCTCGCATCGAAGGGCCTCATCAAGGTCAATCCGGATGCCGGGCTCAAGGTCACCCCGGCCGACGTGACGGAAAATCCGAAGAACATCGAGTTCGCCGAGCTCGACGCGGCCCAGCTGCCGCGCTCGCTGGCCGATGTCGACGCGGCCGTGATCAACACCAATTACGCGCTCGAGGCCGATCTTCACCCGAAGGAAGACGCCATCGCCATCGAAAGCGAGAAGTCTCCTTATGCCAACGTCATTGCGGTGCGTAGCGCAGACAAGGATGCGCCCTGGGTGAAGACGCTCGTCGAATCCTACCACGACGACAAGGTCAAGGCCTTCATCGTAGAGCACTTCAAGGGTGCGCTCATCCCGAGCTGGTGAGCGGCGTTTGCCCCCTCTCCTCGGGTCTAATCCGAGGACTAACCCTCTCCCCGCGGGCGGCCACGGCATGCCCCTCAACCGGCAGGCGGTTGAGGGGCATCGACCGGGTGAATCCGGTTAGACTGGACCAAGCAATGCTCTAGCTTCCGAGGTGCCGCGCGCCGCGCTTCTTCGCAAGCATGATCTGCCTCTGCCTCTGGCGGTAACGCTCGCGATCCTCTTCGGTGCGGGTGTCGTGGCAGTGGATGCAGGAGACGCCTTCCTCGTGAAGGGGCGACTGGAGGTCCTCGGGCGTCAGCGGCTGGCGGCAGGCATGGCAGAGCGTGTGCTCGCCTTCCTGCAGCCCGTGGGTGACGGACACGCGCTCGTCGAAGACGAAGCAGGCGCCTTCCCAGAGGCTCTCTTCCGGCGGTATTTCCTCGAGATATTTGAGAATGCCGCCCTTGAGGTGATAGACCTCCTCGAAGCCCTGTTCCTTCATGAAGGCCGTCGCCTTCTCGCAGCGGATACCGCCGGTGCAGTACATGGCGATCTTCGGCTTGTTGTGCAGGCCGCTATTGTTGCGCACCCACTCGGGAAATTCCCGGAAGGTCTTGGTCTTCGGGTCGACGGCTCCCTGGAAGAGGCCGATGGCCGTTTCGTAGTCGTTGCGCGTGTCGATGACCAGCGTTTCCGGATCGGAGATCAGCGCATTCCAGTCCTTCGGCTCCACATAGGTGCCGACCACCTTTTTGGGGTCGATGTTCTCGACGCCCATGGTGACGATCTCCTTCTTCAGGCGCACCTTCATGCGCAGGAAGGGCATGGCCGAGGCCCGGCTCTCCTTGTGTACCAGGCCGGCGAATTCCGGCTGCGCGCGGAGACAGGCAAGGACCGCCGCAATGCCTTCTTCGGTGCCGGCGATCGTCCCGTTAATGCCCTCATGCGCAAGAAGCAGCGTTCCCTTCACCCCATTGGCATCGCAGATCGCCTGCAGCGGCTCGCGGAAATCGGCGAAGCGCGGAAAGGATACGAAATGGTAGAGGGCGGCCACCAGAAACTGGCCCGGCGTCTCCGGGCGGCGCGATGTCGTGAGCATGTCGGTCATGCGGCACGCAAATACAGGTTTCGGGCGCCAAGTGCAATTGCGGCGAGTCACGCCTGAGCTTGGCTTTCAGTAAGCGTTCTACCTTCCGGCTTCGAGCCAGAGCAGTTCGAGGGTTCGGCTCTCCCTCCGCGGCCGGTCGAGAAAGACCGCATCCGCGCGCTTCAAGGCCTCACGCCTCAGCTCGTCCTGCCTGGCGACGACATTCGAAAGAAGATGCTCCCTGCTGTTGCCCGCCAGGTCCGGCCGTTCGTCGACAAGCGACATCAATGCGGAGATGTCGTTCAGATGGCCGAGCACGTCGACCAGTTCGCCGGCCTCCGTTCTTTTCGCCCGCATTGCCGACGGCCAGGCCTCGCGAAGCAGGGAGAGCTGCATCCGATAATCCTGTGCGCCCTTGCGCAGGTCGTGAAACAGCGTCGTATCGGAGCTTGCCGCACAGGCCGCCCTGGCGCGTGCGGCGCGGCGCAATGTCTGCCGCCAGCCCTTCGCCAGGCGGCGTGCGGATTTCCGCCTGCCGTCATGGAAGGAAACATGGGCGAGTGCGGCGTGCGCCTTTCGGCAATTGACGATGGTTTCTTCGATCTTCCGGTCGAGATCGCCTTCGTCTTCGGCAATCCGGTCGCGCCGGCTTGCGAGGATCGAGCAGATCTTGTCGAGGGCCAGCTGCTGCTCCTCGCTCGCCGCGTGCCGGCGCAGATACCCGGCATTCTCGACAAGCGCTGCCGCGTCGCGGAATGTCGAGAGACTGCGTGCCATGGCGCGGAAGCGGGCGTTTTCCTGCCTCTGGAAGAGTGGCGCATCCGCGGCCACGAGGCGATAGAGCGAGCGCAGGCGCTTGAAGCCCTTGCGTGCATCGTGGATCGCTTCATGCACGCCTTCGGGTTGGACCTCCAGCATCGCGATCGCGCGTTCGATCTGTTCCCCTCCGACGGCGCGGAAGTCCTCTGTAAAGGGGCGCTTCGGATGGAAGGCAAAGGTCATGTCTGCGCTTCCAGCAGTCCTTCGGTGGCAAGCGCCTGATTGGAGTAGCGGCGATCGCCGGTGATCTCGCGCCCCAGCCAGGCCGGCAGGTTGGGCAGGTCCGTTTCCCGCTTCATTTCGACTTCGGCGACTGTGAGCCCTTCAAGCGCGCCCTCATAGACGTCGACCTCCCAGGTGAAACCCTTGTGCGGTATCCGGAAACGCCGCTTCTCGATGACGATGCCGATCGCCTGGGTCAATAATTCCCGCGCGTCATTCATGGGGAGATCGTATTCGTACTCGTTGCGGACGAGCGCCGATTTGCCGATCTTGATGGTCAGCCGTGCCCGCTTGTTGCCGTGAATGCGCACGCGTACGGAGCGGTCTTCCATGGTGACGACGTAGGCCTGACGTAGCCTGATGCCCTTGTCCGCGTGTTGCCGCCAGCCATCGGTGGTGACAAGAAACTTGCGCTCAATCTCCTTTGCCATGGATCTCCTGCCATTTCGAGAAGTCGGCCGGCACAGACTACCGTTTAATCGATGTCGCTCAAGTCTTGTCCCTTCGATCACGATGATTTTAGATCGGATGGACCTGAAATCGTGAACGTGATCGGTCCTGACAAGTTAGAGCGGAAGCGGGCGGAATAGCGCGAAGAGTTTTCCGCGCGGCCCGATCTGTCGGGCTCGACAACCGCAGACTGGCACGCTATTCGAGGGGCATTATTCAATCGTTTTAAAAGGACGATCGGCATGAGCGCGAAAACGGACAAGCTTCTCTCCATCCTCAAGCTGCAGCCGGTGGTTCCGGTCTTGGTGATCGATGATGCGGCGTCGGCGGTACCGCTCGCGCGGGCGCTGGTCGCCGGCGGCCTCAAGGCGATCGAGATCACCTTGCGCACGCCGGCCGCGCTGGAGGCGATCCGTGCCGTCGCGAATGAGGTTGAGGGCGCCGTTGCCGGTGCCGGCACCATCCTCAATGCCGCCCAGTTCGAAGAGGCCGTCGCGGCCGGGTCGCAGTTCATCGTCAGCCCCGGCACGACGCAGGAACTGATCGACGTCGCCAACGATCACGAGGTGCCGCTGCTTCCGGGTGCGGCGACGGCGAGCGAGGTCATGGGGCTGCGCGAGGAGGGCTACGATGTGATGAAGTTCTTCCCGGCCGAGCAGGCCGGAGGCGCTGCCTATCTGAAATCGCTGTCGTCGCCGCTCGCAGGCACCATGTTCTGCCCGACCGGCGGAATCTCGCTTGCCAATGCGCGCGACTACCTGACGCTTCCGAACGTCGTTTGCGTCGGCGGCTCCTGGGTTGCGCCGAAGGACCTGGTCGTCAGGGGCGACTGGGCCGGCATCACCAAGCTTGCGGCCGAGGCCTTCGCGCTCAAGGGCTGATCCTACTGCATGTTTCCTTTAATCTTATCCGATTAAAGGACAAAAACATGCAGCAGATCAAAGTGCTACAGCGACCTTTGCGCGTCTGATAAGACGCGCGGCGCTGTAGAGCGGGACGAGGAAAAGTGTGCCGTTTTCCGCCTGCATCCCGCGTCTCAACTTCTTGGAATCGATCACGATGCTTTAGGTCGACCGGACCTAAAAGCATCGTGATCCAGCCGGCACGCGATGGAGGAAGGCCGGCATTCGTCCGGCCATTTCATTCTTCACGCCGGTTTGTATTTCCGTGGCAACGTTCCTATGTCTCAATCGGCCAACGACGGAGCGCGGGGTGGGGCGTTCATGCCTGCCATCCCGCATTGACCGAAAAGGAGCAAGCCTGATGTTCGACGCGAAGAAATTGCTGGATCAGTTCCTGGGATCGCAGGTGCCCGGCGCCGGAGGGACCGTCCGCGGCCGGGCGGATCAGGTGACCAAAGTCGCGAAAGACAATCCGCTTGCCAGCGGCGCGATCGCCGCGGTCCTGCTCGGCACGAAATCCGGACGCAAGCTGGCCGGCAATGCCGCCGTCCTCGGCGGTCTCGCCGCGATCGCCGGCCTCGGCTATCAGGCCTACAAGAACTACCAGTCCGGCAAGGAGCCGGTGGCCGAGCCCGCACCACGCGCACCGGCGCAGTTGCCGGCGCCGCCCGCCGACTCCGGCTTCGCCGCGCCGGAAGCGCTGAGCGACGACTTCGCGCTCGTTCTGGTGCGCGCCATGATCGCCGCCGCGCGCGCGGATGGCCATATCGACGGCACCGAGCGCGGCCGCATCATGGACAAGCTATCCGTTTCGGGCCTTTCCGCGGATGCGGCGGCCTTCCTGGAAGCGGAGCTCGTCAACCCGATCGATCTCGACGCCATCATCTCCGCCGTGAAGACGGAGGAGGAGCGGGTGGAGATCTATACGGCCTCCCGTCTCGCGATCGAGCCGGACGGCCGGGCCGAGCGCGGCTATCTCGATCTGCTTGCCGGGCGGCTCGGCCTGGCCGATGCGCTCGTCGACCACATCGAGGCGACGGTTTCTGCGGCAAAGATTCCGGCTTGAACGAATTCATGAGCGGGCGTCGATCCGTTCCGCTCATGGGTCGCATCACGAGTTTGAATTTGTCACCGCCCTGCGTCTGTCCTATGGCCAGTGCGAATGCAAACGCGGGAGCAGTTGATGCGTGATCTTGCCCACTGGAAAGGATGCCCGGCGCCGAAACCGGTGCTCATCGAGGGGCGATACGTCCTTGTCGAGCCCTATGATCGGGCGAAACATCTGAACGCCCTCTGGAGCGATGCCTTCGGCGGCATGGCCATCAACCCTCTGCTCAAATATTTCTCCCAGGAGGATTTTTCGGGCATAGAGGATTTCGACACCTGGCTTTCGGCGGTTCAGCAGAAGTCGGGCTGGGTGACCGAAGTCTTTCGCGAGAAGGCGAGCGGCAAGGTCGTCGGCATGGCAAACTACATGCGCGCCGATCCCGCCAACGGCGTCGTCGAGGTCGGCGGCGTCGCGCATGGGTCCGCCATGGCGCGGTCGCCGCTTTCGACTGAAGCGCACTATCTCATGGCCAGGCATGTGTTCGACGACCTCGGCTATAGGCGCTATGAATGGAAGTGCCACAGCGAAAATCAGGCGAGCCGCACCACCGCGGCGCGCCTCGGCTTCACCTTCGAAGGCATTTTCCGTCAGCACATGGTTTCGAAACGCGCTAATCGCGATACGGCCTGGTTCTCGATGATCGATCGCGAATGGCCGCTCATCAAGACCGCTTTCGAGCAGTGGCTTTCGCCCGACAATTTCGATCGCGACGGACGCCAGAAGCAGCGCCTCGAGGATGTCCGCGCAACGCTTGCGCAGGAGGAACGAAGGTGAGCACGCCCGAGAAGGAGAAATCGCCCGCCGTCGCGGCAGCCATCATTCTGCTGGTGGTCGGGATCGGCTTCTTCGCGCTGCCCTCGATCATGGTGAGGCTCGGCGACATATCCCCATGGCTTGCGGCCGCGGTCGGCTGCCTATTCGTGATAGCCTTCTTCCTGATCTTCTGGCTGCGCGCCCGGTATCAGCGCCGAAAGGGACTGTGAGTCTCCGGTCGGCTATTTCCGCATATTCTATTGAAGGTGCGGGTGCTGCGGGTCAGTTCGGATACCTTCAAGAGCGGGTACCGACATTCTCGTCGAACGTGCCAGCGTAAACTTCTTCTGGTGAGGATATGAAAAGAAGGATATTATAATATCCTCGAAAGGATATGCTGTATGCCGCTCTATATCAAGGATCCCGAGGTCGACCGGCTGGCCGAGGAGCTTATCAGCCTGACCAAATCCAGCAAGGTGGATGCGGTCAAGGACGCGCTCAAGCATGAGATAGCCAAACGTAAGGCCGTTCTTCCTGTCCGAGAACGCCTTGCAAAATCCCTTGCCATGGCGCGCGAGGCCGGTCCCTTTGCCCCCGGCAACCACAAGCGGGAAACCGACGACATGTGGGGCGATGACTGATGCTGTTCATTGACGCCTCGGTTGTCGTCGCCATTCTGGCCGAGGAAGAGGATGCCCCAAGCCTGATCGATCGGCTCGAGCAGGACGGCGGCCCCTACTACGTCTCGCCCGTCGTGCGGATGGAAGCGACCCTATCGCTCACGCGCCGATTGGCCGAGGCCGCAGGCAGGGGTGGACCGGCAACACCCGAGATGATGGACACGGCGCGCCGTCTCGTCGAGCAGTTCATCTCCGACCTCGATTGCAAGGAAGCGATGATTTCTGGCGACGTTGGCGCCAAGGCGCTTGATGCCGCGCGGCAGTTCGGCAAGGTCATGAACCACCCCGCCAAGCTGAACATGGGCGACTGTTTCACCTATGCCTGCGCGCGGGCTTACCGTACCCGAATTGCCTATAAGGGTGACGACTTCACCTATACCGATCTCGGCTGGCATAGCCATTAAGGTCTATCGGAAAGCCACGCCAAACCCTGGGGCGCGGCCTACCCCTTCTCGCCGTCAGAACGGGGAGAAGGTCGCGGCAGCGAGATGAGAGGCGGTTGCGGGTGGAATGTTCTTCCGAGGTAACTCAGCTCTGCAGCGCCGCGCCCAGGAGCACCAGCCCGAGCAGCAGGACAAGCAACGCACCGGCGATCTCGATGCCGTTCGAGATGCGTGCCGCAGCCGAATCGCTGGAGGCATAGCGCACGGCAATACCCTTGGCCGTCACGGCCATGGTCGCCAGGATCGAAACGGTGATTGCCGTGCCGATCGACATGGCGAAGACCGAAAGCACGCCGCCGAGATAGAGCCCGTTCAGGAGGGCGAAGGACAGCACGATCAGCGCGCCGGAGCAGGGCCGCAGGCCGACTGCGACGATCGCCGACCAGGCTTCGCTGAGCGCGAAGCGGTCGCCCTTCAGGAGCGCCGGATCGGGTGCATGGGCGTGGCCGCAGGTGGCGCAGACCTCGCCGGGCCCGTGCGCATGCCCGTGCGCATGGTGGTGATCATGATGATGATGCTCGTGACCGTGGCCATGATCGTCATCGGCATGCAGGGCAGGGGCATGCACCGTGGCCGGGGCAGGGGCCGGACGCAGCATCGATCGCAGCTTGCGGAAGACCAGCCAGCCGCCGAAGGCCGCGATCAGCGCATAGCTCGCGATTTCGAGTGCACGGGTGGCGTTCGTCATGGTGATCGAGGAGCCGCGCAGCACGAGATAGACGGCGCCGATCAGGAGGATGGCAACGACGCCCTGCAGGATCGAGGAGAGGAAGGAAAGCAGCACGCCTCTCTTCAGTTCCGTCTCATTGGCGATCATGTAGGAGGAGATGACCGCCTTGCCGTGGCCCGGACCGGCGGCATGGAAGACACCGTAGGTGAAGGAAAGGCCGATCAGGGACCAGAGCTGCCACGGGTTATCGCGCATGTCCTTGAGTGCGTCGGTCAGCATTCGGTAGAAGCCCTGCTGCTCCATGTTCACCCAGGAAAAGAACCCGCCAAGAAAGCCCGTCGTCCGGATGGAAGGTTCGGCAGTGCCGATGCCGAGAGGCGACTGGGCGGCGGCGACGGTTGCGGAAAAGGCCGTCAACAGGAGGGCGGCCACGATCAGGCGGCCGGCGTTGCGGGCATTCAGCATGTGATCTCGATCCTGGTTGCAAAGAGCTTCGACGTGTCGGTCCCGGTCGGATCGTTCCAGAAGGCGTCGGTCAGCGTGTCCTTGTTCTCCGCCAGCACTTCGTCGGGATCGGGCCGCACCACCTGATGCTGGCAGGCCTCGATCTTGTCGCCGACGACGGAGAGGTCTTCGTCGGTCGGGAAGTCCATGGCGGTATACATGGTCGGGTCGTAGACGCCGAAGGAAAGCTTGCCCTTGAGCGGCATGGTCTCGGCAGGCTTGACCGCGAACATCATCAGGAGCTGGTTATCCTTGTAATCGACGGTGATGCTGTCGGGTCTGTTGACCTTCACGGATTTGCCGTTGTCGGAAATCGACGTGTAATAGTTGTACTCCGCCAGCGACTCGAGCACCGTCTGGCCGACTTCCTTCAGTTCATCCGGGTCGAGCGTGGCGTTCGCGTTCTTGTCGAAGTCGAGAACGACGCTTGCCGAAAACAGCTCGTCGAACCGCCAGACATTCCTCAGCTCGCCGATCCCGCCCTTTTCGTCGGAGACGATCTCCAGGCGAGCTTCCGCGAATATATGCGGGTGGGCGAAGGCGAGAGCGGGCGCGAGGAGCGTCGCAAGGCCGGCCATGACGATGCTTTGTGTTTTCATGGGAATGGGAATCCTTTCGGCCGGGGCCGCGCGAATCGTCCCCGAATGTACCGTAAATGAGACGGAATTGGGACTTGCAGCGCATCGTTTCCACCGGGTGAGGAAGGATCGCAGTCGCATCAGCGCGTGCTGCGGAACCAGCTGTGGAGGAAGTCGACGAAGGTGCGAACCTTGGTCGGGAGGTAACGACGATGCGGATAGATGGCGTAGATGCCGCGATCCTTGGGCAGGAAATCGTCGAAGAACGTCACGAGCTCGCCGGCAGCGATCTTCGGCCGGGCGATGAAATCGGGAAGGACCGCCACTCCGATGCCGCTCACCGCGGCCCGCGCCGCGGCAAGCGGGCTGTTGACCTCGATCTGCCCGCTGACCGACACGGTGAATGGCGAACCGTCCTTTTCGACGAAACGCCAGCTCGAATAGGACCGGCCGTTGGTGTCGAGGATGCACGGCAGCTTGGAAAGTTCGCTCGGATGCCCGAGGGGGCCGGCCTTGGCCATGAAATCCGGCGAGGTGCAGACCAGCACCTGAAAGTCGTCGAGCTTGCGGGCGATCAGCGTCGAGTCCTCGAGCCGGGTGATTCGGATGGCGACGTCGAATCCTTCCTCGACGAGATCGATGAACCGGTCGTCCGAGACGATGTCGAGCGACAGTTCGGGATGCTCCTTGCCGAAGTCGATCAGGGACTGGCCGATATCCGCATCGACGAAAGTCCTCGGCACGGTGATTCGCAATCGGCCCTTGAGGTCGGAATTGTTGGCACGCACGAGATCGGCGAGGTTGTCGATCTCCTTCAGGATCTCCGATGCGCTGCGGTAATAGGTGTGTCCGGCCTCGGTCAGCGAGAACTGGCGCGTCGTGCGGTTCAACAGCAGCGCGCCGAGCTCGTCCTCGAGTTCGCGCACATATTTCGACAGCAGCGCCTTGGATTTGCCGATGCGCCGGGCCGCGGCCGAAAAGCCTTCCGCGTCCACGACATCGATGAAGGCGCGGATGCGGGTCAAGGTATCCATGATTCGTCTTTCTCCGGCATGCAGGCGAAAACGCGCTTGGTAGACGGGTCTCCGGTTCCCACCCGCACGCACGGCCCTGCTGCGATCGTTCAGCCAAAGTGAACACTGGCGCCGTTGCCCGGTCCAGAAAAAATTAGCGGCGAGATGGAAAAAACTCTTGATTACGACAATGATTTTTCTTACCTACGCCTTGCCCAAAGTCGCACGTGCCTGTGGGTGTCCGCCGACCCTCGATTAGGTGAGGTTATCGGTAAGGTACCTGGAACTAACCCCTCCAGTCGCTATTCCGGCCAACCGGGAAATGCGAGGACATCTTGAAGCAACGACGGTGCGGGCCTTTCTGGTGTCTGCCGGCTCTCCAACAGCCGGGGTTACTGAAGAGGCACACCTTCATTGCCGGAAGTGCGGTTGGGTTATTCCCTCCAATCCATGGCAGACAAAGCCGAATCCTAGCCTTTGCGGGCTTTGATTCAAATTCGCGCATCGAGCGCATGCATGGTTCCGGGGTCTCCACCGGCTGGTTCCAGTGCAGGCGCGCGTATGCCCTTTGTCCTCCACAGTCGTGGAGTCTAATGGATCGGGGAATATGGCCATGACCACCGCACGTATCATCGACTTCCTCAACACCCGACGACCCGAAGGTCCTTGCCTCGTTGTCGACCTCGACGTCGTGCGCGACAATTTCAAGGCCTTCCGTCATGCGCTGCCCGACAGCGCGATCTATTATGCCGTGAAGGCAAACCCGGCACCGGAAATCCTGCGCCTTCTCGCCGGCCTCGGCTCCAACTTCGATTGCGCGTCCGTCGCCGAAATCGAAATGGCGCTCGATGCCGGGGCGACGCCGAACCGCATCTCCTATGGCAACACCATCAAGAAGGAGCGGGACGTTGCGCGCGCCCATGCGCTGGGGATCAGCCTCTTTGCGGTCGACAGCCACGAAGAGGTCGAGAAGATCGCGCGCGCCGCTCCCGGTGCCCGTGTCTTCTGCCGCGTGCTGACCGATGGCGAAGGCGCCGAATGGCCGCTGTCGCGCAAGTTCGGCTGCGTGCCGCAGATGGCGGTCGACGTGCTCGTCTATGCGCACCAGCTCGGGCTCGTCTCCTACGGCGTCTCGTTCCATGTCGGCTCGCAGATGACGAAGCTCGACGCATGGGATGCGGCTCTTGCCGATGCCAAGCGCGTCTTCGTCCAGCTTGCCAAGCAGGGCATCGAGCTCAAAATGGTCAATATGGGCGGCGGCTTCCCGACGAAGTACCTCAGGGACGTTCCGTCGGCCGAGGCCTATGGCCAGGCGATCTTCGGCGCGCTGAAGAAGCACTTCGGCAACAACATTCCGGAGACGATCATCGAGCCGGGCCGCGGCATGGTGGGAAATGCCGGCGTGATCAAGGCGGAAGTCGTTCTCGTGTCGAAGAAGTCGGACAACGACAGCCACCGTTGGGTTTTCCTCGACATCGGCAAGTTCGGTGGTCTCGCCGAGACGATGGACGAGGCGATCCGCTATCCGATCCGCACGGCCCGCGATGCCGATGCGATGGAACCCTGCGTGCTCGCCGGCCCGACCTGCGACTCGGCAGACGTGCTCTATGAGAAGAACATGTATCCGCTGCCGATCTCCCTGACGATCGGCGACGAGGTTCTGATCGAAGGCACGGGCGCCTACACGACGACCTACTCGGCCGTCGCTTTCAACGGCTTCGAGCCGCTGAAGGCCTATGTCATCTGATCCTGCTCGCTCCCGTTCACGCGGGAGCGGCTTTCACAATTCATGTCCGGTCCGCCTGAAGCGGTTTTGATGACGGGAGGCCCAGATGGCCGCTGTTGTTGATTCCTTGCGCGCGTTCTTCGCGCCAACCACCTTTGTGATCGACTCGGAAAACCCGGGCGATGTCGTTGCGCGCGAGAACCTGCTCGACCGCGCCATGGGCGCGGGTCGCCGCAGGAAATCGTCGGAGAAGCTGCGTCGCGGCCGCGTGCCTGCCGAGGGCCTTGCCCTTGTCGCCCGGGATGCGGACGGTCACGTCATCGGCACCGTGCGCCTCTGGAACGTCGAGGCCGGCGTCAACCGCGAGGGCCAGCCGGTGCCGGCGCTGCTGCTCGGCCCGCTTGCGGTCGATCCGGCGCATGAGGGCAAAGGTATAGGCGGCATGCTGATGCGCGCGGCGGTCCAGGAAGCCAAGAACCGGGGCCATGGAGCCGTCCTGCTCGTCGGCGACGCCGCCTATTACGAACGTTTCGGCTTCTTCGCGCAGCGCGCGCAGCATCTCGTCATGCCCGGTCCTTTCGAGCGCAATCGCTTCCTGGCGCTCGAGCTCAAGGAAGGCTGGCTCGACGGTGCTGCCGGGATGCTGGTCGCCAGCGGCCGGAAACTCGCTTTGCCGCCGCTTCGCCGCGCCGCCTGAATTTCTTCCGCCTCTCACCCTGCGGAGGTGGATTATCAGCAGCGCTCCTGCCGTCCTTCGCGGCGGGAGCGCTGTTTACGCACTTTTCCGAAGTGCTCTAATTCGCAGCGCGCCGATAGAGCGCCAGAGATCCGGCGAGCGCCAGCAGTGCGCCGCCGCAGATGCGGTCGAGCCAGATCGCGCCGGAGCGCCTCATGAAGCGGACCGCCTGCGACCCGAGCAGGGCGTAACCGAACATCACCACGAAATCGATCGACGCGAAGACGATGGCCAGCATGGCGTATTGCGGCGCCTGCGGCAGGGCGGGATCGATGAATTGCGGCAGAAAGGCCGAAAAGAACAGATAGCCCTTGGGATTGGTGACGGCGACGAGGAAGCTCTTGGTGAAGATGGAGCGCGTTGCGCCGGAATCCGCTCCCTGCGGCGCTTGCGACGGGAGTTCCAGCGTTCCGCGCGATCGCAGCAGCATGACGCCGAGATAGGCGAGATAGGCGGCGCCCAGCCATTTGACCACGGAGAACCAGAACTCCGACGCTGCAAGCAGTGCACCGAGCCCGAGTGCGACCGCGCCGATCAGCACGAAATCCGAGAGCATCGCGCCGATCATTCCTGCCGTTGCCCGTTTCACGCCAAAACGCGAACCATTGGTGAGCGCGAGAAGCACGGTTGGTCCAGGCGTTGCGATGCCGATGAAAGCGACAAGCGCGAATGCGAGAATGGTGACTTCGCTCATGATGACCTCCCTAGATCACTTTTCCTCATCCCGCTCTTGGCGACGCCAAGTCGTCCCATAGCTGTCGCGTGCGTGCAAGTGGCCATCGCCGGCGGCCCGCGCGTTTGACAGCCTGCATGGTTTCCCCTATTCAGGCGCCGGGCGAGGGCCCCTGCCGTCCGCGAGCGTCAAGCTTCGGTGAAGTCTCTCTTTTCGACACGGTCACGCCGAGCGGCATGCTGCCGATGGCAATGCGGACACCCATCCAGAAATGCATGCCGTAACAGGAGACCCTGTCATGACGCATGAATTACGAAGCCTTCCCTCGCTCGATGCGCTGAAGGACCAGGCCAGACGCCTGAGATCCCGGCTTGCGTCGGAGGGTGACGAAGTCACCCACTCCAAGTCGCTCGAGCTGGTCGCCGCCCAGTATGGCTATCGCGATTGGAACACGCTGCACGCGGCCGTCGGCAACCGGCCTGCTTTCAACCCATGGATGCTCGGGGCGCGGGTCAAAGGCCGTTATCTCGGCCAGGCTTTCGAAGCGGAAATCCTCTCGGCCCAGGCGATCAGCGCGAAACCGCGACGTTATCGGCTGACGTTCAAGTTCGACGAGCCTGTCGACGTCGTCACATTCGAGAGCTTCTCCGCTTTCCGACAACGGGTCACCGCCACCATCGATGAAAGCGGGCGGACGGTCGAGAGGACCTCGGATGGGCGGCCGCATCTTGAACTGGAGTGGTGAGGAACAGGCGGAGCTGGCCCTCATCCGGCTTGCCCCCGCCTTTTCGCCGCAGCGGCGGATTGCATGCATTCACGCCTGCTACCCGGCGATATCCACCACACCGCAATCGCCCGCCGCCGATCCGAAGGCGAGTTGGCGGCCGCTCTTGTTCCAGGCCATGGCGGTGATCGCGCCATTGCCCGGGCGACGCAACAGCACTTCCTTGCTGTCCGCGAAGCGGGCGGCGAGGATCATGCCATCCTCATAGCCGATGGCGACGATATCGTCTGCCGGGTGGCAGGCGACTGTCGTCACCATTATGTTGGCGCGGGTGCCGAGCTCGAGCGGCGCCTTGCCCATCGGTCCGTCCTTGCCCTGAAACGGCCAGACGATCGCTGCCGGCGCGCCGGACGAGGCGAGCCACTTGCCCTTCGCAGACCAGGAGAGTGACTTCACCTTGGCCGGATAGCCGGTCATGCGCATGTGCCGCGCCTCGGCGCCGGGCTTCGCGTCGAGCTTCCAGCCATGCAGCGCATTTTCCTGCATTGCGGTGACGACGAAGCGTCCGTCGGGAGAGAAGGTGACGCCTGTGTGGGCGCCCTTCCATTCGAGATCGACCGGCTGGCCTGCCATGGCCACCCAGTGCAGCGAGACGCCGTTGTATCGCGCGGCGGCGATCCTCAGGCCCTTGGGTGCGAAGGCGATGCCTTCGACGGTCCGCTGCTCGGGAAATTCCCTGGTGGTACCGTCGGAAAGGCGGACATGCGTCGTCTTGCCGTAGGCGTAAGCGACCGCACCTTGCGGTCCGGCCGCAACTTGCGAGATCCATTTGCGACCCGTGTCGGCAACGAGGCTCGCCGTGCCGTCTGCCGAAATGCGCATTACCTTGCCGTCTTCGCCGCCGGTCAGCAGCGTGTCGTTCGCCTCGTCGACAACGAAGGACAGCAGCCCGTCATGTGCTTCGGTCGTCTTGTGGCCGTGATCGAGCCGGTGGATCGTGCCGGCGGCCCCGGCGAAGAAGGGAACATCCTTGAGGAAAGCCACGCCGACGACGTGGCCTTCGAGATCGAGCGGAGCGACGGTCGGCATCAGTTGGACGGGCTTTCTTTTTTCATCATGAACTTATCCCGAAGCCGGGCGCCATCTTCCGGGATCATGCCTGGACTTCGCACGCCTTGAAGGTGCGCTCGATCTTCTCGCGGTCGAGATCGCGGCCGATGAAGACGAGCCTGCTTTCGCGCTTCTCGCCGTCTTTCCACGGGCGCTGGTGATCGCCTTCGATGATCATGTGAACGCCCTGGACGACATAACGCTCCGCATCGCCGGCAAAGGCGATGATGCCCTTGAGGCGCAGGATGTTCGGACCGTCGGTCTGGGTGATCTTCTGGATCCAGGGGAAGAAACGATCCGGATTCATTTCGCCCCCGCGCAGCGAAATCGACTGCACCGTCACGTCATGGATCGGCGAGGGACCGTCGTGATGGTGATGGTGATGGTGGTCGTGGTCGTGATCATGATGGTGGTGATCATGATGGTGGTGATCGTGGTCGCAATCGGGACCGCAAACGTGGTCGTGATCCTCCTGATCGAGGAAGTGGGGATCGTTTTCGAGCGCCCTGTCGAGATTGAAGGCCCCCTGGTCGAGCACCTTTCCGAGGTCGATCTCGGAGCGCTGCGTGCGATAGATGCGGGCGGACGGATTGATGACGCGCACGGTCGCCTCGACGCGCTCGAGTTCCTCCGGCGTCACGAGGTCGGTCTTGTTGAGGAGCACCACGTCGGCGAAGGCGATCTGGTCCTCGGCCTCGCGGCTGTCCTTCAGACGCAGCGGCAGGTGCTTGGCGTCGACGAGCGCCACGACGGCGTCCAGTTCGGTCTTGGCGCGAACGTCGTCATCCATGAAGAAGGTCTGCGCGACCGGCACCGGGTCGGCAAGGCCGGTGGTCTCGACGATGATCGCGTCGAAGCGTCCGGGACGGCGCATCAGTCCTTCGACGACACGGATCAGGTCGCCTCGAACGGTGCAGCAGACGCAGCCGTTGTTCATCTCGTAGATTTCCTCGTCGGACTCGACGATCAGGTCGTTATCGATGCCGATCTCGCCGAACTCGTTGACGATGACCGCATATTTGCGGCCATGATTCTCGCTGAGGATGCGGTTCAGAAGCGTCGTCTTGCCGGAGCCGAGATAGCCCGTGAGCACGGTGACGGGGATCGGCTTCTGCGCGGATGTTTCGGTCATGGGAACCTCGAGGGTTGGCGATGCGCCGCGGGCATCGATGGTTGGGTTCTCATATAAGAGATGAGGTGGCGATGCGCAAATACAGACCTGTGTCGCGATCGACGGGGGAGAAAAAATCAGTCGAGCTCGCCGGCATCGAAGGCGTTCACATCCTCGAGCAGCTCGATGATGCCTTTTGCCGCATGCGCAAGCAGCGCTTCGCCGCGCTCGGCGGTGGCGGCGGCGGCATTGCCGGCGACGCCGTCCGGGTTCAGATCCGACATCTTCCAGCCGAAAGCGTGCGGGCCGTAAGCGCGCAGATGCTTGAAGGAAAGCGCGAATTCGCCCTGGCGCGAAGGGAAGGCGCGGGCCTTCGCCATATCCACCTTGTCCGGATGGAGCGCCAGCATGACCGAGGTCTCGATATCGCCGCCATGGATGTCGACCGCCTTGTCCTTGGCGCTGATCCAGCCATCCGGCTGTCCGAAGCGTGTCCAGCTCGTCGCCACGGCCAGCATCCTGAAGCGTATCCGCGCCTCCGTCGCTACGATGGTCATCAGGGGCGAATTGCCGCCATGCGCGTTCAGCATCACGAACTTGCGGATGCCGAGTCCGGCGAGCCCCTCGGCGATGCCGAGCCAACGTTCGATCGCCTCGTCATAGGCGAGCGTGCGAGTGCCGGAAACATCCATGTGTTCGATCGAATAGCCGACCGGTTCGACAGGCAGGAAGGTCACGGGCAGTGCTTGGGGGAGTGCGGCGATGACGCGCTCGACGATGCCCGCCGCGATCAGCCGGTCCGTTTCGAAGGGGAGATGCGGCCCGTGCTGTTCATGTGCGCCGAGCGGGAGCACCGCGATCCAGTCCCGCCGCTCGACGGGTTCGAGTGCGGCGGAATTGTCGGTCCATCGGGGCTTCGGCAACGACATTTCTACTCGGCCCTCGGCGTGGTTTGTCGTAAAATCGTTATTTGAGTCATACAGTTCGTAAACTCAAGCCTTATTGCTATAAGTGTAGTGTAGGGGATTCGGCGGGAGGTCCAATGGGCAAGAAGAGCAAAGCCGAAAGGAAGGGCAAGAACGGCAAGAAGAAGGACGAGATCGTCGCCGAGGCGAACGATCACGATCTTGCTTCGGTTCTCGTCCAGGCGGCCCGCTCGATGCGCACGGTGCTCTCTCGCAATCTCGTCGCAAGCGGCCTTTATGCCGGGCAGGACGGCGTCATGCTCGCTCTTGCCGAAACCGATGGGCTCACGGCCGGCGCGCTGGCGGGCAAGCTCGGGGTCAAGGCACCGACGATGACGCGCACGATCGGCCGCATGGAAGCGCAGGGCTTCCTCGAACGCCGGCCGGACAGGGACGATGCCCGGCTGACCAAGGTCTATCTGACAGAGCTCGGCCGTGATCGTCTGCAGATCATCGCGGAAGCGGGCCAGCATTCCGAGAAGCTCGCAACACGCGGTTTGACCGACAAGCAGGTGCGCACCCTCATGAAGCTCCTGCGCGCCGTCGACAGCAATCTGCAGGCCGCCAGAGCTGCGGATTGAGCCCGGGTTTGAGAACCGGGCGGCTTGAACTTCCCGATTGCAGCGATAATTTAAACAGTTTAAAGGAATTTAAACTGGCTGACGGCAGCGACTGCAACGGGGGATATGGTGGCGCAAAAGGTCAAGCTTTCTACAATCGCGGAAACACTCGGCCTTTCGACGGCGACGGTATCCCTGGCATTGCGCGACAGCCCGCTGGTGGCGGCGGTCACACGCGACAAGATCAAGGAACAGGCGCGCGCACTCGGCTACATCTACAACCGCCGTGCCGCAAGTCTCAGGACGTCGCGCTCGGGCATCATCGGTGTCGTCGTGCACGACATCATGAACCCGTTCTACGGCGAGATCCTCAAGGCGATCGAGGCTGAGCTCGATCGCGACAAGCAGACCTTCATTCTGTCCAATCACTACGATTCCGTCGAGAAGCAGCGCGATTTCATCGAGACGCTGCTGCAGCTCGGTGGCGACGGCGTCATCATGTCGCCCGCTATCGGCACGCCGCCGCAGGACATTCAGCTTGCCGAGGACAACGGCATGCCGGCGATCCTGATCGCCCGCTCGATCGAGGGGCTCGACGTCCCCATCTTCCGCGGCGACGACGCCTATGGCATTTCGCTCGCGACCAATCATCTCATCGGGCTCGGCCATCGCTGCATCGCGATGGTCGGGGGAACGGACCAGACCTCGACCGGCCGCGACCGCTACCAGGGCTACGTCAACGCGCTGCGCAAGGCGAATATCGAGGTCGACCCGGACCTGCGCATCCCGGGGCCACGCTCCAAGCAGGGCGGTTTCGAGGCCGCGGTGCATCTCCTTTCGCTGCCGCAGAAGCCCACCGCGGTCGTCTGCTGGAACGATCTCGTCGCCATCGGCATGATGAACGGCATTGCCCGCGCAGGCCTCGTGCCGGGCGTCGACATCTCCGTCACCGGCTACGACGATCTCGAGGAAGCGTCGATCGCGACGCCGGCGCTGACGACCGTCTGGAACGGCCAGGCGGAGGTGGGGCGCAGTGCTGCGCGCGCGCTCCTGGACAAGCTTTCCGGCAGCCACGAACCCGACGGCATCCATCTGATCAAGCCGGAAATGCGCATCCGCCAGTCGACCGGTCCGCTGCGCGTAACGGCTTGATCGATCCCTCCGAGTCTGAACAGGATGCGTGAGTGTTCGTCCGCATTCCCGTCATGTCCGGAAAGGAAACCCGATGAGTCGTCCTAGAATTCTCGTGCCCGGCAAGATCAACCCGAGGGTCCTCGAACGATTGCCGGAAATGTTCGAGACCGTGCGCATCGAGCGCGCCGATGCGGCCCTCGTGACAGCCGACATGCGCGACGTTTCCGGCATTGCCGTTTCGGGCAAGCTGCCGGTGCCGCTGATGGATGCATTCCCCAGCCTCGAGATCGTTGCGAATTTCGGCGTCGGCTACGACGGCGTCGATGTCTCGCGTGCAGCAGCCCGAGGGATTGTCGTCACCAATACGCCTGATGTCCTGACCGAGGAAGTCGCCGACACGGCCATCGGCCTCCTCCTCAACACGCTGCGCCTCCTGCCGCAGGCCGAGCAATGGCTGCGCCAAGGCCGGTGGGTGCGCGAGGGGGCCTTCCCGCTATCCCCGCTTTCGCTCCGCGGCCGTACGGTCGGGCTGTTCGGCCTGGGCCGGATCGGCCTCGCGATCGCACGGCGGCTCGAAGCCTTCGGCGTCTCGATCGCCTACCACACGCGCACGCCGCGCGAAGGCCTCGGCTTCACCTATCATCCGACCCTCGTGGGTATGGCCGAGGCCGTCGACACGCTCATCGTCATCGTGCCCGGAACAGCGAGCACGCTGAAAGCGGTCAATGCCGATGTCCTTTCGGCGCTCGAACCGAAGGGCGTGCTGATCAATGTGGGTCGCGGCTCGACGGTGGACGAGGCGGCGCTTGTCACCGCACTTCAGAACGGCACCATTGCCGGCGCCGGCCTCGACGTCTTCGAGAACGAGCCCAATGTTCCCGAGGCGCTTCTTTCGTTTCCGAACGTCTCTCTGCTGCCGCATGTGGCGTCGGCCTCTGTCGTCACCCGCAACGCCATGTCCGATCTCGTCGTCGACAACCTGAAGGCATGGTTCTCGACCGGTGAAGCTTTGACACCGGTGGTCGAGACGCCGTTCCGGCGTAGAGCGATCCAAAACTAACTGGCCTTGCTCTCACGATAGGCGCGCGCGGCATCGCCGAAGGCCTTGAACAGGGCGGCCGACGGGGCGTCGGTCCGGACCCAGTATTCGGGATGCCACTGCACGCCGACGGCGAAGGCCTTGGCGCCGATGACCGAGACCGCCTCGATGGTCCCGTCGTCGGCCACGGCTTCGACCGCAAGCCGCGGAGCGGCGGCTCCGATCGCCTGGCGATGCAGCGAATTGACCCTTACGCGGCCGGTGCCGAGGACCGGGGCCAGACAGCTTCCTTCCTTCACGACCACATCCTGGCGAATGCCATAGGCGACATCGAGATCCGGAACCTCCGGCTTGCGGTGGTCCCATATGCCGGGCTGCTCCTGGATCTCGCTCGCAAGCGTGCCGCCAAGCGCGACATTGAGCTCCTGTATGCCGCGGCAGATCGCGAACAGGGGGACGCCGCGGTCGAGTGCGCGGCGGATCAGCGGCAGGCTGGTCGCATCGCGGCCCGGGTCGAAAGGCCCGTCCGCTTCGCTCGCCTCCCTGCCATAGAGCGAAGGGTGGACGTTGGAGCGGGCGCCGCTGGCGAGCACGCCGTCGACGCGGTCGAGAATCTCGTCCACATCGTTCCCGGCCTCCAGAGCGGGAACGAGAAACACCATCAGCCCGGCGCCCTCGACCGCCGCGCGGACATATTGGTGGGCGGCAACATGCCAGACATTGCCGTCGAATTCGCGGAAATCGCAGGGGATGGCAACGACAGGTTTCGACATCGTCAGACTCCGGTTATGATCCGCAAAAGCCTTGCCGCCAGAACCCTCAAAAAGTCAACTGGGGGAGAGCTCGGACACCGTCGCCAGTCGGCGACTGTAACGTCGCGCATAGCACGGGGACACATATCCGAAACGCTGATACCGACAGGGGCCAATATCTGCCGGGGCAATCTTTCGTTAAGTCCTCGACCCTAACAATCCGGCAAACCGGAGCTTAGGTTCATGACCCGCAATGAACGGGGCGCTCTTCCGGCAGACATCTATCTGTCGTTCGTAAGCTCGCTCTACCAGAATCGAGGGACGTTGGTGATCGGCATGCTATCGCATGTCGTGACCTTTCTGCTTGTCTTTCTGAAGACCTCCGACACGCTCTATCTCGGCTGCACCGTCGCGATCGTCGTCCTGTGGATCGTGCGCAATCTCGACATGATGCGCTTCGACCAGCTGGATCTGTCCGGGGCGGACTACGCGGCCATCAGAATGTGGGAGAACCGCTACATCGTCGGCGGCGTCGCCGTTACGCTGACCTGCGGCATCGCCTGCGGATATGCGATAGCGGTCACCCGGGACGTGTTTTCCCAGGTTGCATGCGTGTCGGTGACGCTTGCCTCGATGATCTCACTGGTGGGCCGCAACTACGGTTCCGAGCGGGCGGTACTGCTTCTTTCGTCTTCGGCCTGCCTGCCGATGATGATCGGCGCCCTGTCGCTGGGCGATCCCTTCATGGCCGTCCTCGCGGTTCTGATCGTGCCCTTCATCCTGACGACCTGGATGATGGCGAATAATGTGCGCGGCTATCTTTTCGAAAAAATCCTCGCAGCCCGGGACGAGAACGTCCTTGCGGCACTGGAAACGAAGACGATCGCGGGGCAGTTCGACGCGGCACTCAACAACATGACTCACGGTCTTTTCATGCTGGACGACCGGCATCGCATCGTGGTGGCGAACGAGCGTGCCTGCGAACTTCTGCACCTAGGCGACAAGGCGCAACTCAAAGGCTGGCTGCTCGGTGATGTCCTCGAGCGCGGGAGCGATGCGCTGGCGCTCGACCCGGAAAGAAGCGACAGCATAGCGCGGCAGCTGGACCTGCTGATCGAGGGAAAGCGTTCGCGCGCGCTCGTCACCATATCGGAGGAGCTCCTTCTCGAATTCTCGGCGAACCGCCGCGAGAACGGCGAAATCGTTCTTATCTTCGAAGACGTGACGGCGCGCGTTCAGGCAGAAAGGCAGGTTCTGCAGATGGTGCGCTTCGACACGCTCACCGGTCTGCCGAGCCGGGACTATTTCGCCGAGCTCACCCACAATGCGGTTGCGGCCGGCACGGCGCATGATCGCGACATCGGCCTCCTGCTCGTAGACATCGCCGAATTCAAGCACGTCAACGACACGAGAGGCCACGTCGTCGGGGACAAGCTTCTTCAGGCCATTGCCGATCGTCTCAAGGGTCTCGCAGGCAGTGAGGCGATCGCCGCCCGGCTGATGGGCGACGAGTTCGTCGTGTTCTTTCATAACAGGGTGGGCCGTTCCGGTCTGGAGGAACGGATTCGCGCCGTCCATGCGAAGCTGCACGGCACCTATATGGCCGACGGTTTCACCTTCAACATGGCGATGAATGCCGGATTCGTCATTGTGAGGAAGAGCGAATTCCGGTTAGAGGAACTACAGATCAAGGCCGATCTGGCGCTATCCGAGGCCAAGGCCCGAAACAACGGCGGCTGCACCGCCTTCGAGGCCGAGATGGAAGCGCGCTACCTCGACCGCCAGAAGCTCAAGAGCGACCTGCGCGAGGCGGTTGGAAGAGGCGATCTCAGCCTTGCCTACCAGCCGATGTTCACGCCGGATGGATCGCGTGTCGTAAGCTGCGAAGCGCTGGCGCGCTGGACTCATCCGGAGCGCGGCCCAGTCCCGCCCGACATTTTCATCCCGCTTGCAGAAGAGATGGGGCTTGTCACGGACATAACGCGCTTCGTTGTGCGGCATGCCTGCCGCGATTGCCTGACTTGGCCGGCCGAGGTGGCGGTTTCGGTCAATCTCTCCGTTCTCGACCTTCACGGGGACGAGATCGTCGCGATCGTGGCGGAAGCACTTGCAGAGAGCGGCCTCAACCCCGCCCGCTTGCATCTCGAAGTCACCGAAAGCTGCCTGATGGACGAGCCCGTCAAGGTCCAGGCCGTGCTTCGGGAGCTGCGCGAGCGCGGCATGGCGATCGCGATAGACGATTTCGGAACCGGTTATTCGAGCCTCAGCTACCTCGATGCGCTTCCGGTCAGCATCATCAAGGTCGACCGGTCCTTCGTGCGCGACATCCATGTGAATTCCCGGCGCTTCAAACTCCTGCTCGGCACGGTCAATCTTGCCCGCGCCCTGGAGCTCAAGGCGGTCGTCGAGGGGGTCGAGACGGCCGAACAGCTGCAGCTCATAAACGAGTACAATTGCGCCGATCTGATCCAGGGCTTTGTCTTCGCGGCCCCGATGCCCGCCTCTGCCGTGGCCGTCCTGTGCGGGCATGGCATGCCGGAACCGGTTGCGGAGCGGTCCGCCTGACGCCTTTCGGCGCAATGTCGCCCCTGCGCCGGCCGCACTATCGATTATGCCGCAGGGCTCGCGGGGCGGTTTTCGTTGCGAAGGGGCGGCGCATTGTGTATGCGGAGCTAAAGGAACCGATTGCGCCTCGCGGGCAAGCGGTCATGGGTGGATAAGACAGGGCCGCCATCGGCGGTGCCGCAGAATTTTGGAGAATTGGACGATGGCAGAGCATCATTCGGGACCGGTCGAAACGGGCGCTCCGATGGACTATTCCGAGCATGAGAAGACATATGATTTCTTCATCAGCGCCACGAAATACGGCACTCTGTTTTGCGTCGCGCTGCTGATTGCGATGGCTGCTGCTTTCTTCACGACGATGGGCTTTTTCAGCTCGCTCGTTCTTTTCATTCTCATCAACGTTGCCGGTTACTTCTTTCTTCGCTGACCGGCGTCGCTGATCCGTCCCGCCGAAGATGGGGAGGGGGTCCCCATCTTTGTCGCGGGCCGATCGAGTTTTTCCCGCACCACGTGGGAGTATCGTCTCGGCGGCGGATGTTTCCGCCCCGCAGGAGGAGTTCTGTCGCTACGACGATGCGCCAAGGGTGCACTAAGGTCGCTGTAGCGCATTGAGGTGCCGCATGGTTCTCTCCCGAAATCGGCTCGATTCGGGGACCGTGTGAGTGAAGAGGCGGCGTGCAATGCTGTCGCCTGGAGGACAACGTCCGCAACCCGGCCAGCCGGGGCGGACCGGGGAGGGGGATTTGTGAGCGAGATCGTCTTTATCGCCAAGGAATCGGATCCGAACGAGGGACGCGTTGCCGGTTCCGTCGAAAGCGTGAAAAAACTGAAGTCGCTTGGCTTCGACGTGGTTGTCGAAGCGGGTGCCGGCCTCGGTTCACGCATACCCGATCAGGAATACGAGAAGGCCGGTGCGCGTGTCGGTACGGCGGCGGATGCGAAAACCGCCGACGTGATCCTCAAGGTCCGTCGGCCGAGTGCGCACGAGATTTCCGGCTACCGGTCCGGCGCTGTCGTCATCGCCATCATGGACCCCTACGGTAACGAGGAAGCGATATCGGCCATGGCCGGCGCGGGCCTCACAACCTTCGCCATGGAGCTGATGCCGCGCATCACCCGCGCCCAATCCATGGACGTGCTTTCCAGCCAGGCAAACCTTGCCGGTTATCAGGCGGTGATCGACGCCGCCTACGAATATGACCGCGCGCTGCCGATGATGATGACCGCTGCCGGCACCGTGCCCGCGGCCAAGATCTTCGTCATGGGCGCGGGCGTTGCCGGCCTGCAGGCGATCGCTACCGCCCGCCGCCTGGGCGCGGTCGTCTCGGCGACGGACGTTCGCCCCGCCGCAAAGGAGCAGGTAGCCTCTCTCGGCGCCAAGTTCATCGCCGTCGAGGACGAGGAGTTCAAGGCGGCCGAGACCGCCGGCGGCTATGCCAAGGAAATGTCCGGGGAGTATCAGGCCAAGCAGGCGGCGCTCGTCGCCGAGCACATTGCCAAGCAGGACATCGTCATCACCACGGCGCTGATCCCCGGCCGTCCGGCGCCGCGGCTCGTGACCCGCGAAATGCTCGATTCCATGAAGCCCGGATCGGTCGTCGTCGACCTCGCGGTCGAGCGCGGCGGCAATATCGAGGGGGCCGAAGCCGGCAAGGTGACGGAGGTCGGGGGCGTCAGGATCGTCGGCCATCTGAACGTGGCGGGCCGCATCGCCGCTTCCGCCTCGCTGCTCTACGCCAAGAACCTCGTGACCTTCCTGGAGACGATGGTCTCGAAGGAGACGAAGGCGCTGGCATTGAACATGGAGGATGAACTCGTCAAGGCCACGGCGCTGACCCATGGCGGGGCAGTCGTGCACCCGGCCTTCGGTGGTGCCATGAGGGGGGAGAAGTAAGATGGCAAACGAACTTCTGGACAAGGCACTGACCGATCTCGAGCGGGCGGTCGAGGCGGTGAAGACCGCCGCCGAATACGTGCCCGATGCGGCCGGAGCGGTGGCGCATGGCGCGACCGGCGGCGCGATCGATCCCTTCGTCTTCCGCCTCGCGATCTTCGTGCTGGCCATCTTCGTCGGCTACTACGTCGTCTGGTCGGTGACGCCGGCGCTGCATACGCCGCTGATGGCGGTGACCAATGCGATCTCGTCGGTGATCGTCGTCGGCGCCTTGCTCGCGGTCGGGATCTCCGCCTCGGGGCTTGCCACCGGCTTCGGCTTCGTCGCACTGGTACTTGCTTCGGTGAACATCTTCGGCGGCTTCCTGGTCACCCAGCGCATGCTCGCCATGTACAAGAAAAAAGAAAAGTGAGGCGGGCCGATGAACGCTAATTTCGCTGCCTTCCTCTATCTCGTCTCGGGCGTGCTCTTCATCATGGCGCTGCGCGGCCTGTCGCATCCGACCACCAGCCGCAAGGGCAATACCTACGGCATGGTCGGCATGGGCATCGCGATCGTCACGACGCTGTTCCTGGCACAGCCGTCGATCGGCGGGTTTCTCCTGATCGTCGCAGGTCTGGCCGTCGGCGGCGGTGCCGGCGCCTATATCGCAAAGCGCATCCCGATGACGGCGATGCCGCAGCTCGTGGCCGGCTTCCACTCGCTCGTCGGTCTCGCCGCCGTTCTGGTGGCGGCCGCCGCACTCTATGCCCCGTCCTCCTTCGGCATCGGCGAGGTCGGCTCGATCCCCGCGCAGGCGCTGGTCGAAATGGCGCTCGGCGTGGCGATCGGCGCCATCACCTTCACGGGCTCGATCATCGCCTTCCTGAAGCTGGACGGCCGCATGTCCGGGAAGCCTATCCTTCTGCCCTACCGCCACGCGATCAACCTCGCGCTTGCCGTGCTCGTCGTCTTCTTCATCATCGGGCTGGCGCTCAGCGAAAGCCATTTCGACTTCTGGGCGATCGTCGCGCTGTCGCTGGCGCTCGGCGTGCTGATCATCGTTCCGATCGGCGGCGCGGACATGCCGGTCGTCGTATCGATGCTGAACTCCTATTCCGGCTGGGCAGCGGCCGGCATCGGCTTTACCCTCGGCAACCTGGCGCTCATCATAACCGGGGCGCTCGTCGGCTCGTCGGGTGCGATCCTCTCCTACATCATGTGCAAGGGCATGAACCGGTCCTTCATCTCGGTGATCCTGGGCGGCTTCGGCGGCGAGACGGCGGCTGCCGGCGGCGACGACGGAGTCCAGAGGACGGTGAAACAGGGCTCGGCCGACGACGCCGCCTTCCTGATGCAGAACGCCTCGAAAGTGATCATCGTGCCGGGCTACGGCATGGCGGTCGCCCAGGCACAGCACGCGCTCCGGGAGCTTGCCGACAAGCTCAAGGAGAACGGCGTCGAGGTGAAATACGCGATCCACCCGGTCGCCGGCCGCATGCCCGGTCATATGAACGTGCTGCTCGCCGAAGCGAACGTCCCCTATGACGAGGTGTTCGAACTGGAGGACATCAATTCGGAATTCGCCCAGGCCGACGTCGCCTATGTCATAGGCGCCAACGACGTCACCAATCCGGCGGCGCGCGACGACAAGTCCTCGCCGATCTACGGCATGCCGATCCTCGACGTCGACAAGGCCAAGACCTGCCTCTTCGTCAAACGTTCGCTCGGCTCCGGCTATGCCGGCATCGACAACACGCTGTTCTACAAGGACGGCACGATGATGCTGCTCGGCGACGCCAAGAAGATGACCGAAGAGATCGTCAAGGCGATCAATCACTGAGGGGAGCGAGGCCGGCCCCTCACATGAGGAATTCGCTGTCAATCCCTGCCGTGTAAGAGGACTTTCCTCGTTGTTCGACGGGTGCGGTCTTCCTCTCGTCCCGACCTTGTGCGTTTTTCTGGGATCGGGGGTGGATCGGGGCAAGGGTCGGCCATCGGCCGGCCGCGCAGCGGCTTGCCCTTGCGGCGATCCACCCCCGATCCCACGATGGCGTGTCGGTCGGGGGTCCGTGGTTGCATGCCCGTGTGTCGAGGCATTGCCGCGTTGCCTGCGATCGTTTTCGCGAGAAGCCGGGGAGCCCTTGTCACCATGCGCGTCGGACGGGCCGTTCGGCGCATAACCTCACATACGGTCGCCGCCGGCCGGCGGCTGCACCAATCTTCCGCTTGCAGCGGGAGGGCTCGGGAGAACGGGACCAGTCTCATCCACGGCGTTGTCTGCCAAGGGGCAGTCGGTTCGTTCACCCGGATTCTCCGAAGCCGATCAGGCTGCGGAGAAAGCGTGCAGCGGCATCAGGCGGTGGTCATCGCCATGCCCTCGATGTCGACGCCTTGGGTGACGTATTTCCACACCGCCACGAGAAGCTTGCGCGCCAGCGCTGTGATCATCACCTTTTTGAAGCGGCCGCCGTTCTGCCTGACCCGGTCGTGGAACCAGCGGCTGAGTGCGGTCTGCGGCTGATGGCGCAGCCACAGCCAGGCCAGCTGGATCAGCGTCGCGCGCAGCCGCGGATTGCCCGCCTTGGAGACGCCCTGCTCGTAATCGATCGTGCCGCTTCGCCAGGGCGTCGGCGCCAGTCCGGCATAGGCGGCTACTTGCCGGCGGTTGGCGAACGGCCGGAACAGGCCTTCGGTGAAGAGGACGCTGGCAAAGCCCCAGGCCGATGCCCTTGATCTCGAGTAGCCGCGCCATGACGGCGGCGTCCGTCCCACTGGCGGCCGCCTGCGCCTCGGCCGCCAGTGCCTTGAGCGCCGCCAGCAGCGCCTTCAACTGCTCAAGAAGCAATTCCAGCCGCTCGAGCAGCCGCGCGAGTTGCGCCTGCAGATGCGGCCCGAGCGCACGCCCGTCGCCGCCGCGCAGCTCCGCCAGGCGCTGCCGGCGGTCGCGGCGCAGCGGCCGGTAGTCGCGGATCCCCTGGGCGAACAGCAGGCCCTTGATGCGGTTGACCGCGCGGACGCGCTCGGCGGTCAATTCCTGGCGCTCCCGCACCAGCCGGCGGCGATCCTCATGCTCCGGCGTCGGCGCCTTGACCATCGCGCAGACGCGCGGCTCGCCGCGCTTGAAGGCCAGCAGCGTGCGCACCAGCATCTCGCCATCGATCCGGTCCGTCTTCGTCCGCCGGCGCCGCCGCGGCATGGCGATCGAGGCAGGATCGACGACATGGCTCTCGATCCCCTCGGCCTCCAGAGCCCGGTGGATCCAGAAGCCGTCGAGACCGGCCTCCTGGACGACGATCACCGGAAAGCGGCGACCGGTGCGCGCCTCGGCCTTGCGCCTGAGCGTCGCGAAGCGTTCGAGAAGCCCGGCCAGATCGCCGCCATCCACCTGGTGCCGCGACATCTTCTCGCCCCCGCCCGGCGACAGCGACGTCACCAGCCATGTCGACCGCGACAGTTCCAATGAAACGAAAATTGCGCCAAGATCAGTGCGGATAGTGCCCGTGCAATCGGGGCTTCGTGTAATCACAGCCATGAGACCCTCCAAGGTGCTGGGTTGGTAACACCACCACTTTGGCAAAAGCCGCGGCGCTATCCACCCCCTCATGGAATCTCATCCGGCTGCCGCCACCTTCTCCCCGCAGGCGGGGAGAAGGGATATGCCGCGCTGCCGAAGTCCCCTCTCCCCGCCTGCGGGGAGAGGGTTAGGGTGAGGGGCTTTTGGGCCCTGAACCGGCTATCGTCATCGTATCTCGGCTCCGCTCAGCCGCCCGCGATCTCCGGATCCCAGGTGAAGAGTTCCTTCGCTTTGGCAATGCCGCGGAGCGCAAACCGGCCGAGCGAAACGGCATTCGCGCGATGCTCGACCGGGCAGGCCGCGATGAATTCCGAGGACATGATCACATGCCGCTCGACTGAGCGGCACATGGCGGAGATACGGCTCACCTCGTTGACGGCTGGTCCGACGACGGTGAAATCCAGCCGGTCCTGGCTGCCGATATTGCCATAGAAGACTTCGCCGATGTGCAGTCCGAGATAGACGTCGGTGGTCGGCTTTCCCTCATCGAGCCGCCGCGCGTTCAACTCCGAAAGCATCACCCGCAGTTGACGCTCGGCCGCGATGGCGGCGCCGCAGGCCTCGGCCGGTTTGCGGCCGTTGAAGATGGCAAGCACTCCGTCGCCGATAAGCTTCAATACGCTGCCGCCATGATCGTGGACGGCGGTGATCACCATGCCGGAATAGTCGTTCAGAAAGGGGATGACATCCTCCGGCGCGACGCTGTCGGCTATGCGCGTGTAGTTGCGCAGATCGGAGAACCACATGACCGCCTCGATCCGCTCGGCCGAGCCCCTTTCGATGCTGCCCTCGACGACGCGGCGGCCGGCATCCCGGCCGAGATAGACATCCGCAAGCGTCCCGATGATGCGCATGCACGAGGCTGTCTTCACGGCGAGCGCGAGGGTGGGCAACAGCACTCTCAGTGCCGCGATGTCCTCCTCACGGAAGCCGGCTTGCCTTTTTGTGGTCCAATAGGAGTACAGGCAGTCCATCTGCCCTATGCGGCCGCGATCGGTGAAGTGATGAATCATGCTGACGCAGTCGGTGTGGCCCTCTGCCTTGAGCGTGTCGAGCACGGTGAAGGGAATATGCTTCTCCCCGGCAAGGCGGGTGCGGCGCTCGGTTTCATTGTCCCTGAGCATATGGAAGAAGACGGAGCGCTGCCAGTTGGCCTGAGCCTCGCCGCCGCTGGTCGAGCCGTATTGCACGACCTCGGGAACCTCGTCGCTTTCGCTGTTCCATTGGAAGGCGCGCCCTTCGAACTCCGGGTGCAGCGTGTCGATGATGCCGAGCGCGCGATCAATGGGCAGGCCCGCGGAGTGGCACCGGTCACAGAAGCCGGCAAGAAGGTCCTGCTCCTTCAGGCCTCGAATTCCCTCTTCCGACATCCACTGAACGATGTCGCGGATCAGCTGTTCCTTCATCCTGCATCCCGTCGTGCCGGCGTTACCGCGTCCGGCAACGATCATCACCATCACAGTGCCGCGCCTTGCAGCGGCGCGCAAGGTGGGCCGTACGGATCACGCAATGTGCCGCGGACGGGAGGAGGGGAGAGGAGCCGGCTTCATCGCTCGCGAAGCGATCAACCGGCCGGCGCCAGGACCAGGTGATCCACGCCGAGGGCGACATTCAGGCCCTCCTGCACCTGGACATTGACCGGTTGCAGCATGAAGGCCTTGTTCGTGCCGCCGGCAATGACCTTGGCGCCGCCACCGACTGCGAAGCTCGCATCGGCGCCGACACCGACATATTCGCCAGCCAGCGCAAATTCGTTCAGCGGAGTGCCGGTTTTCGCCAGCACGTCCCAGATCATGACGGTTTTGCCGGTGGAGCCGATATCCAGGCCGATCTTGGTGATCTTGCCCGCATAGACCCCTCCAGGCGAGCCATCCGCCGGCGAGAAGGTGCACATCAGGTTCTTGGTCGAGGTGACGATAAGCCCGGTGCCGCCTTCCGAGCCGCATGTGAGACGCCCGAGCGTGACGTAATTCTGGGCGGCGGCAGCTCCGGAGAGCGCCGCAAAGGCGATTGCGGTAATGAGGGTCTGTCGAATCATGGCTCGGATCTCCGTGCTGAAGCGTTTCACTGCTCATTCAAACTGTGAAACGCTCGAACCCCTTTGAAACTGCGCGCTTCCGGACGGAAAACCGCTACGCTTTTCCTGGAAGTGCTCTAGGCCATGGTCAAACGGATTGAATTCAGGATGGTTCCGCAACCCTGATCGGCGCAGATGAAACGACGACGCCCGCGACAGGGCCGCGGGCGTATGATGTCCGACGGAGGGTGGGCGAAGTTTCAGGACATCGCCTTGGCGCGGGCAAGGCCGGCACGCGCCGGCTCGTATTTGGGATCGAGCGACAAAGCATGCGAATAGGACTTCGCCGCCTTGGCCTTGTCGCCGCGGCGCTCGTAGATCAGCGCCTGGTTCGCCCAGGACTCGGCCAGCTTGCCATTCAGGTTGATGGCAGTGTTGAAGTCGGAGAAGGCGTTGTCGTCGTCGCCCTGCGCCACATAGGAGATGCCGCGGCCGTTATAGGGTTCGGGTGAGCTCGGCGAGAGCGAGATTGCCTTGGAGAAATCTTCGATAGCCTGCGCGTGCTGATTGCGCGCCTGATAGATCAGGCCACGATTGTGGTAGGCGCGGGGGTCTGCCGTATCGAGTTCGATCGCCTTGTTGAAGTCGTTGAAGGCGGCGTCGAGCTGGTTCGCCTGACGGTAGAGATTGCCGCGGCCGATATAGGCGACATCGTAATTCGGATTGATCTGCAGTGCCGCATTGTAATCCGCAAGAGCGGCCTGCTGGTTGCCCAGGTTGCGCTGAACCAGCGCCCGATTGGCATAGGCCTGATAGAAGCGCGGGTTGAGCTGGATCGCCTGGTCGAAATCGGCGACCGCCCGGCGGAATTCGCCGGCGCGCCCGTAGGCCGAGCCGCGCACATTGTAGCCCTCGGGGTCGCTCGGATTGGAGGCAATGACGCTCGAGAGCGAGGCGATGTTTTCTTCCGAGCCCTGAGCCCGTTCGACGCGGAACATCGATTCGGGCTTGTCGGTCTGGCATCCTGCGATGAGCAGGGCCGAGCCGAGCACGAGAAAGGCGGCAAGCTTCGGCTTGCGCTGGTGGCGGCGGTTCGCCTCCTCGGTGATGAGGCCGGAGACGTCCGCAGTCATGGCAGCAAGTGTCAAAGTCGATCCCTCAATGCGACAAGGCCCGAAAGCCATCGGCTTTCCGTTTACGGAGCACGCGAGTGCGGCGGCTGACCGTCGCCAGCTGTCACGCTAGACTGTCGACGGACTGGGTGTCCATACCAAAATGGCGGCGGCGATCCCTCGCCTCCGCCACTTGCATTGGAAAGCGTCGAAAAAAAGACGATCAGCGGGCCACGATGCCTTCGCGCTGCGCCCGCTTGCGGGCCAGCTTGCGAACGCGGCGGACGGCTTCTGCCTTTTCGCGCGCACGCTTCTGGGACGGCTTTTCGTAGAAGTCACGCATCTTCATTTCGCGGAAAATGCCTTCGCGCTGCATCTTTTTCTTAAGAGCGCGGAGCGCCTGATCGACATTGTTATCGCGGACAAGTACCTGCACGTGAATCCCGTTCCTTTGCTTCGAGTTGGTAAGCCTCACCATCAGGTTTGGAGAGGCAATAAATTTGCGTTCGCTGGGCGAGAACCCTACGATTAGAAGAGCGGATAACAGATCGCGTGCCGAAAGTCCAGCGGCGAGAGAGCGCGCGTGGGGAAAAAGCGCCGATGGCTCTGCGGCGGCGGCCGTCGATGTCGCAAGACCGCGCAAGTCCGCCGGATCGCGTCGCAAAAGAAACGTTGCGTGGTCCTCGGATTTGCGATTTCTAACGCCAACGAACGTTACCGGGTTCATGGAGTAGCAGGCGGATGCGCAAATATTCTGTTTTTGCCGTGGCGCGCGAGGCGCTGCGCGGCCACAAGGGGTGGGGCCCGCACTGGGCTTCGCCGGAGCCGCGCAAGCAATATGACGCAATCATCATAGGCGGCGGCGGTCATGGCCTCGGCGCCGCCTATTATCTCGCCAAAGAGCACGGCATCACCAATGTCGCCGTGCTCGAGAAGGGCTGGATCGGCGGCGGCAACACCGGCCGCAACACGACGATCATCCGGTCCAACTATCTCTATGAAGAGAGCATGGACATCTACGAGCATTCGCTGAAGCTCTGGGAAAACCTGTCGCAGGACCTGAACTACAACGTCATGTATTCGCCGCGCGGCGTGATGATGCTGTCGCACAACATCCATGACCAGCAGTCCTTCAAGCGTCACATCAATGCCAACCGGCTCTACGGCATCGACAATGAATGGCTGACGCCGGAACAGGCCAAGGCCTACTGCCCGCCGCTCGACATATCGAAGACTGCCCGCTACCCGATCAACGGCGCGGCACTGCAGCGCCGCGGCGGCACTGCGCGCCATGATGCGGTCGCCTGGGGCTATGCGCGCGCGGCTTCGGATCGCGGCGTCCACATCATCCAGAATTGCGAAGTGACCGGCATCCGCCGCGACGAAACCGGCCGCGTGACCGGCGTCGATACCAATCGCGGCTTCATCGGCGCGAAGAAGGTCGGCATCTCTGCTGCGGGCCACTCGTCGGTCCTGATGCAGATGGCGGATGTGCGCGTGCCGCTGCAGAGCCAGCCGCTGCAGGCGCTCGTCTCCGAGCCCTTGAAGCCGATCTTCCCCTGCGTTGTCATGTCGAACTCCGTGCATGCCTATATCTCGCAGTCGGACAAGGGCGAGTTCGTCATCGGCGCCGGCACCGACCAGTACAATTCCTACTCGCAGACCGGCGGCCTGCAGATCATCACGCATACGCTGGATGCGATCTGCGAGCTTTTCCCGATGTTCCGCCGCGTCAAGATGATGCGGCAATGGGGCGGCATCGTCGACGTCACTCAGGATCGTTCGCCGATCCAGGGCGTGACGCCGGTGCCCGGGCTCTACCTCAATGCCGGCTGGGGAACGGGCGGCTTCAAGGCGACGCCGGGTTCGGCCAATCTCTTTGCCCATCTCATCGCGCGCGGCGAGCCGCACCGGCTTGCCGCGGGGCTCACGCTCGAGCGCTTCCGCACCGGGCGGCTCATCGACGAGGCAGCCGCGGCCGCCGTTGCGCACTAAAGCATGATCCGACGGAGCGAAGCGAAGATCGATGATTACGCTTCAGAGAAAAGAACGTAGAGCGGCCTTGCGCCTTCCAAGAAAGGTGCGGCGCTCTGATCGAGGACATTCCAGATGCTTCTGATTTACTGCCCCTATTGCGAGGAAGAGCGCTCGGAGCTCGAATTCCGCAATGCCGGCGATGCCCATATCGTCAGACCGGCCAACATCGCCGAGATCAGCGACGAGGAGTTCGAGGAATACTTCTTCCTCCGTCAGAATCCGAAAGGGCTGATCTATGAAAGGTGGCGGCATATCCACGGCTGCGGTCGCTTCTTCAATGCGGCCCGCGATACCGTGAGCGACCGCTTCCACGTGACCTACAAGGCCGGTGAGCCGAGGCCGGATCTTAACGCCGAGCCGAAGACGAGCGAAACGGTCGAGACCTACGAGGCGCTGGAAGGAGTGGCAGAATGACCGGGGTCAACCGAATTTCGGGCGCCGGGCGCCTGACGCCGGCGCGCACCGCCCGCTTCACCTTCGACGGCCGGACGCTGACGGCGCTCGAGGGCGACACGATCGCCTCGGCGCTCATCGCCAACGACATCCATCTCGTCGGCCGCTCGTTCAAATATCACCGCCCGCGCGGCATTCTTTCGGCAGGCGCCGAAGAGCCGAATGCGCTGCTCGACGTTTCGCGCGATGCCGCGCGCCGGCAGCCGAACGTCCGCGCCACCGTGCAGGAAGTCTTCGACGGCATGAAGGTGTTGTCGCAGAACCGTTGGCCGTCGCTCGCCTTCGACGTCGGCGGCTTCAACGATCTCCTGTCGCCCTTCTTCGCCGCGGGCTTCTACTACAAGACCTTCATGTGGCCGAAGGCCGCCTGGCACAAGCTCTACGAGCCTTTCATCCGCCGCGCAGCCGGTCTCGGCGTCGCGCCCACGGAGCCCGATCCGGATCATTATTCAAGCCGCTACGTCCATTGCGACGTGCTGGTGGTCGGCGCCGGCGCTGCCGGACTTGCGGCCGCACTCGCGGCCGCGAATGCCGGTGCGAAGGTGATCCTGTGCGACGAGCAGCCGGCTGTCGGCGGCGCCCTGCATTACGACAGCGGCACCATGATCGACGGCAAGCCAGGCTATGACTGGGCGCTGGCGACGGGCAGGGCGCTTGCGGCGATGGACAATGTCACGCTGCTGACCCGCACGACGGCCTTCGGTTACTACAACCACAATTTCGTCGGCCTCGTCGAGCGAGTGACGGACCACCTCCCGGCTCCCGATAAGGGGCTTCCGCGCGAGCGTCTGTGGCAGGTGCGCGCGAAGAAGGTCATTCTCGCCAATGGCGCGATCGAGCGCCACATGGTCTTCGCCAACAACGACCGCCCTGGAATCATGCTGGCCTCGGCCGGCCGCACCTATCTCAACCATTTCGGCGTCGCAGTCGGCAAGAAGGTGGGCATCTATACGGCCCATGATTCCGCCTATGAGGCGGCCTTCGACCTGAGGAAGGCCGGCGTCGACGTTCCCGTGATCGTCGACTGCCGCGACAAGCCGGGCGACATGGTGCTCGCGGAAGCCCGCAGCCTCGGCATCGAGGTGCTGAGCGGCCACTCGGTCGTCGATACCGCCGGCAAGCTCAGGATCGCATCCATGAGTGTCGCTCGCAACGGCGGCGGAGCATCCCGCAAGATCGCGGTCGACGCACTGCTCGTCTCGGCCGGTTGGACCCCCTCGGTGCATCTCTTCTCCCAGTCGCGTGGCAAAGTGACCTTCGATGCGGCGACGGAGCGGTTCCTGCCGGGAACCTATGCACAGGAATGCCTGTCCGTCGGCGCCTGCAACGGCACGGACGACCTGCAGGCGACGATCGACGAGGCGCTTGCCGCCGGTGAACTGGCGGCCCGTGCCGCGGGTGCGGAAGGCGGCGCGCAGGTCGCGCTCTCCGGCCGCAACGCCTTCGAATGGACGGGCGGCATGATCGGCGCGGCGGAAGGCGCGGGTGCGGATAAGACGGTCAAGGCCTTCATCGACTTCCAGCACGACGTCTGCGCCAAGGACATCCGTCTCGCGGTGCGCGAAGGAATGCATTCGATCGAGCATATCAAGCGCTTCACCACCAACGGCATGGCTTCCGACCAGGGCAAGCTTTCCAACATGCACGGTCTCGCGATCGCGGCGGAAGCGCTCGGCAAGGAAATCCCCCAGGTGGGGCTCACGACCTTCCGCCAGCCCTATACGCCGGTGACCTTCGGGACGATCGTCAGCCACTCGCGCGGAAGCCTCTTCGATCCGGCCCGCAAGACGCCCATCCATGCCTGGGAGGAGGCGCAGGGCGCCGAGTTCGAGGATGTCGGCAACTGGAAGCGCGCCTGGTTCTATCCGAAGGCGGGCGAGAATATGCATGAGGCGGTTGCGCGCGAGTGCAAGACCGTTCGCGAAGCGGCCGGCGTCTTCGACGCATCGACCCTCGGCAAGATCGAGGTGGTCGGCCCGGATGCCGCCGAGTTCCTGAACCTCATGTACACCAACGCCTGGGACAATCTGAAGCCCGGCCGCTGCCGCTACGGCATCATGCTGCGCGACGACGGCTTCGTCTACGACGACGGTGTCGTCGGCCGGCTTGCGGAAGATCGCTTCCATGTGACGACGACGACCGGCGGCGCGCCGCGCGTCCTCCACCACATGGAGGACTATCTCCAGACGGAGTTCCCGCATCTGAACGTGTGGCTGACCTCGACGACCGAGCAATGGGCGGTCATCGCCGTGCAGGGTCCGAAGGCGCGCGAGATCATCGCGCCGCTCGTCGAGAGCATCGATCTCTCGAACGCAGCCTTCCCCCATATGAGCGTTGCCGAAGGCCGCATTTGCGGTGTGCCGACCAGGCTCTTCCGCATGTCGTTCACCGGCGAGCTCGGCTTCGAGGTCAACGTACCGGCCGATTACGGCCAGGCCGTGTGGGAGGCGATCTGGGCACGGGCCGAGCCGATGGGCGCCTGCGCCTACGGCACCGAGACCATGCACGTGCTGCGCGCCGAAAAAGGCTACATCATCGTCGGCCAGGATACGGACGGAACCCTCACGCCGGACGATGCCGGCCTCTCCTGGGCGGTATCGAAGAAGAAGCAGGACTTCGTCGGCATTCGCGGCATGAAGCGCCCCGACCTCGTCAAGGAAGGCCGCAAGCAGCTCGTCGGCCTCCTCACGAAAGACCCGCAGGTGGTGCTGGAGGAAGGGGCGCAGATCGTTGCCGATCCGAACGAACCGAAGCCGATGACCATGCTCGGTCATGTGACCTCGTCCTACTGGTCGCCGAACTGCGGCCGTTCGATCGCGCTCGCGGTCGTCGCCGGCGGCCGCGCGCGCCTCGGCCAGACGCTCTACGTGCCGATGGCCGACCGGACGATCGCCGTCGAGGTGAGCGACATGGTGTTCTTTGACAAGGAAGGAGGTCGCCTCCATGGCTGACCAGGCAATCGCTACCCGCAAAGCCCCGCTTGCCGGCCGCCGTGGCGGCTCGCCGGCGGCAATCCTGACGCCGGCGGAGCCGGCCTCGCGCGTATCGCTGCGCGCCGGGGCCGACGCGGTTCCCGCACTCTCGGCCGCGCTCGGCGTGACCATTCCCGTGCGGCCGAAGACGTCCGCCTCGACCGGCCGGCGTCATGTTCTCTGGCTCGGTCCCGATGAGTGGCTGGTGATCGACGAGGACGGTGCCGACCTGATGGCGGCGGCGGCCTCGAGCCGGACGGTGCACGCGGCCGTCGACGTTTCGCACCGGAACACGGCCGTCATCGTCAGCGGGCCGGGCGCGGAAGCGGCAATCAACAGCGGCTGCCCGCAGGACCTTTCGCTCTCCATTTTCCCCGTCGGAGCCTGCTCGCGCACGATCTTCGGCAAGGCGGAAATCGTTCTCTTCCGAACCGCCGAGGATACGTTCCGTGTCGAGTGCTGGCGGTCGTTCTCGCCCTTCGTGTTCGGGCTGCTGGCCGAAGGCGCGGAAGACGCGGGGCACTGACGGGCAAATTCCGGCCCCTCATCCGGCCTGCCGGCCACCTTCTCCCCGCAAGCGGGGCGAAGGAGACTCGTAGCAAGCTCCAATTCCTTTCTCACCCGTAGTAAGGGGACGAGGCGGTGCAGCATCTCCCTTCTCCCCGTAAAGCGGGGAGAAGGTGGCGGCACCCGGATGAGGGGCATTCCATCCTCACGAACGGATGGCTAAGTTCTGCCGGTCGAACCGGGATTCGGGAACGGGAGGAGCGAGCTTGAAGACGCGTGCGGCGGTGCTGAGGAAGTCACCGGTCGAGAGACCCTATGCCCATACGAGACCGCTCTCGATCGAAACGATCGATCTCGCCCCGCCGGGACCGGACGAGTTGCTCGTCAAGATCGGTGCGGCCGGGCTTTGCCACTCGGACCTGTCGGTCATAAACGGCGACCGGCCGCGGCCGGTGCCGATGGCGCTCGGCCACGAAGCCGCCGGCACGGTGGAGGCGGTCGGAAGCGGCGTTCGCGACATCTCCCCGGGAGACCGGGTGGTGATGAGCTTCATGCCGAGCTGCGGCCACTGCCTTCCCTGCGCGGAAGGGAGGCCGGCACTGTGCGTTCCTGGAGCGGAAGCGAACGGCAAGGGCACGCTGCTTTCTGGCGAGCGCCGGCTCTCTTGCGGGGAAGTCCCCGTCAATCACCATCTCGGCGTCTCCGGATTCGCCGATTATGCGGTGGTTTCCCGCCACTCCGCGGTCAGGATCGAGGCGGATCTGCCGATGGTGGAGGCGGCTCTGTTCGGCTGTGCGGTGCTGACCGGCGTCGGTGCGGTCGTCAATACGTGCCGGGTGCGGCCGGGTGAATCCGTTGCCGTGGTCGGGTTGGGCGGGGTCGGGCTGGCAGCCCTTCTCGGGGCCATCGCCGCCGGCGCCGAGCGTATCGTCGCCATCGATCTCGCGGAGGACAAGCTGAAGCTCGCCCGCGCGCTCGGTGCGACCGACACCTTCCTCGCAGCCGATCCGGATGTGGCCGAGAATATCCGCCAGGCGACCCGCGGCGGCGTCGATCACGCGATCGAGGCGGCGGGCTCCGTCAGGGCCTTCGAACTTGCCTATCGCATCACGCGGCGAGGCGGGCTCACGGTTTCCGCGGGCCTTGCCCATCCATCGAGCCAGATCTCCATCCCCGCGGTGAGCCTCGTGGCCGAAGAGCGCAGCGTGCGCGGCAGTTACATGGGAAGCTGCGTTCCGGCTCGGGACATACCGCGCTTCATCGCCCTCTACGAGCGCGGCAGGCTCCCGGTCGACCGGCTGCTGTCGAGCACCGGGCCGCTGGAAGAAATCAACGAGGCCTTCGACCTTCTCGATCAGGGCCGCGTGATCCGCCACGTGATCACTTTCTGACGGCTCACATGAGCGATCAACTGCGGCTTTCCGGCCATCCTTTCCAATCGACCCATCGGCCGTGGAAATCCGCACGGCCGACGGCATGCGTCTCGCCGGCAGGCCATATCTGAAGCGATAGGGCTGCTCCGGGTGTCTGTCCGTCCGCCTCCATTTGCAGCCGGGCAATCGGCGCCTCCTGCGTTGCCGCCGCGCCGGCGGCAGCAATCAAGGCGTCTCCTTCTTTCCGGGCGGCTTCCGGCAGATACTGCCAGGCAATCGAATGGTAGACGACGTGGGCAGCGCCCGGATAGATGCGCGCCAGCCGCGTTTTCAGCCAGTCGATGGCATCCGCCCGTTCAACCGGATTGCTCCGTGATGCGGCAATTTTCAGCGCCTGCCTGGTGCGATCGATCCGATCCTGCTGGTCTGCCCATATGTAGGAGAGAAGCCGCAGCCGATCGTCGCCGTCCCCCGGATTGAGCGGATGGAGGTCGCAGCCGGCTCGGTCGATGATTTCGACGGGCCGGAGGGGAGGAGGTCCGCCAGACCATTCAGGGGCAATGACCACAGCAGCGGCTTCATCGCCCCAGCGGCCACTTGCCAGATCGTAACGATAACGGTCCCAGTGCAGGTTCAAACCGGCGCTGGCGCCGATCTCCGAGATGACAAGCGGCTTCCCGAAAAGCTGCGCTACCGTAAGGAATCCGGGAAGCAGGGCGCCGGAGCGCCGCACTTCGTTCGTCTGCGGCGCTGAGGTGAGCCGGTCGAGGAGGAAGCGGGATTCCTGCCGGATGGCCTGATCGATCGCCCGCCAGAGGGTTTCGTCATCGGCGGAGTTCGGCGGGTAACTTGCTCCGAGGCTTTCGCTGCGGCCCGAGAGAACCAGGGCATGCAGGGCGCCGGCAAGGCGAAGGGCGACAGAATCGCCCTTGGAGGTCGGATCGCCGCGCCAGCCGAGAATCCGCTCCCCGACCGCCGAGCTCGCATCCAGCCGGTCGGCCACCAGACGGCAGAGCCGGGCGGTAAAAGGCGAACCCAGTTCGTCGCAGGACTTCGCCTGACCGCGGAAGGCGTTGCGTACGCACGTCTCGCCCGCCACCGCTTCAGACATCGGCCGGACGGTCCTTCGGGTCGAACTGGATGATCGTCTGCCAGGTGGCGGTCAAGGCCGGTTTTCTTTCGCCCTCGATCTCGACCGTGACGTCATAGGTGATCATCAGCATTCCGGCCCCGCGGAAGCGTGCATCTGCCATGGTGAAGCGGCCGCGCACGCGCGCGCCGCTCTTGACCGGCGCCACGAAGCGCACCTTCTCGAATCCGTAATTGATGCCCATCGTCTGCTCGCGGATCTTGGGCAGGCAATTGTAGTTCATCGCCGAAAGCAGCGACAGCGAGAGGAAACCATGCGCAATGGTGCCGCCGAAAGGCGTCTCCGCCGCGGCGCGCACCGGGTCGGTATGGATGAACTGGAAGTCACTCGTCGCCTCGGCAAAACGATCGATCGTCTGCTGCGTCACGGTGATCCAGTCGGAGACGCCGAGCTCCTTGCCGATCAGATCCTTGATATCGGAAAGTGAAATATCCTGCGGCATATGATTTTCCTGAAATGGGCCTCCCCGCTGATCTATAGGCCGGCTCGGCAAGGTCTAGCAAGTGGTCCTAAGTCTTGAGATGGTTTCACTGTTTTCATGAAACAGCGAAACCATCCAACTCTCTGGAACTGGGCACTTCCGGACAGAAACCGTTAGATGCGTTTCCTGGAAATGCTCTCGAAAACCTCGACGAGAAAGGTGACCGAACGGGCCGGTGCGAAGGATGGAACGGTAAGGTCCGAGAGTGCGTCGCGCCATTCGCCCTCGAGGCTCAAAGGCAGGCGGAACGGGTGCGGAGCGTGGCTGCGGTTGATGACCACCGCAAGTCGGGTCGGGCGCTTCTGACGGCGATCTTCGGTCGCGAGCATCACGACGAGATTGTCGGTTGCTGGGTGCTCCCAATCCTCCACCGTCAGCGGCTCCCCGTCGAGGCGCAGCCAGGCGACGTCGCCGTTGCCCGTGAAGAAACCGGTCTCGCCGAAGACCGAGAAGCGCCGGCGCATGGCGGAAAGCCTGGCGGTGTGCTCGACGAGCTTATCGTCGAGTTTGCTCCAGTCGAGCCAGGTCACGGCATTGTCCTGCGCATAGGCATTGTTGTTGCCGCCCTGGCTGCGCCCGCCTTCGTCGCCGGCCGTCAGCATGATTGCGCCGCGCGAGGTGAAGAGCGTGCCGAGGAGCGCCATGACGTCGCGTTGCCGGAAGGCGGCGATCTCCGGATCTCCGGTCGCGCCCTCGGCGCCGTTGTTCCAGGAAAAGTTCTCGTCGTGGCCGTCACGATTGCCTTCGCCGTTCGCCTCATTGTGCTTGCGGGCGTAGGAAACGAGATCCATCAGCGTGAAGCCGTCATGGGCGGCGATGAAGTTGACGCTGCGCGTGGCCGTCTCGCCCCAGCGGGAAAAGCTGTCCGAGGAGCCGGCAAGCGCGGTCGCAAGGACGCCGATCGCGTGCCGGTCGCCGCGCCAGTAGCGGCGGATGTCGTCGCGGGCCCGGTCGTTCCATTCGAGGAAGGAATGAGGGAAATTGCCGAGCTGGTAGCCGCCGGGGCCGGTGTCCCAGGGCTCGGCGATGAGCACGCGGCCGCAAAGGATGGGGTCGGCGGAGATGGCCGAGAAAAGCGCGGCATCGCGGCGGAAGCCGCCCATGTCGCGGCCGAGGATCGATGCGAGGTCGAAGCGGAAGCCGTCGACGCCGGCAGCAAGAACGAAATGGCGCAGGCTGTCGAGGATCAGACGCTGGACGACAGGATGGTCGCAGGCGATCGTGTTGCCGCAGCCGGTGTCGTTGATGAGCTCGCCCGGGCGGCCCGCCGCGTGGCGATAATAGGTCAGGTTGTCGAGCCCGCGCATCGAAAGCGTTGCACCGAAGCGGTCGCTCTCCCCGGAGTGGTTGAAAACGAGATCGAGGACGACGCCGATACCAGCCTGGTGCAGGACCTCCACGGTCCTGCGCAGTTCCTCGATGCCGCCGGGCACCAGGCGTGGATCGAGCGCCATAGGCGCGATCGGATTGTAACCCCAGCCGTTGTGGAGACCGAGCGGAGGCAAGTGCCGCTCATCGATCCAGGCCACGACCGGCATGAGTTCGACCGCGGAAACGCCGAGGCTTGTGAGGTGATCGATGATGACGGGTTCGGCGAGAGCAGCCACCGTGCCACGCTTCCTTTCGGGCACGCCCGGATGAAGGATGGTGAACGGCTTGACTGCAATCTCGTAGATCAGCCCCCCAGCCTGAAATAGCGGCGGCCTCGGCTCTAGCGGTTTCACCTCGGTCACGATGGCCTTCGGCACGAGGTCCGCCGTCTCCTCGCCGAAGACCGTCAGCCGCTGGTCGTGACGAAAGGGCCGGTCGAGTTGCGCCGCATAAGGGTCGACCAGAAGTTTCGACGGATCGAACCAAAGCCCGTGGTCCGACGAGTAGACCCCCTCGGCGCGCAAGCCGTAGCGGGTGCCGGCAGCTATGTCGGGCAGCGCGATGCTGTGGACATCGCCGTCGCGCTGCATCGGCAGGCGGCTGAGTTCGGTGTTGCCCGCTTCGTCGAACAGGCAGAGATCGATGCGGGCGGCATTGTGCGACCAGACCGTAAAGCGCGTCCCGTCGGGTGTGCGCGTCACGCCGAGAGGTGGAATTCCGGTCGTCGGCATGGGGGTGCTTCCCTTCTTGACACTGAGTTGAAGACAGTGGTCCGCTTACCCCCTCTGGCCTGCCGGCCATCTCCCCCACAAGGGGGGAGAATACAAGCGGCTGCCTCGCGCTCGACAGACAGGTCGCTGAACGCGGAATGCTTGGTCAGAGCGAGAAGCGTGCCGCATCCTTTCTCCCTCCTTGTGAGGGAGATGGCCGGCAGGCCCGAGGGGGTAAGCGGCGTGCACCCTCAGGTGATGACGCTCGGTTTATCGCGGCCGGTGCGCGCCTTGATCTCGGCGATCTCGTCGGCAACGGCGATCAGATCGGCAAGCGCTTCCTGGGTGTCGAGATCGTGGCGGGCCGGATCCGGCTCGTAGCGCTCGATATAGACGCGCAGCGTCGCACCCGACGTCCCCGTGCCCGACAGGCGGAAGACGACGCGGGATCCGCCCTTGAAGAGGATGCGGATGCCCTGGTTCTTGCTGACCGATTTGTCGACCGGATCGTGGTAGGAGAAATCGTCGGCCGTCTCGACCGTGAGCGCGCCGAAGCTCTTGCCGGGCAGCGCGGGGAGCTTGTCGCGGAGCGCGGCAATCAGGCCGTTCGCCGCATCGGTGTCGACCTCTTCGTAGTCGTGGCGGGAATAATAGTTGCGGCCGTAGGTCGCCCAGTGCTTGCGGGCGATTTCGAGTGCGCTTTCCTTGCGCGCGGCGAGGATGTTGAGCCAGAGCAGCACGGCCCAGAGCCCGTCCTTCTCGCGTACATGGTTCGATCCGGTGCCGGCGCTTTCCTCGCCACAGATCGTCGCCAAGCCCTCGTCGAGCAGGTTGCCGAAGAACTTCCAGCCGGTCGGCGTTTCATAGATGCCGATGCCGAGCTTTTCGGCGACACGGTCGGCCGCGCCGCTCGTCGGCATGGAGCGAGCGATCCCGGCAAGTCCCTTGACATAGCCCGGCGCCAGATGCGCATTGGCGGCAAGCATGGCGAGGCTGTCGGACGGTGTGACGAAGATTCCCTTGCCGATGATCAGATTCCGGTCGCCGTCGCCATCGGAGGCGGCGCCGAAATCGGGCGCATCCGGCGCCATCATCGTCTCGTAGAGTGCTCGGGCGTGGACGAGATTCGGGTCCGGATGATGGCCGCCGAAGTCGGGCAGCGGTATGAAGTTCATGACCGAGCCCTTCGGGGCGCCGAGCCGTTTTTCGATGATCTCCTTGGCATAGGGCCCGGTGACCGCGCTCATCGCGTCGAACACGACCCGGAAGCCGCCGGCGATCAGCTTGCGGATCGCATCGAAGTCGAACAGGCTCTCCATCAGTTCCGCATAGTCGGCGACGGGATCGATGACCGTCACCGTCATATCCTCGACCTGCTGGCTGCCTTCGACGTCGAGATTGACGTCGGGCGCGTCGGCGATCTTGTAGCTGTCGATCGCCTTGCTGCGGGAGTAGATCGCGTCCGTGACCTTTTCGGGAGCCGGGCCGCCGTTGCCGACATTGTACTTGATGCCGAAGTCCTCGGTCGGTCCGCCGGGATTGTGGCTCGCCGAGAGCACGATGCCGCCGAAGGCCTTGTATTTGCGGATGACATTGGAGGCGGCAGGCGTCGAGAGGATGCCGCCGCGGCCGACGAGCACGCGGCCGAAGCCGTTCGCCGCCGCCATCTTGACGGCTTTCTGGATCACCTCGCGGTTGTAGTAGCGGCCGTCGCCGCCGATCACCAGCGTCTGGCCTTCGAAGCCCTCGAGCGAGTCGAAAATCGACTGGATGAAGTTCTCGGCATAGTTCTTCTGCTGGAAGACCGGGACTTTCTTGCGCAGGCCCGAGGTGCCGGGTTTCTGGTCCCCATAGGGGTTGGTCGAGACGGTTCTTATCATCTGTTTAGCCTTTCGCGAGAAGAGCGGAGTAAAGCGAGACGTAGCGTTCCGCGCTTTTGGCCCAGGAAACGTCGGATTTCATGCCCTGGTTCTGCAGGCGTGCCCAGAGCTTGGGTTCATTGTATGCGCGCAGGACGCGCCGGATCGCAAGCCTTAGCCCGTCGGTCGTCACCGGCAGGAAATGAAAGCCGGTGGCGCACTTCGCCGACAGCGCCGCCTCGTTGGCGTCGATGATGGTGTCGGTGAGACCGCCGGTGCGGGCCACGACCGGAACGCAACCATAGCGCAGGCCATAGAGCTGCGTCAGGCCGCAGGGTTCGAAACGCGACGGAATGAGGATCGCATCGGCGCCTGCCTGCATGAGATGCGACAGCGGCTCGTCATAACCGGTCACCATGCCGATATGCCCGCGGTGGCGCGACGCGGCCGCCATAAGCGCGCTTTCGAGCGCCGGATCGCCCGAGCCGAGCACGACGAGCTTGCCGCCGAGTGCCACGATATCGTCGGCGGCTTCGGCGACGAGGTCCATGCCTTTCTGCCAGGTGAGGCGGCTGATGACGCAGAAGATCGGCCCCGGACCTTTTTCGAGGCCGAAACGCTCTTCCAGCGCCTTGCGGTTGCCGGCGCGCCGTTTGAGCGTTCCCGGCCCGTAATGCGCCGGAATGTGCGGGTCCGTCTGCGGGTCCCACGTCTCTCCGTCGATGCCGTTGACGATGCCCGTCAGGTCCGCGACACGGCTCGACAGGAGTCCATCAAGACCCATGCCGAATTCGGGCGTCAGGATTTCCTGCGCATATGAAGGGCTGACCGTGGTGATTGCGCTTGCCGTCTGCAGGCCGCCTTTGAGGAAGCCGACATCGCCGTAATATTCGACGAATTGCGTGGAGAAGGCATCCGGAGGCAGCGCCAGTTCCGGGAACACCGAGGCGCCGAACTGGCCCTGGAAGGCGATGTTGTGGATCGTCATCACCGTCGGCAGGTCCGGCGCCGGGCCGAAGCGCATATAGACGGGGGTGAGCGCCGTCTGCCAGTCGTGGACGTGAACGATGTCCGGCTTCCAGTTGGGGATGATGCCGTTCCCCGCGATCTCCGCAGCTGCCAGCGAGAGTGCGGCGAAGCGCCGGAAATTATCGGGATAGTCGCGCCCGGTCGAATCGAGATAAGGGCCGCCGTCCCGTGCATAGAGTGCGGGCTGGTCGAGGACGAGCAGGTCCACTCCGTTGACCTCGGCGGCAAGCACCGTGGCTGGATGGCCGAAGAGATTGTCGAATCGGCCGACCGGTTTTTTCTTCTTCAGCTTCTTCAGCACCGAGGGATAGCCGGGCACCAGCGTGCGCGTCCGCACACCATGCGGGAGAAGTGCGGAGGGCAGCGCGCCGACGACATCGGCGAGGCCCCCCGTCTTCACCAGCGGGTAGACTTCGGACGCAACTGACAGGATGTTCATACTCGGCTACATTCCCAGCTTGTCGATCATCGTTTGCGTGATCAGGCAAACGCCGCTCTCCGTGCGGCGGAAGCGTTTCGCGTCGAGCTCCGGATCGTCACCGACGACCAGGCCCTCCGGAATGACGACGCGGCTGTCGATGACGACATTGCGCAGAATCGAATGCCGCCCGATCGTCACGTCGGGGAGAACTACGGCATTTTCGAGTCTGGAGTATGAATTCACCCGGACCCCGGTGAAGAGCAGGCTCCTGTTGAGCGCGGCACCCGAGATGATGCAATCGCCCGAGACGAGCGAGGACGTGGCCGAGCCGCGGCGGTTCTCGTCGTCATGGACGAATTTGGCCGGCGGCTTGATTTCAGAGAAGGTCCAGATCGGCCAGGTGCTGTCGTAGATGTCGAGCTCGGGCGTGATATGGGTGAGATCGATATTGGCCTGCCAGTAGGCGTCGATGGTGCCGACGTCGCGCCAATAGGCCTCGCGCTCGAAGTCGGACCGGACGCAGGAATGGGTGAAGCGGTGGGCCACCGCTTTGCCGTGTTCGACGATATAGGGAATGATGTCCTTGCCGAAGTCGCGGCTCGATTTGGGATCAGCGGCATCCCGACGCAACATGTCCATCAGGAATTTCGTGTGGAACACGTAGATGCCCATGGACGCGAGTGCCATGTCCGGATTGCCGGGGATGCCCGGCGGATCCGCCGGCTTTTCGACGAAGGCGATGATACGGTCCGCGTTGTCGACATGCATGACGCCGAAGCCCGTCGCCTCCATGCGCGGCACTTCCAGGCAGCCGACGGTCACGTCGGCGCCCGAATCGACGTGCTGCTGCAGCATCAGTTCGTAGTCCATCTTGTAGACGTGATCGCCGGCGAGAATCACCATGTATTCGACGCCATGGTCCTCGATGATATCGATGTTCTGATAGACCGCGTCGGCGGTGCCCTCGTACCACTGCGTTTCGGAAACGCGCTGGCTCGCCGGCAGGATATCGAAGCTCTCGTTACGCTCCGGCCGGAAGAAGTTCCAGCCGCGCTGGAGATGCCGGATCAGCGAGTGGGCCTTGTACTGCGTGGCGACGCCGATTCGACGGATGCCGGAATTCAGCGCATTGGAAAGCGCGAAATCGATGATCCGCGCCTTTCCGCCGAAATAGACGGCAGGTTTCGCACGCCGGTCGGTGAGTTCCTTGAGCCGGCTGCCGCGGCCGCCGGCGAGCACATAGGCCATGGCATCACGGGCCAGGGGTTGCGTACGTTTTTCCACCATTTATCCTCCCCAAAATCATTTCGGGGGACTGCTTGGCGCCTCTTCGGCGCCTCGAGCCCAAACGATTTCCTCCTGTTCCGCCCGTCGAGCCAGTCCCCGTCGGGCGGGACGCTCTAATCCTGCTCCAGCATCAGCGTCGCCAGAGGCGGCAGCGTGATGGTGGCGATCGTCTCTCCGTTCGCTCTCTTCTCTGCATGGACGGCGCCGCCGTTGCCCTTGCCACTTCCTCCATAGATTTCCGCGTCGGTATTGAGGACTTCCTTCCAGCGCCCTGCCACCGGAAGCGGTATGTCGTAATGCTCCCGGTAAACCGGAGTGAAGTTGGTGACGACCGCGACCAGCTTCTCTCCGGGCGCTTTCCTCAGCCAGGCGAAGACGGAATTCTCACGATCGTCGGCAATCAGCCATTCGAAACCGTCGCCCTCGCAGTCGCGCGCATGCAGCGCCGGCTTCGAGCGATAGGTGCCGTTCAGGTCGCGCACCAGACGGCGCATCCCCTCATGCAGATTGTATTCGAGCAGGTTCCAGTCGAGACCGCGGTCCTCCGACCATTCGCGCCATTGGGCGAATTCCTGTCCCATGAAAAGGAGCTTCTTGCCGGGATAGCCCCACATGAAGCCGTAATAGGCGCGGAGATTGGCGAACTTCTGCCAGTCGTCGCCGGCCATCTTGGCGATCAGCGACCCCTTGCCGTGGACGACCTCGTCATGGGACAGCGGCAGCACGAAATTCTCGCTGAAGGCGTAGAGCAGCCCGAAGGTCATGTCGTTGTGGTGGAACTTTCGGTGCACGGGCTCGCGCGAGAGATATTGCAGCGTGTCGTGCATGAAGCCCATGTTCCACTTGAAGCCGAAGCCGAGCCCGCCGGCATGCACCGGGTGCGAGACCTTCGGCCAGGACGTCGATTCCTCGGCGATGGTCAGCACGCCCTGGTGGATGCCGTAGATGCGGGTGTTCATCGTCTGCAGGAAACGCACGGCCTCGAGATTTTCGTTGCCGCCATATTCGTTCGGCACCCATTCGCCATGCTTGCGCGAATAGTCGAGATAGAGCATCGAGGCGACCGCATCGACGCGCAGGCCGTCGACATGGAATTTCTCCGCCCAGTAGAGAGCGTTGTTGACCAGAAAGGCGACGACCTCCTGACGGCCGAAATTGTAGATCGCCGTGTTCCAGTCGGGATGGAACCCCTGGCGCGGATCCGCATGCTCGTAAAGCGCGGTGCCGTCGAACCAGCGAAGCCCGTGTTCGTCGGTCGGAAAATGCGCCGGCACCCAGTCGAGGATGACGCCGATGCCCACCTTATGGCAGCCGTTGACGAAACGGGCAAAGCCCTCCGGCTCGCCGAAGCGTGCGGTCGGCGCATAGAGGCCGGTGGTCTGATAGCCCCAGGACGGATCATAGGGATATTCCGAAATGGGCAGGAACTCGATGTGCGTGAAGCCCATATCGACGCAATAGGGGATCAGCCTTTCCGCCAGTTCGTCCCAGGTGAGCATGTCGCCATTGTCGCGGCGCTGCCATGAGGCCGCATGGACCTCGTAGATCGAGATCGGCTGCCGGCGCGGATCGATCTCGGCCCAGTGACGCCGATGCGCCTCGTCCTCCCAGTTCTGGGCGATCTCGTCCGCGGTCATCGAAGCGGTGTCGGGCCTGAGCTCCGAGCGCCGGGCAAAGGGGTCGGCCTTCAACGGCAGCAGCGTGCCGTTGCTGTCGACGATTTCGTATTTATAGGGCGTACCCACGGGCACGCCGGGGATGAAGATCTCCCAGATGCCCGTGTCGACACGCAGGCGCATGACGTGCCGGCGTCCGTCCCAGTCGTTGAAACTCCCGACCACGGAAACACGGCGGGCGTTCGGCGCCCAGACGGCGAAGTGAAAACCCTCGGCGCCGTCATGCCGGATCGGATGCGCGCCCATCTTGTCGAAGAGGCGAAGGTGCGAGCCCTCGCGGATATAGTAGTCGTCCATCGGACCGAGCACGGGGCCGAAGCTGTAGGGATCGATGACGGTCCACTCGCCGCCGTCGTTACGGGCGCGGTAGCGGATGGGCTGCTCTTTGCGGAGCGCCACCGGACCCTCGAAGAAGCCGGCCTCGTCGCGCCGCTCGAGCGTGCCGAGTTCCTTGCCGCTGAGCGTTTCCGCAACTACCGTTTCCGCGCCCGGCACGAAGCACCGGGCGACATAGGTCTTGCCCGCGGCATGCACTCCAAGGACGGCGAAGGGGTTGCTGTGGGTACCGGAAAGTATTGCCGCGATTTCCGGCGCTGGCAGCATGCCTGGCGGGGCGGGGGCTGGATCCTTGCCGGGCGGAACCGTCATCCGGCTCTCCAGATCTCTCCGGCATATTGCCGGATCGTGCGATCGGACGAGAACCAGCCCATCCGGGCGGTGTTGCGGACCGCCTTCGAATACCAGGCGGACGGGGTGGTCCAGAGCTGGTCGATCTCGCGCTGCGCCTTGGCATAGGCCTCGAAATCGGCTGCAACCATGAACCAGTCGTGGTTGTAGAGCCCGTCCACGAGGCCGGAGAAGCGATTGCGGTCGTCGGGCGAGAAGACGCCGGAAGCGATCGCATCGAGCGCCTGCGAGAGTTCGCGCGAATTTTCGATGACGGCGCGCGGATTGTGTCCTTCCGCTCGCGCCTTGCCCACCTCCTCGGCGGTCATGCCGAAGATTTTGATGTTTTCCTCGCCGACCCAGTCGCGCATCTCGACATTGGCGCCATCGAGCGTGCCGATGGTCAGCGCTCCGTTGAGCGCGAACTTCATGTTGCCGGTACCCGAGGCTTCCATGCCCGCCGTCGAGATCTGCTCGGAGAGATCGGCCGCCGGTACCATCACTTCCGCAAGCGACACATTGTAGTTGGGGACGAAGACGACCTTCAGAAGGCCGCGGACGGCCGGATCGTTGTTGATGACGCGGGCGATGTCATTGGCAAGTTTAATGATCAGCTTGGCGTTATGATAGCTCGGTGCCGCCTTGCCGGCGAAGAGCTTGACGCGCGGTACCCAGTCGAGCTCGGGATGGGAGCGGATCTGGTCGTAAAGCGCCACCGCTTCGATGAGGTTCAGCAACTGCCGCTTATATTCGTGGATTCGCTTGATCTGGATGTCGAACATCGCCGACGGATCGATCCGGATGCCGAGATTCGCCTGGACCAGCTTTGCCAGCCGCACCTTGTTGGCGCGCTTTACGGCTGCGAAGTGCTCCTGGAAATCCGCCTTGTCGGCAAAGGCGTCGAGGGCCTGAAGCGCCTCGGTATTGTCCATGAACTCGTCGCCGATCGCCTCTCGGATCAGGCCGAAAAGACCCGGATTGCACTGCATCAGCCACCGGCGCGGCGTTATGCCGTTGGTCTTGTTGTTGATGCGGTCCGGATAAAGCGCGTGAAGGTCGGCGAAGACCGTTTCCTTCATCAGCTCGGTATGGAGAGCCGATACGCCGTTGATCGAGTGCGAGCCGACGAAGGCGAGATTGCCCATGCGCACGCGCCGGTCGCCGGTTTCGTCGATCAGCGAGATGTTGCGGATCGCCTCGTCCGTCGCGTGCCTCTCCCGGCGTGCCTCGATCAGGATCTTGGCGTTGATGGCGTAGACGATCTGCATGTGGCGCGGCAGCAGCCGCTCGAAGAGCGGAACCGGCCAGCTCTCGAGCGCTTCCGGCAGCAGGGTGTGGTTCGTATAGGAGAAGGTCCGCCGCGAAATGTCCCAGGCCTGTTCGAAATCGAGCCCGTGCACATCGGTCAAGAGACGCACCAGCTCGGCGACGGAGACCGCCGGATGCGTATCGTTAAGCTGGATGGCGACGGCGTCCGGCAGCGACGTGAAGTCGGGATACTGCTGCAGATGCCGGCGCAGGATGTCCTGGAGCGAGGCGGAGGAGAAGAAATATTCCTGCCTGAGCCTGAGTTCCTGGCCGGCCGGCGTGGCGTCGGCCGGATAGAGCACGCGCGTCAGGCTTTCCGCCTTGTTGCTTTCGCGCAGCGCCCCGATATGGTCGCCGGCATTGAAGGCGTCGAGCAGGATCGGGTCGATCGGCTGCGCGGCCCAGAGGCGAAGCGTGTTGACGCGCGTTGCCCGCCAGCCGACGGCCGGTGTGTCGAAGGCGGTGGCGATAACGCGCTCGGCCGGCTTCCACACGTAACGCTGCACTTCCTCGTCGATATTGACCGTTTCGACGCTGCCGCCGAAGCCGATCTCGTAGGAGCTTTCGCGGCGCTCGAATTCCCAGGGATTGCCATGCGCCAGCCAGGTCTCCGGCAGTTCCACCTGCCAGCCGTCGGCCATCTGCTGGCGGAAAAGACCGTGCATGTAGCGTATGCCATAGCCGTAGGCAGGCACGTCGACGGTCGCCATGGATTCCATGAAACAGGCGGCGAGGCGGCCGAGACCGCCATTGCCGAGCGCCGCATCCGGCTCGAGAGCGGCAACGACGTCGATATCGACGCCGAGCGAGGCAAGCGCATCGCGCATCTCGTCCATGAGGCCGAGATTCGTCATCGCGTCGCGCATCATACGGCCGATGAGGAACTCGAGCGACATGTAATAGACGCGCTTGGCGCCGGTCGAATAGGTCTTGCGGGTGGAGTCCATCCATTTGTCGGTGATGCGGTCACGCGCCACGAGGATGGCGGCCGTCAGCCAGTCGTGCGGCTTGGCGACTTTCGGGTCCTTGCCGATGCGGTATTTCAGACGCTCGAGAATCTCGACTGCAAGCTGGCTGGGTTCCGAGGATCTGAGGGCGGGTTGCGGCAGTTCGGTGGTTGAGAGCCGAGTCATCATGAGAACTGTCATACCCTTATTGCATTCCGGAAAGCCCCAGGTCGGAACCGACCAGGTACAAGGGCAATTTATGCATCGATCCGAAGCGCTTGCAACAGGTGTTTTTAAAAGGATTAAAACAGCAGATGCTTGTCAGCGCCCACTTCCGGTAGCAGTTGAGCTTTAGGCCGCCCGGCAAGACCGGGCGGCACTTCAGCCGGACTCCCGGTTCATTTCGTCAGGCGGGAAGCCAGTGCGGCGGCGCGCTCGCCGATCGCCTTGAAGGCCGCGACCAGATCGGATGCCTCGTCTGCTTCGAAATAATGCGAGGAGGACGAGGCGCAGTATTTCAGCAGCTTCTGGCCGCGATCCGGCGCCATGAAAGCTACGCTGTATATCTGAACCTTGCTCGCTTTGGCCGTGTCGCACCATTGCTTGGTTACGGTATCGTCATTGGCGTAGTTGTTTTCGCCATCGGTCATGAAGACGATGTATTTCGTCGGCACCTGTCCGTTCTTGGCGCCGTGCGCGCTGTCTTCCGTCAGGGCTGTCACCTTCTGGTAGGCGGTCTTGAAGGCGCTGCCGGAGGCAGTCCCACCCGTGGCCACCAGCGCGTTGACATAGCTGGCTGCACCATTCGTTCCCCAGGAGAGACTGCTCGCCATGTCCTGGGCGGAGTTGTAGGAAACCGCGCCGGTACGAACATAGATCGATTCCGGGTCCGCCGTCACAAGTTGCGCAAGGAGGTCGCCAACGGCCGCTTTCAAGGCGTCGACCTTGGTGACGTAGCAAGGGCTGGTCGCCTTCAGGTCCGGAAACTTGCTCCAGTTCGCTTCCGTGTAGTTTTGGCATTTCGCCTTTGCAGTGTTGACCGTGTTGGTCTTCCACGCCATCGAACCGGACCGGTCGAGCACCAGATACATGGACAGGGCGTTCTTGCTCTCCGTTGCGCTCTCGGCGATCGACTGCGTTTCGATCTCGATCGACTCCTGGCCGAGCAGACGCGTCATCGCATTGAACTGGAGGCGGTGTTTGTTGGCGACGGTAACCTGGAACGTCTTCCCCTTGGCGCCGTTCGCCGTCTCGGCGATATTGATCTCCGTCGTGTTGACGTCGTCCCATTGTGGTGCGGCGGCGGCCGATCCCTCGCCTCCAGCCTGGCGGCTCGCAACCTGCTGTTCCTCGCCCGGCGTATCCGTCGCGGAGGCCACTGCCGTCTGGGTCTTCAGGAACTTGCGTGCGATCGCCTTCGCTTCTTCGATGTCCGGTCTCGCATCGGAAACGAGCGCGGAAGCCGCCGCGAGCGCTGCCGCGTCGGTTGCGTCCTGAAGTTGGTTCTTGGTCATCAGCATGTTGGCGACATCGACGGACACTCCGCCGACGGCCAGGAGCAGCGGCGCGATCAGCGCCGTCATCATTCCGAAATTGCCGCCCCGATCCCGCAGCATCGCCAAGAAGGATCGGCCTATGGTTGATCGTCTTCGCATCTGTGAACACCCCAGCAAATACATTGCAAGCCCGGGGCGACAATTAGCGGCGATACCTTGCTCTTATGTTCAGGAAATCGGTTCAATTTTAGCGAAGTTCCTGAAAAACCCATGGCTTCTAGTGGGAATTTCGCCCGGTGCGGCCGTGCAGAAGCGGGACATATGTGCCGTTTCGGATCAACCGACAGGGACGACGTCGACGGCCTGTTCCGTCGTGTGACGGCCGTAGCCTTTCAGCACGCCGATCACGGGCGCGACATCGCCGTAGTCGCGGCCATGGCCGACGACGATGTGGTCGGTGCCGGCTGGAATATTGTTGGTTGGATCGAGCTCCATCCAGCCGCCCGTGGTGCCGCACCAGAAGCGGACCCAGGCATGCATCGCGTCGGCGCCCTCCAGCCGTTCCTGACCCGGCGGCGGCAGGGTTCTCAGGAACCCGCTGACATAGCCGGCGGGAATCCCGAGACTGCGCAACGCCACGATCATCACATGGGCGAAGTCCTGGCAGACGCCGCGCTTCAGATCGAAGGCCTCGGCGGGGGTGGTGTTCACGGTGGTCGCTTCGGAGTCGTAGGCAAAGTCGCGGTGGATGCGATCGCAGACGGCGGCTCCGATCTGCTCGACCGTCATGGTATCGCGGGCGATCGCGCGGGCATAGGCGGCGATCTCCGGGACGGCGGGAAGGAGCGGGCTCGGACCGAGGAAATGATGCGGGGATTCGGCGTCGACCGACCAGCAGGCGGCAAGCTCGGGCGCAAGACCGCCGAGTGGAGGCGAAAGGTCGGCCGTGAGCGCCGGCGCCTCAGCCTGGACACGCGCCTGCATCCGGATGACGAGATGATCATGCACGGAGCGGAACAGGATGGACGTCGTGGGGTTGGCGAAGAAATCCCTGCCTTCCCGGCGTTCGAAGGGCACCGGCTGGCAGGTCACCGATCCGGCCACAAGACGTTGCCGTCCGGGAATGGACACCGGCAGCACACGTACGAGATGTCTTCCGCCGCTTACCGGGGCCTCGTAACCGTAGGTGATCTTCAGGCTGATGTCGTAGAGCACGGCAACCATCTCCTTCAGCCGAGATAGGTCTGCGCCAGCAGTTCGGACAGGTGTTCGAGATCCTGCATCAGGCGCCTGTAGACGGCCCTGTCCATCTGCTCCGGCGTCATGATCGCAAGGCCGGAATGGAGCCGCATCGTTTCCCGGTAGAAGGGTGACATCTGCCCGTTGACGAAGGCGTTCGGCAGGAGCTCGACCTCTTTCTTGATCTCGTTGAGCTGATAAAGGACCGAGCGCGGATTGAGCGGATCGAGCGCCAGAAGGTCGGTGACCGTCGGTGCCGCCGTGTTGACGTTGTAGCGCCGGCGGTGCGTCATGACGCTGTCGCCGATCTCCAGCAGCATGTCATAGGCGCCGTCTGGAGCCTCTGGTCCGGACATGTGGCCGAGCAGTCCCGTCATATGCAGGCCGCGTTCGAGATAGCGTCCGATCGACAGGAACCGCCATCCGGTGAAGCGGTACATGTTTTCGTGTACCAGGCCCGCGAAGCCGGCGAGCTTTCGCAGGAGGATCGTCATCGCGTGCGTGGCGTCGTCGCCCGCCTGAACGGTCGCGTGGAACTTCCGCGCCGTTCTGGAGAGGTCGTTGAGCGCGAGCCACCCGTCCGGCGAGAAGCGGTCGCGGATGTTTCCGGCGCTGAAAAGGGCGCTGTCGATACTGGAAAGCAGGCTATCCGGTACCGGCTCCCCGGTGCTGATGCCGAGCACGGCGAGGTAGTCGCTCACATCTTTCAGGAGCGGCATGTTCGGATCGGCGGATTCAGCGAAACGCCCGTGCCAGGCGCGCAGAACCCGAAGGGCGCCTTCCGCCCTTTCTATGTAGCGGCCGAGCCAGAAGAGGTTGTCCGCTGCCCGGCTGGGCAGGCTGCCGGGCAGGTTACGGGTGAAGCTCTCCTCCGCCGGCAGCAAGGTCGTGCGGTCGACGGGCTTGGCGCTGACGATCCAGACGTCGGCGGCAGTGCCGCCGGCCTGCATTGCTATCGCCGCCACGTCGTCGCCGGAGCCGATGCGGGCGAAGCCGCCCGGCATGATCTGCCAACCGTCGCGCGTGCGCGCGGCAAACACCCGGAGGCTCATCGGTCGAGGTGTGAGCCGGCCATGCACCCAGGCCGGCGTCGTCGACAGCGTAACGACCTCCTGGCCCACCAGCTTGCCGCCGTCCGCGGCGAGCCATTCGCCGATGGAGGTCCCGGCGCTTTCGCGGAAGGAGGCGCCGAGTACCGATTGGCCTTCGTCGTCGAAGAAGGGCCGCGTCGAATAGGCCGGGCCGATGACCATGCGCTCGATATTGCCGGCGACATGCCGTCGTTCGGCTTCCTGTCCGCACCACCAGGTGGCGATCGACGGCAGCTTCTGCTCCTCGCCGAGCAGATGACGGCAGATCGCCGGCAGGAAAGCCAGGAAGGCGCGCGTTTCCAGAATACCGGAGCCGAGTGCATTGACGATCGAGACGGAGCCGGCCCTCAGCGCCTCGACGATACCCGGGGTGCCGATATGCGAGGATTGGTTGAGCTCCAGCGGATCGGCAAAGGATGCGTCGAGGCGCCGCCAGAGCACGCCGACGGGTTTCAGGCCGGCCACCGTGCGCACCATGACCCGTCCGTCGACCACGGTCAGATCTTCGCCCTCGAGCAGCATGAAGCCGAGATAGCGGGCGATATAGGCATGCTCGAAATAGGTCTCGTTGGCGATGCCCGGTGAGAGCACGGCAATGCGGTCGTCCGCATGTTGCTTGTGCCCCTGCAGCGTGTCGCGGAAAGCACCGAAGAATCCCGCCAGCCGATGGACATGGCTTTCGGCATAGAGGTCGGAAAAGGCCCGCGTCGTCGCCACCCGGTTCTCGAGCGCAAAGCCTGCGCCGGAGGGGGCTTCGGTCCGGTCGGAGAGCACCCACCAGTTTCCGTCGGGGCCGCGTCCGATCTCGAAGGAGCAGAAGTGCAGGAAATGTCCGTTCGCCGGTTCGAGACCGACGATCGGGCGCAGGAACTCCGGATTGGAAGCGATGAGGGCGGGGGGCAGCAGGCCGGCCTTGACCAGCCGGTTCTCGCCATAGACGTCGGCAAGCACCCGCTCGAGCAGTTCGGCCCGCTGGACGAGGCCGGCGGAAACCGTGGCCCATTCCGCCTCGTCGATCAGCACGGGAATGTGCGAAAGCGGCCAGCTGCGCTCGGAATTCTCCTTGCCGTAGGCGCGATAGAAGACCCCGGCATCGCGCAGATACCGGTCTGCGCGTGCGAAGCGGTTGGCAAGATCCGTCTCGTCCATGCGGCCGAGCGTCGCAAGCAGCCGCTGCCATACCGGCCGAACGTTGCCGCGCGCGTCGAGCATTTCGTCGGCGACGCCCGGCAAGGCGCGATAGCCAAAGGCCGGGCCGCCCTCGATTCGGCTCATCTGTTCCGGCCCTGCGGCCTGCTTCTTCGCCATTCCAACCCCTGCCGGACGCCCCGCTCGCGCAACATCATCGGCTGAGCCGCCGATCCCGATTCGACCATGTATCACAAATCTGGAGTGTTTCGCTGGCGAAGCTTTAGGCAGACGGCCGGCAGCCCCGTTTTCGATGGAGCTGCCGGCTTCGTCGCTTGCGTGCATGTCTCGTCTTCTTCAGACGACCGGCGGGTTGATCCGCGCGAAGCCTTCCTGCCGGTAATAGGGGAAGTATGGGTAGGGGGCGGTCGTCGCACTCGCCGCGTCGAGCCGGGCGACCTCCTCGGGGGTGAGCGACCAGCCGGCGGCACCGAGGTTCTGTCTGAGCTGCTCTTCATTGCGCGCACCGATGATGACACTCGAAACGATCGGGCGCTGGAGAAGCCAGTTGATGGCGATCTGCGGAACGGTCTTGCCGGTTTCCTGCGCGATGGCGTCGAGGACTTCGACGACGTCGTAGAGCTTTTCCTCGTCGACCGGCGGCCCGAAGGCGGCGGTGTCGTGCAGGCGGCTGCCCTCGGGCCAGGGCTCGCCGCGGCGGATCTTGCCGGTGAGCCGCCCCCAGCCGAGCGGGCTCCAGACGAGTGCGCCGACGCCCTGATCGAGACCGAGCGGCAAAAGTTCCCATTCGTAATCGCGGCCGACAAGCGAATAATAGACCTGGTTGGCGACGTAGCGCGGATATCCCTGGCGGTCGGCGGCGGCGAGGGATTTCATCAGCTGCCAGCCGGAAAAGTTGGAAACGCCGACATAGCGCAGCTTGCCCGAGCGCACGAGCGTGTCGAGGGTCGACAGGACCTCTTCGACGGGCGTTCCGGCATCGAAGGCGTGCAGTTGCAGCAGGTCGATATAGTCGGTTCCGAGCCGTTTCAGCGCCTTTTCCACACCGCTGATCAGGCGCGAGCGCGACGATCCGGCGGCGTTCGGTCCTTCGCCCACAGGAAGCGACAGTTTCGTCGACAGAATGACGTCGTCGCGCCGGCCCTTGATCGCGGCACCAAGGACCTCTTCCGAAGCGCCGTCTGAATAGACATCCGCGGTGTCGAAAAGATTGACGCCCGCCTCGAGGCAGATGTCGACGAGGCGGCGCGCCTCGGCCGCATCCGTGCTGCCCCAGGCGCCGAAGAGCGGCCCCTTGCCGCCGAAGGTGCCCGCTCCGAAGCTGAGGACCGGTACTTTCAGTCCCGAGGAACCAAGCCGTCTATATTCCATAGCTGCAACTCCACTCTTGCTCATGAATCGGTAACATGAAGATGGAGCTGTACTCGCTTTGGATATAGACTGTCTCCGGGAATATTATCTGTGAGCTGAATTCATATGTCGAGACCCTCGGTCAACCGCTCGGGCGAAATGGAGATCTTTGCGAAGGCGGTGGAGCTGGGCGGATTTTCGGCTGCTGCCCGCCATTACCGCATGACGCCTTCGGCCGTCAGCAAGCTCGTGCTGCGTCTTGAGGAGCGGCTCGGCGTGAGGCTGGTGAACCGCTCGACGCGCAAGCTTCAGCTGACGCCGGAGGGACATGCATTCTACGAGCGTACGGTGCGCATCCTCGCCGATATCGACGAGGCGGAGCGCTCTGCATCGGCCGGCGAGAGCCCGGTCGGCCGGGTCCGGCTGAACGTCAACGCCTCGTTCGGCACCCACGTCCTGATGCCGCTGGTGCCCGAGTTCCGGGCGCATTTTCCTGCCGTCAGCCTCGACATCGTCATGACCGACGCCGTCGTGGACCTGATGGAGGCGCGCGCCGATGTGGCTATCCGCGCTGGACCGCTGAAGAGCTCGACGCTGATTGCGCGCAAGCTCGGGGCGACGCGGATGATGATCGTGGCGGCACCGTCCTACACAGAACGGTACGGAATGCCCTCGTCGCTCGAGGAGCTCAAGGGGCATGAGCGGCTCGGCTTCTGCTACGCGCGCGCCGTCGACGGCTGGCCGTTGAGGACGGATGGGGAAACGGTCGTGCTGCCGGCCTCGGGAGCGGTACAGGTGAGCGATGGCGAGGGGTTGCGCCAACTGGCGCTTGCCGGCGCCGGGCTGGCACGGCTTGCGGAGTTCACGGTAAGGGAAGACGTCCGCGCCCGGCGCCTCGTGCCGGTTCTGGAAGACCTCAATCCGGGCGATCTCGAGGAGGTTCACGCCGTCTATCTCGGCCAGGGCGGCGCGCTTCCCGCGCGCGTGCGCGCCGTCCTCGATTTCCTCGCCCGCCATGCCCGCATCACGCCGGGGCAGGACGCGGGCAGGCGCCGGACTTCACCCATACCGGCTCCGGCATGAGGATGATCGCCGAAGCAGGACAGCGGCGGAGATGTCCGCCGCGTTCCCGTTGAGATGCGCCAACCCTCAGCGTTTCGGCGCGACCAGCGCGAAGAGCGCCCCTTGAGGGTCGGTGAACTGCGCGATCCACGCTCCGCCGGGCACTTCCATCGGACCCATCAACAGCTTCGCGCCGCCGGATTGCGCCCGATCGATTGCCGCGTCGATCGCCTCGACATTGAAGTAATAGAGCCAGAAAGGATTGGGAACCTCTCTCGGCCTGGTCATCATCCCGCCGATCGGCTGACCATTATGGGCGAAGATCTGGTAGACGCCCATCTCGCCCATATCCATCGCCTGGTCCTTGGTCCAGCCGAACAGCTTCGAATAGAAGCTGAAGGCCGTGTCGAGGTCGCCGGCCATCAGTTCGTGCCAGCCGATGTTGCCGGCAGCCATTTGCTCCATTGCCGGTGGCGGTTCGCCGTCGCCCCTGAAGAGGGCGAAGGCGGCGCCGTGCGGGTCGGTCACGATTGCGAAGCGGCCGATATTCGGAATGTCCTCCGGCGCGCGATGGACCGTTCCGCCCTCGGCGGCAAGCTTGGCGGCGGACTCGTCGACATCGTCGACGGCGATATAGCCGAGCCATGCCGGCGGTATCTGCATGTCGAGCGCACCTTCCGGCATCGTCATGAGACCCGCTACCTGGTGGTCTCCGGCGGAAAGGAGCGTGTAGTTCATGCCGGGCATTCCCGCGTCACGCGCGCTCCAGCCAACGATGTCCTTGTAGAAGGCTTCCGCCGCCTTCATGTCCGTCGTCATCAGTTCGTACCAGACGAATTTCCCATGCATTGTCGGTCCTCCGGTTTTTCTGGATGTGCCGTTGCGGTCGGCGACGACGGTCGCGTGGGGGAACGCGAACGCAATCGAAGGCTGCTTTCCGGTCCGTCCGCACGCGCTTCATGTCGGTGTGTCGACCTAAAATCGTGAACGTGATCGAATATAAGTTAAAGCGGAATGCGGGCGGAAAACCGCACGCACTTTTCCCGCTCTAGCGGCGGCGGTATTCCGCGCTCATCATTTCTTTCCAGTCGCCGTTTTCGGTCTGGACGCGGGCGGTAAGGGTCCGGCGGTTCGCGTCGATGAGGGTTATTCTATCCTGATATCGGGCGGTCCTGCCGGGATTTTCGAAGTCGGGGCCTTCACAATTGAGGGCAAGCGTCTTCCCGTCGTCCTCTATAACGCCGTCATAGACCCACATATGCGTCATCATGGAGCCGACCCACGTACCGAGATAACGCTTTGTCTCGGGATTGTAGCCGAGCGTCATCAAAGTCTGGCCGGGGCTGCCCCCCGGCATGATGCCCTCTCCCTCGCACACGACCCAGAGACCGTGCATCGAGCGGACGTTTTCGATCCAGGGCCGGCTGTCCTCGCCGCTTCCCGTCGAATCCTCGGACGTGACCGTCCACTCGCCGAGCAGCTGTTCCAGCCATCGGTGTTCTTCCTGCGGCTCTACTTTCATTGATTTCCCTCCCGGGTCGTGCACAGCCATTCCCGTCGGGCGGGTGCGGCGCTGAAACGCCGCTCAGCGTCCGAAGGTTCCTGCCACGCTTCCTTTGCGCTCGCCTCATGCCGGCGCTTGACTAATTATGTTGATATCAACATTACTATTTTATGTCAAAGCCGCTGCCGATACCTTTTTCCACCACGCTCTTCGTCAGGGACACCTGCCTGTGCCTGCATGTCCAGCGCGCCGCCCGGGCGCTCGCCCGTCGGTTCGACGAGGCGCTGAGACCGCTCGAGATTACCAATGGTCAGTTCTCGCTGATGATGTCGCTCAACCGGCCGGACCCGCCGAGCATGAGCGCGGTGGCCGCCGTGCTCGCCATGGATCGCACCACGTTGACGGCGGCGCTGAAGCCGCTGGAGCGACGAGGCATTGTCGAGTCGTTCGCCGACCCTGGCGACAGGCGTCTGAAACGCGTGCGGCTGACGACGGAGGGCGGCCGGCTGCTCGCCGAGGCGCTGCCGATCTGGAAGGCAACCCATGAAGCGCTCGACGAACGTCTGGGAGAGGGCGGCGCGGAACGTCTGCGGGCGGATCTGATCGCACTGACCTGATGGGACCGGCAAGCGCGCCGAGAAATCGCCAGCGGACGTAGCGCATCATGGAATAAGCGAGGCAGCTCGCTCGTCTCTACGCCGCGGAGGAAAAATGGAACGAACCGGAAGCTTCGAGGCGGGAACGCGTGCAGCCCTGATCGGGTGTCATGTCGGGTATCATGCGCTCGCGCGTTGAACGGAGACTGGAACCGCATTATGCGCGGCTTTTCGCTTATGCCGTCGCGCTTTCGCGCGATCGCGACGGAGCACAGGATATTTTCCAGGAGTGCATCGCCCGCGCCTTGGATGCGCGAAGCGTGCCCGAAACGGAGCCCGCATTTCGTGCATGGCTCTTCGCGATCCTTCGGAACATCTGGATCGACCAGTCGCGCCTGCGCCGCCGGCGTTCCGACCTGGAACAGGAGTTCGTCACGGACCTGGTGCCCGCGCCGGTCGCCCCGGAAACCGTGCTGGTCGATGCATTTTCGGTCCGCCAGGCGTTTACCCGCCTCAGCACCGAGCATCGCGAAATCCTCGCGCTGGTCGACATATCCGGTTTCAGCTACGAGGAGGTGGCAATGATGATCGCAGTGCCCAAGGGTACCGTCATGAGCCGGGTCAGCCGTGCAAGGCGGGCGCTGGCGTCTCACCTCGGCGATGCCAATGTCGTCGAACTCGCGCGGCATCGAGAAGGCCGAAAATGACAGAAAACGACCTGAATCCCGATATTTTGAGTGCCTATGTCGACGGCGAACTCGAGCCGGAGGAGGCGTCGCGCGTCGCCCGCCTGATTGCTTCCGACGAGGCGGTGGCGCGGCGCGCGGCCAAACTGTCCGAGATGAAGGCGGCAGTTGCGGGAATGGCTCCGGAGATCGTGGTGGTGACGGTGCCGCGTCCGCGGCCGGCCAGCCGATGGATGCTGTCGTTTGCTGCGGGTGCGTGTGCCAGCCTGCTGGTCTTTGCGGTGGCCTGGTTCGGCCTGGCAAGGGCTCCGGTGGGGGGGCCGGCGGGACTGCCGGGGGACGCGGCGGTTCGCGATGCCGTGCTGGAGCATGCGGCCTGGGTCGGAGGTTCTTTCACGCCGCCAATGCTTCCGGCCTCCGCACCCGCTGATGTGTTTGTGCCGGAGATGAACGCGGCCGGATTGACGCCCGTCTTTGCGCGCGAAACCTCCGTGAATGGCGAAGCCGCGTTGCATACAGGCTACGTCGGCAGTTCCGGCTGTCGGCTGAGCCTGTTCCGGACCGCTCGCCCGGACGTTGAGCACGGTTTCGACATGTCAAGCGACGACGGCCTGCTTCATGCCTCCTGGTCGGGCGACGCCGCAAGCTTCCTGCTTGTAGCCCGGGGGATGGACGAAGCCCGCTTCGCCCTTCTCGCCGGCGCTCTGAAGCTGGCGAGCGAAGAGAATGGCCGGGGAAAGCAGAAAATAATCGCAAGCCTCGGCGCGATGCGTCAGCCGTGCATCGGCTGACGCATCGCCGGATCGGACGCGCGATGCTGCCGGTTCACAAAAATGATCGGCGCGAGGGAATTTTCCGGGGCGTCAGTCGTCTCTTCCAGTCATTTCGAGGACGATCGGATCGGCATGCTGCCATCCGGGAAAAGGAGACGCGACTTGACTGAGATGCTGACCATGAAGCGGCGGAGTTTTCTGACCGGGAGCGCCGGAGCTGTCGTTGCTGCCGGAACCGGTGGGCTTGCTGAGGCCAAGGAGACGAAGCCTCTGCCCGACTACGTGGCCTGGAAGGACGCCGATGCGCTGATCGTCCATAGCGACAAGACGCTGGAGACGAAGCGAAGCGAATTCGGCACCAGTATCATTACGCCGGAAGAGAAGCTTTACATCCGCAACAACGTCAACACGCCTCCGGAATCGATTCTCGCCGACCGCGACGGATGGAAGGTGGAGATATCAGGCGTAAAGGAGCCCCGGACGCTCACTGTCGCCGAACTGAAGACTCTGGGTCTGGTGACGGCGGCGACTGTACTGCAATGTTCGGGCAATGGCCGCAAATACTTCAAGGATCAGCTGACGGGTGACCAGAAAATGAGCGGCACGCCCTGGACCGTCGGCGCTGCGGGTTGCGTCATCTGGAGCGGCGTGCCTCTCAAAGCGGTGGTCGGTGCCCTGGGTGGGCCTGCCGAAGGGGCTCGGTTCATCACGGGAACGGGCGGTGAGGAGCTTCCGGCGGGGCTCGACCCCAAGCTTCTGGTGGTCGAGCGCTCGGTCCCGATCTCGAACCTCGACAATGTGATTCTTGCCTGGGAAATGAACGGGAGGCCTCTTTCCCTTGCCCATGGGGGCCCGCTGCGCATGGTCGTCCCCGGCTATTCCGGCGTCAACAATATCAAATATGTCAAGGCCGTCGCCATGACCGAGGTCGAGACGGACGCGAAGATCCAGAAGACCAGCTATCGCGTGCACGCGCTCGGAGAAAAAGGCTCTCCCGACCAGCCATCGGTCTGGGAACAGCCCGTCAAGTCGTGGATCACCACGCCGCACGAGGCTGCAAAGGCGGGACAGGTGCAGATTGCCGGCGTCGCCTTCGGCGGCATGAATGCTTGCAAGAACGTAGAGGTCTCGGTGGACGGCGGTCAGACGTGGCAGGAAGCCGAGTTCATCGGGCCCGATCTCGGCCGTTTCGCCTGGCGCGTTTTTGCCCTGTCGGCCGATCTGGCGCGGGGGACCTACACGCTCGTCAGCCGCGCGACCGATACCGAGGGTAACGTGCAGCCCGAGGAGACCGAGATGAATGGAGCCGGCTACGGCCACAACGGCTGGCGTGCGCCCGCCGTCAAACTCACCGTTGCCTGACCGCAACCGAAGGGTTCCGCATGTTGCGGAACCCTGTTTCACGATCTTCTCCTATCAGTTTCGGATCAGAACATGACCCATGCTTCAAGCCGCCGGATCGCGGCCGTGCTCACCTGTGTAACCATCGGCCTGTCGCCGCGCATGGCATCCGCCGAAGAAGACAAGCTTGCGCTCGGCAGAGAGATATTCCTCGAACGGTCGGAACCGCAATGCGCGCTCTGTCATACGCTGGCGGATGCCGAGGCCGTCGGGGAGGTTGGACCCAATCTCGACGAACTCAAACCCGACGCGGAAAGGGTCAATACGGCTGTCACCAACGGCATCGGGCCGATGCCGGCCAACGAGATCCTTACGGACGAAGAAATCGAGGCCGTCGCGCTTTATGTCTCGACGGTCGCCGGAAAAGCCGAGTGATCGGCGTCATGCGGGCGTTGACGCCCGCCAAGGAGAGGAAAGTACGTTGAAGACAAAGATGATGCTTTTGGCGATGTTGTGCGCGACCTCTGCAGGCCAGGCAAATGCCGAGGAATATCGTGTCGAAATGCTGAACAAAGCCGCTGACGGCCGCGTGATGGCATTCGAGCCCGCCGTCATCCGCGCCCAGCCCGGAGACACCGTCACCTTCGTCGCGAAGGACAAGGGGCACAACTCCGCGCTGATGAAGGGGGGCGCCCCCGAAGGTGCGGAGACCTGGAAGGGCAAGATCAACGAGGAAGTCACCGTGACGCTGAGCAAGCCCGGCGTCTACATGTATCAATGCGCCCCGCATGTCGGCATGGGCATGATCGGCGCAATCGTGGTTGGAGAACCGGCGAACCTCGAAGCCGTCAAGGGCATCAAGTATCCCGGAAAATCGAAGGCGGCCGCGGAGAAGATCTTCGCGGAAATCGAGAGCGGCGGCTGACGGACCGGTTGCTGCTGCGTGTAGCGGGATGAGGAAAATGTGTGTGCGGTTTTCCGCCCGCATCCCGCGTTTCAACTAAGGCCCGTTGAGATTCATCTGGAGTTTATGACGGCTGCTGCGGGAGGGCTGTGGTGGGAGCCGTTGCCATGGGGAGAAACCGGCTGGCTTTCGCTTCCAGTGATGCGGTCTGCCGACGGCATCGTTTGTGATAGGTGAAGGTCAAGCCGCTTGTCGTCTCCCCCCTTGTGGGGGAGATGGCCGGCAGGCCAGAGGGGGTTTGAACGCCAAACTCTGCATGCCGCCGAAGACGAATTTGCCGCGAGGATACCCTGCGGCATTCCGAAGATGCGGTCATACGACTGCGTCGTGTAGTCCTGATGGGCGAGCGGGAGAGCAGACCCCCTCTGGCCTGCCGGCCATCTCCCCCACAAGGGGGGAGAATATATGCGGCAGGCCCTCGCTTCCGCTTCTGCGTTCTGTCCGTGGCATCGTTTGGGATAGGTGAAGGTCAAGCCGCTTGTCGTCTCCCCCCTTGTGGGGGAGATGGCCGGCAGGCCAGAGGGGGTTAAACGCCAAACCCTGCATGCTGCCGAAGACGATTTGCCGCGAGGATACCCTGCGGCATTCCGAAGATGCGGTCATACGACTGCGTCACGTAGTCCTGATGGGCGAGCGGGAGAGCAGACCCCCTCTGGCCTGCCGGCCATCTCCCCCACAAGGGGAGAATATTTGCGGCGGGCTCTCGCTTCCACTTCTGCGTTCTGCCCGTGGCATCGTTTGGGCATGCGAACGTCAAACCGTTTACCATCTGCCCCCAAGGCAATGGTCCCGTGAGAGGATCAGAATATGCCCTAGTGTGCTCGTCACAGGGATGAGGAGTGCAAACAAGCCGCTGCGGGTTGCCCGAATCTCAACAGGCCTTGGAGCGGAATGAGGAAAAGTGTGTGCGGTTTTCCGCCCGCATCCCGCTCTTACTTATTAGAATGGATCACCTTCATGATTTACGTTGACCGACCTAAATCATGAAGGTGATCCAGATCTCGAAAATCTAGATTCAAGCGGGGAGAAACGAGGATGAAAAAGACCCATAAGGGTAGCTGCCACTGTGGACGGATCCGCTTCGAGGTCGATATCGATCTCGAAGCGGGAACCAGCCGCTGCAATTGCTCATACTGCTCGAAGCTGCGTTATTGGGGCGCAAGCGTGAAACCGGAGGATTTCCGGCTCATGTGCGAGGAGGCAGGCATCGGCGACTACCAGTTCGGCACGATGAGCGGCCATCATCGGTTCTGCACGGCGTGCGGTGTGACGCCCTATGGCCACGGCTATGTCGAAGAGATCGGCGGTGCCTTCGTCTCCATCAATGTCGCATGCCTCGACGGTGTCGATCCGGCCGAGTTTGCGGCCCTGCCGATCCAATATATGGACGGGCTCCACAACAATTGGTGGAACGCACCGGCCGAGACGCGGCACATGTGAATTCACAGCTCCGAAACGAAAAGGCTCCCCTCGCTGCGGGAGCCATTTGGGACAGCTGCAATGCTGTTGAGAGCACTTCCAGGAAAAGTGTGTAACGGTTTTCCGTCCGGAAGTGCGTTGGGTCAAACGGTAGAGCATTTCAGTGTTTCCATGAAACAGTGAAATGCTCGACTTAACGGTCGCCCAGATCTCTCACGGCGCCGCGGTCGGCCGATGTCGCGAAGGCCGCATAGGCCTTGAGCGCGGTCGTCACCCGGCGCTTGCGCTGCTCGACCGGCTTCCAGCCCTTGGCATCCTGTTCGGTGCGGCGTGCGGCAAGCTCGGCCTCGTCCACCCGCAGACTGATGGTGCGGTTCGGAATGTCGATATCGATCATGTCGCCTTCGCGCACCAGCCCGATCGTTCCGCCATTCGCCGCTTCGGGCGAGACGTGGCCGATCGAAAGACCGGAGGTGCCGCCGGAGAAGCGTCCGTCGGTGATCAGCGCACAGGCTTTGCCGAGACCCTTCGACTTCAGGTAGCTCGTCGGGTAGAGCATTTCCTGCATGCCCGGTCCGCCCTTCGGCCCCTCGTAGCGGATGACGACGACGTCGCCGGCCTTGATCTCGTTGGCGAGGATGCCCTTCACGGCTGCGTCCTGGCTCTCGAAGACGCGCGCCGGGCCGGAGAATTTCAGGATGCTCTCGTCCACGCCCGCGGTTTTCACGATGCAGCCGTCGAGCGCGATGTTGCCCTTGAGTACTGCGAGGCCGCCATCCTTGGAGAAGGGATGTTCGACCGAGCGGATGACACCGTTTTCGCGGTCTGTATCGAGCTCGTCCCAGCGTGCCTCCTGGCTGAAGGCAACCTGCGTCGGAATGCCTCCGGGAGCGGCGCGGAAGAATTTTCGGACAGTGTCGCTCGACGTGCGGGTGATGTCCCAGCGGTCGATCGCGTCGCCGAGCGTCTCGGCGTGGACTGTCGGGCAGTCGCGGTTGATGAGGCCGCCCTTGTCCAGCTCGCCTAGGATCGACATGATGCCGCCGGCTCGGTGTACGTCTTCCATGTGCACGTCGGCTTTCGCCGGAGCGACCTTCGACAGGCACGGGACCTTGCGCGACAGCCGGTCGATATCGTCCATGGTGAAGTCGATCTCGCCCTCATAGGCGGCGGCAAGGATGTGGAGCACCGTATTCGTCGAGCCGCCCATGGCGATGTCGAGCGCCATGGCGTTCTCGAAGGCCTGCTTGGTGGCGATGTTGCGGGGCAGCACCCGCTCGTCCTCCTGCTCGTAATAGCGGCGCGCCAGGTCGACGATGAGGTGGCCGGCCTCGACGAACAGGCGTTTGCGGTCGGCATGGGTCGCGAGCGTCGAGCCGTTGCCGGGCAGCGACAGACCGAGCGCCTCGGTCAGACAGTTCATCGAATTGGCCGTGAACATGCCGGAGCAGGAGCCGCAGGTCGGGCAGGCGGAGCGCTCGATGATCTGGACGTCCTCGTCGGAGACTTTGTCGTCGGCGGCCGCGACCATAGCGTCGACGAGGTCGAGCGCATGCGTCTTACCGTGCAGCACCACCTTGCCGGCCTCCATCGGCCCGCCGGAGACGAAGACGGCCGGAATGTTGAGGCGCAATGCCGCCATCAGCATGCCGGGGGTGATCTTGTCGCAATTGGAGATGCAGACCATGGCGTCGGCGCAATGGGCGTTCACCATATATTCGACGCTGTCGGCGATGATCTCGCGCGAGGGCAGCGAATAGAGCATGCCGTCATGGCCCATGGCGATGCCGTCGTCGACCGCGATCGTATTGAATTCCTTGGCGACGCCGCCGGCCGCCTCGATCTCGCGCGCGACGAGCTGGCCGAGGTCCTTCAGATGCACATGGCCCGGCACGAACTGCGTGAACGAGTTCACCACCGCGATAATAGGCTTGCCGAAGTCGCTGTCCTTCATGCCCGTCGCGCGCCAGAGGCCGCGGGCGCCGGCCATGTTGCGGCCGTGGGTGGTGGTGCGGGAGCGATAGGCAGGCATGAACGTGTTCCTTCACGGACGAATGTCATTAGGCGGATGTGGCGATCGCAGAGCGCCGTTGCAGGGGGTAGTAGCGCAAAATTGCGCGCGCGTCATCTTCCGCGCCAGATTATTTCCGGGCGGCGCGCGCCAGCGCCGGCGCGGCTCCACGCAAGAAAAAAGGCCGGGCTGAACCCGACCTTCCTCAACACCTTCAGCCAATGCCAGTACATCCGTGGTCAATGGCGAGGTAGGTATCTCTTAACAGGCGAACATGAAGAACGCGTGACAACGCTTCGGAAAACCCGCGCGCTTTCGACAGGCTAGCAGAATCGCCGCCGTTCAAAGTTCCGGTCTCGGCTTCAGTTGCTTGTGTCGGCCGGCGCGTGCAGTGGAGGTTGGGGGAATTGAAAAAGGGCTTGCGGTTTCCCGTAAGCCCTTTTGAAACTTGGATGGTGGGCGTGACAAGGATCGAACTTGTGACCCCTACGATGTCAAAATTGCGCCCGCCATCCATCCTCTCATAGCTGCGCGATAGCCGGTTGGCAATTTTCTGCACGCTTTCCGATGGTTAGCAATTGTCGTAACACTTTGGCTCCCCATCACTGACCAATCCGGTTGCCGCGACATGTGTGTGAATTGGTGTCTGTTTGAACTGTGTTTGGGAGTTCAATTGGCACCAGTTGGCACCAGGAGAGGATCTAACCGGAGGGATGGCCTTCAGGCGTTGAACGATGTTGACCATGAATTTTTTCGAGGGCCGGAGCGGCAGCGAACGGGAATTACCTTGCGGAGAAGACCGGAACCTGCGATGTCGCCACACTGCTGCGGCAGCTCGCCGCGATCTCGAAAGCCGCCACGCAGCGTTTAGAGCCTGCCGCCCTCGATGTCGTTGATGTCCTAACGGTTTGCTTGTCACTGTCTGCCGCTCGAAAACCGATCAGGACGCGCACGGGCGCAACATCGCAGTTCCGTTGGGTCGACCGCGATGTTGCCCCGGCCACCGCATTGCGAGGGGCCGATCTTCATCACCATCAACAAGCACGGGTACGGGCCGGGAACGTGATCGATCCCGATCGCTCTACCCTCTCTAGGCGGCGCATTTATTACTTCGTTGCATTCGCTGCGGCCAAACCGAGCCGTTTCTCAAGGCTTGCTCTATCTTGCTCGACGAAATCCTCGACAAAGCCGTCGTCTAAGCATGCCGAAACCGGCTTCGATGTACGTGATATGCCCAATTGATTGAGTACTTTCTCGAATAGGATACGGCGTCCCACTTTGTTGTTGTTCCACACGGCGCAGTATTCATCCCGGCCCCCCTCAGAGTTCCATCGTTCTCGCAACAGACTTTCCGTAAGGTATATTATCCCATCCCTTGTTTTTGCTATGTTTCGGATCGTGGCCTGATCGAGTATCCGAGCTAAATTTTGACAACTCGCGATCAACACTGTCGTATCTTTACGTCGTGGCTGCTCTCCACTCTCAAAGCGATTAATCGTTAGCGAAACATCAATGTTGGAGTATTTTTTCGATAAAAGGTCTGAATTTTCCATAAGCACGTTCCTTGAGCTGTTCCCAATCGACCGCTTTCTTGTTTTTGCGCCGTGGACGATGCTATTTCTCCACTCGATCAGCAACGCTAGCATTGCAATGCCGGTGCGCTCATCGACGTTCAGGTAGTCAGCCAATTTCTCTACTCGCTCAGTAACCGAATAGGCTTTGCCCTCTGGCTTGGTAACTTCTTTAGAAACAACCTTCACAACCTCTTCCGGGAAGTCGGCCCATTTCAGCCTGACCAACTGCCTGAGAAACTGATCAAAGAGATCTGAGCTGTAGACAAGAGCTGACGTAAGCGCAAACTGCCGCGCTTGATCGGCCACCTGCCGGGCTTTTTGCGGAGTATCAGGCTTTTTCCAAACAACCGGGAGATCAATTGCTTTGCTCCCGCCGTCGGCTATCAACTCTAGGCCAACGACAATTGTGTTCAGTCGGAACGTCGACTGACCAATCCCCTGCTGCAAAGAACGAAACGGGGCTGATCGCGAAATCGCTAATGGGAATGTGACCTGGTCGGGCATCGAACCCCAACATCTCGAGAATTTGAAATCGGCGGGCCATAAGCCCGGATACAACTCGCGTTTTAACCAGCTTTAAACTACAGATCGAAATCTTCGTACTGCCTTCGATTTGTTCTGTCCAGCTTGGTGCAAGCCTGGAGCAACCATTCTCCGATAGGGGTTAACAATTTCATATTGCAACTCAGCTGGGCTAACTCGGGGGCGATCTGAAATCCACTTTCTCTGTAATTGGTGTTGAACATGCCGCCGAAACTCGCAAGATGGGCGCGCATTTGTGCGCGAGAGCAACCGGGGGAGTTAGTATTGTGCTTCGGCTGGAAGAACTCAAACGTGGGTCGCTTATAGACGGGCTTTCGCCAACCGGAACAGCCGAGATCATCTCAGTTGATTGGTTGAGCGATCGGCAACTGGAAGTCACCTACCGGACCCCAAAAGGCCTCGACCAGCGTATACTCATCCGCGAAGATCAGGATCGCCTTTTTTCGGCAACGGCCTCGGCGCCGTTTTCTTTCGGGGGAAACGCAGAGAATTTCCGTCTCGCGGCGGAAGCGCATCGCATAGCGCTGGCTCATCTGTTCGACCCCTATCTCGCTCTTACCAGTTCCGACATTGAGGCGCTGCCGCACCAGATAACCGCCGTCTATGGCGAGATGCTGGAACGTCATCCGCTTCGCTTCCTGCTCGCCGATGATCCCGGCGCTGGCAAGACCATCATGGCAGGTTTGTTCATTAAGGAATTGATGATCCGTGGCGATCTCAAGCGCTGCTTGATCGTTGCGCCCGGCTCTCTGGTTGAGCAATGGCAGGACGAATTGAAGGAGAAGTTCGATCTTGACTTCAAGATCGTCGGCCGCGAGATGTTCAGCGCGAGTTACAGCGGCAATCCGTTCAACGACGAGGACCGCCTCATCCTGCGCCTCGACATGGCCGCCCGGTCAGAGGAGGTGCAGACACTGATTGAAGCCTCTCGTGACTTCGATCTCGTGATCTGCGACGAGGCGCATCGCATGTCGGCCAGCTATACCGGTGGTGAGGTCAAATATACCAAGCGCTTTCAACTTGGCCGCATGCTGGGACGTAACGCGCGCCACCTCCTGCTGATGACCGCCACGCCGCATAACGGCAAGGATGATGATTTCCAGCTTTTTCTCTCGCTGCTCGACAACGACCGCTTTGAGGGCGCCTATCGCGAGGGTGTGCGCACGTCCAATGCGAAGGATTTGATGCGCCGCCTCGTTAAGGAGGAGCTTTACTGGTTCGATGGCCGGCCGCTCTTTCCCGAGCGCCGCGCTTACACTGTCGACTATCCGCTTTCCGCTGCCGAGGCTGACCTCTATGCGTCCGTCACCGAGTATGTCCGCGAGGAGATGAACCGCGCCGAGCGTTTCGCCAAGACAGACGAGAAAAAGCGCAACAATGTCGGCTTCGCCCTGCAGTCACTTCAACGCCGACTTGCCTCCTCGCCGCGCGCGATATGGAAGTCACTGAAACGACGCCGCGAGCGTTTGCAAACTCGACTTGAGGAAGAGGAACTGAAGCTCAAGGGCGCGCATCCCTCCTCCATGTCGTTGCCTTCGCCCATCAACGTGCCGGATGACGATGATCTGGAGGAAATGCCGGAAGAGGAATTAGAAGCCCTCGAAAACGAGGCTATCGACACCGCCTCCAGCGCCCGCTCGCTGAATGAATTGAAAATCGAGATCGAAAGCCTAAAGGTTCTCGAGGAAAAGGCATACGTGCTTTGCCGCTCCGGCGAGGATGCGAAATGGACGCAGCTTGCGTCCATCCTCGACCAGCCGCCCGTCTACGATCCGGGGACAGGTCGCCAGAGGAAAATTCTCCTCTTCACCGAGCCGCGCGATACGCTCGACTATCTGGAAGAGAAGATCGTTGTCCGACTAGGCGACCCGGAGGCGGTGAAGGTTATACATGGCGGCGTGCCGCGCCAGCAACGCCGCGCCGCCGTTGCTGCCTTCAACGACGATCCGAAGGTGCGCGTCCTGATAGCTAATGATGCAGCCGGCGAGGGCGTTAACCTCCAGCGCGGCGCACATCTCATGGTCAATTACGACCTACCGTGGAACCCGAACCGGCTCGAACAGCGCTTTGGACGTATTCACCGCATCGGCCAGACTGAAGTGTGCCATCTTTGGAATTTGGTCGCCGGCGAGACCCGCGAGGGCGCGGTCTATCAGCGCTTGCTGGAAAAGCTCGAGGAGGCGCGCAAGGCGCTCGGTGGCAAGGTCTATGACGTGCTCGGCGAAGCCTTTGAGGACAAAAGCCTCAAGGACCTGCTCATGGAAGCCGTGCGCTATGGTGACCGTGAGGACATCCGTGCACGCCTCCACCAGAGCATCGACGGAGCAGTTGATCAGTCGCGTCTCAACGCTCTAACCAAGCGTGCCCGACTTTCGCAGGAAACGCTCGATCCCGAGCGCGTCAGGGTATTGAAATTCGACATGGAGCGGGCGCATGCGCGCCGTTTGCAGCCCTACTACATCCGCATGTTTTTCGAGGAAGCCTTCAAGCGGCTGGGCGGCCACATCGTCGCGCGCGAGGAGGGCCGCTGGGAAATCTTGCGAGTACCGGCGCTAATCCGCAGCCGCGATCATCTCACAGGTCATGGCGAGCCCGTGCTAGAGCGTTATTCCCGTGTCTGCTTTGACAAGGCGCATATGCACAGCGCCGACGGGCAGCCTAACGCGGCCCTGGTCGCGCCCGGCCATCCATTGCTGGATGCGGTGGTGGACCTGACAATCGAGCATTACGAGAGTGCGCTGAGAGAAGGAACGGTGTTCCTGGCGGAGGCGGATGGCGGCGAGGAGCCGCGCCTTCTCGTCATGGCCGAACATGAGGTCAAGGATGGCATCACCGCGCCGAGTGGGCAGCCGCGCGTAATCTCCAAACGGCTCCAATTCGTCAGCCTCGGTCAGGATGGAAACCAGCGCGACGAAGGAGCCGCGCCCTATCTCGATCTGCGCCCATTGGCGGCCGATGAGCGTGAGCTGTGCGGGGACGTCCTTGAAGCCGACTGGCTGAAACAGGATCTTCTGGCCCGGGCGCGAGCTTATGCTAGCCAACATCTTGCGACGGAACATCTGGAAGGAGTGCGGCATCGCCGTCTCGATCATATCCGCAAGATCGAGGAGGAGGTCCGCGTTCGGCTCAGGAAGGAAATTGCCTATTGGAGCCGTCGCGCCGACCAGCATCGCCTCAACATCAAGGCGGGTAAGGATGAGCGCCTTGCCCTCGCGCAGGCCGAGGAGCGGGCATCGCGTCTCGCCGACCGGCTGGAGCTTCGCCTGATGGAACTGAAGAAGGAACGCGACATCTCGGCCGCGTCTCCCTCCATTCGTGGTGGTGCACTGGTAATTCCCGCCGGACTGCTGGCCAGACTGAAGGGTGAGACAGTTTTCCACGGCGGATTTGCCAAAGAAACGGAAGAAACCGAGCGCTTGTCGATGGATGCTGTTATGCAGGCCGAGCAGGCGGCCGGGCGCATGCCGGTCGATGTTTCGATGCACAATCGCGGCTGGGACATCGAGAGCGTGACGATCGAGGGTGAATTGCTGTTTCTGGAAGTAAAGGGCCGCGTTGTTGGCGGGCGTGAAATAATTGTGACAAAGAACGAAATGCTGAAGGCCCGCAATGCCGGCGACCGCTACCATCTGGTCTATGTACCCATCGACGCAGGCTTTGCCGGTCAGCCACTCTATCTAAACGATCCTGCCCGGCATCTGTGGGATGAGGGGGAGTTCCGTGATATTTGCCGTCACTATGCGGTCAAGGACATTGTGGCGCGGGCCGCGACAGCCCCGAAGGTTTCGGGGTTTGCCGAACAATGACAGATCGTGCACGTATCAAGCTCATCGAGCATTCCCTTCCTCTTGAAGCCATCAATCTAGCGAACAAGACCAAGAACAAGGCTCCAAAATACTACCCGACGAAGGTTCACAAATACTGGGCTCACCGGCCTCTGGCGACGAGCCGAGCCGTTCTGTTTGGCCAACTTGTCGATGACCCGTCGGCATGGAAAGACAAATTTCCGAGTGACGAGGACCAGGCGCGGGAACGACGTCGCTTGCACAAAATCATAGAGGAGATGGTCGAGTGGCCGAAGCCTGACAGTAAAGACCGAAAACGTTTCGAAAGGGCAATTGAGGCAGCTAGGTATGAAATCGCTCGGTCTCTGGCTTGGGGGTTGGGCGAAGAGCCGCCTACCGAACCGAAGGCCGTGATTGCATACCTTCAAGAGAAGGGGCCGCCCGTCTACGACCCCTTCTGCGGCGGTGGCTCGATCCCACTGGAGGCGCAGCGGCTTGGACTTCGCGCCTATGGGTCCGACCTTAACCCTGTCGCCGTTCTCGTTACCAAGGCGTTGATCGAGTTCCCGCCGAAATTCGCCAACCTGCCACCGATCCATCCGGCTGTGGATGGTGAGCGCGATTTAGCCGGTCGCGACTGGAAGGGCGCGCAAGGCCTTGCGGAGGATGTGCGCCGCTATGGCCGGTGGATACACGACGAGGCGGAAAAGAAAATCGGCGACCTGTATCCACAGGCTACCTTGCCCGATAGCTCCGAGGCAACGGTGATCGCGTGGCTATGGGCACGCACGGTCGCTTCGCCCGACCCGGCGCAAAGAAGTGCACATGTGCCGCTCGCCTCCTCCTTCGTGTTGTCATCCAAGGCAGGAAAGGAAGCGATCGTCGTCCCGGTTAAGGACGCAACAGCGAAAGACGGCTGGCGCTTTACGGTCAAGCCGAATGGCGTGACCAAGGAAGAACTAGCTGCTGCGGTAAATGGTACGAAGACCGCGCGCGGCGCGAACTTCACCTGCCTGTTGAGCGGGGCCGCTATCGATAGCGAATACGTAAAGGCCGAAGGCAAAGCTCGCCGAATGGGCGTGCGGCTCATGGCTGTTGTGGCGGAAGGCGCGCGAGGACGGATATATTTGGAGCCAAGCTCCGAACATGAAGCGGCAGCAATAGTCAATGCGCCAGATATGGCTGAACTCGAACAGGATTTGCCAAAGAACCCAAGGTGGTTCTCGCCGCCAGACTACGGCATGCCGCAATATAGTGATCTCTTCACCGCGCGCCAACTAACCGCTCTGGCGACCCTATCCGATCTAATCGGCGAGGCGCGGCAAAAAGTGCTTGCAGACGCTAAGGGCGCGCGTGTCTTCGCCAATCATCCTGATCCCGAGAAGTCGCTCACCGAAGGCGGCACCGGTCCGGCTGCCTATGCGGATACCGTGGCGACATATCTGGCTTGTGCCCTTAGCCGGGCCTGCGAATACAATAGCTCAATTGCAACATGGCTTCCTAAAGACAGTGCCATAAGGTCCACATTTTCCAGACAGGCAATTCCAATGATCTGGGATTTTTCAGAGGCCAATCCTTTTGCAAAATCGAGCGGCGGATGGGTTTCTGCGGTCGAAACATCGTCTGAGTATCTGATGATGTATGATGCAGGCTCTCAGGCCAAATGCTTTGCCATCAACGCCCCAGAGAACTCCTATCCGATTAAGCCGGCGCTAATTTCTACCGACCCGCCCTACTATGACAACATCGGTTATGCTGACCTATCGGACTTTTTCTATGTTTGGCTTCGTCGCAGCCTCAAAAACATTCACCGTGATCTCTTTCGCCGGCTAGTTACTCCCAAGAAGGAGGAACTGGTGGCGACACCCTACCTGGACAACCGAGGGACTGAAGCTGCAGAACAGCACTTCATGTCCGGAATGAGTGAGGCGTTGGCCGCAATGCGCCGAGCCTCCACAGAAGCGCCGCTTGCGATTTATTACGCTTTCAAGCAATCCGAAGCACGGGCCGACGGAATTTTGTCGCCGGGCTGGGCTGCCTTCTTGCAGGCGGTCGCTGACAGTGGCCTCCAGGTAGACGCAACATGGCCGGTCCACACCGAAGCTTCGAATAGGAGTATTGGAAACAACGCCAATGCTCTCGCCTCATCCGTCGTGCTCGTCTGCCGCGCGCGTGCTGAAGATGCCAGGACAATCAGCCGCCGCGATTTCCTGCGCGAACTGAAACCGGTGATGAAACGGGCCATTGAGGATCATCAGAAGGCTGGCGTGCCATTGCCCGACCGGCGGCAAGCTGCGATAGGCCCCGGCATAGGCATCTTCTCCAAATATGCGGCGGTACGCGAGGCCGACGACAGTGAGATGAGTGTTGCGTCAGCTCTGGCGCTGATAAACCGCGAGATCGATGAGGCGTTGAGCGAAGGAACAGAAGCCCTCGACCCCGAAAGCCGCTTCGCGCTCGAATGGTATCAAATCAGCGGCTACAGGCTCGTTTCCGGTGGTGCGGGGACCGCTATCAGTATGTTGCAGGGCTTCAACCTGGCTGAAGGCCGCATGAACGCGTCCGGCCTGTTCCGATCGCGCGGTGGTGACGCCAAGCTGTTGACCCGTGCCGAAATGCACGAGGCGGACCCTAAGTGGCGGCCTACGAGCGACGGCATCTTTACCGTCTGGGAAATGGCGCAGCACCTCGCCCGCGTCTTCCATGCCGAGGATGGCGGCATCGACAAGGCCGGGCACATTCTCGCCGAGAACCGCCGCTCCGGGCCGGATGTCCTGCTCGTCGCCGAACGCCTTTTCGAGATCGCCACCACCAAGGGGGAAAATGACGAGGCGCTGATCTGGAACCAACTTCAGACCGCGTGGCCTGAGATCGAGCGCGCCGCCGACCGGGCCGAGGAGGCGGGCGTTGGACTGCATTTGGTGCAGGGCAAGTTGTTGTAGGGGTTGAGAGCAATGAACAATCGCGACCGTATCGCACAATTGCTGGCGCTGATCGAGCGCGGGTGTCTGCCCTTCGTCGAGACGGCGCTGAAATCCGGCTTCGGCGCGCAATGGCGGCAGACGGCACGGCTGCCGAAATCGCTCTCTCCTGTGGCGGACCTCGACGCCTATGCGCTGCTTTACGCGATCATCCATAACTGGCGCGATGTCTTCGAGAATTCGCTGAAGCCGGAAATGCGCGACGCGGCCTCTGCCGCGCTGGCCGGCCGCAACAAGCATTCCCATTCGTCAAGCGAGATCGACAATCAGTTAACCTTGCGTGCGCTGTCCGGCGGCGCTGATTTGCTCAATGCAGTCGGCGCGAAGGACGAGGCCGGCAAGGCTTCTGCGCTTCTGAACGGGCTTCTCACGGCGATGACCGGAGTAACCGCTGCGGCAAACGCGAAGCCTGCGGGCTCATTGGCTGCTGGCACCGAACCAGCCCGCCGTCCAACACTCACGTTGACTTCAACGCGCGCCAGAACGGAGGAGCCACGTCAGGAGGATTTCTTCGGCGGCGGCGAGGTTGAGGGATTGAAGCCTTGGCGCGTGGTATCGCCGCCGCGCGAGGACGTGCTGACCGGCCGGCTCGACAAGGACAAGTTCGCCGCCAATCTAGCTGCCGCCGACCGTGAAGAAGGCGAGGACACATACGCCGATCCGATTGAATTCTTTAATGCCACTTATCTGACTGCCGGCTTGCGCATGACGCTCGAAAACGCCGCCAAGCGGCTGACGGGCGGTGGCGGACCTTCGACAATCGGACTGCAAACCAATTTCGGCGGCGGCAAGACCCACACGCTCTTGTCGCTCCTGCACATGACGCGGCTTCAGGACTTGAGCAGAGCCGACAATCTTTCGTCCATCGCCGCTGCTGTCAGCGCCTCCAGCCTGGGGGAAGTCAACCTCGCCGTCTTCAGCGGCAGCGACAAGGGGCCGGACGTGCCACTCGCAATGGCCGATGGCCATGCCATCCGCACGCTTTGGGGTTATCTCGCGTGGCGGATCGCCGGTCGCGATGGGTTGGCGCTCGTGCAATCTTCCGAAAATGCCGGGACCAGCCCAGGCGGCGAAGTCTTCCAGAAGGTTCTGGCGCTGAACGGCAAGCCCTCGCTGATCCTGCTTGATGAGTTGGTCGTGTTCGTGCGTCAGCTTGTCGGCGAGCGTTACAACGCGCATATCTCGTTCCTGCAATCGCTGACGGAGGCGGCGGCGCAAATCCCCAATGCGCTGATCGTCGGCTCGCTACCGGAAAGCGATCTTGAGGCGGGCGGCACCGACAAGGGCCGTGAGACGCTGCATACGCTGGAAAAGCTGTTCGGCCGTACGCAGTCGGCATGGCAGCCGGCGCAAGGGTCCGAAACCTATTCGGTAGTCAGGCGACGGCTGTTTCAGGAACTCGACACCGAGGGCGAGAAGCAGCGCAGGCGAACTGTGGACCGCTTCATCAAGCTCTACCGCGACCACAAATCGGACTTCCCATCGGGCACGGGCGAGCGCGACTATGCCGACAAGATCATGGAAGCCTATCCGATCCATCCGATGCTGTTCGACAAGCTCTCGACGGAATGGGGAGCGCTCGAAAAGTTCCAGCGCACACGCGGCGTGCTGGCGCTTCTGGCGCGAACGATCTTTGCTAGCTACCGCGAGCGCAGCGACGAACCGCTGATCCTGCCGAGTTCTTTGCGCGTAGATGATCCAGCCGTGCGCGGCGCGCTTCTGGAACCGCTTTCCGGTCCGGTATGGGGTTCGATCATCGAGGGCGAGGTCGATGGGGACACGTCGCTCCCGGCCGAAATGGAGGCGCGACGGCAGCGTTACCGTAACGATCAGGTGGCACGGCGCGCGGCGCGTGCCGTGTTCGTCAGCACCGCTCCGGCGGGCGATGCCCGTGGCGGCATCACCGGCCCGGAACTCAGGCTCGCCTGCGTCAAGCCCGGCGAACAGATTTCCATCTTCGGCGATGCTCTGCGCGAAATCGCGGAACGGTCAGCGCATCTCTATGAAGCGGAAGGCCGATACTGGTACGGCCCGCGCGCCACGCTCAACAAGCTCGCCGACAATCGGCAACTTGACGTGGATGACGATGCGGCCGACGCCGAGATCATCAAGTTCCTGAAAACCGACGAGCGGGCGCGCAGCAATTGGGGCCGCGTTCATACCGCACCCGACCGAGCTTCCGAGGTGGAGGATCGACCGACTTCGGGTCTGGTCATTCTTGGTCCGAGCCACGTTTATCAGCCTGGCGGCGGATCGCTGGCGGAAGTGGAAGCAATGGACGGTCTGGATCGCCGCTCCGGCGGACAGCGCAAGTATCGCAACGCGCTTGTTTTCCTCGCGGCCGACGAACGTGGACTTGAAGATGCACGGCGTACGGTCAAGCGCATGATGGCGTGGAAAAGCATCGTCGATGACCTAAGCCTCGATCTGACCGACAGCCAGAAATCGGATGCGCAGAACCGTTTCGCGCAGGCGGAGAAGGCAGCGAAGGATACCGTGCGCAAGGCATGGTCGCATCTGTTGGTGCCTACGCCATCGCCATCGGACCACAGCGTCGTGGTGCTGGAGCATTTCGGTATGCGGTTGGGCGCGCAGCGCACGCCAGCGGAAGCGGCGTGGGATAAGGCGTCCGAAGTGGCGGTGATCGCCACTACTCTTGGGCGGCAGAGCTTCACCGAGCGCATGCTGGAGCTTTGGCCGCAAGGCAAGCCGGACCTGCCGGTCGATCAGGTCCGCGATTGGTATTTCGAGTTCCTCCATATGGAGCGGCTACGGGACGAGGTTGTGCTGGCGGGTGCGATTTCTGACGCCGTGGCTGACATGGACCCGGCGCGCGCCAAATTCGCGCTGGCGGCCGGCAAAGCGGCCGAGGCGTATCAGGAACTCCAGTTCTCCAAGAGCGTGCCTGTGCGCTTCGGTCAGAACATGCTCATCGTGCTGCGAGATGTTGCCGAAGCAGCCAAGAAAGAGGATCAGGCGGGTGAAGGAGGAGATACCAGCAGGGCGACAGCCGGCGGCGCCACCATACAGGGAGCGTCGGGATCGACAGATACCGTAATCCAACACGTGCGGCCGAAGCGGTTCTCCGGAATGATCGAACTGGACACTATTCGCGGCGCGATGAAGGTTTCCCAAGTTTTTGAGAGCGTCATTGCCGAGCTCGATCGCGCCGAGGGCACAACATTCCGTATCGTGCTCGAAGTTCAGGCGGAATGCAGTGAAGGCTTCCCAAGTGATGTCGAGGGCGACGTGACGGCCAATGCGGGAGCGCTCGGCTTTATGCGGAAACAGTTCGACCGTAATTGAATGCGGCTGGCGCCCGTTTCCCGAGCAGCGGCGTATCGTGGCGAAGATTGACAGCCTCACCGGCAAATCCAAACACGGAAGCGATCACCTCGACCACATCCCCCGCCTCGTCGAGAAGTACAAGCAGTGCGTCCTCGCGGCGGCGTTTCGGGTGAACTTCAGCGACCAGCGATCGGTTGCTTGTGAAGTCGCTGGAACGCCTTGCGTCAAGAACCTTGGACCCGTTCTAAAACGCGCTTGACCTGAACGGCGTTCCAGTCACCACCACGCGGCGTTGGTATGCCGCGTGAGGTCAGCTCTGCGGCGATGATGCGGAGGGAAGCGCCACCGGCTTGAAGTTCACGAGCAATCGGAGCGACTTGGGAAGCAAATTCAAAAGCCTTGGCGGCCTTGGCAGCGCGCCCGAGTTCGGGGTCCACCTTCACCCCACGGAAGCCACCGAGCACCTTGCCGCGGTCTTTGGCAGCCTTCAGCGCTGCTTTCGTGCGCTCTGAGATGAGACCGGCTTCGAGCTGGGCCACCGCTGCCATCTGCTGAAGGATAAAGCGGCCCATTGCACCATGGACTTGGGGGATGTCGCAGAAGACGACTTCCACGCCGCTGGCAAGGATGGCCTCGAGGAACGCGACGTTGCGAGCGAGGCGGTCTACCTTGGCCACCACGAGGGGAAGGCGGAGCATCTTGGCGGTAGCGAGCGCCTTGGCAAGCTCGGGGCGCGACGCGAGCTTGCCGCTCTCCACTTCGGTGAACTCCCGGACGGGCGGATAATCGTCAGTCATGAACCGGCGGACGGCCTCACGTTGAGCTTCAAGACCGAGGCCTGAGCGGCCCTGCTTGTCCGTTGAAACTCGATAGTAGGCCACACCGCGCATCCGTTTCGCTCCTGTCAAGGTTCATTGACTAGAATGTAACATCGATTTTGCCTTTCTGGAAGGGCCGTTAGCGAAGCAGAAAGTGCCAGCGCTGAAGGTCGGTTGATGTCCGAGATCACGGCTGAAAAGTGAACGGCGCCTCAGGCCATAAGACGCGAGTTGTATGCATAGAATTGCGAAGAAGGCACTTCACCTTGCTTTTTCGGCGCGACTTGCTTTTGCTTCCGCGCGACGCGTTCTTGGGGGAGGTGGAGCGCTATCGGTGGGCTCGTGGAGCAGTGGCACCGGCATATGGCAGACGACGATTGGCTGCTCTGTAGCGCGATGAAGTTCGGTAGTGCGGAATTGTAACGGCTGGCCATCCACCGGCTCAGTTTTGAGATCGTGACGAGCATCTTTCAGGTAGTCGCACCATGATTTCATCATGCTCTGAACTTTTGCACCAAACATGTAGATAATCATCGCTCCGCGAGATTGACACTCAAGACCGGTGGAGTATCTGTCGCAAAGCTGCTGGAAGCCGCCCATGAGCTTGCCGTAGTCTGAAAATATCTTTGCTTCACCGAGCCACAAATAATCGTCCGGCCCTTGGATGTGGATGTCGCAATTTCCGCCGACGTTGGTGGAGTGAGAGATATCAAAGCCCATCCCCAAGAGGGGTGCAGATAGCAGAAGGGTGAGTTGATCCTCATCCATCCGACGATGGCCACCTTTCCCCGCTACGATATTCTTAGATGAAACCATTTTTGTGACAGAGAAATTGATCGCCTTCTCTACTAGAGTGACGAATTGCTCATACGGAGTAGTCTCGAATGATAGAAGTTGAAGCTCTCTGATTATCTTCTTTGGTGTGCTATTAGCGGCATTCTCAAGTTCTGCCCACGAAGGTCCGTCGATCAACGTCGAACCTCTTCCAGAAGAGCTTGCGGCTGAGCTATGTAATATGGAAATATACGGTCCTTAGCATCTTGAACGATTTCGCCACTGTGCGGATGTGCTAGTGTACCGGTCTTTACGAAGTCAGATTGCTCTTCTTTGTCGAGGTACAGGGGACCATCTTTTTCATCAAAGAAAATTAGTCTCATCTCCAATGCTGAATAGCGCGACACAAGGATAGCTATAGCGCGTTGTAACTCTTCCTGATCAAATGAAGCGCCTGTTAACTTCGAAAAGTCGCCAAATGTAAGCATCACAGATGTCTCGTCAGGCTTAGAAACAGCGTAATCTAGTATGGCGCAGCACATCCCAGCGGCTGGGTCGCCTGCCCAACGTTCCTGTATCGCCTTTTCTATTGCCTGAAAGCGCTTCATATCTAAATCGACTTGGAGCCGGATATGTGATGCATCAACTCCGCAATCGTCTCTTCTAGTTCAACCTGTGTTGCACACCCTTCTATGGTCGCGTCTTCGACGCGCGGATTTGTCTCATATGTCATGCGATAGGTGCCATTAATCGCCAACGAAGGCCGAGGAATGTAGCCGTGAACCTTATCCAACGGATATTCAATCTCGATACCGTAAGATTTGAAGCCGCCGGCAAGTACCGTCATCCCCGCTTTGTGAGCAAGCTCTTGCCTCAGACAATTCCCACCTCCTCGCATCCACTCTTCCTTACCTGATGACGTTGTCGTTGTGTAGTGCAAACGCTTCACAGCGCCGTCAGGAGAGTTATAGATTGGTTCTATGAAGGGCAGTAGATTTATGGAAGTTTCAAGAACCGTGGTTTTGGCGATCGTGTTGATTGCTGCTTTCATATTGGAATGGAGAGCATTTCGGGTCCCCTGGGTGGTATCGATATGAGCGTCTGTGAGCACATAAGCGTAGTTTTTCGACTTGGAGACGATCAGCGCATCAAAAGTCTGAGACTTTATCTTTTTGATCCCTATGACTTCGTCGTATGCCGATGCGGTAGGTCCGATTTGGGCAGCCGTTAACCGCTCTCTCTGCTCTATTATACTGATTGATGAGAATAATATGCCGGTTGCCTGTTGACCCGAAAATTTGCTGACAGGTACCGCTGGCTGAGGTGGCAAACCACTCAAGATGTTGTCTGGCACTGGATAAGGATGATGTGTGGTGAATACGCCTGATGGCGGGATCGCCAGAGATGCCACAGTCGCGCGAAGAGTTGCGACGTCACCGGCTGAGAGCTGGTACACGCGGAGGCTCTTATCACTTGCGATCAGAATTTCGCTTAAACCGCGTTCCAAGCCAGGATAATCTGCCTTAGCGGCAGCATCCTTGTCCTTTAACTTCTCAACAATCTGGTCCCAACCGCTGCCCCTTGGGAACCGATATTCGGCAAGCACGCGTCTTGCTACCCGTATAGAGGTTCGTTTTCTGAGAGCGTCAATCAGTGGCGATGGCTTCATCTGTTCTCCGAGAAGCTGTTTGATAGCAATGCGGAAGACATGCACCCCGGACCTACGGTTCGTCAACAGCCGAGACCGCCCTGGACTACCTACGTCGTCCATCGTTCAGCTCGCGGCCGACGGGCGCGGCGTGCGGACGCTGATGCGGTCTTGAGGGCGCTTGAAGCGCCATCAGACGGCAACTGATTAGATTGCCCTTCGACAGGACGGGAGACGGCGGGTCCCCATAGATGGGACACGGCCGTGGATCGTCACTGCAATTGTTCAAGTCAGCAGAGTGAAGCATGTCCAAGATTGGACGGCCCGCTCGTGACCTCCCGTGATTGCTGGGATAGGTTTTTTTCGGTACGGCCGAGCGTGCAACCGCTCCGGCCGCACGGTAGCCGGCTCCGATCTCTAAAGTTGTCCGGGGTGTGCGCGGACGCTCAAGACTGTGTGTGTCGTCGGGTCATAATCACATTCGTACGTGTGAATGATCCATGCCCCGAAGCCATTCTGAAATTTGATCTTGTCGCCCACGTAAGTGACTGTTTTCTGGCTCTGATTAAGCCAAAGCGCTCGGGGCAGTTTGGGTTCCGACCATCCGTCCGTCCATTCAAAGTTGTTCTTTGCCAGACGCTGGATTGGTGCCTGGCAGTCTCGGCCGGCTCGGACTTGCCATTTGCTAGCCCAGCAGTCCAAGTCCGCTGCGCACTCAGCTTCTTCCCTCTCGCTTGCGGCCGCGGCCGACGCTTGCTCCGCTGGGTTTGGGTCCTTCCCCCACCCGAAATACCAGTAGGCCCCGACAAGCAGTATTGCCCCCCAAATGAGGTTCTCGGCAGCATAGTTTTTCTTTTCCATCATCAACCCCCAGCATCCAACGTTTAGATAGCGAAATCCTGTGGCAATCGCCAGTGGGTTAATAGCCTCCAGACCGCTTCATTGTGCCGATGAACGGTCGTGCGCTTATCGCCTGGAATTTGCGTCGGATCAGAGTTTCGAAGGGTCTCTCCCAAGAAAAGCTGGCCGCTGACGCAGGCGTGGATCGTGCCTATTTTGCAAAGCTGGAGCGTCAAACCGCCAATGCCGGAATTGACGTCCTCGACAAGCTTGCGCAAGCTCTTTCGGTGGAATTATCGGACTTCTTCGCAAAGCCTCCAGAAGGGGCGGCACCGCCGGCTACCTTGAAAGGCGGTCGCAAGAAGACAGGTTAGCTCGCGACAAGGAAAGTCAGTCTCATCGTTCGTCATTCACACCCTGGCGCTTGTAACAATGTTGCGCGCCTTAAGGAACGAAGATTTCCGATCTGTGATACTTCAGATAATACTGATTGCCGGACGTAATGAGAGACAACGGCCTTAAAGCATCGAGACCGAATGCTCTTCTCACCGTTTCGCTCACCTTCGAAGAAACCATTACGGCTCCTTTCTCATCGAATGAGATTAGGCCCTTGTCGAACAAGCTATCCAGATGCACGGCCAGCAGAATGCCGTTGTCGGGATCGCGCTTCTCCTTCGGGCTGGACTGGCTCCACGGTTTAATATGTGAGGCACGAAGCGCTTCGAGCATATCGACGTCGGTGAGTGCACATCGACCCGTAAAACGTTCGATAAGGTCACTCCTGAATTGCTGCTGGCCAAGGCGGGCCGCGCGGGTTACCTCAGTTTCGGTTGCGGGGTCGACATCAGGCTCTTTGGCCAACTCTAATTGATCGGGGATGCGCCCTTTGCCCGTGAGTGTTCTCAGGAAATTATGAAGCGATCTGTCGTCCCCAAATCCGAAATCTAGGCCGTAAGGTATTTTGCCTTCACCGTGGTTCAAGCGTTGGGGAAACTTGCGCATGGTCGCATTGTGATAATAGACGCGCTTTGCCGGACGAATTGCACCCGTCAACTTTAATTCGGTCAGCCGCTGTTCCCACTCCGGGCCGATGACGAGAGGGAAGGACGTGGTCAGTTGCTTCACATACACGGTCACGTCGCCTCTCGTCGCGCGTTGTGTGTGGACACCGGGAGCGTCTAGGCGGAAGCCGTTCGCGGCGAGCGCATCGGCGATTTCTGAGTTCATGCTAGCTTCAGCAAAGGACCAGCGCATAAGCACCGGGCGAGTATCTTGGGTGTCGATAACTCGGCCGGCGCCTGCATACACAAAGGGTGTGCGATCTTGAGATCGGTGGAAGATGTGTACGGGAAAGTCGCCAGACCGCAGCTTAACTATTTGTGGCTGATTAATGCTCGATCCCCGTTTGCCGTACCAAACGAGGATGTCGCCATCCCAGTGGTTGTCGTAATCATGTCCGGTGCGACCAGCGACGCCAATGTTGCAGAATATGAAGAACTCGTTTTCGTACTGAGTGTATCCAGTCGCCCAGTCTCCGCCGCGTCGATCTTCAGGCACTCCGAGAATGTCCTGCACCTGGGCACGTGTGTAACGTTGTCCCTTTTTGCCCCTGAACGACACAGACCGCCCCCATACACGATTGATGTTCGAAACTTTTCGTGCAGGCTACGATCGGAGTTGTAAACATTTAACGAGTGCTGGAGCAAATTGTGTCGAAGTATTTTTATGGTTTCAGGCAAACGCTTCCTTTCCCGCCAGGCAGCTGGGTTCCATGCGGACCATTCGAGACTTATGAAGAAGCAGTGACCGATCGGAAGCGGAGCAAGGAATGGGATTGTGAGCTCAGTCACGTTTTTGCAAGCGCGACCAAGGAAGACGCTGAAAAGGTGCTAGCTGGCTGGTCATGAAGAACAAGCCGTATGAGCCGCACGCTCAGCCCGCCATACCGCAAGCGCGAGAGCGAGCACTAAATCATCATGCTCACCGTCTCGCCAAACTCCATAGCTGTCGTGTCCAGCGGCGGAGAGCTTCCGGCGCATTTCGGACAGTTCCCGCGCGAGTGTGCCCGCGTGCTGGAGTTCACTTGAAATCTTCAAAGCGCCCGCTTGGAGCACCACGAGAAGTGTGTTGATAAGGTCGCGCTTAGGCACACGGGGCGCGCGTCGCGCACCTGTGACCTTGTCCCCACCGTGAATAGTCACTGCAACGGGTTGCAAATCGGCGCTGCGAAGCATGTCCAAAACGGCGCGGCCCACGCCTGTGGCGTCGACGACAAGCTGAGAGGCGCCAGCGAGCGGGGGCCGGGCCATGAGATCGGCTGTCATTTCGACGAGCTGCGGATAGGGGAGGCCCCGAACGCGGTCCAGATGAGGCACGGTAAGACCAGTCTCTGCCTTCTCGACTACGGCGAACGCCGTGAAGTCGACAGCCTGCCCGAGATCGAGACCAACGAAGTATTTGACAGGGCTCGCTTCATCGCGACGGGAGCGCCATCGCCCCGTGTCCGGATCGACATAAAGACTGCCACGCGGGCGTGTTCCGGGAGCATTCGCCCGGTCGGGCTCATAGATCACCCTTCGGGTGTGATTGGGATCGGAGAAGTCGCGAACGATCTTAAGCGGCATGATGTGCACCGAAATTCGTTGGGGCAGAGAAGAGTGGCGGCACGTCTGGCGTCATCGCTCGGGCAATTATGTCGGTGGGGAAGAGCTGTTCGTCCGTGTCGACAAATTCACACAGGTATTCCTGCCGATAGCGCCACTCGGGCTTCGCGGCCCTCTCTAGGGCCAAAAATTCGGGTGTTATGCGCGGACTTTCGAGAGCGGTGACGCGGGTGCGGGACCATGCCGGGTCTTCGCCAGCCCACGCCTCATAGAACCATCCGCGCCGCCCGTTCGGTGTCGTCATGGCGATGAGGCGGCCACCGGCGGCGAGCATCGGCGTCACCGCGTGGAAAAGCTCGTCCTCAATCCAAGCTGCCTCATCGAGAATGACAAGCCTAGGACCGGAGAAGCCGCGCACCGTAGTTGGGTTACCTGACAGAGAGACGATGCGGGAGCCGTTCGGCAGTTCGATACGCTGTGCGCTCTCTGCTTCGGGGGCGGTGTCGGCTGCCTCGCGGTGAAAGGAGCACACCTTGCGGAAAAGTTCTCGCGATTGCTGCTGAGAAGGAGCAAGCAAGAGCACCAGCGAGCCGGGCAGATAGATTGCAGCGTGTGAGGCCAATGCTCCGGTGACGGTGCTCTTCCCGAGCTGGCGGGAGCTGAGGAGAAGGCTTCTCTTGGACGTCGAGCGGAGAAAAGCGCGCTGCCAAGCGTCAGGCGGGTAGCCCGCTTCCGCCATGAAGAGAGCGGGGTCAAGGGCCATCGCGAGATCGTGGGAGATCATTGCAGAGCCTCCGTCTCGGCAAGCACCTCAGCAACAGCAATCCGCGCTTCTGCGAAGGGCCCAAGAGCGGTCATGAGAGCTGACCTGAGACGAGCCCATTCGGGAGATAGCTGGAGAGGCGGCGAGGAGCTATCACCGACGCGGGGCATCAGACGAGCAAGTCGGTCCAGGACATTGACCGCTGCCCGATTGGCATCCAGGGCGAGCTTGGCGTCACCGGAGGCGGAGGCGCTTCGAAGGATTTGGACGGCGCTGTCTCTCAGTTCGCATGCCAGTGCGTAGGGGTCGAGCGGTGCCGAAGGCGCTGCGCTGATGGCTGATGTCTGGTTTTCCTGTGCTCCGCTTCCCTCCTCGTATTGCAGGGTACACGTGGGGGAGGGCAGAGCCGGTCCTCCATCCTCAATTTGCAACGCACGAGGCGGTGTTGACGAAGACCGCTCTGTAAGCGCGTCCGGTGCAACGGGTTGCAATACTGTCAACGTGTAAGCCTCGCTTCTCAGCTCCGTTTTGCACCGAGATGCGGAGTAATGCGCCTGAGCAGAGGCTCCGAGGCTTGCAGATAAATGGTTCTGAGCATGCCGGTGAAGAGCTGCCGGTCTCAGGCCGAAGTCAGCCGCAACAGCTCGAAGCGAGCGACCCGACACGAGCTGTGCTTCAATCGCTGTCCTTTGAGGATGTTCGCAGCAAACACATACTCGGGCCATTTCAGTTCATTCCTTGGGATGTCTCGTTTGTTGTTCTAGTCCGCCGTCTCGATTGTCTCGTTTGCAGCGGTGTTGCCCTGGTGGCCTGCGTCGATTGCTGAGGCATTGGTCACGCGGGCGCGAGCATTCTTCGTGGCCGGTGCGGTGACGGTGTCCTTGAGGATCAGCAGAGTGGAGAGCCGCACGCTGTCCTCCGTGAATAGCTGGCAGGCTGCCTCCAGCGCTTCTTTGTTAGGTCCCGACCGTTGCTCCGCCTCCTCGCCCATCAGGCGCGCAATCGTCACGAGACCGGCGCGCACCATCTCGGTGGTAAAGATGACTTGCTCGTCCAGGTCTTCGATCATGGATGCAACGGCGGGCGGGATAGCGGCGTTCGTGCTGGTGCGGAAAAGGTCAATCACAGACAGAGACAGAAGGAACTCCGGCGATGACCGGAGGAGATCGCGAGGTGACACCAACTCGAAGGGCTCGGGATTGGTCGCCGCTTCGAGAGCGTCTGGGAAATCGGGGCTCATGGTCATCGTGCGTATTCCTGTCTGGTCCTGGTGGAGTTGGGGAGCGAATGCTGGCGACGGACTGGGCCTGATCTGGACACTGTCGTCGCTCGCCTCCCCCGAAGGGGTGCGGTGCCGGTCCGACGAAGGTATGCCACCGGCACCGCATATCCCCGCCCGGCGAGATGCTTCCGAGCAGGAATAAAAGAAAGAGATTTCAGGGCAGGCGCGGATAGAAGCCGCGATGCCCGCTGCCGTTGTCGTGGAAGATGATGAGGCCATGGCACTCCAGCTCGGAACGGGCAGCGATGGCTTCATTTTCCGACACACCAAGCGCGGTCTTGACGGTGAGAGCGGAGAGATCAATGAGCTGAGCACCGCGGTATGCTTCATCGGCCCTCACTGCGAGGCTGAGGAGCTGTGCAGCATCGGGGGACAGATCGACCTTCAGAGCCCTCACGCGGTAGTGGAGATCAACCGGCGCGGCCTTCTCTGCTTTGATCCCGGCGGAGGCGTTGTCGTCCACGATGAGAATACTCTCGATGCCCGACGATGACCGAGTGCCGGCTCCGGTAGCGGGAATTTTGCCACGGTTGATGTCGTTGAGTGCTGCGTCCATTGCCTTCGCCTTCGCAACGCGCTGCTGGTGCTCCAGTTCGGAGCGAGAGAGGCTCATGTCCGCTTTCTTGGCGGCGGTGTCAGGAATGAGTGGGGCGGTCATGGGCTTTTCCTTTCGGTGGGTGGAGGTAAGGCGCTGGCCTGCGGTGCAACGGGTTGCATCGGCATGCGTTGAAGAATATCGGGGTCGATGCCCTCAATGCGGCTCATAAGGTCCAGAAGAGCTACTCTGAAGAAAGCGCTCTTGGTCGCGAAATAGAACTGGTCGCCAGGACGGCCCAGCCTCACAAATGAGTTCAGCTTATCGTTGAAGTCATTATCCACGTGCAGCCCAACAAGCACGTCATCTTTCCTGTCACTCCACTTGCGCATTGATGTTACCTGAGATCTATTGTTATCTTGTATCCAACATATACCGAGGTGCACATGGCATCAAACTATTTATGAGCTTAAATAATTTATTCTTTTATATGTCTAAGTGTTCGTCAAATATATAATATGATATACACTAGTTTTTTGTGGTAACCACAAGTTATTTTTGCTAATCCTCTTCTTAAGAGTGGCGCGAACACGTGAAAAGGATTGCTCGCATGACTTCTAGCCATGATTACGAATATTCAGAGTGGGGTGGTGATGGACCAGACTACGATCCGAATGCCATTGAGGCCGATAGGGGTTTGGCATTGCGGAAGTGGGTCACTCATCCTGGTGCCGATTTTCTCAATCGGCTTTGCCCCTTCGGGCACCGCGAAGATTTTCCTGACTTCGCTTGGCTCGAATACCCGGAGCCTGCAGCGCTCATCGACGCGCTGAAGTACGGCTTCAACGCAGTCCAGGACTACTATCAGGCGATGTATCTGGACCGCGTGCTTGGAGGCGGGGCCACCGATGAGGAGCAACGTGTGCTGCATGTGGTCATGCGGAAGACCTTTCAATTCGGGAAGCTGTGCGAGGCGCTGACACTTGGCGTTTTCGTCGATGGTGCCTGCTCAAGAGACGGCTCTCTCCAGCGGTCGCATACATACGGCTTCATCGTCGCTCCACCGACCGGACTTAATAAACCGCGGACGGTTAGGGCACTTAAAGGGCTCATCGCGAAAAGGTTGATCGACCGAGTGAAGTCGAATTGGAGCCCTCGCAGCAACGTGGTCTCATACGTCTACTGCCCGCTTCCAATGGAGGAGGCGGTGGAAATGATGTTGTCCTATGCGCAAGCCGAACTGGCGAAAACACACCCCCGACGCGCGTTTGAGATATGCCGCGCTCTGGCGAACGAGATCAGCGAACGGTGCGGGGAGTTTTTCTCAGCGGCCGATGAAGAGCGGAATGAGGCGACTGCAAAGCGCGCATCGGCCTTAGCAAAACAGAACGAGCGCAAAGCAGCTAAGCCCTGTGCTCAGGAGCCTTCGTTGCAACTGGTTGCGACGGCTGCCGAAGTACAGCACCCGGATACCCGTCAAATTGGCGGGTGTTCCCGTTTTGATCGTTCCCTCCGGAGAGAAAGGGCCATTCTCTCTGGAGATAAATCGTCATTCTCTGCAGCGAGAAACACAAGCGTAAAATAATTTAAGCTCAGAAAGTCCAAGCCACCGCCGGCTTCCGCTTCGCTCCGCCGGAGCTGGTTTCTCCGGCCGAAGAGAACGCTACAGATCGTCCCCGGAAGGAAATGTCAGTCAAAGTGTTTCGCCCGGCGGTGAATGTGTGACCCTTCGGGCGGCTGTCGGAGAGCAATGAGTAATGGTGACAGGCATGACTTTAAGAAAAACTGGAGAAGGCATGTCGCTCGGAAGTCACGTCTTCAAGCGCATGCGCTTTGCGAGCGGAGCGTCGGAAACACCGTTCGAGGGGTTCGACTTTTCTCTCCATCTGTGCGCGCAAAAAAAGGAGGCTCGCTGAAGGATGTCTAAGCAGAATACAGTCGAGAACCTACTCGATCGCCTCGGAGCCTTTGTGTGGGCTTCCTACGAGGCTGACAGGCGGGACAATCCTCATCGCTTCGTCGGCAGCCCGGACGGACTGGGCAGCGAGTTCCTCTTTGTCGAGAACGTCGCTCGAATGCTGGGGTGCGGTGTGGACTTCGTTCGCCGCATTCCCCGAGGCGAGCTGCCTGCGTCAAAAATTGGCGCTCGCCTGATCTATCGGCGGGCCGACGTGGTCGATTTCATCAACTCGCGACGGGATCAGGGAGCCGGTGCCAAGCTGGTGCCAGCTCGAAAAGTGCGCACGCCCGTCGCAAGGGAGCCGTTGCAACTTGTTGCATCGGACAAGGGTGGGTCATTCGACCCGGTGAGCTACGTGCGTAGTCTGACGAAAAGGGAAAACCAAAGAGATGACAAAGGCAAAACTAGAGGCTGAGAAGATAGGACCATTCCGAGTGGCCCCGCGCATCCGAGACGGTGCGCATACAGGTACGTGGATTGTAGATGTTCCGCCGCACCTATCACCCAACGGAAAACGTGCCCGTCACACGCTGCCAACGAAGGCTGAGGCGCTGGCAGAAGCCAAGCGAATGCTCAGAGAGCTTCAACTTGACGGCGCTTTATCAGGGCGCGGGTTTGCTCCGAAGGTGAGCGGTGTCACGCTCGCTGAAGTGTCGAAGCGATGGCTGGAGGAGCAAGCCGACCGCGTTGCAACCGGCAAAAAGCGGCAATCATCCTTGGACGCGGACGGCTTCAAGCTCAAGGCCATCCTGGGGAAGTTCCTCGACACCGATGTCTCCAGCATCGGGACCAAGGAAATGGCGGACTATCAGAAGCACCGTGTTGACGTGGGATGCGTAGCGGCGACGATCAACGCCGAAACCTCTCTCTTTCTCCAGGTGCTCCGGTGGGCGCACGAAAAAGGTCTTGTGGAGAAACTCCCCAAGGTTGAACGCATCCCCGTGCCGGTGAAGCGTGTGGATGTGCCCACGCCTGAAGAGATGTCCCGCATCATGGACGCTCTCGGGGAGCAGAGGGCGTTGCTGGTGCGCTTCCTAGCGGAAACTGGTGTCCGCAAGACAGAGGCCTACACGCTCGAATGGTCGGACCTGGACACGGCAAATCAGCTCGTCTCCATTCGCCGCAAGGATGGCTTCACGCCCAAGACGCGCCACTCGGACAGAGACATTCCGATAAGCGCTTCCCTGTGTGAGGCACTCTCGGCAGCGAAGCAGGCAGCCCGAGCCACGGCAATGAAGGCAGGCGAGACGCCACCCGCCCTTGTCTTCCCAGGGCGATTTGGCGGCAAGCTCGTAAACATTCGCCGTGCGCTTGCTAGCGCGGTGAAGAAGGCTGGGGTGAAGCGGAACGGACAGCCGCTCAAGGTCTCTCCGCACGTTCTACGGAAGGCGATGGCGACTTGGCTTCACATGCGCGGTGTGCCGGACGCTCTCCTCCAGCCGCGCCTGGGTCATGCGCCGGGAAGTCGCGTGACGAAGTCGGTCTATGTGAAGGTGACCACCGAGGACATGCGCGCCTCGGTGATCGATCTGGAGGCGGAGCGCCGTGCTCGCATGGGCGCTGCGGAAGCTGCGAAGACGGCCTAAACCACCCGCTGCCCGGTGCCAGATTTGGCACCAGGAGAGAGGTGGCGAATGCCCGGTGCAACGGGTTGCAATCGGGGGTCGGCAAAGGTCTGGTGAGAATGCATTTCGTGCCTACCGAGTGCCAGATTTGGCGCCGTTTCACCGCCCGAACTTGGCACCATCTGGCACCAGAAACATAAAAGGGCTCAGCAGTTTCCCGCTAAGCCCTTGAAAAGGATGGTGGGCGTGACAAGGATCGAACTTGTGACCCCTACGATGTCAACGTAGTGCTCTCCCGCTGAGCTACACGCCCATCCGATGCGGCGCATAGACCACAAAACCGGCGCCCGCGTCAATAGGCTTTTCGAAGGTTTTTGGCAGAAATTGCGCAGGGTCTGAGCGGCGTGATTTCAGGGGTATCGGCGTTCTTTTCGGACATCTCGAAGTTCCGTCGAGCGCGCTAAGGCGTTGAAATAACGAAGCCGCCATCGATGCTGATGATCGAGGGCGGCTTCGAGGCAATGCTTGCGCGGAAGGAGCCTTTGGCCTTCGGCGAAGGGTGCGCCGGAAAGCTGCGGCGCACATATGTTCGCTGCTCAGGCGGCCAGCATCTTGTTGACCTCGTTGACGAGGTCGCGCAGGTGGAAGGGCTTGGAAAGAACCTTGGCGTCTTTCGGCGCCTTGGAATCCGGGTTCAGCGCAACGGCGGCGAAGCCGGTGATGAACATCACTTTCAGGTCGGGGTCGAGTTCGGTCGCGCGGCGCGCGAGTTCGATGCCGTCCATCTCCGGCATGACGATGTCGGTCAGGAGAAGCGAAAAGGGTTCTTCGCGAAGCCGGTCATAGGCGCTGGCGCCGTTGTCATAGGAAAGAACCTTGTAGCCGGCTTTTTCCAGCGCCTTCACAAGAAACCGGCGCATGTCGTTGTCGTCTTCGGCAAGGAGGATTTTCGCAGTCATATCTGGCCGTGGCTACTTCTTCTGGGTGCTGGTGGATTGCGGCAGCTCAGCAAACCGCAACATGGTAAATATCTGGTGAACGGGCGCGATCAAGTCCCTTGAACCAGCGGGCGGCCACTATGGACACAGAGGCGACCAACTGGCAACATGATCTGAATAGCAAGAACCGGACATGGTAAAAAGGGTTCCGATGGGGGAAGCGGTTGAGTGGGAGTTTTTCGAGGTTCTGGAACCCGCAAGCCAGAGGATACCTTTCGTTTTCAACTCCCCGCATAGCGGCCGGCATTATCCCCAGTTCTTTCTCGACCAGTCGCGCCTCGATCCGCATTCCATCCGCCGTTCCGAAGACCATTTCGTCGATGAACTGTTCCGCAGCGCCACGTTTCTGGGGGCGCCCTTGCTCCGGGCGCATTTCCCGCGTGCCTTCCTGGACGTAAACCGCGAACCCTACGAACTCGACCCGCGCATGTTCGACGGCGCCTTGCCGCCGCACGCCAATATCAGTTCGATGCGCGTCGCCGGCGGCCTCGGCACCGTGCCGCGCCTCGTCGCCGAGAATATGGAAATATATCGTGGCCGTTTTCCGGTCGAGCAGGCGCTCGAGCGCATCGAGACGATCTACAAGCCCTATCATGCGACGCTCAGAAAGCTGATCGCCCGCACCCATGTCGAGTTCGGGATGTCGATCCTCATCGACTGCCACTCGATGCCGGGCAACGTGCATCTGCCGGGAAGCGGCCATCGCCCGGACTTCATTATCGGCGACCGCTACGGAACGAGCGCGGCGGCGGAACTGTCCCGGGTGGCGGTGGAGCTTCTGGAGCAACTCGGCTATGCGGTCGCGCGCAACAAGCCCTATGCCGGCGGCTTCATCACGGAACATTATGGCCGTCCGACGCGCGGACTGCATGCGTTGCAGATCGAAATCAACCGCGGCCTCTATGTCGACGAGGCAACCCTGATCAAAAAGCCGGGATTCGCAGCTCTCGAGGCCGACCTCGCAACCTTCATCGCGGCGCTCGCGCGGCACGTCGAGGATTTCGGCGCCTATCTGCCGCTGGCCGCGGAATAACAATTCGAAAAGGCTTTTGAGCGCCCGGCGGCGGAACGCTGCTCAAAAAGAACCGCGCCAGCGGCGCGGTCAAGTCTAGGGAGGAAACACCCAAGGAGGGTATTTGCAGCCACGAGTGACTGCAGAAAAACTGTAATGCTGCGGTGCACAATTGTCAAGATTCGAAGACGCAGACTTTCGTATCGGTGCAGGGTGCGCTCTTCCGACATGCCCATTCAGCGACTGCCGGCGCCGGTCCGGTCGTTGCCTTTCCCTGAATTTCGTCTATTCAGATCGAACCTCCTCCCTCGCAGAGAGCGACATGCTGCCCGACCGTACTTTCTTCGACCGTCTCGCCGACGCCGCCAAGGCCGAAACCATGCCGCGCTTCCGGGTTGGCACGAGTGTTCTCAACAAGCTCGAAGGCGGCTTCGACCCGGTGACGGAAGCCGACAGGTCGGCTGAGGCGTCGATCCGCGCGCTGATCGAGAGCAGTTTTCCGGAACACGGCATTCTCGGCGAAGAGCACGGCAATATCGGTCTCGACCGCGAACTCGTCTGGGTCATCGACCCGATCGACGGGACCCGTGCATTCATCTCCGGCCTGCCGGTGTGGGGCACGCTGATCGGCCTCTACCGGAACGGCAAGGCCGTCATGGGGCTGATGGACCAGCCCTTCACCGGCGAGCGTTTTTTCGCCGACGGCGAGAAGGCGCTCTATCGGGGACCTGACGGAGAGAGGGTGCTCGCCACGCGGCCCTGCCATGCGCTTTCGGATGCCGTTCTGTTCACGACATCCCCGCACCTCTACACGGGCGAGCTCAAGGAGCGCTTCGAGGCATTGCAGGAGAAGGTGCGGCTCTTCCGCTACGGCTGCGACTGCTATGCCTTCGCGCTGCTTGCAGCCGGCCATGTCGATCTCGTCGTCGAATGCGGCCTGAAGCCCTACGACGTCGGCGGGCTCATTCCGCTGATCGAGCAGGCGGGCGGGTTCATCACCGACTGGCAGGGCGGGCCGGCGGAAATGGGCGGCGAAATCATCGCTGCCGGCAGCCGCGAATTGCATGCGCACGCGCTTGAGGCGCTCAAGGGTCGGGTTTAAGCCTCTTCCAACTGTCGCGGCAGGGAGGCGGGGTCCTCCGCATCGGCGCCCGGCAGAAAGGCCAGGATCGCGGCCATCGCCTGGGCGCGATAGCGGTCGGCCTCCTGCAGGAGTTCGTGCCGCGCGCCGTCGATCGGGATCAGATGCCCTGCACGGAAATTGCTGGCCAACCGCTCGACCGGGAGATACGGCACGAGCTTATCGGCCGTCGGGGCGAGTATGACGGCCGGTATGGTGATCCTCGTCAGATGTTCGTGCTTGAGGACGCGCCGGATCGTTCGGAAGGCTTCGCTCAGCCAGCGGGCCGTCGGCGGTCCGACCCGCAGTTGCGGACGCGCATCGATGAGCGCCAGGTTACGGGCGTAGCGCCGGTCGTCCGCGGTCAGAACATTGCCCCTAAAGGGGGTACCGTTGCCTTTGTCGGAACTCAGCGCCAGCCTCCCGAGGCCGATCCAGCGCATGACCGTCGCGATCGCTGCGATACCCCGTTCGCCGATCGCCTGGCCCCCCAGACCGACGAAGGGGGCAAGCAGCACCATCCGGTCGATGCGGCTTGCGAGCATGGGAGCGAGCGACAGGGCGACGAGCGCCCCCATCGAATGGGCGACGATCGAGAAGGGCAGGCGGGTGTCGGGAAGGACGATCTCATCGAGAAAAATCGTCAGGTCGCGCTCGTAATCGGTGAAATCCTCCACATGGCCGTGGGTCCATTGCGGCGACAGCCGCTCGGAGCCGCCCTGTCCGCGCCAGTCGAAGGTCGCGACCCAGAAACCGGCCGCCATGAGATCGCCGATCGTTTCGAAGTATTTCTCGATCGACTCGTTGCGACCCTGCAGCAGGACGATGGTGCCGCGAATGACCGGGGCCTTCGACCTGAACACCGCGTAGCGGATCTTGCGGTTGCGGGCTCCGTCGAAAAAGCCAACCACCGGATCGCCCGGCATCGGATTTTCCGGCATCGAGTGAAGGAGCGTGGTCATGGGGCGTGGGCCAGAAGGAACATGCAAGTAGGGATAGGCGGCGGCCCGCCACCCGTCAAAGAAAAAAGCCGGAAACGGTGGATGAAATCCGGACGATCACCGTTTCCGGCCGCTGAAGGGAGAAGGGACATGTCACTTCAGCCCTGGGAAGACCCAGTGTCTCCTTTCTAGCCCACGGCGGCTGAACGGCGGCCGAACCCCTCGTTCATCTATTGTTCAGGATGCGCTGGCGGCATTCCTCTTGAACTCGTGCGCGGGCATTCCCATGTCTTCTCCGCGGGCGCCGAAGAAGGGTCCGTTCACCGGTCGAGCCACAGCCGGAACGGGGTGGCAGGCCAGATATCGCAACCGTTGCTCTTATGGAGGACGACATCATGCGTCATTTTGATTTTTCTCCCCTCTACCGCTCCACTGTCGGCTTCGACCGCCTGTTCACCATGCTCGATAGCCTTGGTCAGCCGGATCAGTCGCAGACCTATCCGCCCTACAACATCGAACGCACCGGCGAAAACGCCTATCGCATCACCATGGCCGTTGCCGGTTTCGACGAAAGCGAGCTTTCGGTCGAAGCGCGCGAAAACACGCTGACGATCAAGGGCGAAAAGAGCGAAGAGAAGGGTGAGGAAACCCAGTTTCTCCATCGCGGCATAGCCAAGCGCGCCTTCGAGCGCCGCTTCCAGCTTGCCGACCACGTCGAGATCAAGTCCGCTTCGCTGAAGAACGGCCTGCTCCACGTCGATCTTCTGCGCAATATCCCGGAAACAGCCAAGCCGCGCCGGATCGAGATCACCGCGGCGGCTTCGCAGCCGAAGCAGATCGAGGCGCAGACCGCCTGAGTCCGGAAACAGGATCGAAATGAAAGACGGCGCCCGAAAGGGCGCCGTCTTTGCTGCAGGAAAACCCCTGGCGTTTTCCGGGAATGCCTGTGACCGGCTAGCTAACCGTCAGTTCTTCACCGTGTCTTCCAGGAAGAATCGGCCGAGCGGGTTCTGGTAGAAGTTCTCGATGTTCTTGCGCGATACGTTCAGATAAGGGCTGTAGTATAGGTCGATCCAGTGGACGTCATCCTTCGCCGTCTTCTGAATATCGACGTACATGGCCTCACGCTTTGCCGGATCGAGTTCCAGACGTGCCGCTGGGACAAGCTCCTTCACCTTTTCGCTGTTGTAGCGGGTCATGTAGTTCATATTGGTGTCATGGCCGAGCACGAAGGTGGTCTTCTGGTCCGGATCGAGGACGTCGTTTGTCCAGTACATGACCGAGATATCGTAGTCGCCGGCGACCAGCATGTCCCAGCTCTGGCTCGCGTCGACCTTCTGCAGATTGACCGTGACGCCCGCCTTGGCAAACTGCTGCTGCAGCAGCACCGCGATCTGCTCGTCGACCTCGTTGCCCGCGTTTACGACATAGTTGAGCGTCAGGTCGGATGCCCCCGCCTCGGCCAGCATCGCCTTGGCCTTCTCCGGATCGTAAGGATACTGGTAGTTGGCGTCGTAGTGATAGAGCGAGCCCTTTGGGATGTAGGAATTTGCGACCGTGCCGATGCCGAACGTGACCGTGTCGACGATCGCCTTCTTGTCGATCGCCATATCCAGGGCCTGGCGCACTTCCTTTTTGGCAAGCATGCCGTGCTCATGGTTGATGAGCAGATGGTCTTCGCGGGTCGAGGTGTCGATGTGGACCGTGAGGTTCGGGTCCTTCTTCAGCTCCTCGACGCGCGAGAACGGGACGAAGATCGCTGTGTCGAGCTGGCCGGCCTGCACGTTCAGCATGCGCGTGTTGTCGTCCGGAACGGAAATCCATTCGACGCCGTCTAGTTTCACACGATCCGCCTGCCAGAAGTTCGGATTCTTTTCGAGGATCACCCGATCGCCGCGCCGCCATTCCTTGACGGTGAACGCGCCGGACGATGCCGTCGGCAGTTCGGCGAAAGCGTCCTCGCCAGCCTCGACGGCTTTCTTGGAAAGCACCGAGACGTTCGGAAGGGCAAGCGTCGACAGGAAGGGTGCGGAGGGCGTCTTCAACTTGACGACCAGAGTCTTTGGATCGGCCGCCTCGGCGGTTTCGATGATCTTGTAGCTGTCGCTCCACAGAGAACCTTCGTGGTCGCGTATGCGCAGCAAGCTGAAGGCGGCATCCTCGGCCGTTATCGGCGAGCCGTCCGAGAACTTCGCGTCGCGGATCTTGAACGTGTAGGTCAGGCCGTCATCGGAAAGGGTCCAGCTTTCGGCGAGCCCAGGCTCCAGCTTGGTGCCGGTCTTGTCCACGCGGACAAGCACGTCGAAGACGTTGGAGAACACCCAGTTGTCGACGTTCTGGGCCGACTTGATCGGATCGAAAGTCGTTGAATCTTCGCGGCGGCCGATGGAGAGGATACCGGCGGCCTCCGCGTAACCGGCACTGAGCATCAGGGCGGCTGCGAAAGCGGCCCGGCCGATTTTGTTCCACCTTTTGGTCATCGTTCGTTCCCTTCGTTATTATGGCAGGCGTTTGACGGACTGGATCGGTTCCACCGGCGGCGCATCGGTATGGCCGAGTAATGACCTGTCGGGATCGATGTCGGGGATCGCGGCGATCAATGCGGCGGTGTAGGGATGTTTCGGCCGGGAGAAGACGTCCTCGGAGCGGCCCTCCTCGATGATCTCTCCGCGATGCATCACCACGGTGCGTTCGCACAGGTTGCGCACGATCGCGAGGTCATGGGCGATGAAGATCAGCGTGAGGTTAAGGTCGCGGGCGAGCTTGCGGAAGAGGTCGACGATCTGCGCCTGGATCGTGACATCGAGTGCTGCGACGCATTCGTCGGCGATAATCAGCCTCGGGTCGACGGCAAGGGCACGGGCGATGCCCGCCCTCTGGCACTGGCCGCCGCTCATGCTGCGCGGTTTGCGATGGGCGAATTCGCGCTCGAGGCCGACAAGGTCCAGCAGCTCGCCGATGCGTGCCGGAATGTCGGCTCCGCCGATCTTTTTCTGCACTTTCAGAACTTCAGCAAGAGTCTGGCCGATGGTCAGGCGCGGGTTCAATGCATTGAACGGATCCTGAAAGACCATGGCGGACTCGTGTCGCAGCCTGGTGAGACCCGCACCCCTCTGCTGAGAAAGATCGATACCGTCGAAGCTGACGTGACCGGCGGAAATCGGCGTCAGGCCCAGCATGGCGCGGGCAAGCGTACTTTTGCCGCTGCCGGATTCGCCGACGATACCGACCGTTTCGCCGGGCATGATCCGCAGGCTGATCCCCGAAACGGCGCTGACGGCCCTGGCGTTCTTTCCCCTGAAAAGGCTGCCGCCCGACGGGAAGCGCACATGCAAGTCATCGATCTCCAGAAGCGGCCTTGTCGCTCCATGTGAGGGCGCTGGGAGACTGGTGGCGGGGAGCACCGCCTCGGGCATGGATGGATGGCTGTGGATGAGCCGAACTGTATACGGGTCCTGCGGTGCGGACAGGATCGTCCGTTTAGGACCCTGTTCCAGCAGCTTTCCGCCGCGCATCACGGCAATGCGGTCGCAGGTCTGCGCCACGATGCCGAGATCATGGGTAATGAGGATGATCGACAGGCCGCGCCTGTCGCGGATGTCCATCAGGAGTTTCAGGATCTGCGCCTGGATCGTCACGTCGAGGGCGGTGGTCGGTTCGTCGGCTATGAGGATTTGCGGATTGCAGGACAGTGCCACGCCGATCATGGCCCGCTGACGCATGCCGCCGGAAAGCTCGTGCGGGTAGCTGTCGTACTGGCGGACGGGTTCAGGGAACCCGATCTGCCCCAGTATCTCGACCGCTGCCGCCCGCGCATCGCGGCCGCCGAGGCCCTGATGGTAGCGGATGCCCTCGGCGATCTGGTCGCCGATGCGCATGACCGGGTCGAGGTGGCTGGTCGGGTTCTGGAAGATCATGCCGATCTCGGCGCCGCGCACCTCCAGCATCTCGGCGTCGGTGACGGCCGTGAGGTCGCGCCCTCCGAGGAGAACCGCACCGCCTTCGATCTTCAGCAGGGATGATGGCAGGAGGCGAACCAGCGCGCGGCAGAACAGGCTCTTGCCCGATCCGCTTTCGCCGACGAGGCCGAGGATCTCGCCCTTGGCGAGGTCGAGCGAGATGCCATCCAGCAGCGTGCGCGTCTCTCCCTGGAGATGCGCCTTCACGGTCAGGTCGCGGACAGACAGGACGGAGGCGCTCATTCGTGCACTCCGAGCAATTCGCCGAGCGCATCGCCCAGCATGCTGAAGCCGAAGGCAAGGCTGACGATGGACAGGCCGGGAAACAGCGTGATCCACCAGGCGGTGGTGATGAAGCTCTGGCCCTCCGCGACCATGACGCCCCATTCGGCGACCGGCGGCTGGACGCCGAGACCGAGATAGCTGACGGCGGCCCCGCTCAGCAGCACCAGGACGGCATCCGACATGGCAAAGACGATCGAGCCGGCAATGGCATTGGGTAGCAAGTGCCGGAACATGATGCGGAAGCGGCCGAAACCGAGGCTGACGGCGGCGACGGCATAGTCGCTGTTCTTCAGAACGAGAATCTGTGCCCGGATCAACCGGGCATATGAAACCCATCCGACCAGCGCCATGGCGATATAGAAGCTGCCGAGGCCCGGACCGAGAATGGCGATGATCGACAGCATCAATACGAGGAATGGAAAGGCGAGGATGATGTCGACGAGGCGCATGAACAGCGCGTCTACAATGCCGCCGAAGAAGCCGGCGATGGTGCCGACGATCGTTCCTATGACGAAGGGGAAGGCGACCCCGATCAAGGCGATCTGCAGGTCGATGCGTGTGCCCCAGATGACCCGTGAAAGGAGGTCGCGGCCGAAGTTGTCGGTGCCGAACGGATGCAGAAGCGACGGCGGCTGCAAGCGGGCTGCGCCGTTCTGCAGGATCGGGTCATAGGGGGCGACGACGGGTGCGCCGATCGCCAGCAGCAGGAAAAACAGCAGGATGCCCGCGCCAATGACGAGGGCCAGCCGCCGGCCGAAGAGCAACCGCCAGCCGGCCGGCGACGAGGACACCGTACCGGCGCTCATAGTTTCACCCTCGGATCGACGGCGACGGTGACGATGTCGGCGATGAAGTTGACGAGCACAGTGGCGCAGGCAAACACCATGGCGACACCCTGCACGACCATGTAGTCGCGCGAGAAGATGGCGCGTACCAGCAACTGTCCCATGCCCGGCAGGGCAAAGACGCTTTCGACCACGACCGTGCCGCCGATCAGCCAACCGATGTTGACCGCCAGAAGGTTGATGGTCGGCACCAGCGAATTCGGAACGACATGCCGCCAGAAGACGATGCGCTCAGGCATGCCGCGCGCGCGGGCGGCCGTCGCCACGTCTGATTTCAGGGACTCGATCATTGCCGCGCGCAGGCTGCGAACCAGCACCGTCGACAGGGAAAGAGCGACCGTCAGGCTCGGCAGGATCAGATGGGCGAGCTTGTCGCCGAAGGTCGCCCCGTAGCCGGACACCGGCAGCACGTCCAGTTTGACGCTGAAAAGGATCATCAGCATCAGGCCGAGCCAGAACGGCGGAAACCCGATGCCGAATGTGGAAACAACCCGGACGATATGGTCCGGCGCCTTGCCGGAATTACGCGCTGCAAGCGCCGCCATGGGCACGGCGATGAGAACCGCCAGAACGACGCTCGACAGCACGAGCGCGATGGTCGGCTCGACACGAGTGGCGATAAGCTTCAGGACATCGATCTTGTAGAGGATCGACTTGCCCATCTCGCCATCGGCAAGATTCTTCAGAAAGTAGAAATATTGCTGCCACATCGGCTCGTCGAGGCCGTACTGGGCGCGGATCTTGGCGATGGCCGACGGGGTGGCGCGGGCTCCGAGCAGGTTGCGCGCCGGATCGCCGGGGATGAGCCGCACCAGAATGAAGGTTATGATGCTGATCCCGAAGATGACCGGCAGGAACTGCAAAGGTCGAGTGAGAACGAACCTATAGCGATGCATGGCGATGCCCGCGCCTCCGTCTTGTTCGGATGTCTCTCGCCATGTTTTGCATCAGTTCGGCCTGTGCCGCGACAGGAAATCGATCAGCGCAGGATAATAGTCCGCGGGGTTCTCGTAGAACGGCATGTGGCTTGCATTGGCAAAAACCCTGAGCTGGGCATCCGGGATGGCGAGCTTCATCTTCAGTGCGCAGGCCGGCGTGAGCTCGTCGTGTTCTCCCGTGGTGATCAGCGTCGGCACCTTAATGCCGGGGAGGTCGGGAGTGCGGTTCCAGTCCTTGAGATTGCCGATATAGAGAAACTCGTTCGGGCCTTGCATCGTGCCGTAGGGACCCATATTCCAGTCGTCCAGGGACCGGCGTACCGGTGCGGGCCATTCCGGCAGGCGGCAGACATGGCGATAGTTCAGGATGGTAATGGCAGCCATATATTCGGGATGATCGTATGTGCCCTGCGCCTCGTGCTTCTGCATCATGGCGACGGTCTCCGGGCCGAGCGCGGCGCGCAGCCGCTCAAGCTCGGTGACGAGGTGCGGCATGTCGGCGACCGTATCCTCCAGGATCAGCGTCTGCAGGTTTTCCGGGTATGTCAGCGCGTAATCGATCGCCAGCCAGCCACCCCAGGAATGGCCGAGCATGTGCACCTTGCCGAGTCCCAGCGCCTTGCGAACCGTTTCGGTTTCCTCGACATACCGGCCGATCGTCCAGAGCGAAGCATCGGTCGGGCGGTCGGAGGCGCCGGTGCCGAGCTGATCGAAGGCGACGACGCGATAGCCCTTGTCGATGAGGCACGAATGGGCTTCGCGCAGATAGTCACAGGGTAGTCCCGGCCCGCCATTCAGGCAGAACAAGGTCTCCGGACCCGAACCGAAGCTGTAGGCCACCACCTTGTAGCCATCGACTTCGATTTCGTGTCGCGCCTCCGGCTCGATATCACGCCACATTGACCGCCCCGGCAAAGAAACTGCTTGCTCAATAATTGAGCACGGCTAAATTTTATCCGAAACGCCAGTCGGCGCCCAGCTATAAGAAGTGATAGGTTGGCCAGTGACCGGACCGGAGACAAGGATGTTTGACGAACTCGGGACGATCAGGAACCAGTTCACCGCGCACGACACGCTGGATGGCCGTATCGACCAGGTGTTCGAGGCGATGAAGTCGATCGGCTTCGAGGCTCTGATCTACGACTATACGCCGGTGCCCCGCGATCTCGACGGCACGATCATGGTCCCATCGCTGCTGAAACTTCGCAACATCTCGGAGGACATGCACGACTACTGGTTCGATCGCGGCTATTTCCGCATCGATCCCGTGCAGCAGGTGGCGCTGCGCACGTCGACGCCGTTCTTTTGGAACTATGATCCCGATGCGGACACGCTGATCAGGCGCTTCATGAGCGATGATACGGCGCCTGTCGCCCGTTACCTGAGCGAACGGGACATGTCGACCGGCGTCACCGTTCCGGTTCACATGCCGCGCGGCGACTATGCGACCGTCACGGGCGTGCGTTTCGGCGGCAACCGCGCATTCGAGGGGCATGCGCTGCGGTACATCGCCGATTTCAACCTGCTCGCCCATGTGTTTCACGAGGCGGCCTATTCGCTGTTCGACGCGCAGGCCTTCAACGCCGGCACCGCGAGGCTGACGGAGCGGGAGCGCGAATGCCTTCGCTATTCCGCCGAGGGCCACTCGGCCAAGGAAATTTCCCGTATCATCCACCGCTCTGTGCCGACTGTCGTCATGCACCTCAACGCCGCGGCCAAGAAACTCGGTGCGAAGAACCGAACCCAGGCGGTTGTGCGCGCCACGCACTACCGCCTGCTCGAAGAGCGCCCGTCCTATAACTTGTGATAGCTGCCACGGCTCGAAACCCCGCGTTATGTTGCCTCCGTTGTCCGTCAGACATGGAGATGCACGTGGCCGCCGTCGCGTCGAAGGAAGCCTTCCTGCCCTTTCGCGAATACCAGACCTGGTATCGCATCACCGGTTCGCTTCACAGCGGCAAGCTGCCGCTCGTCGTTGCCCATGGCGGACCGGGCTGCACCCATGACTACGTGGATTCCTTCAAGGGGATCAGCGAGATCGACGGACGCGCCGTCATTCACTACGACCAGCTCGGCAACGGCAACTCCACGCGCCTTCCGGACAAGGGCCCGGATTTCTGGACGCCCGCCCTGTTCCTCGGGGAACTCGACGCGCTGCTGAAGCATCTGGGCATCCAGGATCGCTATGCCTTTCTCGGACAGTCCTGGGGCGGCATGCTGGGTGCGGAACATGCGGTTCTAAAGCCTGCGGGGCTGAAGGCGCTGGTCATCGCCAATTCGCCGGCCAACATGCATACCTGGGTGGCGGAAGCCAATCGCCTGCGCGAGGAACTGCCGCAGGCGGTTCAGGATACGCTGCTCAGGCATGAGCAGGCCGGCACGATTACCGATCCGGAATACATCGCCGCCTCGCGCGTCTTCTACGACCGCCATGTCTGCCGCGTCACGCCGTGGCCGGCGGAAGTCGCGCGCACCTTTGCGATCATGGACGAAGATAATACGGTCTATCGCAACATGAACGGCCCGACCGAGTTCCACGTAATAGGTACGATGAAGGACTGGACGATCGAGGACCGGCTGATGCGGATCGAAGCGCCGACCCTCTTGATTTCCGGAAAATACGACGAAGCCACGCCGCTCGTCGTCAAGCCGTATGTGGATCGCGTGAAGGGCTGCGAATGGGTGCTGTTCGAGCATTCCAGCCACATGCCGCATGTGGAGGAGAAGGCCTTGTGCCTGGAAACGGTCTCTCGATTCCTGTCGTCCCACGATACCGACGCTTGATAAGGGAGACGCGCCGTTTCGTTTGTGCTCTTCAGGTGAGGGTAGCCGGGACAGCGGTTCCTTCGAGCTCTGCCGCCTTGGCGGCATAGCGCTGGGCAATGACCGCACAGGCCATCAACTGAATCTGATGGAACAGCATGACCGGCAGAACGATCATGCCGATGTTCTGCCCGGCGAAGATCGCGCTTGCCATCGGAATGCCGCTCGCCAGGCTCTTCTTCGATCCGCAGAAGGTGATGGCGATTTCGTCCGCGCGGTCGAACCCGAGCAGCCGGCTACCGAATGTGGTGGCCGCCAGAATAAGCGCGAGGAGGACGATCTCGATAGCGATGAGGATCGTAAGGTCGCTCAGCGTGAAGGCGTGCCAGAGGCCGGCCGTGACGGCCTGGCTGAAAGCCAGGTAGACGACCATCAGGATCGAACCGCGGTCGACCGGCGCGAGCAGTTTCTTGCGGGCGCGAATCCAGTCGCCGATCCAGGGCTGCAGGATCTGGCCTGCGACGAAGGGGGCAAGCAGCTGCAGGAGGATCTGTTCGATCGCGTCGAGCGATACGCCGCCATGTCCGCCGGCCGAGAAGATGATGCCGACGAGAAGCGGCGTCAGGAACACGCCCAAGATGTTGGAGGCCGATGCGGCGCAGACGGCTGCCGGAACATTGCCGCCGGCCATCGACGTGAATGCGATCGACGACTGTACCGTCGAGGGCAGAACGCAGAGGAAAAGGATGCCGGTATAGAGCGACGGCGGCAGGATCCATGGCGGGACGAAACCGATGAGGAGTCCGATGAGCGGGAAAAGGGCGAAAGTCGAAAAGAGAATCGCAAGGTGCAGCCGCCAATGCAGGAAGCCGGCAATGACGACCTCGCGCGAAAGCCGTGCGCCATGAAGAAAGAAGATCAGGCCGACACCCAGCTTTGTCGCGATTGCGAACCAGGCCGCGGCGGTACCGTCGATGGGCAAAACCGCTGCGAGAGCGACTGTCAGCATCAGGAGGATGGTAAAGGTGTCGGGGAGATAACGGCGCATGGTGCTTGCCGTGTAAGCCCATCCGGAAGCCGGATGCAAGCCCTAGATCATGTTCATGTTTTTAGGTCGGGTCGACCTAAAAACATGAACATGATCGATTCCAGGAAAGTTGAGACGCCGGATGCGGGCGGAAAACTGCACACATTTTTCCTCATCCCGCTCTATCGGCCGCGATACGCGGCGCATTCGAACGATTTCATGCGGCGCGCTTCGATATCTGCCGTGCGGCCCGCATCAGCAGGCGGCGACGAAACGGTCGACGTCCTCGGCGCGGGTGGCGAAGCTGGTAACCAGGCGATAGAGCCCTTCGTCTTCCGCGAGGCTGCCTTCGAGGTCGTGCGGCACTTCCCAATCGTAGAAAAGCGCGCCCTGCCGCTGCAGCCGGCCCGCGGCCTCCCGTTTCAGCACGACGAAGACCTCGTTGGCATCGGGCGCCCAGGCAAGCCGGCTCCCGGCCGAAGCGGTGATGCCGTCGGCGAGGCGCTGTGCCATCGCGTTGGCGTGGCGCGCAAGATCGAGCCAGAGATCGCCGGCAAGATAGGCGTCGAACTGGGCGGCGACGAAGCGCGACTTGGAGAAGAGTTGAGCCGAGCGCTTGCGCAGGAAGTGCATCTCCTGCGCCTTCGGAAGGTCGAAGAGCACCAGCGCCTCGGCGCACCAGCAGCCGTTCTTGGTTCCGCCGAACGAAAGCAGATCTACGCCACGCTTCCAGGTCATCTCGGCCGGTGTCGCACCAAGGCTGACCAGGGCATTGGCGAAACGGGCGCCATCCATGTGCAGCGGCAGTTTATGGGAGCGGGCGATCGAGCCGATCGTTTCGATCTGGTCGAGCGAATAGACGGTGCCGCTCTCGGTCGCCTGCGTCAGCGTCACCGCCATCGGCTGACCGCCATGGACGTTCTCCCTCGGGAACCGCCGAATTTCGGCCTCGAGCTTCGCCGGCTCCATCCTGCCGCGGGCGCCCTCGACCGGGCACAGCCTCGCGCCGTGCGAGAAGAACTCCGGCGCGCCGCACTCGTCGACGTTCACATGCGCTTCGCGATGGCAGAAAGCGATTCCGCCCGCCCGATTGGCGCTCGAAAGCGCAAGGGAGTTTGCGGCGGTTCCGGTGCCCACGAAGAATACCGCGACGTCCCTCTCGAAAATCTCCGAAAATCTCTGTTCCACCCTCCGGTCGAGTTCGCTCGTGCCGTAGGCGGAAGCATAGCCCTGCGCATTCGTGACCAGACTTTCGGCAATCGCCGGATGGGCGCCGGCCCAGTTGTCGGAGGAGAAGATCATCTGAAGCTTACCCTGTTTACATCGAGCCACGCGGCGCGGAGAGGCGCGCCGGCGCGACCATAGCCGAGTCCCGTCGGCAAGCAAGCGGCTGCGCTTAACTGTGCCTGCCTTGAGTGCCAACCGGAGACCAGTTTGAAACCAAAGTAAAGAAAGTGCCCGGTACCGGTAATTAAATTTCAAAACCGCGCAATTTCCGGCAATGTTCGGCAAAATCTCTCGCATTATTTGCGGCCGAGGCCCTTGCGAAGGGGGGCGGTTTCTGGCATAGAGCGCATGAAATAGGACAGGTTTGCTGTCCTATTTCGGTCTAGGGGCCGGAACAATCGCCGGAAGCACCGTGAAAAGCGGCAGCCGGCGTGAAGCGCGAGGGGGTTTCGCCGGATTTCATCCGGTCGTTATTCCTTGGCGTCAGTATGGTCGCGGACATCAGTGCCTGACGCGGCCGCGCTTCATTTGCGACCTGATCAGGATCATGCGACGATAATGCCCGGTTTGCCGCCGTGCGAAAAGCGCCATGCGGCAACAGCGTGCGGGCCGCGTTATGCCCGGAATTCCCGGGTTCAACAGGAGGGAAAAGATGACGGATCATTCGCCATCACGACAGATTGGGCTCAACCTCGCACAAGACGCTGCGACGGCTGTGAAAACGCCCGCATTCCCCTCCGGGCTGCCGCGAAAACAGGGGCTCTACGATCCACGGAACGAACATGATGCCTGCGGCGTCGGCTTCGTCGCCCATCTCAAGGGCGAGAAGTCGCATCAGATCGTGCGCGATGGCCTCTTCATGCTGGAAAACCTCACCCATCGCGGCGCGGTCGGTGCCGACCCGCTGATGGGCGACGGCGCGGGCATTCTCGTCCAGATCCCCGACCGCTTCTTCCGCGAGGAGATGGCGAAGCAGGGCGTGACCCTGCCGAAGGCGGGCGAATATGCCGTCGGCTATCTCTTCATGCCACGCGACGAGGCGCTTATCGCCCACTTCAAGGAGGTGATCAGCGAGGTCGTGGCCGAGGAGGGCCAGATCGTGCTCGGCTTCCGCGACGTGCCGGTCGACAATTCGTCTCTCTCCAAAGCGCCCGACATCGCCGCGACCGAGCCGCACCATGTCCAGGTGTTCATCGGCGCTGGCCGGGAGGCCGCGAGCAGCGACGAATTCGAACGGCGGCTGTTCACGCTTCGCAAGGTGATCTCCAACCGCATCTATGCGGAAGCCGATGGTGGCGATCTCGGCTTCTATATCGTGTCGCTGTCGACCACCACCATCGTCTACAAGGGCATGTTCCTCGCCTATCAGGTGGGTGCCTATTACAAGGACCTCGCCGACGAGCGCTTCCAGTCGGCCGTCGCACTCGTGCACCAGCGCTTCTCGACCAACACCTTCCCGTCCTGGAAGCTCGCGCATCCCTATCGCATGGTTGCGCATAACGGCGAGATCAACACGCTGCGCGGCAACGTCAACTGGATGGCCGCACGGCAGGCTTCCGTTTCCTCGCCGCTCTTCGGCGACGACATTTCCAAGCTCTGGCCGATCTCCTATGAAGGTCAGTCGGACACGGCCTGTTTCGACAATGCGCTCGAATTCCTCGTGCGCGGCGGTTATTCGCTCTCGCATGCCGTCATGATGCTGATCCCCGAGGCCTGGGCCGGCAACCAGCTCATGTCGCCGGAGCGCAAGGCCTTCTACGAATATCATGCGGCGCTGATGGAGCCGTGGGACGGACCGGCGGCGGTCGCCTTCACCGATGGGCGCCAGATCGGCGCCACGCTCGACCGCAACGGTCTGCGCCCGGCGCGCTACATCGTCACCAGCGACGACCGCGTCATCATGGCGTCGGAGGCCGGCGTTCTGCCGGTCGCCGAGGACAAGATCGTCAAGAAATGGCGGCTGCAGCCCGGCAAGATGCTGCTGATCGACATGGAAGAGGGCCGCATCATCTCCGACGAGGAGGTGAAGTCGTCGCTCGCCGGCAAGCATCCCTATCGCCAATGGCTCGACAACACCCAGCTGATCCTCGAAGAGCTGAAGCCGGTCGAGCCGCGGGCGCTGCGCCGCGACGTGTCGCTGATCGACCGCCAGCAGGCCTTCGGTTATACCCATGAGGACACGAAGCTCCTGATGTCGCCGATGGCGACGACCGGTCAGGAGGCGATCGGCTCGATGGGCACCGACACGCCGATCTCGGCGATGTCCGACAAGCCGAAGCTGCTCTACACCTATTTCAAGCAGAACTTCGCGCAGGTCACCAACCCGCCGATCGATCCGATCCGCGAGGAACTGGTGATGAGCCTCGTCTCGTTCATCGGTCCCCGCCCGAACATCCTCGACCATGAGGGGATGGCGCATGCGAAGCGGCTGGAAGTCCGCCAGCCGATCCTGACCAATGGCGACCTCGAGAAGATCCGCTCGATCGGCCACACCGAGGACCGCTTCGACACGAAGACGCTCGATTTCACCTACGACATTTCCCGCGGTGCCGAAGGCATGCTGGAAATGCTCGATCGTCTTTGTGAAAGGGCGGAAGCGGCAGTCAAGGGCGGCTACAACATCATCGTGCTTTCCGACCGGCAGATCGGTCCGGATCGCGTGGCGATCCCGGCGCTGCTCGCGACCGCAGCCGTCCATCACCACCTGATCCGCAAGGGTCTGCGCACGTCGGTCGGCCTCGTCGTCGAGTCGGGCGAACCGCGCGAGATTCATCATTTCTGCCTGCTCGCCGGCTACGGCGCGGAAGCGATCAACCCCTATCTCGCCTTCGACACGCTCGTCGACATGCACAAGCGCGGCGAGTTTCCGAAGGAAGTCGACGAGAAGGAAGTCGTCTACCGCTACATCAAGGCGGTCGGCAAAGGCATCCTCAAGGTCATGTCCAAGATGGGCATCTCCACCTACCAGTCCTATTGCGGCGCGCAGATCTTCGACGCCGTCGGCCTTTCGTCCGCGCTGGTCGGCAAGTACTTCTTCGGTACTGCAACGACGATCGAAGGCATCGGCCTCGAGGAGATCGCTGCCGAAACCGTGGCGCGTCACAAGGCTGCCTTCGGAAGCGATCCGGTGCTTGCCAATACGCTCGACATCGGCGGCGAATATGCCTTCCGGATGCGCGGCGAAAGCCATGCCTGGACGCCGGACGCCATCGCGTCGCTGCAGCATGCCGTGCGCGGCAATGCCGAGGACCGCTATCGCGAATTTTCCGCGATGATGAACGAGTCTGCGAGCCGCATGAACACGATCCGCGGGCTATTCACGATCAAGGGAGCCGAGGAGGTTGGCCGCAAGCCGATCCCGATCGAAGAGGTCGAGCCGGCTGCGGAGATCGTCAAGCGCTTCTCGACCGGTGCCATGTCCTTCGGCTCGATCAGCCGCGAGGCGCATACGACGCTCGCCGTCGCGATGAACCGGATCGGCGGCAAGTCCAACACCGGCGAAGGCGGCGAGGAGAGCGATCGCTACCTGCCGCTGCCGGACGGCTCGACGAACCCCGAGCGGTCGGCGATCAAGCAGATCGCCTCCGGCCGCTTCGGCGTCACCACCGAATACCTGGTCAATGCCGACGTTCTGCAGATCAAGGTGGCGCAGGGCGCGAAGCCCGGCGAAGGCGGCCAGCTGCCGGGTCACAAGGTCGATGCGACCGTCGCCAAGACGCGGCACTCGACGCCGGGCGTCGGCCTCATCTCGCCGCCGCCGCATCATGACATCTATTCGATCGAAGATCTGGCGCAGCTGATCTACGATCTGAAGAACGTCAACCCGGAGGCCGATGTCTCGGTCAAGCTGGTATCGGAAGTGGGTGTCGGCACCGTTGCGGCCGGCGTCGCCAAGGCGCGCGCCGATCACATCACCATTGCCGGCTTCGACGGCGGCACCGGCGCTTCGCCGCTGACCTCGCTGAAGCATGCGGGTAGCCCGTGGGAGATCGGCCTTGCCGAAACGCAGCAGACGCTGGTGCTCAACGGTCTGCGCTCCCGCATCGCGCTGCAGGTCGATGGCGGCCTGAAGACCGGCCGTGACGTCGTCATCGGAGCGCTGCTCGGCGCCGACGAATTCGGCTTCGCGACCGCGCCGCTGATCGCGGCCGGCTGCATCATGATGCGCAAGTGCCACCTGAACACCTGTCCTGTCGGCGTCGCCACCCAGGATCCGGTGCTCCGGAAGCGTTTCAAGGGGACGCCGGAGCATGTCGTCAATTACTTCTTCTTCGTTGCAGAGGAAGTGCGCGAGATTCTCGCATCGCTTGGCGCCAGACGGCTCGACGACATCATCGGGTCCTCGGATCTGCTCGACCGCGACCGGATGATCGAGCACTGGAAGGCGAGGGGCCTCGACTTCTCGAGGATCTTCCACAAGGTGGAGGCTCCGAAGGAAGCGACGTATTGGACGGAGCGCCAGAACCATCCGATCGACGACATTCTCGACCGCAGGCTGATCGAGAAGGCGAAGCTCGCCCTCGAGACCAAGGTGCCGGTCGCCTTCGAGGCCGCGATCAAAAACGTCGACCGCTCGGCCGGCGCCATGCTTTCGGGCGCGCTTGCCAAGCGCTGGGGCCACAAGGGGCTGAAGGACGATACGATCCACGTGACCCTTAAGGGCACGGCGGGCCAGTCCTTCGGCGCGTTCCTCGCCCGCGGCATCACGTTCGATCTCGTCGGCGACGGAAACGACTATGTCGGCAAGGGACTTTCGGGCGGGCGCATCATCGTCCGGCCGCCGGAGAACGCGCGGATCGTGCCGCACCAGTCGATCATCGTCGGCAATACCGTGCTTTACGGCGCGATTTCCGGAGAGTGCTACTTCAACGGCGTCGCCGGTGAACGCTTTGCCGTGCGCAACTCCGGTGCGATCGCGGTCGTGGAAGGCGTCGGCGATCACGGCTGCGAATACATGACCGGCGGTGTCGTCGTCGTTCTCGGCGGCACGGGCCGCAACTTCGCCGCCGGCATGTCGGGCGGTGTCGCTTACGTGCTCGATGAGGAGGGCGACTTCGCCCGGCGCTGCAACATGGCCATGGTCGAGCTGCAGCCGGTTCCGGAGGAGGACGACATGCTGGAGAAGCTGCATCACCACGGCGGCGACCTCATGCACAAGGGCATGGTGGACGTCTCGGGCGACATGACGCGCCACGACGAGGAACGCCTCTACCAGCTCATCTCGAACCACCTGCACTATACGGGTTCGGTCCGCGCCAAGGAGATCCTCGATCACTGGGCGGATTACCGGCCGAAGTTCCGCAAGGTGATGCCGGTAGAATACCGCCGCGCGCTCGAGGACATGGAGCGCATGAAGATGGCTGAAGCGGCCGAGTAACCGGCCCCCGTGAAAGCGGCTCCCGGCCCGATCGGGTTCAGGGGGCCATCACGCGCGCTCGAGGCGCGCCTGTTGAGATTGAAGATGTCAGGATCATAAGATGGGCAAGGTTACTGGGTTTTTGGAGATCGACCGGCAGGTGGCGAAGTACCAGCCGGCATCCGACCGCATCCGCCATTTCCGCGAATTCACCATTCCAATGTCCGATCAGGAAGTGCAGAAGCAGTCCGCTCGCTGCATGGACTGCGGCATCCCCTATTGCCATGGGCCGACCGGGTGCCCGGTGCACAACCAGATCCCCGACTGGAACGACCTCGTCTATAACGGCAATTGGGACGAGGCGATCCGCAACCTGCACTCCACCAACAACTTCCCGGAATTCACCGGCCGCGTCTGCCCGGCGCCCTGCGAGGAAGCCTGCACGCTGAACCTCGAAGACGTGCCGGTGGCGATCAAGACGGTCGAGCAGGCGATCGCCGACAAGGCCTATGAGATGGGCTATATCGTGCCGCAGCCCGCCGTAACCAAGACCGGCAAGAAGGTCGCGGTCATCGGCTCCGGGCCGGCCGGCATGGCGGCTGCCCAGCAGCTGGCGCGCGCCGGCCACGAGGTGCATGTCTACGAACGCGAGTCCAAGCCCGGCGGACTGCTGCGCTACGGAATCCCGGACTTCAAGATGGAGAAGAACTTCATCGACCGGCGTGTCGAGCAGATGCGGGGCGAGGGCGTGACCTTCCATTGCGGCGTCAATGTCGGTGTCGATGTCGCGGTGCAAAAACTCGTCGATGAAAACGACGCCGTGCTCTATTGCGGCGGCTCCGAGACGCCGCGCGACGCCGGCATTCCCGGCGTGGAGTTCTTCGGCGTGCACGACGCCATGCCTTATCTGGTACAGCAGAACCGTCGCGTCGGCCGCGAGAACATCGACAGCGTGGGCTGGCCGTCCGAGCCGATCCTCGCCGGCGGCAAGCACGTCGTCGTCGTCGGCGGCGGCGACACGGCATCCGATTGTGTCGGTACCGCCTTCCGCCAGGGCGCCGTCAAGGTGACGCAGCTCGACATTCGTCCGCAACCGCCCGAGAAGGAAGACAAGCTTGCGGTCTGGCCCTTCTGGGCAACGAAGATGCGCACCTCCTCCAGCCAGGCCGAGGGCGCTGTCCGCGAGTTCCAGGTCGCGACGCTCGAGTTTGTCGGCGACGAGGACGGCAATCTCACCGGCGTCAAATGCTGTCAGGTCGACGAGCGCCGCAAGCCGATCGCCGGTACCGAGTTCATCATCAAGGCCGATCTCGCCTTCATCGCGATCGGTTTCCGTGGTCCCTTCGCAGACAGCGTGCTCAAGGATCTCGGCGAGAAGCTGACGGTCAACACCGACCGCCGCGGTTCGACCAATGTCGTCGCCAACGAGCGCGACTACAGGACTTCGGTCGACAAATTGTGGGCGGCAGGCGACATTCGCCGCGGCCAGTCGCTCGTCGTATGGGCGATCCGCGAAGGCCGGCAGGCGGCACGCGCGATCGACGAGGCGCTGATGGGCTCGACGGTGCTGCCGCGGTAGGCTGCCTAGGGCACAGCCCTCGCCTCCCGCAAGCGGGAGGCAGCCTGTGGCACGGGCGCCCCTCATCCGCCTGCCGGCACCTTCTCCCCGTTTGACGGGGAGAAGGGACTCGCGGCACACTCTCAAGTCCCCCTCTCCTCTTGTGGACCGCAGCGGGTGAGAGGGAGCGAGCGTGCACCGCTTGCCCCTTCGCCCCGCCTGCGGGGAGAAGGTGCCGGCAGGCGGATGAGGGGCAGAGGCGGTGTTCCCGGCGAGCCCCATTTCCGCATTAGAGCGGGATGAGGAAAAGTGTGCGCGGTTTTCCGCCCGCATCCCGCGTCGTGATCTAGCGTGTGGTGCTGCCGGCTTGCCCCTGCTTCGTCAGCCGGAAATCGTCGATACGCCCGGGCGGCGCGACGACCACCTCGCCCTTTTCGATGAGCCGGTCGCGCGGGCTCTTGCCCGTGCTCTTGAGGGGCGTGTCGCCGCCGAGAAGGGCGGTCGCTCCGTCGAGTTCGGGATCGATGAGGCTGATCGGCTGCGTCTTGATGATATCTTCGTTGGCAAGCGGCTTGCTGACGACCAGGTCCTTCAGGCCTTCCGCACCCGGAACGTCCGTCGTCGCGGCCGCTTCGCCCAATAGCTTGCGGATATCCTTTTCGACGTAGAAGGCCAGTTTGCGCTTGCCGGCCTTCGTCAGGTTGATGCCGTCAGACCCCCTGAGGCGGACCTGCTGGCCGTTGATGTCGGAGCCGGTCAGAACGAACTTCCCCCCTTCATCGACGAAGCCGTCCCAGATGTCGATGAACTGGCCGCCGACCTTCTCCACTTCTTCGCGGTAGATGCCGTTGAACGTCACCATGTCGGCGGTCATGGACGTCGATTGGAAGGACGGCATTCCGACCCAGAGGACCGGAAGATTATCCTTGCGCGCGAGCGTCGCCAGTGCGTTGACGCGCTTGCGGTATTCTTCCGTCCAGGCGTCGGTCCGGAACTTCTCCTGCACGTCGCCGATCCGCATCATCTGGCGATCATTGGCGCCGAGGCTCACGACGATGACGGCGGGCTTGAGTTGCGCGATGGCGTCCGGCAGCGCCTTGGGCCAGTCGAAATAGTCGTCGCGGACGATACCCGAGGAGCCGTTGGCGCGCGTCTCGATCACGATGCCGGGCGTCGTTTCGAACGCAACTTTCAAACCGTCACCAAGGCTGCCGGCAACGAAGTCTCCGACGACCAGGACCTTCTTGGCGTCCGGAGACTTCTCCACGACGACCGGCGCGGGCGGCGGTGCTGCGGCTGGCCGCGGCTTGGCCCGACTCGGGCGAGACTGCCTTGGCTCCGAAGGTTGCGCCCGGCGCTTCTGTATGCGCTGCGGCCGCGGCTGGCGCCGAAGATCGTATTGATCCTCGTAATAGACGCGCCTTTGCGGCGTGAAGACGCCGAAGAGTCTTTGCAGCACGTTGCGCCGCGGCACCCGCTCCTGCGCCTCGGCCACAGTGGCAAAGAAGCCGGCGGCGACCATCGCCGCGGCGCCGAGCAAGACGGGAGCCAGCCGAAGCAAACGCGAAAATAGTCCCTTTCCCCGGGATAGGATCGTCAGCATGATCATTTCACCGTCGAATGGCAGACACTCCCGCAAGCATACGCCAGATCACGGCGATTGGCACCGTTTGATGGGAATCGCCGTGACCGGAGAAAGCGACGGGTGTGTTTACCTGCGCAGGGCGCGCAACAGATGCTGTGTAGGCTCCCCGTCCGGCGCCAGGCCGTTCTGGTTCTGGAACGCCTGGATTGCGGCTTTCGAGCCCGAGCCGAAATTGCCGTCGACTTCGCCGTCGTAATAGCCGAGTTCCTTCAACCGGTTCTGCAGCTCGAATTTTTCGCTGATGTCGAGCGAACCGTCCGGACGCGGCCAGCGTTGCTGCATGCCGGCATAGCCTGCGATCTGATCGGCAAGAAGCCCGACCCCGAGCGCGTAGGAATCGGAGGCGTTATAGCGCTTGATGACGAAGAAGTTCTTCGTCATCAGGAAGCCGGGACCGTTACCGCCCCCGGGCAGCTTCAGTTCGGCCCGCATCTTCGGATTGCTGAAGCCCTTGCCGCCCGGGCGGGCGAAGCCGAGGGCCGCCCACTGACCGAGCGTCTTCGTCTGGCCCGAATATTTTGCCCCATTGGCCGGCGGGACGACCTCGTAACCCCATGTTTCGCCGGGTCGCCAGCCGTTCTTCCGCAAGAGATTGGCGGCCGTTGCAAGTGCGTCGGGCACCGAGTTCCAGATATCCCGATGGCCGTTGCCGTCGGCATCGACCGCATAGAGCAGATAGCTCGTCGGAATGAACTGGGTGTGTCCCATTGCGCCCGCCCAGGAACCTGTCAGCTCCCGCGGGGTGATGTCGCCGCTCTGCAGGATCTTCAGTGCCGCGATGAGCTGGGTCTTGGCAAATTTGGACCGTCTCGAATCGGCATAGGCAAGGGTCGCCAGCGCGCGCGGCACGTAGTGCAGCCGGTCGTCTTTCTGGAGAATCGCGCCGTAGTTCGATTCCATCGACCAGATGGCGAGCAGGATGGATTTGTCGACGCCGTAGTGCCGTTCGAGGGCGTTGAGCGTGCGGGCATGCTTCGCCGCCATTTCCTGTCCTATCCGCTTGGTGTACGGATTGACACGCGCGTCGACATACTCCCAGATCTTGTGCTTCAATTCGGGCTGATAGGCCGCCTTCTCCAGCACGGCCGGGTCAGGCGTCTTCACGCCGGCGAAGGCCTTGCGATAGGTCGCCTGGCTGATGCCGTTCTTGGCAGCCGTTGCATAGAAGTTATTGATCCAGTTTTGAAAACCTTGATCCGCACGCGCGGGCGACGACCCAAAAGCGGCGGCAACAACGAGAGCGGCGGCGATATGTCGGAAGAACGTCCTGCGGTTTCTCATCATCTGCTGTCGGTTCCGTTTCTCGGTGGAGCGTTCAGCCGGCGTTCATGCCGGACCGACTACTCCGAGGTTCGCAATTTGCCCGCACCAGGCCACTGGAAAGGGCAGTATGCGGTTCTTCTAGTGACCGGACGGCAAAAAACCGTACCTGGTCGAGGGAGAAGCCTACAGAAACGAAGTCAACAAAGTCTTTACCATGAAAAAACCGAGTCGTCTTCCTTCGCAAAAAATTGGCAATCGGCGACTAAATCCAATTCAATTATCCTGTTTCAGGCTAGACTGAGATGCACTGCAAGGAGGTGCCAATGACCGACAAGCGCAAAGTCCGCAAAGCCGTTTTCCCCGTTGCAGGTCTCGGGACCCGTTTCCTTCCGGCGACCAAGGCGGTTCCGAAGGAGATGCTGACGGTGGTGGACAAGCCGGTCATCCAATATGTTGTCGATGAGGCGCTCGAAGCCGGCATCGAGCATCTGATTTTCGTGACCGGCCGCAGCAAGGCGGTCATCGAGGACTATTTCGACATCCAGGTCGAATTGGACCAGACGCTGCGCGAGCGCAACAAAAAGGCGGAGATCGAGCTCCTCGAAGCCATGCTGCCGAAGGCCGGCACCACGAGCTTCACCCGCCAGCAGGCACCCCTGGGCCTCGGCCATGCCGTCTGGTGCGCCCGCGATCTCGTCGGCAATGAGCCCTTCGCTCTGCTCCTGCCCGATATGATCATGAAGGGCGAGAAGGGTTGCCTCAAGGGCATGGTCGAGCTCTACGAAGAGTCCGGCGGCAACGTCGTCGCGGTGGAGGAATGCGCGCCCGACCAGGCGCATAAATACGGGATCGTCGGAGTGGGCGAGACGGTCGGCGACGGTTTCAGGATCACCAGGATGGTCGAGAAGCCGGCCAAGGGGACGGCTCCGTCGAACTTCTTCATCAATGGCCGCTACATCCTGCAGCCGGAGATTTTCCCGATCCTGGAAACGCAGGAACGCGGCGCCGGCAACGAGATCCAGCTGACCGACGGCATGGTGAAGCTTGCCGAGGCCCAGGCCTTCGCCGCCTATCACTTCCGCGGCGATACGTATGACTGCGGCGCCAAGGACGGCTTCATCCTGGCGAACGTCGCCTTCGCTCTCGAGCGCGGCGATATCCGCCCCATCGTGGAAGGACCGTTGAAGACGCTCCTGCAGGGTCTTAAGTAATCTCGCTTGTATAGCCGGGAAAGCCGCGCAACGCGGCCTTCCCGCTCAGCGCCGCAGCGTCAGGCCGAGGCCAACCCGCGTGGTATCGGTCGAGGTGCCTTCGTCCCTGTCCGTGCGCTCGTAGCTCACGTCTCCGGTGAGTGCGAGATAGCGGCTCATGTCCCAGGTGAGCCCGGCGCCGGTTCGCCAGGTTGTCTCGTCGGAGGCGGTGGCATCCGAAGGAAAATCGCGCAGGGTGAGACTGTTCGAAAGCCGGCCGACGAGGGTCGAACGCAACTGATGCGTGACCACGTTCGTCAGTTCGTAGTTGATCGATCCCGCCTCGCCCGGAGTGGTCGACGGATCGACATAGGTCAGCACGCCGAAAAGGACGTCGGTGCCGCGGTGCGGCGACCAGTTGACGCGGCCGTCGAGCGAGAGCCCGCTCAGGTCTGCGAGCCGTGCATCGTCGAAGCGGAAGGTCTCGTAACCGAGCGCCAGTTCTCCGTTGAGCTTCTCGCCGAGATCGACCTCCATGCCGGCGCGGCCCGCATAGCTCTCATAGGAGCGCTCGAAGCCGAACGTATCCCGACGCAGATCATAGATCGATTTGCCGACGGAGGCCTCGAGGAAGGGGATGAGGGCGGGCGAAAGCTCGTAGCCGATCCGCCCGGTGAGCGTGCCGAGATTGCGGTCGCGGTCCTCCTGCGAGAGCGTCGTCCCATTGTCGAGCTCGACATCGCCATAGGTGCGGCGCTCGAAATCAACGCCGAGCGAGCCGCGAATGAGACCGAGGTCGCGCTCGACCGCGGCGCCCAGCCGATAGCTGTCGACGCCGGATTGGCTGTCCGCATTGGCGATGGCATTCGGGTCGTTCGCATCTTCGCGTTCGAAACTGTAGCCTGCCCTCAGCCGCGCAATGGTCTGCGCGCCGAGGTCGAGGCGCAGTTCTGCGTCGATGTCGGCGCGCGGCTCCTCCTGGCCTTCGCCGGATATGTTGTCCTGGATCACGCCTTCGCCGGTCACGCTGAGCTGATGGCGGGACCAGTCGGAAGTGAGCGAACCCTTGAGCCCGGTCTCCATGAAGCTCCGGCTCTGGCTGCTACCGCCGTTCTTCTGCCGTTCGTGGCTGAAGGTCTCGCTGAGCGCCGGCTTCAGAACGAAGGTGCCGATGCGAATGCCGGGTGCCTGGCCATCATCGGGATCGATCCGCCTGCGCAGCCCGTCGATCGTCTCCTCGCGCCGGTTCAGGCGGTTGAAGTCCTCGTCCAGAGCCGGCGAAAGGTCGGTGCCGGCAACGGCGCCGGTCGACTGCGGGTCGATCGTGGCGGGAAGCGGCTGACCTGCAGGGATGGCGACGGCGGCGCTCGCGGGCGGTGGATTGCCGAGGCTTTGCGCGCTCGCCGGCGCGCAGGCGAGAAAAGCGCAGCCCGCCAGCAGCCATGCCGGCGGCTTCACACGCAAGGCGCCCGCCATCATCGAGCGTGAGATATTGGGCACCATGCGCCGTCTGTCCGCAATTGATTGCAATCGTTTCGCAATCGTAAAGGCGCGTGGTTAATCAATCGTTTCTCTGCCGCACTTTCCGAACGCGGTTTTCCGACGTGCTCAGATCTGCTCGACCGTCAGGTGGCGGCCGCTGCTCGCGACGATGCGAACGCGTGTGCCGACCGGAAGGTCGGGGCCTTCGACGGACCAGGTCGTGTCGTCGAGCCGGACGCGTCCTCGGCCTTCCGCGATCGGCTGCTCGAGCACTGCCGTCCGTCCGACCAGGCTTTCGCCGCGCCTGTTGAGCAGCGGCTCGTCGCTCTCGGCGGAAGAGGAGACGAAGCGCCGCCCGATAAGGACGGAGGCGACCGAAAGCAAGGCGAAGGCGACGAACTGCACCTGCCAGCTCCAGAACGGCGCCTCCCAGAAGAAAAGCGAGAGGGCCCCGGTGACGAGCGCGGCGAGTGCGATCCACACGAGGAATACGCCGGGCAGGATCAGCTCCGCCGCCAGCAGCAGGAGACCGAGGACCCACCAGCTCCAGGGGCCGAGTTCGAGGATGATGCGCGTGATCATGGGCGATCCTCAAGGCGTTTCCGAGGGAACGGAAGGACCGGTTCGGGGCGTGGACTGGCGCTGGCGCGGGGAGGACGCGGTGCCTTCACCGAAGACCTCCTTCGCGATCGCGCCTATGCCGCCGAGTGATCCGATGAGCGACGAGGCTTCCATCGGCATCAGGACGATCTTCTGGTTATTCGCCGTCCCGATCGCGGCAAGGGCCTCGGTGTATTTCTGCGCGACGAAATAGTTGATCGCCTGCACGTCGCCGGCGGCGATCGCCTCGGAGACCATCCGGGTCGCCTTGGCCTCCGCCTCGGCCAGGCGCTCGCGCGCCTCCGCCTCGCGATAGGCGGCCTCGCGCTGGCCTTCGGCCTGGAGGATCGCCGATTGCTTCGCGCCTTCGGCACGCAGGATTTGCGCATTTCTCGAGCCCTCGGCTTCGAGCACCTGCGCGCGCTTCTCGCGCTCCGCCTTCATCTGCCGGGCCATGGCGTCGACCAGGTCTTTCGGCGGCGCGATGTCCTTGATCTCGATGCGGGTGATCTTGATGCCCCAGGGATTGGCGGCCTCGTCTACGACGTGGAGCAATCGATCGTTGATCGTGTCGCGGTTCGACAGGAGTTCGTCCAGGTCCATCGAGCCCATGACGGAGCGGATATTGGTCATCGTCAGGTTGAGGAGCGCGTTTTCCAGATTGGCGACCTGGTAGGCCGCCTGTGCGGCGTTCAATACCTGGTAAAAGGCGACCGCATCCGCGGAGACGCTCGCATTGTCCTTGGTGATGACCTCCTGCGTCGGAACGTCGAGCACCTGCTCCATCACGCTCAGCTTGGAACCGATGCGATCGATGAAGGGGACGATGAGATTCAGCCCCGGCTCCATCGTCCTCGTGTAACGGCCGAAACGTTCGACCGTATATCGGTAGCCCTGCGGCACCGTCTTGATCCCGGCAAAGAGCACGAGGATCACTACAACGACGAATGCGACGACTGCGATATCCATACCGCCCATGACAGCCCCTTCCTTTTGCAACTCCAGCGTTTGGAGTCGCGCCCGAGTGATCAGGTGGCGATTCGCCGGGATAATTCAAGCGTGTCGGGAAGGTCCGCGCGTTTCTGCGATGCCTCACGGCCGAATGCCGTCAAGACAAATGGGTCAGGTCCCGTTATCGGCATGATCGAGGTGGCGGATTGCGCGGTAGAGGTTCGCCTGCCGGCGGGACAGCGCCGCCCATGCTTCCGCGGTAGCAGGGCGAGGTTCAACCTGTTCGGCGAGGCGCGACATGGCGTCGGCGGCCTCGCTGAAATGCCCGTACCAGCCGGCGCCGACGGCGGCGGACATGCCGGCGCCGAGCGCGGAGGCCTCGTTGGAAAGGCTGCGAATGACAGGCAGGCCGCTGGCATCGGCGACCATCTGTCGCCACAGAGGGCTGCCGGCGCCGCCGCCGATGACGAAGATGCGGTCGGCGGCCACTCCCATCGATTTCATCTCGAGAAGGGATCGGACGAATTCCAGCGTAATCGCCTCCATCGAGGCACGGTAGAGATGGCCTATGCCTGTCTCCGGACCCATGCCGGTGAAGGTGGCACGGGCATTCGCGTCCCAGTGCGGGTCCATGCAGCCCATCAGATAGGAGCACACGGTAACGCCGCCCGAGCCGACATCCAGGCTGCTGGCTTCCGATTCGAGCCGGTCGAAAATGGCAGGGTCCGAACGGCCGCCGGCAAAGGCGTCCAGCAGCCAGTTGACGAAATAAGCGCCAGCGCGCTGGCAGCTTTCGAGCAGGTAGCCTTCGCCGCTTGGCGAGACCAACGTGCGCCAGTAGCGGCTGAGCTTGCGAGTGGGCGACCAGCAGCCGCCGACCGCGGCCGTTCCGAGATTGAGATAGACGACCCCCGGCTTGATCACGTTGACCCCGAGGCCGGCGCAATGGCCATCGCCGCCGCCGGCATAGACCGGCAGCCCTGCCGCAAGGCCCGTCGCCATCGCGGCATGCGCGGTGACCCGGCCGATCAGGATGCCGGGGCGGTAAAGCGGCGGCAGCTTGGTGACTGGAATGCCGAGGTGATCGAGAATCGCGCGGGACCATTGCTTCGTCTCGATATCCAGGAGGCCGAAGGGATCGCCGCTGGTCCAGCTCGCCGCGGCTTCATCCGTCAGCTTTTGAGTCAGGAAATCGTGAACGCTCAGGATCTGCGCCGCGCGGTCCAGAAGTTCCGGCTCGTGCTGGCGATAATAGCGAAGGCGATAGACGCAGGGAATGACGTCGACCGGCTTGCCCGAAATCGCATGCAGCCGCTCGCCGCCGAATTCATCGGCCAGCGACTGCACCACATCCTGTGCGCGGCGGTCGAGCCAGACGGTTGCCGGGGCGAGCGGTTTTCGGTTCTCGCCGAGCAGGACCATCGTTTCGCGCTGGTTTGAAATCGCGATGCCGTCGACGCGGTCGGCATCGATCTGGCTCATGAGCGATGACAGCGCCTGGCAGGCGGCCGACCACCAGTCCTCGGCGTCCTGCTCCGCCTTGTGCGGATGCGGCGTCGAAATGCGGTGCGGTGCGCGGCCCTCGGCCCGCGGTGTGCCGTCGGCCGTCCAGGCGACTGCCTTGACGGATTGGGTCGATGAATCCATCCCGATGACATAGCGTTCGTCAGGCTGCATGCGCATCTCCTCCACGACGAAAGGCCACGCGGTCCTTCCGTCCTCCTCAGGCCGCAGCAGATGCAGCAGCCTTTCCTCCCCATCGGCCCTGACGCCGGTCCTGCCTACCGGCCGGGCAGCCGGCTCATGCCGCCAGCAACGCCTCTCCCGTGGCGATGTCGGTAACGAAATGGGTGGCGTAGCCGGCTTCGAGAGTGGCGGTGATCGCAGCGATCTTGACCGCGCCGCCCGCCACGCAGATACGGCTCGCCACCTGCTTCAGCTCGTCGAGCGAGATGCCGACCATCCGTTCGTCATGGTCGCCGCCGATGGCGGCGCCGTGCGAATCGATGAAGCGCCCGATAATCACGGCTGCGGCGCCGCGCGCCACGTAGTCATCGATCTCCTCCTTGCTGGCGATGCCGGAGGCCCGCACCGTGCTCTTCGGCCCGATGTCGCCGACGCCGAAGAGAATGCGGTTGGTCGAATGCACCAGTTCCATCTGCTTCTTGAGCACGGGCTCGTTGAGCAGCGCCGCCTTCAGTTCTCGCGTCGACAGCACGGCCGGCGCCAGAAGGTTGACGCAGCGCGCGTGGATACGGTTCGAAAGCAGAGACGTGCAGAGTTCGGGCGAGAAATTCGGCTCCCCAGTCGAGCTGCCGGAGACTTGCACCACAGTCAGGTTGCCGACCGGGCGCGCCAGCGAAATGCGGTCGGCGACTGCGAGCACGGTGCGACCCCAGGCGACGCCGATCGTATCGCCATCCTCGATCTGGTCGGCCAGTACGCGTGCGCCGGCGTCGCCGAGCCGCTGCGACAGGCTGTCCTCGTCTCCGCTCGGGATGACGAAGGCGCCCTGGAGGCCGAACTTCTCCATCAGAGCGCGGGCGACGCTGGTGCGGCCTCCGGCCTTGGGATTGATGTTGACGGAGACGATGCCGCGCTCTCGCGCCTCCTGCAGGTAATTGACGATGGTTGCGCGTGATACGTTTAGCTGCTTGGCGATCTCGCTCTGCGTCATCTGGTCCGCATAGTAGAGCCATGCGGCCCACATGACGGCGTCGTCGAATTCGGTGGGCACACCCGCCGGGGGCTCCTCGCCAGTTCTGCCTGAAGTCTTTTCCCTTGCCATGCCGTTATCTGGCAGAGGCTGGTGGCATTTGTCAATCATCCCTGTCATGTGTATTGACATATGCCAACGTGTGTTGTCATATGCTATCCAACTTAAGAGCGGATCGAGGAATGGAAACGGCAAGCCAGCAGAATATCGCCGCAGATGCACCCGAAGGAGGCTGGACGGCCCTCATCGACGACATTCTCACCGGTGACTGGATCAATCCTGAGACGGGCAGCCGGGCGACCGTTCCCTATGAGAAAATCGTCATCAAAGAGAGCCTCGACGGCGCGGAGGCCGATCTCGTTGCCAGTCTCGGATTAGGCGAGCGCTACACGGTGGTCGCGGACGAGGCTACCTGGGATGCGATGGGCGGGCGCGTCGCAGCCGCGCTGAAGAGCCTCGGGCCGGTGGACACGGTCATCCTCGACCATCCGCATGCAGACATGGGTGCCGTGAACGACCTGACCGAAAGGCTTGCGAATGCCGACGCCGTGGTGGCGGTCGGCTCCGGCACGATCAACGACCTCTGCAAGTTCGTCACCGGCCGCACCAACCGCCGTTATGCCGTTTTCGCGACGGCCGCCTCGATGAACGGCTACACCTCCACCACGGCCTCCATCACTTTGCAAAACGGCCTCAAGGTCTCGCTACCGTCGCATGCGCCGGCTGGCTTCTTCGTCGATCTGGCGGTTACCGCCGCGGCTCCTCGCTATCTCTCGGCGGCGGGTTTTGCCGATTGCCTCGTGCGCTCCGTCGCTCAGATCGACTGGTGGATGTCCCACCGGCTGATCGGCAGCCTCTATTCGAGCGTGCCCTATATCATCCAGGATGCCGACGAACGCGCGCTGAACGCGCGTGCGGCCGGTATCGCCCAAGGTAGCATCAGTGCGAATGGCTATCTTCACCGCGTCCTTACGCTTTGTGGCTTCGGTGTCTCCTTCACCGGCATGTCGAACCATGGTTCGATGGGCGAGCATCAGGTCTCGCACTATATCGACTGCTTTGCCGGCGAGGATCATCCGGGCACGCTGCACGGCCAGCAGGTGGGCGTGGCGACGCTGACCATGGCGCGGCTGCAGCGCATCTTCCTCGACAGCGACAAGCCGCCGGTCATCCGCCCCACAAGGATCGACCCTGCGGATATGGCCCGGCGCATGGGCGGCGACATCGCCGCCCAATGCTACGCCGAAATTCAGCCGAAGATTTTCGATGAGCGGTCCGCCGCCGAGATCAACGAAAAGCTCACCGAGCTGTGGCCGACGCTCCGCCGGGAACTGGAGGCTTTCGCGCTGCCGGTCGCCGAAATGAAACAGCTCTTGCGGGATGCCGGCGGCCCGATGACGGCAGCCGATCTCGGTCTGTCGGCCGATTTCTACCGCGAGGCGGTGCTGCACTGCCGCGAAATGCGCAACCGTTACACTTTCCTCGATATTGCCGCCGATGCCGGCCTCCTCGAGGATTTCGTCGGCGGGGAGACGTGAGACGATGCGCGCGGTTACCGAGATGCCGATCGATGTCGCCGCCCGGATCACGGTGCTCTTCGCCGACATCGACGATACGCTGACCAACGAGGGGCTGCTGCCGGCCGCAGCCTATGACGCGGTCGAGCGCCTGACGGAAGCAGGGGTGGCGGTAGCTCCTATTACCGGCCGGCCGGCAGGATGGTGCGACATGATCGCCCGCATGTGGCCGGTCGCGGGCGTCGTCGGCGAAAACGGCGCCTTCTATTTCGCCTATGACCGAACGAGACGCCGCATGCGCCGCAGCTTCGCCATCGCCGATGCCCAGCGCGCCGCCGACCGGGAGAAGCTCGCCCGGGTGCGCGCCCGCATCCTCGCCGAGGTGCAGGGGGCGGCAGTCTCCGCGGACCAGCTCTATCGCGAGGCCGACCTCGCAATCGATTTTTGCGAGGATGTGCCAACGCTTCCGGTCTCGGACGTCGACCGAATCAAGCGCATCTTCGAAGAGGAAGGCGCCGTCGCCAAGGTCTCCTCCATCCATGTCAATGGCTGGTATGGAGCCTATGACAAGTTGACCATGACGCGCCGGTTTGCCGACGACATCCTCGGCGTCGACATCGACGCCGAGCGCGACAGGATCGTCTTCGTCGGCGACAGCCCGAACGACGCGCCGATGTTCGGCTTCTTTCCCAATGCCTGCGGCGTTGCGAACGTGCTGGCCTTCCAGGGCCGCATCGATGCGGAGCCGGCTTATGTGGCCGAGCGCGAGGGCGGCCATGGTTTCGTCGAAGTTGCGAACCGCATTCTCGACGCCCGGTCGGGAAGGAGTGCGGCATGAGGAGCGCGGTGTACGACATCGCCATTGTCGGCGGCGGCATCAATGGCGCAGGCGTCGCCCGCGACGCGGCCGGTCGAGGCCTGAAGGTACTGCTGGCCGAACAATCCGATCTCGGCTCGGCCACCTCCTCGGCCTCGACCAAGCTCATTCATGGCGGCCTGCGCTATCTCGAACACCACGAATTTCGGCTGGTTCGCCACGCTCTGGAAGAGCGTGAACGGCTCTGGGCGATTGCGCCGCACATTATTTGGCCGCTGCGCTTCGTGTTGCCGCACCGCAAGGGCCTGCGTCCCGCCTGGCTGCTGCGGCTCGGCCTGTTTCTCTACGATCATCTCGGGGGGCGCAAGCTCCTGCCGGGGACGAAGACGCTGCGGCTAAGGACCCATCCGGCGGGCGAGGCGCTGCGCGACGTTTCGGCGATCGGCTTCGAATATTCCGATTGCTGGGTGCAGGACAACCGGCTTGTCGTGCTCAATGCGCGCGATGCGGCGATGAGAGGGGCTGATATCAGGGTACGCACCCGTTGCGTCGCTGCACGCCGCGACGGCGCTCTCTGGCGGCTGACGCTCGAAGACGCCGAAACCGGTCGCAAGAGCGAGGCCACGGCCCGCGCACTGGTCAATGCCGCAGGCCCTTGGGCCGACAAGGTGGTGTCCGATGTCGCCGGCATCGGGGCGCGAGGCTACGTTCGTCTCGTGCAGGGCAGCCATATCGTCGTCAGAAAACTCTATGAGCACGATCGCTGCTACATCTTCCAGAATCCGGACGGCCGCATCTTCTTCGCCATTCCCTATGAAGAGGACTTCACCCTCATCGGCACGACGGACCGTGATTACAAGGGCGCTCCCGAGGCGGTCGCAGCCTCGGCGGAGGAAGTCGACTATCTGCTTGCCGCAGCATCGTCCTATTTCCGCACGGAGCTTTCGACAGCCGATGTCGTCTGGACCTATTCCGGCGTGCGCGCCCTTTTCGACGACGGCGCCGCCAACGCGCAGGAGACGACGCGCGACTATGTGCTGCAACTGGACCGGCCGGGGGCGCAGGCGCCGATGCTTTCCGTATTCGGCGGCAAGATCACCACCTATCGCTGCCTTGCGGGTGACGTTCTGGACAAGCTCGCCACAGTCTTTCCGGATTGGAGCAGGCAGCGAGGCTGGACGGCGACGCAGCCGCTGCCCGGCGGCGCCTTTCCGGCCGGAACGGCCGATGATCTCGCAAGAGCCATTCTCGATGAGCATCCCTACCTCACCGAGCGGGAGGCGCGCCGGCTCGTACGCCATTACGGGCTGGAGGCGCGGGACATTCTCGGCAAGGCGCAGGACCGCCTCGATCTCGGCCGCGATTTCGGCGGCTCGATGACCGAGGCGGAAATCACCTTCCTTATGGAACGCGAATTTGCACTGACGGCTGCCGATGCCGTCTGGCGGCGCACGAAGTCCGGATTGCGGATGACGAGCGAGGAGATCGAGGCGCTGGACCGATACATGCGGGAGCGGCGCGGCGCCGGTGCGACTTCGCGCGCAGCCGGATAGGCCTGCCGCTTCCTGAAAAGGGCGGGGGTCCGAAGGAGGAGACGACGGTTTTATCCATGCCGTCGCGGAATGGTTGGAGGGGACGGGCAAGGGGCGGGAGACCGCCGCCCGTGATGTCCGTGGGAGGAGAAGGCAATGTCCATTGCACAGGTGAAGCGCATCGCGATCTCGGATTCGCCGTGGCCATGGCTCCTGCCGCTGATCGCGCTGCTCGTCGTCTTCACCATCTATCCGTTCTTCTACAATATATGGCTCAGCTTCCACGAGTTCGTACCGAAGAGCCGCGGCCTCAAGTTCGTCGGCGTGGACAACTGGATTCAGCTTTGGAACGACAGCCGCTTCTGGGGCGCGCTTGGCGTCACCTTCCTCTATTTCGCCGTGGCCCTGATCATCGAGATCACCCTCGGCATGGCGATCGCGCTTCTGCTCGACGCGGAACTGCCCGGTTTCGGGATGCTGCGCGCGGTGCTTTCGATGACGCTGGTCATCCCGCCGGCTATCGCCGGCATGATGTTTCTCCTGATGGAGGATTCGCAGTTCGGTGCGCTCTCCTATCTCCTCGGCCTCGTCGGCCTGCTCGACAAAGCGACGCCGATGCTTGCCACGTCCTCGCTGGCGCTGATCGGCGTGCTGATCGCGGAGGTCTGGCAATGGACGCCGTTCATGGTGCTGATCTTCCTGGCCGGGCTGCGATCGCTGCCGGCTGAACCGTATGAGGCGGCGATGATCGACGGAGCATCGTCCTTGCAGATGTTCCGCCGGCTGACGCTGCCGATGATGTCGCGCGTCATCGCCGTGGCGGTGCTCCTGCGCGGCATCGATCTCTTCCGCGTCTTCGACTACGTCTTCGTCATGACTTCGGGCGGCCCCGGCACCGCGACGTATACGGTCAGCCTCTATGCGTGGCAGCAGACCTTCTCCTTCCTGAAATGGGGCTACGGCGCAACGCTGAGCCTGACGAGCCTGATCATCGTCATGGTCATGGCCAACATATTCATCCGCGTTGCAAAGGTGAGGTGGTAACATGCATCAGAGCGCTTTCACCCGCACGCTGCGCACCATTGCCGGCTGGCTCGTCGTCGGGGCTTTCTTTTTCCCGATCTATTTCTGGACCTCGGTCGCGTTCCGTGACGCCAAGGACATTTTCAACTGGCCGCCGATCTTCTTCGGCTTTCAGCCGACCGTAAGGAATTTCGAACAGGTCTTCGGCATCTCGCTGGGCTTCGGTTTCGGCAGCCAGGAAACCGTGACCCCGGGCGGGGGCAACTTCTACATGGGCCCCCGCCTCTGGGACTCTATCGTCGTGGCATCCTTCTCGACGGTGCTGGCGATCGTGGTCGCGACGCTTGCTTCTTATGCGCTGTCGCGCATGCACTTCCGCGGCCGCCACGAATTCGTCAACTGGGTGCTGTCGACCCGCATGATGCCGCCCGTTGCGGTGGCGATCCCGATGTTCTTCATCTTCAAGCAGTTCAACCTGCTCGACACCTATACGGGCGTCATTCTGGTTCATGGTCTGATGAACCTGCCGCTGGCGGTGTTGCTCCTGAAGAGCTTCTTCGACGACATCCCCGCGGAAATCGACGAGAGCGCGCTGCTCGACGGCGCGTCGCGCTGGACGATCTTCCGCCGCATCGTGCTGCCGATGGCCAAGGGCGGCATCGCCGCCACCGCCGTGCTCTGCTTCATCTTCTCGTGGACGGAGTTCCTCTTCGTCCTGACCTTGACGCAGACGGGCCTGAAGACCGTGCCGGTCGTGTCGTCGACCTTCGTGACATCGATCGGAACCGCCTGGGGCAATATGGCGGCCCTCGGCGCGGCGGCGATCGTGCCCGCCTTCATCGTGATCCTGCTCGTTCAGCGCCACCTGGTGCGTGGTCTGACGATGGGTTCGCTGAAGCAGTGAGAATGCGGCGCGCGCGCCGACAACAGGAGATATCGGAGCCACTTCCGGCACCCGATAGAGGAGGAGAGACATGAAAGAGAAAGACAGAAAGTTTTATCTCGCATCCGTGACCGACCGCTTCGTCCGCGGCCAGATGGACCGCCGCAGCTTCCTGCGCACGGCCGGCACGCTCGGCCTCGGCGCGACTGCGCTCGGAATGGGCTTCGGCAGCCGGCCCTTCGGGGTGACGAGGGCGCTTGCCCAGGAACAACTCCAGCCGTCCGCCGAAGTGCTCTCCTGGCTCAAGGAGGTGGCCAAGCCCTTTGCGGGAACGACGCTGAAGCTCGCGACGGAATCGACGCCGCCGTCGAATGCCATCAACTCGCAACTGAAGAAATACTTCGAAGAAGCGACCGGCATCAGGGTCGAGATCGAGGTTCTGCCGCTCGAGCAGGTTCTACAGAAGCTCACGCTGGATGTCGCCTCCTCGCTCGGTAGCTACGACCTCTACTACATCGACCAGAGCTGGTCGGCATCCTTCAGCGAAGACGTATTCGATCCGCGCGAGCAGCTTCAGGAGAAGCCCGACCTCGCCATGCCGAACTACAATATCGACGACTTCATGCCGGCGCTCGTCGACGGCATCGCCAAATACGGGGACCGCTGGGTCGGCGTGCCCTATGATATCCCCATCTTCATCATGATCTACCGCAAGGATATCTACGAGAAACTCGGGCTCAAGGCGCCGGCAACGTTCGAGGATCTGCTGAACAATTCCGCCGCCATCACCAAGGAAATGGGGCCTAACCTCTACGGCTATGCCGGCCAGATGAAGTCCGGCCATTATGCGCTGGAATGCGAATGGACCTCCATGCTCTGGGGGAATGGCGGCTCGATCTTCAACGCCGACAAGAAGTTCGTCGGCAATGATGAGCGGGGCATCGCCGCGCTCGACTATTATACCAGGCTCAAGGAAGCCATGCCGCCGGGCGTGGACCAGTGGACCTGGGACGGCCAGGGCCAGGCGATTGCTCAAGGCGTTGCCGCCTCGATGCTCTCCTGGGGCGAGTTCTTCCCCTATTTCGACGATGCGAGCCAGACCAAAGTTTCCGGCCTCTGCGAGGCGGTCGTCCCGCCGCAGCCGGTCGCGCTCAGGAAGCCCGAAGAATGCGGCTATGGCGAAATCCCAGGCGTCGGCCACCAGGGCGGCTCCTCGCTGGCGGTGTCCAGATATTCGAAGAGCCCGGACGCGGCGTGGATATTCATGCAATGGGCGACCTGCGCCGATACGCAGGCCCTCATCACCACGCTCGGCGGCGGCACCGGCCCCACCCGCGCCTCGGTCTATGACGACCCACGCGTCAAGGCCAATGCCCGCGTCGGCGCGGGCACGACTCGCCACCTGTCGGTCGTTCGCGAGACGATCGACAAGTACATGGGCTCGGAACCGGATCTGCCGGAATGGGCGCAGCTGTCGAGCGACACGATCCCCGTCGGCCTCGGCAAGTATTTCGCAGGCAGCTACGGTTCCTCCAAGGAAGCGATGGACGACATCGCCTCTCAGGTCGAAACCGTGCTGAAAGGTTGACGAATATGGGCGGGGGCGCCGCTGCGTCGGCGCCCTTTCCGGCCGGGATAAGACGAAAGACAGGGGAACACGATGTCTGAAAAACCGCTGATCGCGATTACGGGCGCCAGCTCCGGTATAGGCGAGGCCGTTGCGCGGGCCTTCTCCAAGGCCGGCCATCCGCTTCTGCTGATCGCCCGCCGACTCGACCGGCTCGAGGCGCTCGGCCTGCCGAACGCCGTGCTGAAGAAGGCCGACGTGCGCGACCGTGCTGCACTTGCCGGCGCAGTCGGCGAAGCCGAGGCGAAATTCGGCCCGGTCGACATGATGTTTGCCAATGCCGGCATTGCGCGGCTCGGCGACATCGCCCGCCAGGCGCCCGAGGAATGGGACGAAATGATCGACATCAACACCAAGGGCGTGATGAACAGCGTGCATGCGGTGCTCACAGGCATGATCTCGCGGAAGCATGGAACGCTGGTGATGATGAGCTCGATTGCCGGACGCAAGGTTTATCCGGACCATACGGTCTATTGCGGCACGAAGTTCTTCGTCCACGCGGTCTCGGAAAGTTTGCGGGAGTATCTGGCGCCGCACGATGTGCGCGTCATCGTCGTCTCCCCCGGCATCATCGATACGGAGGTGCTGGATCACGTGAAGGACGAAACGACCCTTGCCAATTACAAGGCGAACAAGGCGGCGATCGGCGGCGGCATTTCGGCTGACGTGGTCGCGGACCTCATCCTCGACGCCTATCAGCTGCCGCAACGCGCGATCGTCCAGGAAATCGTCATCACGCCGACCCGCCAGAAATACTGACGCAGCAAAGACATCGCCCGCGACAGGGGCGGACAAACGGATAATGGAGTACGACCGATGGCGACCGTGGAATATCAACGAATTGGCAAGTCCTTCGGCGCCGTCACGATCATGCGCGACATCTCCTTCCGGATCGAGGACCACGAATTCGTGGTCCTGCTCGGACCATCGGGCTGCGGCAAGACGACCTTGCTCAGAATGACGGCCGGCCTCGAATCCGTCAGCGAAGGCGACCTCATGATCGGCGGCAAGCGCGTCAACGACGTGCATCCGCGTGACCGTTCGATCGCGATGGTCTTCCAGAACTACGCGCTCTACCCGACGATGAAGGTCTATGACAACATCGCCTTCAGCCTGGAAGTGGCGAAGATTCCGGCCGCGGACATAAAGAAGCGGGTGGAATGGGCGGCTGCGACCCTCAATCTCACCGCCTATCTCGACCGCTACCCGAAGGAGCTCTCCGGCGGCCAGCGGCAACGCGTCGCCATGGGCCGTGCCATGGTGCGCGAGGCGGAGGTGTTCCTGTTCGACGAGCCGCTTTCGAATCTCGATGCCAAGCTGCGCGCCCATATGCGAACGGAGATCCGCCAGCTGCACAACCGGCTGAAGACCACCACTATCTACGTGACACATGACCAGATCGAGGCCATGACCATGGCCGACAAGATCGTCGTCATGCGCGCCGGCAAGATCGAGCAGATCGGCTCGCCCGACGACGTCTACGACCGGCCGGCCAGCAAATATGTCGCCGATTTCATCGGATCCTCTTCCATCAACTTTCTCCCCGGAACCGTGGTCGTCGGCAATGGCGCTCCTGCCGTCGATACGGCGACCGGTCGCGTGACGGTCGAGGAGTCTTCCGCTCTAAAGCCGGGCCAGAAGGTCGTGCTGGGCCTGCGCCCGACAGACGTGGTTGTCGATGCCGATGGTCCGCTTGTAGCCAAGGCGATCCTCACCGAGCGGCTCGGCCACGACGCGCAGCTCTTCTGCGAGGGCCCAGAGGGAAGTTTTGTCGCCGTCGTCGACAAGGCTGCGCGTTTCTCGGAAGGCGCCGAGATCCGCTTCGCGATCCCACCTTCCAAGGTGCACGTTTTCGATGCCGAAACCGAGATCCGCATCTGACTGCTGCGGACCGGACTTCACGCTACTGATCGACTGGAGCCGGCCGCTGCGCGCGGTGCCGGCAAGGAAAGGAACTGCCATGAAATCGCGCTGGTCGGACTCCGAGTTCACCTCAATCATCGAGGCCTATGTTGCCAAGGGCGTCAATCGCGACCTCGCCATCCGCACCTATACGACCCGGCTGCTCGGCTCAGATCCGGAACTGGTGCTGCACGGCGGCGGAAACACCTCGGTCAAGACCACGTTCAAAGAAATGGATGGCACCGAGGTGAGCGTGCTCTGCGTCAAAGGCAGCGGATGGGATATGGGGACGATCGAGCCGCAGGGCCTGCCGGCCGTACGCTTGCAGCCTCTGCAGGCCATGATCGATTTCGAGACGCTCTCCGACGACGACATGGTGATGCTTCAACGCCGCCTGCTTGTCGATCCCGGCGCGCCCAATCCGTCGGTCGAGGCCATTCTGCATGCAATCCTGCCCTTCCGGCACATCGACCATACCCATGCGAACGCGATCGTCTCGCTCACGAATCAGCCGCATGGCGAAGATCTCATCCGTGAGCTCTTTCCCGAATCGATCATCGTTCCCTATGTGATGCCGGGCTTCGATCTGGCAAAGGCTTGTGACGCCGCCTTCAAGGCAAATCCGAAGGGCGACGGCATGATCCTGTTGAAGCACGGCATCTTCACCTGGTCGGATGACCCGCGTGAGGCCTATGAGGACATGATAGCCAAAATCGACAAGGCCGAGCGGCACCTGTCCCGAGGCAGGCTGAAGCCCTTCAAGGGCATCGCCGTTCCCGGAGCCCTTGCCTCCGCCGCGGATATCGCGCCGATTCTGCGCGGCTCGCTGGCGATCGACACCGGTATCGAAGGCGCCCCGCGGCGCTTCGTCCTCGCACACCGTACGAGCGAGAAGATACTCGACTTCTGCAACGCCGAAAATATCGAGAGCCTGGTGCGCCGCGGCAATGCGACGCCGGAACACGTGATCCATATCAAGCGCTTCGGCGTGGCTCTGCCCGCGCCCGAGAAGAACAGGCTCGGCGAATGGGCGGAGAAGGCAAGGGAGGCGGTCGCCGCCTATGAGGCCGACTACAAGGCGTACTTCGAGCGCAACAATGCCCGCGTCGGCGGCGGCAAGCACATGCTCGACCCGAAGCCGCGCGTGTTCTATGTCGCCGGCATCGGCCTCTTCGCCGCCGGCGCGGCGCGAAAGAACGCACTGGTCGGAGCCGACGTGGCGGAGGCGACCGTCGATGTCATCACCAAGGCGGAAGGCATCGAGGCTTTCGAGGCGCTCTCGGAGGCCGATCTCTTCGATATCGAATACTGGTCGCTCGAGCAGGTGAAGCTGTCAAAGGTGCAGGAAAAGCCTTTGACGCGGCAGGTGGCGATCGTCACCGGCGCCGCAAGCGGGCTCGGCCTTGCCGTGGCCGAGGCCCTGAAGGCGGAGGGTGCCGAACTGGCACTGTTCGACATTTCCGAGGACGCGTTGAATGCGGCGGCAAAAAAGCTGGACGCGCTGCCTGTCCTCTGCGACGTGACCAGCCCGGAAGCTGTCGACGCGGCGGTCACCAAGGTCGCGCAGCACTATGGTGGCGTCGATATCCTGATCTCGAATGCGGGTGCCGCCTTTCAGGGCAAGCTGCTCGGCGTCGAGGAGGCGACCTTCCGAAGAGCCTTCGATCTCAATTTCTGGAGCCATCACTATGTAGCGCGCGCGGTAGTGCGCGTCATGGAACAGCAGAAGACGGGCGGCGCGCTGGTCTTCAACGTCTCCAAACAGGCGGTGAATCCTGGGGCCGACTTCGGCCCCTATGGGACCTCCAAGGCGGCGCTGATGGCCCTGATGCGGCAGTATGCGATCGAGCACGGCGGTTCCGGCATAACCTCCAACGCCGTCAATGCAGACCGTATCCGGACCGGCCTGATGACCGACAAAATGGTCGAGGAACGCTCGAAGGCGCGCGGCCTGACACCGGAGGACTATATGCGCGGCAACATGCTCCGCCGCGAAGTGACCGGCGCCGATGTGGCAGCGGCCTTCGTGCATCTGGCCAAGGCTCGCACCTCGACCGGAGCGGTCGTCACCGTCGACGGCGGCAATGTCGCCGCGATGATGCGCTGAGGGAACGGAGGAGGACGAAGATGGCAATGATCCTCATTCTCGGAGCTGGCGTGATGGGCACTGCCTTGGCCGTGCCGGCAAGCGACAATGGCCATAAGGTGCTGCTGGCCGGCACGCCGCTCGATGCAGTGCCGGTTGCCCGGATGAAAGCGGGCGCAACCCATCCGAAGCTCGACGCAACGCTTTCCGAAAAGGTGACGATCCTCGCTGACGAGGAGCTCGGTGCGGAACATGCCGAGGCGGCCGATCTTGTCGTCGTCGGCGTCAGCAGCCCGGGCATCGTCTGGGCGGTTAACCGGCTGAATGGCCTGCTGCGCTCGAAAAAGGCGGTCGCCTTCGTCACGAAGGGCCTCGACCGCGAGGGCGAACGGATCGTCACCTATGCCGAGACGCTGCCGCCACAGATCGCCAATATGGAAAGCTTCATCGGCATCGGCGGCCCCTGCATCGCGCGCGAGCTTGCCAACCGCTGCCCGACATCCAGCATCTATGCCAGCCGCGACCGGGCGGCGGCTGCCTTTGCCGCGGGCCTGATGCGGGCGCCCTTTTACCGTCTTGCGCTCAGCGAGGATGTAACCGGCGTCGAGGCCTGCGCGGCGCTCAAGAACTTCTTCGCGATCGGCGTGAGCGCCATGCAAACGCGATATCCGGACAGGCTGCGCGCCGATTGCCAGTCGAGGAACCCGACGGCGGCAGCCTTCAACCAGGCAGCGCAGGAAATGGCGCTGCTCTGCGAACGGATTGGCGGCAGCCGTGCTTCCGCCTTCGACCTCGCCGGGATCGGCGATCTGCATGTGACGGTCGGCGGCGGGCGCAATAGCCGGCTGGGTCACGGCCTCGGCCTTGGCCACACCGTTTCTGAGGTTATGGCGGGCGAGCTCGGCGGCGAAACGGTCGAGGGTATCGACACCGCACGGATCGTCGGTTCGCTGCTCCGGCAAATCGACAATGCCGCCACCCTCCTGCCTCTCGCAACTGCCATCACGACGGCCGTACTGGACGGCGGTGCATTCTCCTTCGACTTCCAAAGGATTTAGAGCACTCGCCGGAAAGTGTTAACGGTTCCGTGCGCACGTGCATCACCTCGGACGGCTGGAGCGTTTCAGCGTTTCAATGAGACTCTGAAACGCTTTGGGCTACAGCCAGCCCTCAAGCTCGCGGCGCACCACATGGTTGAGCACGGCCATGCCTTCGGGACTGTCGTTCAGGCAAGGTATATGGGCGAATTTCTCGCCGCCGTTATGGTGGAAGCTCTCGGCGGCCTGGCCGGCGATCTCTTCGAGCGTCTCCAGACAGTCGGAAACGAAGCCCGGATTGATGACGGCGATCCGCTTCACGCCTTCCTTGGCCAGTCTTTCCACGGTGGCGTCCGTATAGGGCTGCAGCCACTCTTCCGGGCCGAAGCGCGACTGGAAGGTGACTTGAAGTCTGTCCTGCGGCCAGCCGAGTTTTTCGCGGAGCAGCCGCGCAGTCTTCTGGCATTGGCAATAATAGGGGTCGCCTTTTTCGAAATAACTCTTCGGGATGCCGTGGAAGGAGGCGAGCACGAGTTCCGGCTCCCAATCGAGAGTCGCGAGATGCTTGTTTATCGAGGTGGCCAGGGCATCGATATAGACCGGGTCGTCGTGATAGGGCGGCACGGTTCTGAGCGCCGGCTGCCAGCGCATCTTGAGCAGGGCCTCGAAGGCCTTGTCGTTGACGGTGGCGGTGGTGGCTGCGGCATATTGCGGATAGAGCGGGAAAACGAGAATCCGCTCGCATCCGGCCTTCTGCAGCGCCTCGATGCGCGACGCGATCGAGGGCTGGCCATAGCGCATCGCCCAGTCGACGACGACCTGCGGCTGGCCGCCAAAGGCCTCGGCCATCAGTGCCGCCTGGTTGCGCGTGTAGGTCCTGAGCCAGCTTTCGTTCAGGTCCTTGTTCCAGATGAGCTCGTAGGCCTTGCCGACCTTGCGCGGCCGGGTGTTGAGCACGATGCCGTAGAGGATCGGATACCAGAAGAGACGCGACCATTCGATCACGCGCCTGTCGCTCAGGAACTCCCTGAGATAGCGGCGCATGGAGGTCACGTCGGTGCCGTCCGGCGTGCCGAGATTTACCAGGAGCACGCCCAGCTTCCCGTAGCCGACGGCGGGGTGTTCGGTGTTCGCATCCATGGCTGTCATCCCGGTTCTCGTGAGGCGGCCGCGCTTCTGCGTGGCTGTGCGGCAGTTTCAAATCCTTCTAAAAAGAAATACCGGCGCGGGAAAGCCCGCGCCGGTCGCAAATGTCGAGGCAAATTGTCTTACTCGGCCGGGATGTCCAGCTCGCGGCCGATTTCGAGCGCCCGCGGCGCCGGATCGCCATTGGCCGACGATATCCGCTTCCATTCGGTGCCGCTGCCGTAGAAGGACTGGGCGAGGTCCCACAGCGTGTCGCCCCGGACGATGACGTGCTTGCGCGGACCTTCGGCTGCGGCCGCTGCCTCGGCCGAAGGCTCCGGGGCTGGGGCGGCCGTTCCGCCTTCGGCCGGCTTTGCGGCGGCTTCCGGCTCCGGTGCGGCGCTCGGCGACGCTTCCGGCGCGGCAGCCACCTCTGCTATGCGGCCGTCGGTGTAGGGCTTGAACGGCTGATGCGCCGCAAGATAGTCCGCAAGCACGGTTTCGAGGCCCGGGCCGTAGTCATAGGCGTTCTCGCCCTTGTCCTTGAAGACCGCGTACCCATCGCCGCCGCCGCGCATGAAGTTGTTGCTGACCAGCGAATAGGTCTTTTCCGGATCGAGTGCTGCGAAGGCGTCGCCCTCCTTGACCTCGACGCTGACGAGGCGGCTGCCGGCGGGCTTCGAACGATCGAAGGAATATTTGAGGCCCGCGACCTGCGGGAAGCGCCCGCCGCCTTCTTCGACCTGGCTGAGCCCGTTTTCCAGGGCTGCGCGGATGTCGGAGCCCTTCAGCTGGAAGGTGGAAAGCGTGTTCTGGAAGGGCAGGACGGTGATGACTTCGCCCATCGTCACGTCGCCGCCGTCGATCGAAGCGCGCAAGCCGCCGCCGTTGGTGATGGCGACCGTCACGCCCTGGCCCTTGACGCGATCGAGCATCGCGTCGGCCACGAGGCTGCCCATCTCGCACTCCTTGGCGCGGCAGGTCTCGCGCGATCCGTCGATCGGCGCCTCGGTTTTGGCAATCACTTTCGACCGCAACTCTTCGATGGGCTTGGCGAGTTCCTTGACGCGCGCGACCACGGCCTCGTCCGGCTTTACGGAGGAATCGACGAGGATCGGGTCGCCCTTGGCGGCCTTGACCACGCCGCTGTCGTCGAACGTCACCACGAGATCGCCGAGATATTTGCTGTAGGAGCCGGCCTGTACCACCGGCACCTTGTAGCCGCCGGGATTGTCGACCATCGTCGGGTAGGGGCCTTCGGCCTTTTCGTCGGTGTTGGAAAGCAGGCTGTGGGAGTGGCCGCCGACCACCACGTCGACGTCCGGGATCTTGGCGATCGCCGCGAGGTCACGCGGATAGCCGACATGGGTGAGCGCGATGATCTTGTTGACGCCCTGCTTTTTGACCTCTTCGATCGCGCTGGTGATGGTTGCCACGTCCTCGCCGATGAGGATGTCCGGCCCGACCGACGAGAGCTCCGGCGTGTCGTTGGCCACTGCGCCGACGATGCCGATCTTCTGCCCGCCGACATCGAGCACGATCGACGGCTTGATCCGGGCGCCGATCTTCGACTTGTGGCTCGGCAGCACATTGGCGGTGACGACCGGGAAAGCGACCTTGTCGAGGAAGCTGGCAAGGCCGTCTTCGGCTTCGTCGAACTCGTGGTTGCCGACGGTCATCGCGTCGAACTTCATCAGGTTGAGGAATTCCGCTTCGGTGGCGCCCTTGTAGGTGGTGAAGAAGAGCGAGCCCTGGAAGTTGTCGCCGGCGTTGAGCAGAAGCACGTTCTTGCCCGTCAGTTCCTGGCGCTTCTGGTCTATCAGCGTCTTGAGGCGGGCGACGCCTCCGAAGCACTCGTTCTTGCCCTCTTCCTCGGCCGAGCAGGTCGAATCGAACTTGTTGATCGATTCGATGCGCGAATGAAGGTCGTTGATGTGCAGGATGTTCAATTCATAATCGGCAAAAGCTGCGCCCGACGAGAGCGCGAGAAGGGAAGCGGCAAAGAGGCCCGTCCGCATGTGTCTGATCATGGTCTGCTCCTGTGTGCTGTCGGCCGAGTTCCAGGTAAGACGCGCCGCGCTGTAGCGGATGTTTTCACCAGTCGAGATCGACTTCAAGCCGCAAACGCATGCCTTCTTTGCCGGATTTCAGATAAGGTTAAGCCCACTCGAAGAGAAAAAAGGCCCCGCTGGAGAGCGGGATGAGGAAAAGTGTGCGCGGTTTTCCGCCCGCATCCCGCGTCTCAACTTCTAGGAATCGATCACGTTCATGTTTTTAGGCCGACCCGACCTAAAAACATCGTGATCTAGGGCCTTGCTCGTGGGGCCGGAGGCCTCAGCCGCGGCGCGCCAGCGAGAACTGTGCGCCGGAGTCCGTCGTACAGTTCAGCTGCGCCGGCGTTGCCAGCGCACAGTTGACCTTGGACTGGGTGTTGCGCACCAGCGATGTCATGTTGATTTCCACCAGCGTCGGGCTGACGTTCACATAGTTGCCGGAGGCGAGAAGCTGGTTCGTGTCGGTCGTGCGAGTCGAGAAGGTGCCGCCTGCGAAAGTGGAGACGATGCCGTTCGGATCGACCCAGGAACCCTCGACACCCGTCGCCTGCGGCGCCGAAGACATTGGCCGGAGTTCCCGAGGCTGGGACTGACAGGATGCCAGCGCGGCGGCAGTTGCCAGGAGGGTGAGGATGGCGAATGGCTTCATCGGCGTTTCTCCCGCGTCACGAGTTGAGCGGGATGCGAACGCAAAACCGCTTCATGCTTTCCTGTCCCCGCTCTACCGCATAATTGCGCGGATCGGAACCGATCCGGGTGCAATTGTGCGGCGTTTCAAAGCACCGCAGCGACCGTTGTGCGTCTTTTGAGACACGCGGGTGCTGCAGTGCGCGAAACATGCCGCGATCATGAGTTGAAAGCAAGAGCGGGCATGAGCGCGGCGCGCTCGACATTCGCAAAAGAAAAGGCCCGGAGCAGGACTGCTCCGGGCCGACAGGGCGTGCTTCGTCGCGTGAACCTCAGCGGACGAGAATGTTCCTGAACTGCCAGGGGTCCTTCGTGTCGATGTCTTCCGGGAAAAGGCCCGGGCGCCCATCGAGCGGTGTCCAGTCGGTGTAGTGCCCCTCGACGGGGCCGAGATAAGGCATCTGCACTTCCAGGCAGCGCTTGTAGTCCATCTCGTCGGCTTCGACGATGCCGGCCTTCGGGTTTTCAAGAGCCCAGACCATGCCGGCAAGAACGGCGCTCGTGACCTGCAGGCCGGTGGCGTTCTGGTAGGGCGCGATGCGGCGGGTTTCTTCCAGCGAGAGACGCGAGCCGTACCAGTAGGCATTCTTGGCATGGCCGTAGAGCAGCACGCCGAGCTCGTCGACCCCGTTTACGAGCTCATGCTCGTCCAGGACGTGCAGTTCCGGCTGCGCCTTGCCGCCGTTGCCGAACATCTCGTGCAGCGAGAGAACGGCATCGTTGGCCGGATGATAGGCGTAGTGGCAGGTCGGGCGGTAGGAGACCTCGCCGTCCTTGTCGCGGACGGTGAAGAAGTCGGCGATCGAGATCGATTCGTTGTGGGTGACGAGGAAGCCGTATTGCGGGCCGGGCGTCGGGCACCAGCTGCGCACGCGGGTGTTGGCACCGGGCTGCTCCAGGTAGATCGCCGCCTTGCAGCCCTTCTTGTGCTTCTTGGCGTTCTTCGGCATCCAGTTCTCGTGGGTGCCCCAGCCGAGTTCCGCCGGCTGCAACCCTTCGGAAATGAAGCCTTCGACCGACCAGGTGTTCCAGAATACATTGAGCGGCTTCGGGTGCTTCGCGCGCTGGGTATCGCGCTCGGCGATGTGGACGCCCTTGACGCCGGCTTTCTTCATCAGCTTCGCCCAGCCTTCACGGTCGTCCTGGTGCGGTTCCTCGTATTTCAGTCCGAGATCGTCGGCGAGGTTGAGGAGGGCCTTCTTGACGAACCAGGAAACCATGCCGGGATTGGCGCCGCAGGTCGAAACGGCGGTCGTGCCGCCCGGGTTCTTTTCCTTTTCGCGGCGAACGGTTTCGCGCAGCGCGTAGTTCGTGCGCGCGGCATTGTCCATTTCCGCGTCGAAGTAGAAGCCGAGCCAGGGCTCGATGACCGTGTCGACGTAGAGCACGTCGAGCTTGCGGCAGAGTTTGATGATGTCGAGCGAAGAGGTGTCGACCGAGAGATTGACGCAGAAGCCCTGGCCGCCGCCTTCGGTCAAAAGCGGCTTCAGCAGTTCCTTGTAGTTGTCCCTGGTGACGGCCGCGCGCACGTGACGCACGCCGTGGCGCACGAAGATCTCCGTGTCCTTGGCATCCTCACGGGGCTCCACCACGATCAACCGGTTCTTGTCGTATTTGAAGTGGCGCTCGATCAGCGGCAGGGTGCCGTGACCGATCGAACCGAAGCCGATCATCACGATCGGGCCGGTGATCTCACCGTAAACCGGGTAGGTGGTGTCTGCCATTTTTGTCTTTCTCCTGAGAAAACGTCCCTGTGCGATGCTTGCATGCGCGCAAAGCGAGCCTCGAATTCCTGGCGGGGCCTGCATGGTCGGGCAGATTCACGCAGGCAACAAGAAGCGCTGCAGCGGCTTTGCACGTCTGGATAGATGCGCGGCGCTGTAGATCACAGTTTCCTGTCACAATAAAGAGCCGGCCCGTCAACCCGGCACTTGAGACTTTGCTTAACCGGCTGTCTTCGACAGGGTCGCGATGACGGATCGATATGGTCATGATTTCAGGTCGATTCGATCAGAAAACCACGATCCGGGCAGTTTGCCACAAGCACCTCGTGCTATAGTTTCGCGTGCTGATTGATATTTTCCTGGAGCAGCCCGACCGTGACTGGTGATCACCTCAAGGCCCTGATGGGCCTGCAAGCCGCAACACCGGTGTTGATCGCGCTCTATGACCCGCATGATCGACTGCGCTACGCCAATGAAGCCTTTCGGTCCGCCTATCACGTCGGCGAGGACGAGGCGCCGACCTGGGCGGAGATCATGCGTCGCAACCATGCCGCGGGCAGGGGCACCGTCCTCAAGACCGACGACCTCGAAGCCTGGATCGCCGCTACGGTCCACAGGCGCGGCAAGGTGCCGTTCCGCACCGTCGAGACCGATCTCCACGACGGCCGCTGGCTTTGGATGACGGAGACCGTGGACCAGAAAGGCTGGATGCTCTGCATCGCCGTTGACATGACGGACGTACGCGCAGGGGAGCGCAAGCTTCGCCAGGACCGCGATTTCGCCCTGCGTGCCTCGCAGGTGGACGAACTCACCAGCGTGCCCAACCGGCGTTATACGATGGAGAGACTCAATGAGTTCATCCGGAACTGCGCCGAGAACCCGCACATGTGGGGATGCGTGGCGATCATCGACATCGACTATTTCAAGGCGATCAACGATCGCTACGGCCATCACCGGGGCGACGAAGTGCTGCTCGACTTCGCCCGCCAGATGCAGGAGTTCGTCCGGCGCTCCGATTGCTTCGGTCGTATCGGGGGCGAGGAATTCATGCTGATCCTGCCGGACACCACCGTGGGCGAAGCGAATCTCATCCTCGACAGGCTGCTGGACAAGATCCGCAACGCCAGGCCGCTCTCGAACATACCGGAGTTCTTCTACACCTGTTCGGTGGGGCTTGCTGAGTATCGCGAGGGCGACAGCGTCGGCGACATCTATTCACGCGCGGACGAGGCGCTTTACATCGCCAAGCGTGAAGGGCGCGATCGCGTCAAGCGTCATACGCTGCCCGGATCAGACCGTGAGTTCAGCCCGGATCAGACCCCTTAGGGAATTGCCGATGTAAAGACGGCCGCTTGCGAGGTCGGCAGGAGCCAACCGCTCGACCCGTGCCCGCCGCTGGCAGATGAGCTCCGTGCGCAGAACGCCGGCGAGAAGGCCGCAGGCGATCGGCGGCGTCTTCAAGTAACCGCTGCCGTCATCGAGAAAGACCGAAGTTATCGTGCCCTCGCAGACTTCCCCTTTTTCGTTGAGCAGGATCACCTCGTCGGCCTCCGCCGCGGAAAACTCGCTGCGTGCCGCCTCGTAGCGGCTCCGACGCGTGGTCTTCATCCGGAGCAGCCGGTCGTGAGAGTCGAGCCGCGTCGAGGCGATCCGCACCCGCCACGCCGCGCCTTCGGCAAGCGGCACGAATGGTGCCGTCGTCACGTCGATGCTGCCGTCGCGGTCGAGCGTGAGGCGCACGCGCAGCGGCGCCCGCGCGCCCGAAACGGCTCGCCCCAGCGCCGACTCGGCTGCGGCCGCACCCGTAAAGCCGAGACGCCTGGCGGAGCGCGTCAGCCGCGCCAGATGCAGCCGCAGCCTCGTGAAGCCATGCTCCGGTTCGTAGCGCAGCGTCTCGATCAGGGAAAAACCGGTCATCGGGCGATCTCGGCATCGCCGACGGCAAAGCGGGCCTTCAACAGGCATTCCTCGTACTCTGCCTCGGCCTTGGAATCGAAGACGATGCCGCCGCCGACATTGAACACAGCCCGGCCCCCGGTAAAGAGGGATATGGTGCGGATCGCGACATTGAAGCGCATCGTGCGGTTCGGGGCGATGTAACCGATCGCGCCGCAATAGGCGTCACGCGGCCCGGACTCCAGATCGTGGAGTATTTCCATCGCCCGCATCTTCGGCGCGCCGGTAACGGAGCCGCAGGGAAAGAGCGCAGCGAATATGTCGGCGATGCCGATATCCGGCAGAAGCTTCGCCCTGACGTGGCTGACCATCTGGTGGACCGTCGGATAGGTCTCGATGTCGAAGAGCTTCGGCACGTCGAGTGTGCCGACTTCGGTGACGCGGGAGATGTCGTTGCGCAGAAGGTCGACGATCATGCGGTTTTCGGCTTGCGTCTTCTCGTCGGCGCGCATCGCTGCGATGATCGCGTCATCCTCATCAGGGCTCGAGCCGCGCCGCGCCGTGCCCTTCATCGGATGCGTCTCTATCCAGCCGTCGGCGTCGACCCGGAAGAAAAGCTCGGGCGAGCGCGACAGCAGGACCGGACCGTCGAGGGCGACGAGTGCGCCGTATTTGACCGGCTGACGCTCGATCAGCGACCAGAAGGCGGCGAGCGGATCGCCGGACCAGCGCGCGTGGATCGGCATGGTCAGGTTCGCCTGGTAGCAATCGCCCTGGCGCAGGTGCCGGTGCAGCTTTTCGAAGCGCTGGCGATAAGCAGGAAAATCCCAGCCGGCGCGAGGCTCCAGGAGGAAGGGTTCGTTTTCGGTGCGCCGCTGCGGCACCGCAAGCGGATGGGCCTCCGCCGGCGCGTCGAAGACGCCGAAGGACATCAGCGGTGTTTCCCGGTTCTCCGGCGCGAAGGAGGCCAGTTTCTTCTCGAAAAAATGGCCCGCTTCGTAGGCCATGAAGCCCGCGATCCATTTGCCGGCACGATGGGCCGCGTCGATTTCGCCAAGACCGCGGTGGAACTCAGCCCTCGTCCGTGCCGTGATGACGCGTAAAGGCTCGGCGAAAACCGTCGTGCGGTTCTCGCTGTCGTCCCGGAAGAGGACATAGGGCGCGTGTTCGATCATCGAGGTCGGTCGCTGTCAATTCGGTCCGACGGGGCCAGCAAGGCCCGAGCGGATCACGCCTTATCAAGCGCCTCCAGTTCGTCGATGAGCCGTTCAATCATCGACAGGCCCTGTGCCCAGAACGACGGATCGGTGGCGTCGAGCCCGAAGGGCGCCAGAAGTTCGGAATGATGCTTCGTGCCGCCCGCCTTCAGCATCTCGAAATACTTCTCCTGGAAGCCGCGCTCGGCGTTCTGATAGACGGCATAGAGGGAGTTCACCAGGCAATCGCCGAAGGCATAGGCATAGACGTAGAAGGGCGAATGGATGAAGTGGGGGATATAGGCCCAGTAGGTCTCGTAGCTCTCAGAAAGCCGGATCGCCGGGCCGAGGCTTTCGCTCTGCACCGACAGCCATATCCGCCCCAGGTCCTCGGCCGTCAGTTCGCCTTCCTTGCGAGCCGTATGCACCTTGCGCTCGAAATCGTAGAAGGCGATCTGCCGGACGACCGTGTTGATCATGTCCTCGACCTTCTGCGCAAGCATCGCCTTGCGCTCGCGCTTGTCCTTCGTCCGGTCGAGGAGCGCGCGGAAGGTGAGCATCTCGCCGAACACGGATGCGGTTTCCGCAAGCGTCAGCGGCGTCGAGGCCATCAGCGCGCCCTGCGCGCCCGCAAGGACCTGATGGACGCCGTGCCCGAGTTCGTGAGCGAGCGTCATCACGTCGCGCGGCTTGCCCATGTAGTTGACCAGAACATAGGGGTGCACGGAAGGGACGGTCGGATGCGCGAAAGCGCCCGGCGCCTTGCCGGGTCGCACCGGCGCGTCGATCCAGCCATCGTCGAAGAAGCGCCGCGCGATCGCCGCCATTTCCGGGGCGAAGGCGTGATAGGCGGAAAGGACCGTGTCCCTGGCTTCGTTCCAGGGAATAAGCGCGTTCGGCGTTTCCGGCAGAGGCGCGTTCCGGTCCCAGAAATCCATCTGCTCCATGCCGAGCCACTTGGCCTTCATCGCATAGTAGCGGTGCGAGAGCCGGGGGTAGGCGGCCTTTACCGATGCGGCCAGAGCATCCACGACCTCACGCTCCACCCGGTTGGCGAGATGGCGGCTGTCGGCGATATCCTCGAAACCGCGCCAGCGGTCGGAGATTTCCTTGTCCTTTGCAAGCGTATTGGTGACGAGGGTAAAGGTGCGGATATTCGCCTTGAAGGTCTCCGCAAGCGCGAGCGCGGCCTTCTTGCGCACCTCGACCGAAGGGTCCTGCAGAAGGTTGAGCGTCACTTCCAGCGGCTGCTCCTTGCCGTCCACCGAAAAGGTCAGCGATGCGATCGTCTCGTCGAAGAGCCGGTTGAAGGCGTTTGCGCCGGTCATCGACTTTTCGAGGAAAAGCTGCTCCAGCCTGTCGTCGAGCTGATAGGGCTTGTCCTTGCGCAGGTCCAGAATCCAGGGCCGATAGTGGGCGGCAAGGCTGTCGGTCGTGAGGGCGTCGTCGATCACCTTGTCGTCGATGCGGTTGAGTTCCAGCGAGAAGAACAGGAGATGCGCCGATATGTCGGTAAGCTTCGACTGGACGTCGCCGTAGAGCTTTCCGTTCGCCGGATTGGACGTATCGGAAAAATAGGTAAGTCCGGCAAAGGAGGCGATGCGGCCCATGAGGTCGTCCAGCGCCTCGAATTCCTTCACGGCCGCGCCGATGCCCTGATCACCGGTTCGGCCGGCAGCCTCCTTCAGCTTGCCCTTCCACTTCGCTTCGAAGGCGATCGCGTCGGCATCCGCCTTCGCGAGGTCCGAGCGGAATTCCTCGGAAGAGGGTGAGAGGTAGAGGTCCGTGAGCCGCCAGGACGGCAGCTCGCCGAGCTCGGCCGGCGCCGCGGTAGCCTGATCGGCCCCCGAGTTGACCAGCGTGGCGCGCAGGGGGGATTGCCCGGAGGCGGCGAGACGTGGCGAGGCAAAATTCATCGTCGGTTCTCTCGTTTTGAACAGGCCTTAACCCTGAAGCGAGGCAACGGCATGGCGCCCATTGCTACCGCCCGCGATGGATAAAATGCAAGCATTTCTCAAAACAGGATGTTCAGCCGTTTGTGGGACGAATGGCCGGTATGATTTGGCACATGATGCTGGCCAAAAGTACCCCGCGTGTCCCAAGCAGGAGGCTTTCGTGACATCCCATATTCTTGTCATCGACGACGATCCGGTGCAGCGGCGGCTGCTGACGAACATGATCGAGCGGCTGGGCCATGTCGCGCATCTCGCCGACAACGGGCGCAGCGGGCTCGAACTCCTGCAGCGCAAAGGCGGCATCATCAACGTCATCCTGCTCGACCTTCTGATGCCGGAAATGAACGGGCACGGCCTTCTCGAGGCGCTCGCCGAGCGTGGCATCGACATCCCGGTCATCGTCCAGACAGGGCAGGGCGGCATCGAGACGGTGGTCCAGGCGATGCAGGCCGGCGCCTTCGATTTCCTCGTCAAGCCGGTTTCGCCGGAGCGGCTGTCGATCGCCTTGGGCAACGCGCTGAAGATGGCGAGTCGTGACGGCAAGGTCAAAACCGCGCGGCGTCCGCGTGGCGGGGCCGTCGGTTTCGACGATATCGTCTCGGCGAGCCCGGCGATGATCCGCGTCATCGATCTCGCGCGCCGCGCTGCTCAGTCGAACATCCCGATCGTGCTCGAGGGCGAGTCGGGCGTCGGCAAGGAAATGGTGGCCCGCGCCATCCAGGCGGCGAGCGACCGGGCGGCGAAGCCTTTCGTCACCGTCAATTGCGGCGCGATCCCCCACAATCTCGTCGAGAGCATTCTCTTCGGCCATGAGAAGGGAGCGTTTACGGGCGCGAGCGAAAAGCACAGCGGCAAGTTCGTCGATGCCGACGGCGGCACCCTCTTTCTCGACGAAATCGGCGATCTTCCGCTCGACGTACAGGTCAAGCTGCTGCGCGCCGTCCAGCAGGGCGAAATCGAGACGATCGGGGCGCGTCAGCCGCAGAAGGTGAATGTGCGCCTCATCTCGGCCACCAATAAGGACCTTATCACCGAGGTTCGCGAGGGCCGGTTCCGCGAAGATCTCTACTATCGGCTGAACGTCTTCCCGATCACCATTCCGGCGCTGCGCCGGCGCAAGGAGGATATCCCCGTTCTGGTACGCGCCTTCGTCGAGCGCTTCGCCGCCGAGCAGAGACTCGATCAGCGGCTGACGGTATCGAGCGGTGCCATGGCGCTGCTGACGTCCTATGACTGGCCGGGCAATATCCGCCAGCTCGAAAACGCGATCTTCCGCGCCGTCGTGCTTGCTGACGGCCACGAACTCACGGTCAGGGATTTTCCGCAGGTCGCCACCCAGATACCGGGCTACATCGTTGCCGACCGCTCCGGTCTCTCCTGGGGGGAAGCCGGCCCGGAACGTCGTCCCGCCTCCGGTCAGCTCGCCGCCGCCCAGGCCGATGCCGGCGCGCGGGAACAACCGGCGCATTCCGAGCAGACCCCGGAAGGCCGTCTGGAGAACGCCATCGCCAGCCTCAGCGAAGGCGGCGAGGTCAGGAAGCTCGCCGAGGTCGAGGAGGAACTGATTCGGTTTGCCCTGAAATTCTACCGCGGCCAGATGAGCCAAGTGGCGCGCAAATTGGGAATCGGGCGCTCGACTCTCTATCGCAAACTCAAGGATTACGGCATCGATCCCGACAATCCCCTGCGTGAAGCGGCATAAAATCGACGCATTCACACCTCATTTGCCGTGCAAATCGTTCACCGCCGTTTAGACCTTGTTAGCAAACTGTTCACTATATTATAAGGGGCGGTGAACACTGTGGCATAATTGCCATGCTGTCACCTTATTTGACAGTCATCTGAGACAGCAAAGCACGGTTGTCCGTCGGACGGGGATTGAATGCCAAATTTGTTCGGTTTGGAGGAACCAGTCGGTTCCTTTGCGCGCAGACTCTGCTCGGCGGTCGCTCGAAAGGCGCCCCAGGTCCTGGCGTCCATCGCGCTGGTTTGCTCCCTTGTCACACCCGGCATGGCGCCTCCGGTCGAGGCCGCCGGCCAGACACGCACCCTCAAGCTCTATTTCATCCACACCAAGGAAAAGGCGCAGATCACCTACAAGCGCAACGGTCGCTACGATCAGAAGGGTCTGCAGCAGATCAATCGCTTCCTGCGCGACTGGCGGCGAAACGAGCCGACCAAAATGGACCCGCGCCTGCTCGATCTCGTCTGGGAAGTTTACCAGAAGAGCGGTTCTCGCGACTACATCCATGTCGTTTCCGCCTATCGCTCCCCCGCCACGAACGGCATGCTGAGGTCGCGGTCGAAGGGCGTCGCGAAGAAGAGCCAGCACATGCTCGGCAAGGCGATGGACTTCTATATACCGGACGTGAAGCTCAAGACGCTGCGCGAGGTCGGCATGAAGTTCCAGGTGGGCGGCGTCGGCTATTATCCGACTTCCGGTTCGCCCTTCGTCCATATGGACGTCGGTGGCGTGCGAGCCTGGCCGCGCATGACGCGCAACGAACTCGCGCGGCTCTTCCCGGACGGCAAGACCATGCATATTCCCTCCGACGGCAGGCCGCTGCCGGGCTATGAGCAGGCGGTGGCCGATTACAAGCGCCGCGTCGGCGCATCGGCGATCGAGGTCGCAGGCGGCGGCGCCAAGGGTCCGGGCGATACCGGCAAGCGCCGCAACCTGTTCGCTGCGCTCTTCGGCGGAGGCGGCGACGAGGATGAAGAACCCGCGGCAATCGCTGCCGGCGGCGCCGAAGAGGAAGCTCCGGCCAAGGTTCAGACCGCATCCGCGCCGGCGGCCCGGGATGCGCTTCCCGGCGTTGCCGGTTCCACCGCGGCGCCTGCCGAACAGGATATCAACGCACCAGTGCCGGCCGTGCGACCGGCATTCAAGGAAACCCCGGCTGATGGCGGCGTAGCGGTTGCACTCGTCGCGCCGGAGAAGAACAGTGCCCAGGAGGCGCTGGCAGCCGCCATGCAGCCGACGACGGCCGTGCCTTCGGAATTCGCGGATCTGAGCGCGCTCAAGGTTCCGGTTCCGCAAATGCTCGACCGTCGCGACATGAACGCTCTGATCGCCAACGAGACGCTCGTCGCCTCCGCCGACGGCCAGGCTCAGGAGTTCGGCTTCGTGCCGGTGCCTGGAATGCGTCCGGCCGGCGAAGAGGCACTCGCGGCCGTGGCTCACGCCGAGGTCACTATTCCGGCTTCCGCGGATCGGCTCGCTTCCGCGGCACAGCCGCCGGCAGCCGGCACACGCGTGGCCCTCGCCGCGCCGACCAGCGAGGATCGGACGCCTGCATTTTCTCCGGCGATCGAGGTCGCCGCCTATGCGCCGCAGCCGGGTTCCGCTTCACGTGAGGCGATCTTCGACAGCGTCTTCGACACGGAGGCCGACGCTCCCTCGAAGGGCGCACGTCCCAAGAGGCAGGATGCCGAGGCGAAGAGCCGGTCTTCTGTCCGCACGGAACCGAAACTGACGAAGAAGATCATTTCCGAGTGGGCACTTTCGGCGGGCCGTGTGGCGACCCTGTCGAAGCCGGTCAAGGCGCCGCGCTTCGTCAGCAAGTCGCTCCGAGTCGCTCCGACGACCGTTTATGCGGCCGGCTTTACCAGCAATAGCGGAGCGGTCGATACGGCGCGCTTCAGCGGCAGCGCCGTCAACTTCATGGAAGTGAAGAAGTTCAGCACAAACTGAGCCTTCGCTTGCCGCCTAAACATAAAAAGCCCGCCAGGTCAGTCCGCCGGCGGGCTTTTTGCTGAGTCGTCAGGCTGCGTCCTCGGCTTCGGCGGCAGGGATCATGCCCAGCGCCTGCAGATAGGTGTCGAGAATCGCTTCCTGTTCCATGCGCTCGTCGGCGTCCTGCTTGCGGATCGATATCACCTTGCGCAGGATCTTGGCATCGAAGCCCATCGATTTTGCCTCGCCATAGACATCCTTGATGTCGTCGGCGATGGTCTTCTTCTCTTCTTCCAGCCGTTCGATTCGTTCGATGAAAGCGCGAAGCTGGTCGCGGGCAATGCCGTGAGCATCCGACATGGTCGTCTCCTTGTGGGGATGAATTTTCCGGGTGGTGTGAACTGCCGTGAACGGCCGCCGAGGTCAAGGGCGATTGCGCAACAACACAGGCATTTCCCGCGCAGGTCCTACTCCTTCGGGCGATTGCGCTCGAACGCGGCTTTCTGCTCGGGCGAGGCCTCACCCTGATTCTGCGTCCGCCATTCCTCATAGGGCATGCCGTAGACGATCTCCCGGGACTCCTCCTTGCTCATCGGCAGGCCGGAAGCCTCCGCCGCCTCGCGATACCAATTCGACAGGCAATTGCGGCAGAAGCCGGCGAGGTTCATCAGGTCGATGTTCTGGACGTCGCTGCGTTCGCGCAGATGCTCGAGCAGCCGGCGGAAGGCCGCGGCCTCGAAAGCGGTGCGCTGTTCCGGGCTGATTTCGCTCATCGGTGTGGCCTCCTCTTCTTCAGTCGCTGTAAGCACCCGTACGGGACGGGTGGCGATGGTAGGCATGAAGCTCCGGCAGACCGTTCAGCGCCGCAAGGATGGGCGTCAGACGTTCCGCCCAGGCTTCGGCGCCCGCGGCATCGGCGATCAGGTCCTGGCGGACCTCTATCAGCGCATGCGCAATCCCGGGAGCCATGCAGTGCCGGTACATGGTATCGCCACGCAGCGCACCGTCATAGGGCTCGTTGTTGCCGACGACGATGTCGCCGGCCGCCTCCAGCCGTTCGATCAGCGGAAACACGGCGCGAGGGTCGTTGTCCCAGAGAACCGAGGCATGCCAGGGGCGTGCCACGCCCTTCCAGAAGGGCGTGAAGGAATGCAGGGAGATGACGAGAGGCGCTCTTCCGCCGGCGGCGGCGGACCGGGCGATGGTCTCGGATACGGCCTCGTGATAGGGGCGGTGAAAGCGCCTTATGCGGTTCTGCCACTCCTCGTCCGAGATCGGGTGGTTGCCCGGAACGATCGCGCCATCGGAAATCTTCATGATCAGGGTGGGGTCGTCTTCGCCGCGATTCGGATCGATCAGGAGGCGCGAGAAACAGCCGAGCACGGCCGGCGCGTCAAGTGCGGCCGACAATTGCCGCGTCAGCGGTTCGATGCCGATATCGTAGGCGATGTGACGCTCGAAGGCGCTTTCGGGCAGGCCAAGCCGGCCATATTCCGGCGGCAGCCGGTTCATTGCATGGTCGGCAACCAGCACGAGACCCTTTGCCGGATCGCCCCCGGTGATCTCGTAAGGAGAGTAGTGCTGCATTCCGCTCCTGCCAGGCTGAAGGTACCCACCTGATTGCACGCAAAGCCGCCATTCGCAAGAAAAACGCGAAGCTCTTATGCCGTTCCGTCACAGGAATGACGATTATAATCGATTAGAGTTGCGTTGACTTTCGGGGCTGGGCGTCGCAAGAAAGTGCCACGCAAATCAAAACGGAGTTCCGTAGGAAGCCGTGTCTAGATATCCTTTTTCCAGAGTGAAGCCGGGGTCGATGACGTTTGGATCCATCCTCCTGTTTTCCTTGGCAATTTCCGCTTCATTTCTCTCTGCCGGCGATGCCCGCGCCGATTTTCGAGTCTGCAACGGGACGCAGACTCTGGTCGGCGTGGCAATCGGTTATCGGGCCAAGGAAGGCTGGGTGACGGAAGGCTGGTGGCAGGTTCCGGCGACGACCTGCGCCACGCTGATCGAGGGCGAACTTCAGTCCCGATATTATTATCTCTACGCGGAAGATGCGGCCAAGGGCGGCCGTTGGACCGGCGATGTCAACATGTGCGTGGCCGAGAACGAGTTCAAGATCGTCGGCGTGCAGGACTGCTTCGCCCGCGGCTTCCAGCGCATGGGATTCAAGGAATACGACACGGGGCGGCAGGGAAGCTGGATGGTTCAGCTTTCCGACACGCCCGGCACGCAGGAAAGCCAGAATTGATGAGACGGAACAGGAAAGTCAAAATCCTCGCGACGCTCGGGCCGGCATCGGCCGACGAGCAGATGATTCAGAAGCTGCACGAGGCGGGGGCCGATCTGTTCCGTATCAACATGAGCCATGCAAGCCATGAGGTCATGCGCACGCTGATCGAGCGGATCCGTGTGGTCGAGGCGCGCTGCGGCCGTCCGATCGGCATCCTCGCCGATCTGCAGGGGCCGAAGCTGCGCGTCGGAAAGTTCGCCGAAGGCAAGGTCGAGCTCAAGATCGGCCAGACATTCACGCTCGACAACCGCGACGTGCCCGGCGACAGCCGCCGCGTCTATCTTCCGCATCCGGAGATCCTCGAAGCGGTGAAGCCCGGCCATCGCCTGCTCATCGACGATGGCAAGCTGCATCTGCGCGCCGAAAAGACCGATGGCAAGAGCATCGTCACCACGGTTGTTTCCGGCACGCGGATTTCGGATCGCAAGGGCGTCAGCCTGCCCGATACCCTGCTTGGCGTCGGCGCGCTGACGGACAAGGACCGCGTCGACCTCGACGCCGTGCTGGCGACAGGAGAGGTCGATTGGGTGGCGCTTTCCTTCATCCAGCGCCCTGAGGACCTTGCCGAGGTTCGCAAGATCGCCCGCGGCCGCGTTGGACTGATGTCGAAGATCGAGAAGCCGCAGGCGATCGAGCGGATAGACGAGATCATCGAGCTTTCGGATGCGCTGATGGTGGCACGCGGCGACCTGGGCGTCGAAATGCCGCTCGAATCCGTACCGGGACTTCAGAAGCAACTGACGCGTGCCTGCCGGCGAGCCGGCAAGCCGGTCGTCGTCGCCACGCAGATGCTCGAATCGATGATCTCCTCGCCTGTGCCGACGCGCGCAGAAGTGTCGGACGTGGCTACCGCCGTGTTCGAGGGTGCCGATGCGGTGATGCTTTCGGCCGAATCCGCCTCCGGCGAGTACCCCGTCGAAGCGGTTTCGACCATGGCGTCGATCGCCAGCAACGTCGAGCGCGATCCGCATTATCCGGGGATCATCTACGCTCAGCGCACGCCGCCGGAGGCAACGGGCGCGGACGCCATTTCGCTTGCCGCTCACCAGATCGCCGAGACGCTCAAGCTTGCCGCAATCGTGACCTACACCTCCTCTGGCACCACCGGCCTGCGCGCAGCGCGCGAGCGCCCCCAGGTGCCTGTCATCGCGCTTTCGCCGATCGTCCAGACGGCCCGTCGCCTTTCCGTGGTCTGGGGGCTGCACTGTGTCGTCACAGAGGACGCGACCGACCTCGACGATATGGTCAACCGCGCCTGTCGAATCGTCTCGACGGAAGGCTTCGGCAAGCCGGGAGACCGCATCATCGTTACCGCCGGCGTGCCGCTCGGTACCCCCGGCGCCACCAACATGCTGCGCATCGCCTATATCGGCTCGGACGGCCAATCGGGCATCTGAGCCGCCGCGGTTCGAGCGAGCGCATTTCGAAACTGCCCCTCATCCGCCTGCCGGCACCTTCTCCCCGCAAGCGGGGCGAAGGGACTCGCGGCGCCAACTTCGTCCCCTCCCTACGTTCCTTGCGCCATTGTCAACGGCCGAGGAGGGATGGGAGCCTGCCGCTCGTTCCCTTCGCCCCGCTTGCGGGGAGAAGGTGGCCGGCAGGCCGGATGAGGGGCATTTTTTAACGAGTGCCGGTCACGTGCGGCTGCCGGCAAGCTTTTCCGCGAGCTCGCCGAGTTGCTCCTGCGCCTTCCGGTCGGAGGGGTAGATGTCGAGGAATTGCTGCCATGCGCGCATGGCAAGTTCATCCTTCCCGGCGGCCTCGAGCATGGTGGCCATGCCGGCGAGCGCACCGAAATGGCGGGGCTCCAAGGCAAGGACATGATTTATGTCGGACATCGACTTGCGGAAGTTGCCCATCTGGTAGTGCAGCGTGGCGCGGCGGTTCCAGCCTTCGACATAGTCGGGGGCGAGAGCGATCGCCTGGTCGAGAAGGTCGAGCGCCGCCGTCTGCTTCTCATCGGCAATCGCCTTGCTGGCCCATTGCATCAGGAGATTTACGGTCGCGCTGCCGGAATCCTGCCATTCGAGACGGATGCGATCGGCCACCTGCCGGGCCTTGTCCTCATCGCCTTCCTTCTTGAGATCGGCGAAGAGGGCGTCGACACGCTCTTTTGGGGTGGTGAGGGCAGCGACTTCGGCCTGAGGCGCGGGCTCTGCCGCGCTGAGCGGCGCGGCGGCCGCCACCGCGGCGGCTGTCATGGCAAGAGCTGCCAGAATCAAGTTCACAAAAACACGCATGGCGGACATCGTAGCCCGCCATGAAACAAGATCAAATCAATTTTGGGAAATCGGCGAGCAAGCCGCCGTATTCCAGTTTTCCTCGGATCGCTGCCGCTTCGGGAAACGTGCAGTCACCCAAGTGGTACGATCTTTGCGCATCCGCCAAGACGCGCGGCGCTGCAGGCACGGCCTGCAGCAAGCATCAGCCCTGGCGTGCCTTGAAGCGCGGGTTCAGCTTGTTGATGATGTAGACGCGGCCCTTGCGACGAACCAGGCGGTTTTCGCGGTGACGGGTCTTCAGGGACTTGAGCGAATTCTTGATCTTCATTTTTCCTGATCCGCAGGTTTCGGGGAACGAAAATTCGCCCGGTAATTCCAACAATCAAAAGCGCGCCGTTCAGCGCGCTGTTCAAGTAGGCAGGCACATACCGTGTCGACCCAATCGTGTCAACCGCGTGCCGGGGATTTTGCCGCCTGTCCCCGCCTTCCGTGGCGTCCCCGTCAGAGCAGGCGGGTGAAGTGCCCCATTTTGCGGCCGGGCCGCGCCTCGGCCTTGCCGTAGAGATGAAGGAACACATTGCGCTCGGCAAGCAAGTCCGGAACGCGGGCGATGTCGTCGCCGACCAGGTTCTGCATCACGCAATCCGAATGGCGCGACGGGTCGCCGAGGGGCAGGCCTGCAATCGCGCGGATATGCTGCTCGAACTGCGAAACGACGCAGGCGGCCTCCGTCCAGTGGCCGGAATTGTGTACGCGCGGCGCGATCTCGTTTGCGACGACGCCGCCGTCGGCCAGAACGAAGAACTCGACACCGATGACGCCGACATAGCCGAGCGCGTCGAGGATGGCGGTTGCCGCCTTGCGGGCGGCCTCCGTGGCCGACGGACCGACGGATGCGGGCACGGTCGAGGTGTGGAGAATGCCGTTGCGATGCACATTCTCGGCAGGATCGAAACAGGCGGTCGTGCCGTCGGCCGCGCGTGCGGCGATGACCGAGATCTCCCGGTCGAACGGCACGAAGCTTTCGAGGATCAGCGGTACCTGTCCGAGCGCGACATAGGCGCCGGCCGGATCGTCGGCAGCGGAACGAAAGACGCGCTGGCCCTTGCCGTCGTAGCCGAGCCGGCGGGTCTTGAGCACGCCGGCGCCGCCGAAGTCCGCAAGGGCGGCCTCGAGGTCGGTCTGGCTGTCGACGGGTTGGAACCCGGCGGTGGCGATGCCGCAGCCGTTGATGAAGCGCTTCTCGGCGAGACGGTCCTGTGCCACTTCCAGCGCCTTCGGCGGCGGAAAGACCGGCCGCGAACGGGCGAGTTGCTCGGCGGCCGAGACCGGGACGTTCTCGAATTCGTAAGTGATGAGATCCGCCACCCGCGCAAGCTCGTCCAACGCGCGCGGATCGTCATAGGCGGCGACGATCTGGTCGTTCGCCACCTGCGCCGCCGGACAGTCCGGCTGCGGCTCGAGCACCACGGTGCGGAAGTTCAGGCGGGCAGCGGCCATGGCCAGCATGCGGCCAAGCTGGCCGCCACCGATGATGCCGATGGTCTTCATGCCTCGTCTACCGGATATTCCGCGACCGATACGGTCTGCTGTTCGCGCCAGTCGTCGAGACGGTCGGCAAGATCCTCGTCACCGAGCGCGAGCACGGCGGCGGCCAGAAGTGCCGCATTGATGGCCCCCGCCTTGCCGATCGCAAGCGTGCCGACCGGAATGCCGGCCGGCATCTGCACGATCGACAGCAGGCTGTCCTGGCCGGAAAGCGCTTTCGACTGGACCGGAACGCCGAAGACCGGAAGCGCCGTCATGGCCGCGCACATGCCGGGAAGATGCGCAGCACCGCCTGCGCCGGCGATGATCACCTGGAACCCCTCGTCGCGCGCGCCCTTGGCGAAGCGGACCAGGCGGTCGGGCGTGCGATGGGCGGAAACGATCCGGGCTTCGTAGGCGATGTCGAGCGCCTCGAGCGTGTCGGCCGCGTTCTTCATCGTCTCCCAGTCCGACTGGCTTCCCATGATGATGGCAACGGGCGGGGGCGTAGTATCGGTCACGTCTCGGTCCATTTCAGGCGATGATGTCGGGAATGATCTGGTCTTCGATCTTGGTGATCTTGTCCTTGATGGCCAGCTTCTTCTTTTTCATGCGCTGGACGCGCAAGGCGTCGCAGCCCGTCTGGATCATCGCGTTGATTGCCGCGTCGTAGTCTTCGTGTTCCTGCCTCAGGCGCGCGATAGTCAGTCTGAGTTCGGCCTGGTCCTGGTCCGGCATGCAAAGCGATCCCCATAAGCCCGGCTTCGCCGATCCGCGATCCGGAAATTCCTGCGTCGCTCTACCACATCTTGGTTAGCGACGGGAAGTTACCCGGCGTCATCATTTCGCCTTCGACAAATGAAAAATGGCATGGCACAGTAAAAAGGTTTCAACCATGGAACATCCGGCATTTGCGTGCCGGATGCAAGCTAAAGGGAAGGGACTGCCAATGACCATTGAGGCTCATCTTGCAACGCTTGAGAAAAAACATGGCGTCCTTGAAGAGGAGCTACACGAGGCTCTGAACTCTCCGTCCTGCGAGGACGAACTGATCAGCGAACTCAAGCGACGGAAGCTGCGCATCAAGGACGAAATCGAAAGACTCCGTTCCTCGACGCACTGAGCGTGAACGGTATTCCCGATTGCATCGGGACGCATCGCCGCGCGGAGCTGCAGAGGCGATGCGACGATAGGGTCAAAACAATCCCGAAAAGATAGATTGCATTGCTTGACCGGGCCAAGGTCCGGTCGGCTTTGCACGGCCGAGGAGTGCATCAGGACCAGAATTGGTCCAGCCACAGGTTGAGCCGGTCGAAGCCCGGCCTGTTGATCGCGTAGATCCGCCGTGTGCCGCTGGTCGATACCGATACCAGGTTGCAGTCGAGCAGGGCTTTGAGATGCTGGGAGACGGCGGGCCGGCTGATCGGCAGACCTTCGGCGAGCTCGTTGACGGTCCTTGGCGCGCGCCTGAGTTCCTCCAGCAGATGGCGCCGGTTCGGATCCGCAATGGCATCGAATGGGTCCGCGATCGTCATGAGCGGACGTTAGGCGAATTCCCCCGGAGCGGCAAGGAAAATTGTGCGGTGCGGAATTGCACTTCGCGCCGCAGCATCGGCTACACTCCTCCCGATATGATGCTCCGGAGCCCATCCCATACGAGCTTCGAGCCGGCAAGGAAGGCCATCGTGTACATGAAGGGATAAAAGACCTGCGGCTTCATCCGCCGGACGATCCAGGCGCCGCAGGCGGTCGCGACCATGGCCAGCGGGAAGAGCGTTGCCGAGGTCTTGAGATTGCTGAAATCGAGTTGGCCGAGGGCGAAATAGGGGATGAGCTTCACCGCATTGAGGATTGCGAAGAAGCGCACGATGGTGCCGGTATATTCGCGCGGCGCGAGCTTCAGCGGCAGTGCGTATATCTGGAAGGGCGGACCGCCGGCATGGGCGACGAAGCTGCCGTACCCGGCGAAGGAGCCCCAGAGTGCTGCCGGACCGGCGCGCTGCGGCTTCGGCTGGATGGGCGCGCCATTGCGGCTGCGCCACAGGGTGTAGACATAGCGCAGTACGAAGACCACGGTGATGAGCCCGATGATCAGCCTCAGCGCGTCGCGGGGCACATAGGCGGACGTGGCCCAGCCGATGGCGATGCCGGCAAGCGCGCCCGGGAGGAGCATCACAAGGGTTTGCCGATCCCCGTGCTTGCGCCAGATCCAAAGGGAAACGATGTCCATGGCGATGAGGATCGGCAGCAGCAGCGCCGCGGCCTGTACGGGCGAAACGACCATGGACAGGATCGGGACGCCCATCAGCGACAGGGCCTCGCCCATGCCCCCCTTGGACAGGCCAACGAGCAGGACGGCCGGAACGGCAACGAGATAGAAGTCGATGTCGGGAAGCATTGGCGGCGGTTGATCCTTTTGTCATCTCCGTCTATCGGTTTTCCCGAATGAAATCGAGTGCCGGCTTCCGGCCCCAAGCGAGATCGCCAGGATTGACCCATGAGCAACATTGAAGACCGCTGCCGCCTCGTGCTGGTCGTTCCGGATATCGCAGATAGCGCGGAACGCGCGAAGCTCGTCGGCGAGGCGCTGAAGGGCGGCGACGTAGCGTCGGTGATCGTGCCGCAATACGCGCTCAGCGATGCGGATTTCCAGAAGCATGCGGAAGCGCTCGTGCCGGTGATCCAGCAGGCCGGCGCCGCGGCCTTGATAGAGGGCGACACGCGGGTCGCCGGACGGGCGAAGGCGGACGGTCTCCACATCGCCGGCGGTCCGGATGCGCTGGCCGATGCGATCGAGCGGCACGCGCCGAAGCTGATCGTCGGCGGCGGCAACGCCACCGACCGTCACCATGCGCTCGAGATCGGCGAGCTGCGGCCCGATTACGTTTTCTTCGGCCGCACGGATGGCGACATAAAGCCGGAGGCGCATCCGAAGAACCTGGCACTCGCCGAATGGTGGGCGTCGATGATCGAAATTCCCTGCATCGTCATGGGCGGCACGGATCCGCAATCCGCGCTTGCGGTCGCTGAAACCGGTGCCGAGTTCGTGGCGCTCCGCCTTGCCGTCTTTGGTGAGGCCGGTCAGGCACCGTCGGTGGTTGCGGCCGTCAACGCATTGCTTGACGAAAAAGCGCCACGGTTTGAAGGTTAAGACCTGCCGATGGTAATCCGCTCTCTCCTGAAATCCAGCCGGCCCGCAGCCCTTGCCGCCGCGATGCTTCTTGCAGTCGCGCCGGCAGCGGCTCAGCAACCGGTCGCGCCTGCGCCGGCCGACGAGGGCAGCGCGCCGAAGCGCGGGCGGATCACGCCTTTCAACGGCGCTGTACTGCCGGAGGATACGGAGCGCAAACCGGCAGCGGCCGGTCCGGAAAAGCCGAAGGCCAGCGACGGCAGCGCGCCTTCGAAGGGCGTCACCGTGTTCGATCGCATGGGAGCCGAATTGCCGGCTCTGCCCGAGGAAAAGCCCTTCACCGGCAAGATCGACGAAGCCTATGGCGCCTTCCAGCGGGGTTACTACCTGACGGCGATGGACCTTGCCTTGCCGCGGGCCCAGCTCGGCGATCCCGCCGCCCAGACGCTCGTCGCCGCGATCCTGGAACAGGGCCTTGGCGTTGCACGCGACGCCAAGGCCGCCGCCTTCTGGTACGGCCAGGCGGCGAACAATGGCGACCCGGCCGCCATGTTCAAATATGCGCTGATCCTGATGGAGGGCCGCTACGTCAAGCGCGACCGGAAGAGGGCCGACGAACTGATGAAGAAGGCTGCCGATCTCGGCAACGCCTCGGCCCAGTTCAACTACGGGCAAACGCTCGTGGCCGACATGCCGGGGGAGCGGGGGCTGAAGGCGGCGATGCCCTATTACGAGAAATCCGCCGAACAGGGCATTGCGGATGCCCAGTATGCGCTCTCGCAGATCTATCTCAATGTCGACGGCATCGAGGAGAGCAAGCGGGCCCGTGCGCGCGAGTGGCTGCTCAGGGCGGCGCGGGCCGGCTATGACACCGCGCAGCTCGACATTGCCATCTGGCTGATCGAGGGGATCGCCGGCGACCGCAATCTCGAAGAGGGGTTTGCCTGGATGAAACGCGCCGCCGAAAGCGGCAACGTCGTCGCCCAGAACCGGCTCTCCCATCTCTATGTCAATGCCATCGGAACCCGTCCGAACCCGGTGGAGGCGGCAAAGTGGTACGTGCTCTCGCGCCGGGCCGGCCTCAAGGACGATGCGCTCGAGGATTTCTATCTCGGCCTCAACGAAACGCAGCAGAAATCGGCGCTGACGGCGGCAAACAAGTATCGCTCGACCTGACATGCGTCGGCGGACCCGATCTATTTCGCTTGAACTTCCGGGGTTTTTGTGGTCTTGAAGCCCCGGTTTTGTCCGTGGCCTTCCATCCCTGTGCCGCCGCGGACGGAGTGACGTCTCACTCGGTTTTTTGACGACGGTTCCCTTGCCCGCGCTTCGAGCTGCGGCCCGCATGCGGACTGTCAGACAGGTTCAATGTCCGGTCGAGCGGTCTCGGCCGGCCTTCGCTAGAGGAATTGCCGTATGGCCCGCTCCGCCCTTCTCAATGTCATGGTCCAGGCCGTCTTCAAGGCCGGCAAGTCGCTGGCACGCGATTTCGGCGAAGTACAGAACCTGCAGGTTTCCTTGAAAGGCCCGGCCGACTACGTTTCGCAGGCGGACCGCAAGGCCGAGCGGATCATCCGTGAGGAGCTCATGAAGGCCCGCCCGACCTACGGCTTCCTCGGCGAGGAGGGCGAGGAGATCAAGGGGACGGACGGCGCCCACCGCTGGATCGTCGATCCGCTCGACGGCACCACCAATTTCCTTCACGGCATCCCGCATTTCGCCATCTCTGTCGCGCTCGAGCGCCAGGGCGAGATCGTCGGCGCGGTCGTCTTCAACCCGGCGACGGACGAGCTCTACACCGCCGAGCGAGGCGGCGGCGCCTTCCTGAACGACCGCCGCCTGCGCGTCGGTGCGCGCAAGGCCCTCTCCGATGCCGTGATCGGGACCGGCACGCCGCATCTCGGCCGCGGCAATCACGGCAAGTATCTGGTCGAGCTGCGCCACGTCATGGGTGAAGTCGCCGGCATTCGCCGCATGGGCTCCGCCTCGCTCGACCTCGCTTATGTTGCGGCCGGTCGCTTCGACGGCTTCTGGGAACGGGACCTTGCCGCCTGGGACATGGCTGCCGGCCTCTTGCTCATCCGCGAAGCGGGTGGGTGGTCCACCGATGCCGAAGGCGGCGGCAAACCGCTGGAAGCGGGTTCGATCGTCTGCGGCAACGAGCATATCGCGAAGGCGCTTCGCGAGGTGATCCAGCGCCCGATTCCGTCCAAGTAACGGCAATATAGTTCACCCGGAACCGTGCAACGTTTCCGGGACGGCGACATGCATAAAACAGCAACCTGAAGCGCGCCCAATGAATTCGATTTGAATGCGACGCGCTTTAGGGCCGTGCCCTTTGTTTTCCCTTCAATTCGGCGCAAACTTCCACTAGTCTCCGGGCCAATACGGATGGCCTGCGGCCATCGGCAGCACCGCTCTTCGATCGTCCTCGATTCGGGAATGGTGCAGCAATTCAGAGTGATGCGGCCGCCCTCTTGTTCGTCGGACAGGCGCGGAAGCTGCCGCAAAACCGGGAGACTGGCGAACTTATGGCGAAACTGAATCTGTCCGGGTGGCGCGATCGCGAAGACGTGGAGGAGGACTACGGTCCGCACAAGCTTTCGAGCCCGATGCCCTATTTCTGGACGATGGTCCTTTTCCTGATCATCGTCGGTTTCGTCGCTGCGATCCTCTTCCGCCAGGCAAGCGAGGCCTTCGCCGGCAATCCCGGCCTCAACGGGCTGATCCTGGGCGTGCTCGTGATCGGTATCCTGCTGGCGTTCAACCATGTCCTCAGTCTGAGACCCGAGGTTCGCTGGTTCAACTCCTTCCGTGCCGCCGGCAGCGCCGACAAGGTCGGGCGCGATCCGGTGCTGCTTGCGCCGATGCGGGCTCTCATCGGGGGCCGCCAAACGACGGCAATCTCGACGGCCGCACTCCGGTCCATCCTGGATTCCATCGCTGCGCGCCTCGACGAGTCGCGTGACATCACCCGCTATCTCGCCGGCCTTCTCGTTTTCCTCGGCCTTCTCGGTACGTTCTGGGGCCTGCTCGGCACCATCGGTTCCATCAACACCGTCATCCAGTCGCTGGATGCGGGAAGCGGCAGCACGGACGATCTCCTGAGCTCCCTCAAGGGCGGCCTTTCGGCGCCTCTCACCGGCATGGGAACGGCGTTCTCCGCCTCGCTCTTCGGTCTTTCCGGTTCGCTCATCGTGGGCTTTCTCGATCTGCAGGCGGGACGCGCGCAGAATCGCTTCTATACGGAGCTCGAAAACTGGCTCTCGTCGGTAACCGACGTCAGCTCCGGTTTTTCCTCGCCGGGCGACATGACCGACGGCGCTCCGGTGGAAGAACTGCGGCGGCTCACCGACCAGCTCACGCGCCTGACGCATGACGGCGGCGTGAACCAGCGTACCACCGCAGCGATGGCGAGCCTCGCCGAAGGCATCCAGGGCCTCGTCAAGAATATGCGCGGCGAGCAACAGATGCTGCGCGACTGGATCGAGGCGCAGCAGGAGGAGGCCAAGGCGATGCGCAAGACGCTCGACCGGCTGACGGCGCGCATCGGCCAGGCCGACCGGATCACCGTGCAAAGCGAGAAGGCCGTAGGACAGGCGAAGCTCAGCCGCATGGAAGACAGCGGAGGGGATTGACCATGGCGCTCTCCCGACGCCGCGAACCGCGGGCGATCAACTACTGGCCGGGCTTCGTCGACGCACTCTCGACGCTGCTCATGGCGATCATGTTCCTGCTCAGCGTTTTCGTCACCGCGCAATTCCTGCTCGGCAGGGAGATCAGCGGTAAGGACGAGGTGCTGAACCGGCTGAACAGCCAAATCAACGAACTCACCCAGCTTCTGGCGCTGGAGAAGAGCGGCAAGCAGGATCTCGAGGATTCGCTCGCCAATCTGCAGGCGTCGCTTTCACAGTCGGAAGGCGAGCGGTCCCGCCTGCAGGCTTTGCTCGACCGGGGCGCCGGCAGTGCCGAAGTCGCAGACGAAAAGATCGGCCGGCTTGGCTCGGAACTCGAAAACGAGCGGCAGGTCAGCGCCCGGGCGATGAGTCAGATCGAACTCTTGAACCAGCAGATTGCAGCGCTTCGCAGCCAGATCGCCGCCATCGAAGGTGCACTCCAGGCATCCGAGGCGAAGGACGACGCCTCGCAGGCCAAGATAGCCGATCTCGGCCGCAGGCTGAACGTCGCCTTGGCGCAGCGTGTCCAGGAGCTCAACCGCTACCGTTCGGACTTCTTCGGCCGGTTGAGAGAGATCCTCTCGGATCGGGAAAACATCCGCATCGTCGGCGACCGTTTCGTCTTCCAGTCGGAAGTGCTATTTCCGTCGGGCGGCAGCGACCTGAACCCGGAAGGGCAGACCGAGATGGCGAAACTCGCGACAGCCCTTCTCGACCTTGCCAAGGAAATCCCGGCGGAGATCAACTGGGTGCTGCGCGTGGACGGCCACACGGACGATGTTCAGCTGTCGGGGATAGGGCGCTTCCGGGATAACTGGGAACTGTCGTCCGCCCGTGCTACGTCCGTCGTCAAATTCCTGATCTCGAAGGGCGTTCCGGCCGACCGCCTGGTGGCGGCCGGCTTCGGGGAGTATCAGCCCATCGCACCGGGCGAAAGCCAGGAAGCACGCGCGCAGAACCGCCGCATCGAGCTCAAGCTCACGGAGAAATAGGCGCGGGCGAAGCGACGAACAGTGCTTCGGCGCCGTGGTCGAACTGGAGCCGCGCAAGCTTCGCGTAGAGCCCGCCCTGGCGGATCAGCGACTCGTGGGTGCCTTCCTCGACGATACGGCCATGCTCCATCACCAGGATGCGGTCGGCTTTGAGCACGGTGGCGAGCCGATGGGCGATGACCAGCGTCGTGCGCTCCTGCATCAGGACGTCGAGCGCCTTTTGCACCAGCGTTTCGCTCTCCGCATCGAGCGCTGAGGTCGCCTCGTCGAGAAGAAGGATCGGAGCGTTTTTGAGGATGGCGCGGGCAATCGCGATGCGCTGGCGCTGGCCGCCCGAAAGGGTCACTCCGCGCTCGCCGACCAGCGTGTCGTAGCCGTGATCCAGCCTGCCGATGAACTCGTCGGCCTGTGCCGCAACGGCGGCGGCGCGCACCGCTTCGCGGCTTGCGTCCGGCACGCCGAAGGCGATGTTGTCGTGCACCGAGGTGGCGAAGATGGTCACGTCCTGAGGCACGATCGCAAGCCTCTCCCGCAGCTCCTCGGGATCGACGGCGCGCACATCCGTACCGTCGACGCGGATGGTGCCCTTCGCCGGGTCGTAATAGCGCAGGAGCATCGAGAAGACCGTGCTCTTGCCGGCGCCGGACGGGCCCACGATGGCCACCGTCTCGCCCGGTCTTACCGCAAAGCTCAAGCCCCTAAGACTCTTATAGTCCGGCCGGGCGGGATAGGCGAAGTGGACGTTCTCGAACTCGACCGCGCCTGTGGCAGGGACGGGCATTGCGACCGGATGCTCGGGCGCCTCGATCTCCGGCACTTCGTTCAGCAGCTCGTTCAGGCGCTCGGCGGCGCCCGCCGCCTGCGAGAGCTCGCCCCACACCTCCGAGAGTGCGCCGAGGCTGCCTGCCGCAAAAACGGAATAGAGCAGGAACTGACCGAGCGTACCCGCGGAAAGCGAGCCCGCCAAGACGTCCCGTGCACCGAACCAGAGCACGGCGACGACGCTTCCGAAGACCATGGTGATGGCAAAGGCGGTCAGCACCGAGCGCGCCCTGGTCGCAGCGCGCGCGGCGCGATAGGCCGCCTCCACCGCGCTGCCGTAGCGCGAACGCGCGCTCTCCTCGCCATTGAAGGCCTGCACGGTGCGGGTGGCGGCGATCGCTTCGCCGGCATAGGCGGAGGCGGCTGCGAGCATGTCCTGTGCTTCGCGGGAGCGCCGGCGTACCGAGCGTCCGAAGCCGACGAGCGGGAAGACGATGAGGGGGATGGCCGCAAGCACGAGGCTCGAAAGCTTCGGGCTCGTATAGACCATCATGCCCATCGCGCCGAGACAGAGGATCAGGTTGCGCAGCGCCACGGATGCCGTCGCACCCACCGCCGACTTGATCTGCGTCGCGTCGGCCGTCAGCCGCGAGACGATCTCGCCGGACTGATTGACGTCGAAGAACGAGGCCGAGAGCTGCATGACGCGTGCGAAGACGTCGCGCCTGAGATCGGCGACGATGCGCTCGCCAAGCGAGATCACGAAGTAATAGCGGGCGGCACTGGCAAGGGCGAGGACCACTGCAAGCACCATCAGCATGGAGAAATAGGTGTTGATGAAGCCGGAATCGGAATTGGAGAAGCCGTGATCGATCATCCGGCGAACGGCCAGCGGCAAGGTCAGCGTGGTGGCCGCTGCAATGGTCAGAGAGACGGCAGCGCCGATCGCGAGACCGCGGTAACGCGAGAGATAAGGCAGCACGGTTGCGAGCGGGCGGATGGACCTGCGCGCCGGCGTTTGTTTTTCTTGTCTTGGCACAGAGCCCCCCGTTCGCCTGTCACGGGGCCACAGCCTTGTGCGCCGCCGAGGCGCCAGAGCTGTGCGACTGCGATCTGCTGCCGTCCAGGACCGGTGCCGATCCGACGAACCATGCAGAGATCACAAGTCTTCCGCGCGGCACTTGTTATCCCGCAGACCTTCATGTATAGGCACGGCATCGAATTGGGAAGCCGCGGCCCAAGAGCGGTCTGCGGCTTCATTTACGTGTTCGGTCCCAAAGTCGCAATGCCTTGCGACAATTGGACCCTGGAACTCTAGGAAGATTGTTATGAAGGCAGACATCCATCCCGACTACCACACGATCAAGGTTGTCATGACCGACGGCACCGAATACGAAACCCGCTCGACCTGGGGTACGGAAGGTGCGACCATGAACCTGGAAATCGATCCCAAGTCGCATCCGGCCTGGACCGGCGGCAACCAGCAGCTCGTCGACCGCGGCGGCCGCGTTTCCAAGTTCAAAAAGCGCTTCGAAGGCCTCGGCCTCTGATATCAGGCGCTCGACAGCGTGTTTCGAAGCCCGGCAGTGCCGGGCTTTTTTGTTGGCTGCCACATTATCTTGCCGGCTTTTGGGCAGGTGGTCCTCGTTCGGGTCGCCGGTGCATGATCCTCGGTCAAGCCGGAGGATGACACCTGCGCGGGGACATTCCAGTCCTATACATCGCGCGACGGCGACCCGATTTTTCCTCCGTCATCTTCGGGCTTGACCGGGGCTTGACCCGAGGATCCAACCGCAGGCATTCATTTCACGCCCGCGCCAACAAAAAACCCGGCACACATGGCCGGGCTTTGGATTTCAGGGGCAGGGGCCTGCCTCGCTCAACTCGCCCCGAAGGCCGTCTGCAGCAGCTTGATCTGCGCCTTGACGCCGTTCTGGTTGTCCGGAACGAAGCTCGTTGCTTCCTGGGGCCGATAAATCTCGCGGTCGAGCAGTGCGACCCGGTTCTGCAGCCGGAGCGACCGCTCGATGAGGTCGCGGAAGCTCTCCGGCAGATCGTTCCAGCCCGGCGCGCTGCGGTCGACGTTGAAGCTGTCCAGGCGCACCTTGCTCTTTTCCGACAGGACCTGCTCGCGGCTCATCTCGCCATTGTTGACGGCCCGCTGCAGCAGGAGCCACGAGGCCATCTGCATCAGCCGGGTGGTGAGACGCATGGACTCGGCAGCATAGAGAACGGATGCCATGCGGGGCAGCACCTTGGCGGCGGTGCGGCCAGGGCCATCGAGATAGCTTGCCGTTTCCTCGACCAGGCCCATCCCTTCAGCGTAGAGCGCCTTGAACTGCGCCGATGACGCAGCGTGACCGGCGAAACTGACGGTATTCAATCCTCTTTCGGACATGCCTGTATTCCCTGGTTCCAACGCATCACGACTGTCAGGTAACGGGCGGCTCTGGGAAAAGTTTCCTGAGGCCCCTCCATGCTCGAAGAATGATCCCATACCGCATTCCGCGCAAGGGCATTCTTAAGAAAGGGTTAATCTCCACACTTCTTTGAAGGCCGCCTGTCGCAAAGCAAAAAAAAGAGCCGCGCGAAGCGGCTCTCAAGGTAAAACAGGGAGAAAAATCAGACCCATTCGCCAGTCGGTGAAATTGTCTGAGTCCGGAAGGACCGGATGCTCAGACAATCGCAGAAAATGCTTAATTTGCGGTTAAAGGCCAAGCATTCTTCTGGATTAAACGTGCTGGAACCATTCCATCCGCGCTCAACGGAAAAGGCTTTCGGCGGCCGAACGGCTCGCCGATTTGCGGTTCCTCTCCGCTTCGAGCCTTGCAATTTCCTCCGTCAGAAGCGCGATGCGCGCGTTCAGCTCGTCCACGGAGAGCAGCGAAAGATCGCTGCCGATTTCGTGCTCGGTCTTCTTTTTCGGCTGGTCCTCGTCATACAGGCTCATTCGATCTCTCCTCTTCCTGGGGATCGTCGGCGCCTTCGTCCGGCAGTTCCTCCAGCGGAGCCGCACGCGGCGAGAGCTGCAGGCTCTCCGGCGTCGTCGCCGTGCCGGCATTGACCGGCGAGAAGTTTTCGCGCTCGGCCGCGGGCACCGGTGCGCGCCGGCGGCTGCGGACGATTGCATAGGCAGTGATCAGCATATGCGCACAGGCCGTGATCATGAAGAGGCCATAAGGCCCGCTGGCGGTCATTATCGGCCCGCCGATCGTCGGGCCGATGATCGTGCCGATGCCGTAGAGCAGCAGGAGCCCGCCGGAAACCTTCACGAAATCCTCGGGCGTGGCGAAGTCGTTGGCGTGGGAAACCGCGATCGGGTAGAGCGCATTGGCGGCCGCGCCGTAGATCGCGATCAACGTCAGAACGATCCAGACCTGGCCGGGCTCGACGAGGAAGATCAGGAGGCCGGCGAGAGCGCCGACCCCGGCGAGCGCGGCAAGCACATAGCGGCGGTCGATACGGTCGGAGATGCGGCCGGCCGGCAGTTGCATGACGGCGCCCGAGAAGATCGCGACGCTCATCATCGCCGCGACGGTGCTGTCCGACAGCCCGGCCTGGCGGCCGAAGACCGCGCCGAGCGTGCCGAAGGCGCCGTTGGCGATGCCGATGAGCAGGATGCCGAGGAAGGAAACCGGCGAATTGCGGTAGAGGCCGCGCAGATCGAGGCGGACCTGTTTCAGCGGCTGCGGCGAGGCGGCCCTGGACAACAGCGTCGGCAGCATGGCCACGCAGTAGAGAATGCCGCAGATCATGAAGAAGAAGGTCGTCGACGTTTCGCCGAAGGGAATCATCATCTGGCCGCCGACGACGCCGAAAAGGGTGATGGCGATATAGAGCGAGAAGATCACGCCGCGGCTCTCATTGGTGGCGCGCTCGTTCAGCCAGCTTTCGATGATCATCGACGTTCCGGCAGTGGAGAAACCCGTGACCGCGCGCAGCGCCAGCCACCAGATCGGGTCGATCAGAATGCCCGTCAGCAGGGAGACGATGGCGATCAGGGCCGTGAACACGCTGAAGGCGCGCACATGCCCTATGCGCTTGACGACATTCGGCGCGAAGAAGCAGCCAAGCACGAAACCGGTGGCCCAGAGCGTACCGAACAGGCCGAGGATGGTTGTCGGATAGCCCTCCGCGGTGCCGCGCACCGGCAGGAGCAGGCCCTGCAGGCCGTTTCCGAGGAAGAGAAACAGGGTACCGAGCAGCAGCGCGGCAACGGGAAGCAGGTTATTTCTCATCGTCCACCCGGAATTCGTTCGCCCTTCGGCGTGTCGTGACGAGGACCGCCGCTCTGCCGATGGAAATCAATACCACCGGTCATTGCAAATCGACGGCGAAAACAATAGCCCTCTATGCGACGAAAAGTGACGTCCGTATGGCGTCGCTCCCATTGCGGCGGATCTTCCCGGAAATGAGCGAATGTCAAAGGCACTGACGGTTCTCCTGCTGCTGGCCATGTGCGTCCAGCTCATCAAGCCGCTCGGCTTTCCGGGCCTCAGGCAGCGCCGCGATTTCTGGAAGATTGCCGTCTTCGCCATCGTCGTGATGATGGTCACGGTGCTCGTGCGTCCTTGAACTCCTGCCGTGCCGCGCGGGATCTCGATTCTCCGGCGGATCGGCGTTCCCCGAGAAACAGCAGCTTGGGCTAGGGCCGCGCTATTGTCATCACCAAGTCGCTCTATCTCCGCACGACATGACGACAGGAAAAGGTTAAATTACCGTGCTCGGCCACAAGATGAAGATCGAGGCTCTGTTGGAACGTCGTCTCACCGCCATTCTCGCAGCCGATGTCGTGGGCTACAGCCGCCTCATGGGAGCGGATGAGGCCGGCACGCTCGCGGCGCTGAAGCGCCACCGCCGCGAGCTGCTGGAGCCCAGGATCGCCGATCATAAAGGCCGAATCGTCAAGCTGGCAGGAGACAGCATGCTCGTCGAGTTTTCGAGCGTGGTGAACGCTGTTGCCTGTGCCGCCGCCATTCAGCGCGGTATGCTCGCCGCCAACGAGGGCTTGCCGAAGAGCAGGCGCATCGAGCTCAGGATCGGCATCCATCTCGGCGACGTGATCGTCGAGGACGGCGACATCTTCGGCGACGGCGTCAATGTCGCGGCGCGGCTCGAAGGGCTTGCCGACCCTTCCGGCATCGCGGTTTCTGCCTCCGTGCGGGACCATGTCGGCTCGAGACTCGATGTCGGCTTCATCGATAAGGGCGAATACAGTCTGAAGAACATCGCATCGACCGTTCGCGTCTATACGGTGTCCCTCGGCGACAATTCGCTTGGCAAGCGTGCGGAATCGTCCGGCGTGGTCGACCGCGGTTACGAATTATCGATCGCCGTCCTGCCCTTCACCAATATGAGCCATGATCCCGAGCAGGAATATTTCTCCGACGGTATCACAGAGGACGTCATCACCGATCTTTCGAAGATTTCGCGCCTGCACGTCGTCGCCCGCAACACCGTCTTCACTTACAAGGGCAAGTCCGTGAAGGTTAAGCAGATCGCCCATGAACTCGGCGTTCGCTTCATCCTCGAAGGCAGCGTGCGCAAGGCGGGCGGGCGCGTGCGCATCACAGGCCAGTTGATCGACGCGCAGACCGGCGGGCACCTCTGGGCCGACCGTTACGACCGCGATCTAACGGATATTTTCGCGATTCAGGACGAGATCACGCACGCCATCGTCGACCAGCTCAAGATAAAGCTTCTGCCGGAGGAGAAGAGGGCGATCGAAAGCGATCCGACGACCTCGGTCGAGGCCTATACCTACTATCTCCGCGGCCGGCAGTTCTCCCATACCTGGACCCGTCCCTATCTGCTGCTCGCACGCCGCATGTTCCTGAAGGCCGTCGAACTCGACCCGAACTATGCGCGTGCCTATGCCGGCATCGCCGAGTGCGAATGTGCGATCAGGGACTGGCACGAAAAGGAGTTTCCGCTGGAGAGCATACTCGACATGAGCGCCAGGGCGCTCGCGCTCGATCCGAACCTGGCGGAAGCGCATGCCTCGCGCGGGCTCGCATTGAACCACGACGGCCAGACGGAGGAGGCAAGCCGTGAGTTTCTCCAGGCTCTGGCGCTCGACCCTTCGCTCTATGAGGCGAATCTATATTATGGCCGTTTCCTCTTCGCGCAGGGTCGATTCCGGGAAGCGATCGGATTCTTCGAGCGCGCGGCGGAAATCCGGTCGGACGATTACTTTTCGCCGATCCATTTGATGGGTTGCTACCTGTCGCTGGGTATGGCGACCGAGCGCCAGCGCTGGGCGCGGATCGGCATCGAAAGAGCGCAAAGCGCAATGGAGCGGAACCCCGAGAATGCCAGCCCGGCGCATCGCGGTGCATTGGCGCTAGCGCATATGGGCGAGGCGGAACGTGCGAAGGAATGGGTTTCTCGCGCGCTGGCGATCGATCCGGACGATATCGTCGCGCAGTACAATGCAGCCTGCGTCCATTCGCTCCTCGGTGAGGGCGAACGTGCGCTGGAACTGCTGGAAACCGTGGTGCCGCAGAGCTCCAGCTACCATGTCCAGTGGTTCAATCAGGACCCCGACCTGGACCTCATTCGCGACGATCCGCGCTTCCGCGCGCTCCTCGACGCACTCGCAGAGTGCAAGGGCGGGAGGCGCTGAATAGTTCGGCGATCAGATCTCGATCTCGCCGCGCATCGCCGAAACGCAGTCGCCCGAGACGCTGACCTTGCGGATTGTGCCGTTCCTCTTGTCGATACCGACCGTGATGAGGCTGCGGCGCCCCATTTCCACGCCCTGTTCGATGACGAGTTCCACCTCCGCGTCGGCCGCGGGAAGCAGCGAGACGAGGTAAGCGCCGAGCGCCGCCGAAGCGCTGCCGGTTGCCGGATCCTCGATGACGTTGTCGAGCGGCGCGAACATGCGTGCCCTTACCTGGCCGGGCCGCTCGCGCGTGCGGGCATAGAGAAACAGGCTGAAGCTGTCTTCCGCAAGCGGATAGCGGACATTCGCCTCCTCGAAGGCCGAGACGTTCGGCCGGGCTCTCGAAAGGGCCGCAACGTCGCGCACCTCTGCAACGGCGAAGGGCAGTCCGACCGAAACGCGCACTGGCGGGTGAGACCGGTCGATGAGGTCGTCCTGGTGCAGCGAGGCGCAGGCAGCGATCGTCGCGGCGTCTATGGCGGGTCCGATTTGCAGCGCCTGCGGGGCGACGATCCTTGCGCCCGTGACCATGCCGTCACTGCCGAGAAGGGTCACTTCGACCAGGCCCGCCTTTTCCTCGAAACGCAATGCGCCACCCGGCTTGCGGCCGAAGATTTCCCGTTGCCGGCCGAGCACGAAGGCCGTGCCGACATTCGGGTGGCCGGCGAAAGGCACTTCGGTCGTCGGCGTGAAGATGCGCACGCGCGCAGTGTTCTCCGGGTTTTCGGGCGGAAGGACGAAGGTGACTTCGGAATAGCCGAACTCGGTGGCGATCGCCTGCATCCGGGCCTCGCTCAAGCCCCGCGCATCCGGGATGACGGCAAGCTGATTGCCGGCGAAACGCTCGGCCGTGAAGACGTCGACGGTAATGAAGGAGACGGTGCTCATGGGGCCCTCTGGTCGGTCGCAGATGGCGCAGATTTAAAGTCGTCGCCGGCGCTGCTGAAACAGCGAACTTGTCTCCCTGACAATTGTCGGGGCAGCAAGGCGGCGCCATGCAAAAAGGCCCGGCGGCATCGCTGTCACCGGGCCTCTCCTCTCTCCCTCTGACTATTTTGGCGCTTAGGCTGCCTTTTCGAAGTCCTTCGTCCAGCTTCCCTTGGCGGCGAGGCTGCACATCTTGGCGCGATGGGCGAAGGCGCGCTGACCGGCGGCGACGTTTTCCGACTTTCCGCCCCAGGCGTTGAGCGCTTCCTGCTGCAGTGCCCGGCCATAGGAGAAGGTAAGCTTCCAGGGCAGGTCGTGCGCGGCGTTCATGGCCGAAAGGTGGGCCGTCGCCTCTTCGGTCGACTGGCCGCCGGAGAGGAAGGCGATGCCCGGAACAGCCGCCGGAACGGTGCGCTTCAGCACCTTGATGGTGCGTTCGGCGACCTCGTCGACGGACGCTTTGCGCGCCTTTTTACCGTCGATCACCATGCTCGGCTTCAGGATCATGCCTTCGAGCCTGACGCGGAGCTCGCCAAGTTCCTCGAAGACGGTGCGCAGGACCCATTCGGTGACTTCTTCCGAGCGCTCGATCGAGTGATCGCCGGGGGCGCCATCCATCAGCACTTCCGGCTCCACGATCGGTACGATCTTCGCCTCCTGGCAGAGCGCGGCATAACGGGCGAGCGCATGGGCATTGGCCCTGATCGCGCCCCAGGTCGGGAGAGCGTCGGAAATCGCAATCACGCCCCGCCATTTGGCGAAGCGGGCGCCGGCCTCGTGATATCTGGCGAGGCGGGCGGCGAGCCCGTCGAGGCCTTCGGTTATCGTTTCATTCGGGAAATGGGCCATCGGCTTGGCACCGGTGTCGACCTTGATCCCCGGGATCGAGCCCGCGTTGCGGATGACGTCGGCGAGGGGCGTGCCGTCGGCAGCCTTCTGGAACAGTGTTTCCTCATAGAGGATGACGCCGGAGATATACTCGCGCATCGCATCGTCCGAGCGCAGCAGCATCTCGCGATAGTCGCGGCGCGAGTTCTCGGTGGACTCCAGGCCGATGCTGTCGAAGCGCTTCTTGATCGTTGCGGTCGACTCGTCTGCAGCGAGCAGGCCCCGGCCATTGGCGACCATGGCAACCGCAATGTCTTCCAGTCTTTCGCTCATATTCTTCTCCTACACACAGCGCCGATCACCAGCGGAACAGCGAATGAAACCAATCTCGAACTGAGGCGCGAAAGCGTCGTTCGCACCTCAGGAACAAAGGCGCGTTAACAGAAGATACCGTGCGGGAAAATGGCAGTAAAACGGGCTAAAACGATTTAAATAATTTTAATCGTTTGAAAAGGCATAATTATTTTTGATGGTCAGGTCAGAAGCTCTCCTCGAAAGCCCCTCACCCTAATCCTCTCCGTTCCGACGCTACGGCATGCACATATCTCTTGTTGTCCAGCCCTTCGCGGATTTACTCCGGAGCGGCGGCATCTGTATTTCCAGCAGTAGCGAGGCTTGCGGATGGGTCCTTGGGATCAAACCCGTATGCGCTAACATTGGCATTATCGGTCACGCGCCCCTCATCCGCCTGCCGGCGCCTTCTCCCCGCAGGCGGGGAGAAGGGACAAGCGGCGCCAACTGAACCCCGCATTCACCGTCCGCCCGAGGGAGCGAGCGGGCGCGGCATATCCCTTCTCCCCGCCTGCGGGGAGAAGGTGGCGGCAGCCGGTTGAGGGGCAATCCCGACCGAGCGGGGTTGAGGCGGTTGGGTTCCCGAGGAATCCCTTTCATCAGCAGTATCCGCCGCACCGGCGCGCAAGAGATATGTGCATGCCGTAGCGTTCCGACGGGGAGAAGGGATTGAAAGTCGCCGCGAATCTCCTTCGCCCCGCTTGCGGGGAGAGGGAGGCCGGCAGGCCGGATGAGGGGCTGAAGCCGAGCTCAGTTCCGCTGCCGGAGAACATCTACGCCCGGCAAGGGCTTGCCTTCCATCCATTCGAGGAAGGCGCCGCCGGCGGTCGAGACATAGGTGAAATCGTCCGCGACCTCGGCATGGTTGAGTGCTGCGACCGTGTCGCCGCCGCCGGCGACGGAGACGAGCGAGCCGGCGCGGGTGCGGGCTGCCGCGTGTTTCGCCGCCGCCACGGTCGCCCTGTCGAAGGGCGCGATCTCGAACGCGCCGAGCGGGCCATTCCACACGAGGGTTTCGGCGCGCGAGATCCATTCGTTGATGGCCTCGATCGATTTCGGCCCGACGTCAAGCACCATGGCGTCGGCAGGGATGGCCTTGATATCGACGACCTCGTTGTCGGCACCGGCCTTGAACTCACGGGCAACGACGCCGTCGACCGGAAGCACGATTGCGCATCCCGCTTCCGAGGCGGCCGCGAGGATGGCCTTGGCGGTCTCCGCAAGATCGTGCTCGCAGAGCGACTTTCCGACATCGACGCCTTGCGCCGCGAGGAAGGTGTTGGCCATGCCGCCGCCGATGACCAGCGCGTCGACCTTCTTCACGAGGTTCTGCAGAAGGTCGATCTTGGTCGAGACCTTGGCGCCGCCGACGATCGCGACGACCGGGCGCTTCGGATTGCCGAGCCCCTTTTCAAGCGCTTCGAGCTCCGCCTGCATGGTGCGGCCGGCATAGGCGGGAAGGTGATGGGCAAGCCCCTCGGTCGAGGCGTGGGCGCGATGGGCGGCGGAGAAGGCGTCGTTGACATAGATGTCGCCATTGGCGGCGAGCGCCGTCACGAAGTCCGGATCGTTCTTCTCCTCGCCCTTGTGGAAGCGGGTATTCTCGAGCAGCAGCACTTCGCCGTCGTTCAATTCGGCAATGGCGTTGGCGGCCTTGTCGCCGATGCAGTCGGCAGCGAAATAGACGCGCTGGTCGAGGATCTCCTCGACGGCGGAGGCGATCGCCTTCAGCGACATGTCGGCGACGGGCTCGCCCTTCGGCCGGCCGAAATGCGCGAGCAGAACGACTTTCGCGCCCTTCTCGGAGAGCTCGCGAATGGTCGGCGCCACGCGCTCGATGCGGGTGGTGTCGGTCACCTGACCGTCCTTGACAGGCACGTTCAGATCGACGCGCACGAGAACGCGCTTGCCGGTGATGTCGGTCAGATCGTCGAGAGTCTTGAAAGTCATCAGATGGTCTCCGGTGATAGTCTCTGGAACAGGGTAGGGTAGTCGATGACGAGGCCGTCCTCGTCCACCGGCAGGTCCGCCGTGAAGCTGCCGTCCGCCGCCTCGTAGCGGTAGAGCTTGCCGTCATCGAGGCAAGTATAATGCTGGCCGTCGACGGTCGGTTCGAAGCTGTCGAAGGGCACGTAAAGCATGTTGAGCCTGGCGGTGCCGGATTGCCGGCTGAGGCCCAGGCGGCGGATCGGCAGCGTGTTCGTGAAGGGCGTGCCGGCGAGGTCGATATCGACGCAGCCATCGAATTGCGGCAAGGCCGTTCCGTCTGCTTTGCGCCAATGGCCGTGCCCATCGGACATGAGGTGCAGCCTCTGCCCTTGGGTCGTTTCTATGAGAAAGGAAAAGACGCGCCAACCGGCATCGCAGTCGATTCGGTAGCGGGCGCCATAGGCCGTTGCGCCGCGTTCGCCGATGAGAACGCTTTCGGCGCGGATGGCCGCGCCGAGCGATGTATCGATAGTCCTGAGCGTCAGGTGTTCGAGCCCTTCCCCTTCGAGCGGACGCCAGCGCACCGTCGTTGAGGAAAGAGCCCGGAACATCGGTCTTAGATGAGCTTGCTCAGGGCAACCGCCGTGTCCGACATGCGGTTGGAGAAGCCCCATTCATTGTCGTACCAGGACAGGATCGAGACGAACTTGCCTTCCATCACCTTGGTCTGGTCCATGTGGAAGACCGAGGAACGCGGATCGTGGTTGAAGTCGATCGAGACGTTCGGAGCGAGCGTGTAGCCGAGAACGCCCTTGAGCGGACCGTCGGCGGCAGCCTTGATGGCGGCGTTGATTTCCTCCTTGGTCGTCTCGCGCTTGGCGACGAACTTCAGGTCGACCACCGAGACGTTCGGGGTCGGGACGCGCACGGAGATACCGTCGAGCTTGCCCTTGAGTTCCGGCAGCACGAGACCGACCGCCTTTGCAGCTCCCGTAGAGGTCGGGATCATCGACAGCGCCGCGGCGCGTGCACGGTAGAGATCCTTGTGCATCTGGTCGAGCGACGGCTGGTCGTTGGTGTAGGAGTGGATCGTCGTCATCATGCCGTGATCGATGCCGACGGCATCGTGCAGCACCTTGGCGACCGGTACCAGGCAGTTGGTCGTGCAGGATGCGTTGGAGATGACGAGATGATCCTTCGTCAGCTTGTCGTGGTTGACGCCGTAGACGACGGTCAGGTCCGCGCCGTCGGCCGGAGCCGAGACGATGACGCGCTTGGCGCCGGCTTCCAGATGAGCGGCTGCCTTGTCGCGGGCGGTGAAGATGCCGGTGCACTCCATGGCGATGTCGACGCCGAGTTCCTTGTGCGGCAGTTCTGCCGGATTGCGGATCGCGGTCACCTTGATCGGCTTGCCGTTGTTGATGACGATCGCGTCGCCGTCGACCTTCACGTCGGCCGGAAAGCGGCCGTGGATGGAATCGAAGCGCAGCAGGTGAGCGTTGGTCTCGACCGGACCGAGGTCGTTGATGGCAACGACTTCGATGTCCGTGCGGCCGGATTCGACGATGGCGCGGAGAACGTTGCGGCCGATGCGGCCAAAACCGTTGATGGCGACTTTCACTGTCATATCGGGTCTCTCCCTGTCAGAATGCGTGTGGTGGGAAGGAGGACATCCGGGAATGTCCTCCAGGCTTGATCAGGACAGCTTGGCTTCGGCGGACGCAACCACGACTTCTGGCGTAATGCCGAAGTGCTTGTAGAGATCCTTGTAGGGGCCCGAAGCACCGAAGCTCGACATGCCGATGAAGATGCCATCGTTGCCGATGAAGTGGTCCCAGCCCTGGCGGATGCCGGCTTCGACGGCGATCTTGACCGGCGACGTGCCGATGATCGCCTGCTGGTAGTCCTCGCTCTGCTCGGCGAAGAGCTCGAAGCAGGGGACGGAGACGACGCGCGTCGCGATGCCCTTGGCGGTCAGCGTCTGGCAGGCCTTGACGGCGATCTCGACTTCCGAGCCGGTGGCGAAGATCGTCACCTGCGCATCGCTTGCGGAGATCAGGTCATAGGCGCCGCGGGCGCAGAGGTTCTGTTCCTCGTATTCCGTGCGCACCGCCATCAGGTTCTGGCGGGTGAGCGCAAGACCGGACGGGCGCTTGCGGTTTTCCAGGGCGAGCTGCCAGCATTCGGCGGTCTCCGTCGCATCCGCGGGGCGGAACATCAGGAGATTGGGGATGGCCCGAAGCGCGGCCATGTGCTCGACCGGCTGGTGGGTCGGCCCGTCCTCGCCGAGACCGATGGAATCATGCGTGAGCACGTGGATGACGCGGATGCCCATGAGCGCGGCAAGGCGGATCGACGGGCGGCAATAATCCGAGAAGATCAGGAAGCCGCCGGAATAGGGGATGAGGCCGCCATGCAGCGCCATGCCGTTCATCGCGGCCGCCATGCCGTGCTCGCGCACGCCGTAGTGGATGTAGCGGCCGGAGAAATCGTCCGGGGTGATGGAGTGTGTCTGGCTCGTCTTGGTATTGTTGGAGCCGGTCAGGTCGGCAGAGCCGCCGATCGTCTCGGCGAGTACGCCGTTGATGACTTCCAGCGCATCCTCCGAAGCCTTGCGCGTCGCCGGCGAGGGCTTGGTCTCGGCAAGCTTCTGCTTGTAGGCGCCGATCGCCGAGGCGAGGCTGCCTTCGAGCTCGCCGGAGAAGCGGCGGACGAACTGCGCCTTCTTCTCCGCCTCAGCAGCTTCGAGCCGTTCTTCCCATTCCTTGCGCGCCTTGGCCGACCGCAGGCCTGCGATGCGCCAGGCGTCGAGCACGTCGGAGGGAACCGTGAACGCCTCGGCTTCCCAGCCGAGCGCCTTGCGGGTGGCGGCGATTTCCTCGGCGCCGAGCGGTGAGCCGTGGACCTTGTGCGTACCGGCCTTGTTCGGCGCACCGAAGCCGATCACGGTCTTGCAGGCGATCATGGTCGGCTTGTCGGACTTGTGAGCCTCTTCGATCGCGGCGGCGATCGCTTCGGGATCATGGCCGTCGACGGCGATCGTGTGCCATTTGCTGGCGCGGAAGCGGGCGTGCTGGTCGGTCGAGTCGGCAATGGAGATCGGACCGTCGATCGAGATGTTGTTGTCGTCCCAGAAGACGATCAGCTTGTTGAGCTTCAGGTGGCCGGCAAGCGCGATCGCTTCCTGACTGATCCCTTCCATCAGGCAGCCGTCGCCGGCGAGCACATAGGTATAATGCTCCATCAGTTCGCTGCCGAACTCTTCGCGCAGCTTGCGCTCGGCGATCGCCATGCCGACGGAATTGGCAATGCCCTGGCCGAGCGGACCCGTGGTCGTCTCGATGCCGGCGGCGTGGCCGTATTCCGGGTGACCCGCCGTGCGCGAACCCAGCTGGCGGAAGTTCTTGATCTCGTCGATGGTGATGTCGTCGTAGCCCGTGAGGTAGAGCAGCGAATAGAGTAGCATGGACCCGTGGCCGGCCGACAGGACGAAGCGGTCGCGGTTCGGCCAGGCGGGGTTTTTAGGGTCGAAGCTCAGATAGCGGGTGAACAGCACTGTTGCGATATCGGCGGCGCCCATTGGGAGGCCAGGGTGGCCGGAATTTGCCTTCTCGACGGCGTCCATGGAGAGGAAGCGGATTGCATTCGCCATCCGGTCGTGTTTTTCGCGAGAGATCATGACTGTTCCGTTTGCGTTCGGTGGTCAGGGGACGGTCTCTATCCTCCAAAGACCGCATGAGAAGCGGCAGACACATAGCAGGTGCGTGAGCCGAGTCAATAAATACGGGCCCTCCGCGACCAAATGCGGCGGCCCCGGCGCGGCGCCTCTGGATGGCAGAAACGCCGCCGGTCGGTGGCCGGTTCGGGAGGCGAAATCGACCATCCACAGCTTCCGCAGTTCAATGCCGCGCTTGGCATTGTTGAGACTTGCGTAATAGGTTTAAAAAGAAAAGGGCCGAAGTGATGAACGCTCTACGATTCGGCCTTGGAGCGAGGCGCGTCCAGGCAAGGTGCAAGCGCTCCGCACTTTGTTTTAGGGCAGGGCGAAGCCGCTCCCCCTAGAGAGGTATCGGAAGACATGCCGGCAAAGACGGTCAAGGCGGCGATCGACGAGTTGCGCAACGCGGTTCAGTCTCTTGAAATCGCGATCGACGGCCGCTTCGACAAGGAAAGGGATGTGAGCGAGTTCGAAGGCGAGGTCAGGCGGGTCAACGAGGACCGGTCTCGCCTGGCGCAGGAACTCGACCAATCCCAATTCCGCGCCAACCGGTTGGAAGAGGTCAATCGCGAGGTATCCCGTCGTCTGGTGACGGCGATGGAGACCATTCGCGCGGTGCTGGATCGCTGAGGTTCTGAACGTATGGCGCAGGTGACGGTAACGATCGACGGCAAGGCCTACCGCATGGCTTGCGAGGAAGGGCAGGAAGATCACCTCGGCGACCTCGCGACCAGGTTCGACCAGTATGTCGGCCATCTGAAGGCCCAGTTCGGCGAAATCGGCGACCTCAGGATCACCGTCATGGCGGGGATCATGGTCATGGACGAGTTGAGCGAGGTCAATCGCCGGCTGAAGAGCATCGAAGCGGAAGTGGACGATCTGAAGAGAGGCCGCGATACCGCGCTTTCGGATCAGACGAGAAGCGAGGAGGCGCTTGCCTCGGCGCTCGGCGAAGTGACGGCGCAGATTCAGGATATCGCCGCCAAGCTCAACGGGCGGCCGACTCCCTCGGCAAATTGAGCCCCGCCTGCGATTTCGCAGAAATTATGCAGCTCCATCGCATCCGGCTCTGGTGAAAAGCCCCGGGACGCTCTATATCTGCCAGGCGATCTGCGCTTCCCGACAGGAACCACAATCCCCGGGGCCATACACGATCTCAAGGGGACTGTCCCTGGCCGGACCCGTGGGTCCGGGCATACGGTGCCCACCTACCTAGTAGGTACCCGGGATCGTAAATCATCCATCGGTCGTCGTGGATCGCACTTCTTCCTTTTCCTTCTCGGCCGGTGCCCGGAACGCTCGGCGGATGGCATCCGCCATCGCGTCGACCGTCGGCGACCGGTTCCCGCGCCTCGTCCGCAGCACGACATTGGTCATGTCGATGATGCCGAAGCCGTCCTCCTCGGTAAGTTCCCTGCACCCCGCCGGTATGGCGGTTCGCGACAAGGGTGCGATGGCAAGGCCCGAAATGAGGGCGGCGATGAGGCCGCCGCTCGTGCGGCTCACATATGCGATGCGAGACTCTATGCCGCGGCTCTGCAGGCTCCGCCGGGCCAGTTCGTCGCACCAGCCGCCTTCGGCATAGGTATAGGTCGCGATCGGTACCGGCCGGCGCTCATGGGCACCGTGCTGGTCGCAGGTCGCCCAGACCGTAGGGTTCACCATCAGGACCTCGTTCCGGCTGCGCCCGCCCGGCTCGAAGACGACGGCGATGTCGAGTTCTCCGGCGGCGAGCGCTGCCGAATTGGCCATGGAGGTTTCCTGCCGCACCGTCACCTCCACGCCCGGATGAATGGCAGCGAAGGCGCCAAGTGCCTTCGGAAGCGTGGAGTTGACGTATTCCTCCGAAATCCCGATCCGGACCGAACCCTCGAGCGCCGGCGATCGCATGGCCGCCGCCGTGTCGTCGAGAAGAGAGACGATGCGGCGCGCATTGTCGGCGAGCCGCCGCCCGTCATCGGTCAGTATGACGCCGCGCCGATGAGCTCCTCGAGCTTGCGGATCTGCATGCTGACGGCCGACTGCGTCCGCCGCACCGTATCGGCAGCCCGCGTCAGGTTGCCGGTGTCGGCGACCGCGAGAAAGGTTCTGAGCAGATCGCTGTCGAGCGGAGTTGACATGCTGTCGCCATAAGAAAACCTGATGACAGGCATGGTTGCAATTCATTTGTCAGATGTCAACAAAGGAGAGAGGATCGAGGCTGTCGCTTTCCTCCCGAGGGTCTCGCCATGCCCGTTCTGGTCGTGCCAGCACATCCTGCCGCTCGAAGCTCCCCGTCGCTTGCGACGGCGTTTGCGCGTTGGCGGCTGGGGCTCACCCTTTACCTGGAATGGTCGATCGTAAGCCGCCGCGCCGACCCGCACCTGCTGGCAGACGCAGCTATCCCGGACACATATCGTCTCGGATGCGAGGAAGCCCGGCGCCAGCGTGAAGCGGTTCGGCATCTGCACTGGATGCTGTAAATCAGCTCCCTCCGGGAAAGCTCCATAAAGCGTCGCGATACGCGAACGAGTCGCGAAGTATTGCAAAAAGCGGCGGCCGCATGGTTCCAGCCGGAGGCCGTTTTGCGCTATGGCAGGGGCATTCCGATCATGTAAAAGCGGTTCGGTCTGCCCGGAAGGAAGGTTCGATGTCACCCAGGGATTTGAAGGCAGCGTTGAGGAAGGAGCGGCTGGCGCTCCGCGATGCGATGCCGGCGGAAGTGCGGATCGAGGCGAGCCTTGCCATGGCCGATCATGCCGGCGACATTATCGCGCTCGATCCGGGACATGTCGTCTCGGGCTTCTGGCCGATCCGTTCGGAGGCCGACGTCCGGCCGCTGATGGTGCGGCTCAGGGATCGCGGTGCGCGCCTCTGCCTGCCGGTGATCCTGGACAGCAAGGACATCGTTTTCCGGGAACTGCTCGACGGCATCGCAGTCGTCGAAACCGGTTTCGGCACCACCGGTCCCGGCCCCGATGCGCCGGAAGTCGATCCGGACATCATGCTCGTACCGCTTTCGGCCTTCGATGCCGTGGGCCATCGGATCGGCTACGGCGCCGGCTATTATGATCGGGCGATCGAGCGGCTGCGTCGCAAAGGCCACATGCCGCGCCTGATCGGGATTGCATTCGACTGCCAGGAAGTGGCATCAGTGCCGGCTGAACCGCACGACGTGGCGCTGGACGCCGTATTGACGGAGAGCGGTTTTCGGCATTTCAGAGCGGGATGAGGATATTTTGCGCGGATTCCGCCACATCCTGTTTTAAATTCATGGAACCGACCACGTGCACGATTTGGAGTCGATCCAAATTGCCTTGGTCCAAGCGGGATTGACCGGCATGCGACTTCTGTTTCTGGGGGATATGGTGGGCAAGACGGGCCGCATGGCCGTCTGGGAGCGCCTCCCGGGACTCGTGAGCGATCTCAAGCTCGACTTCGTCATCGTCAATGGCGAGAACGCAGCCGGCGGGTTCGGCATCACCGAAGACATCTTTCTCGAGACGATCAGCGCCGGCGCCGATGTAGTGACCACCGGCAATCACGTCTGGGATCAGAAGGAGGCGGTGGTCTTCTGCGAGCGGCACGATCAGTTCCTGCGGCCGGCAAACTATCCTGCGGGGACGCCGGGTCGCGGTTCCAATCTTTTCTTCGCGCGAAACGGCGCCCGCGTTCTGGTTGCCAATGTCATGGGGCGGGTCTTCATGCATCCCGAGCTCGACGATCCCTTCAAGACGGCAGAGGCGATCCTCGACGCCTGCCCGCTCGGCGAGCAGGCCGATGCAGTCGTCTTCGATTTTCACGCGGAGGCGACGAGCGAGAAGCAATGCTTCGGCCACTTCGTCGATGGGCGTGCCAGCCTGGTGGTCGGCACGCACACCCATGTGCCGACGGCGGACCATCAGATACTCAACGGTGGCACCGGCTATATGAGCGATGCCGGCATGTGCGGCGACTACGACTCGTCCTTGGGGATGGACAAGGAAGAGCCGCTCAACCGGTTCATCTCGAAGATGCCCAAGGGCCGCTTCGAAGCGGCATCCGGCCCGGCGACCATCTGCGGCGTCGGGATCGAGATTTCGGACCGGACGGGATTGGCGGAGAAGATCGCGCCGCTCAGGATCGGCCCGCGTCTGGCCGAGACGATCCCGCAATTCTGGGTTTGAGCGGCAGAGCTTCTGTTTCTCCACCTGCAATCCTGCCGCGCCCTGCCTCTGCCGAATTGCCTTTTTTCAAGGGTGACAGACCTGTCAAATGGTGGCAGGTTAGCGACCAAATGAGAGCCGCAATCCACGCGGCCGCTATTCGCAAGTTTCCATGCCCAATAGTTGAAGCGGGATGCGGGCGGAGGCGCCCATACCTTCCCTCGTCCCGTCTTAGTGCAACCGAGCCCTATAGCGCCGCACGTCTGTCGGACGCTTAAAGGTCGCTATAGCGCCCCGGTATTGGAATGTCGCCGCGCCAATTGCAGACCCCGGTGCCGGCGATCTGATGTTCAGGTAATTTGGAGAGCGTGCATGTTGCGAAAGTGGCGTCTGCCGGCCATCGCCGGCGTATTCGTCTCCCTTCTCGTTTCGGCACCGGCGGTCGCGCAGGACGCGCAGATGCCGACGGTGACCGTTGCCAAGCCGGTCGTGCGCGACGTCATCGACGCCGACGAATTCATCGGCCGCTTCGAGGCGGTCGACGAGGTTTCGATCCGCGCGCGGGTCGGAGGCTATCTCGACCAGGTCTTCTTCACCGACGGTGCCATGGTGAAGAAGGGCGACAAGCTCTTCGTCATCGACCAGCGGCCGTTCCGCACCGCTCTTTCCCAGGCGGAAGCCTCGCTCGAGGCAGCGCGATCGACGCTCGTCTTCGCGGAGACCACGTTCAAGCGAACGGAATCGCTCGCCGGAACCGGCACGCTCTCCGTGTCCAGGCTCGACGACGACCGCCGGGCGCTGCTCTCGGCACAGGCGAATGTACGCGGCGCCGAGGCGGCGGTCGAGCGGGCCAGGCTCGATCTCGATTACACCACCATCACCGCGCCGCTGAGCGGCCGCGTCGACCGGCGGCTCATCTCCCCGGGCAATCTCGTCCAGGCGGACCAGACGGTACTGACGACGATCGTCTCGCTCGATCCGATCGATTTCTATTTCGATGTCGACGAGCGCCGGCTGCTTTCCTATGCGCGGACGGCGCGGGAACGCGGCAGCGCGCTGCAGGAAGGGGCCGGCTCCATCCCGGTGCTCGTCACGATCGCCGACGCCAACGAGCCGCCTTTCGAAGGCAAGCTCGATTTCGCCGAGAACCGGGTCGACAACGAGACCGGTACGATGCGGGTGCGCGCCCGCTTTGCGAATCCCAAATTCGTCCTGCAGCCCGGCCTGTTCGGGCGTGTGGAAGTCGAAGGCTCGAATACCTATCGAGCGGTTCTCGTCCCTGACGAGGCAATCGCTGCCGACCAGAACGAACGCATCGTCTATGTGGTCGGCGAGGACGGCAGCGTCGCCACCAAACCGGTCCGTCTTGGCCCGAGGCTCCACGGTTACAGGGTCATCCGCAGCGGCTTGACGGGGGACGAGACAGTCGTCGTCAACGGCCTCATGCGCGTCCGGCCGGGGGTGAAGGTCAAGCCCGAACTCGTCGTCCTGCCCCCGAGGCCGCGCAATCGGCGGAGAATGCCCAATGAGGTTCGCGCATTTCTTTGTCGACAGACCGATCTTCGCATCGGTGCTATCGATCGTTCTGCTGATCGTCGGCAGCATCGCCTATTTTCAGCTTCCGGTGGCGCAGTATCCGGAGATCGCACCGCCAACCATCGTCGTGCGCGCCTCCTATCCGGGCGCGGATGCGGAGACCGTCGCCAATACCGTTGCTACCCCGCTCGAGCAGGAGATCAACGGCGTGGAGAACATGCTCTACATGTCCTCCTATGCCACCGCTGACGGTTCGATGGCGCTGACGATCACCTTCAAGCTCGGGACCGATCTCGATCAGGCACAGGTGCTGGTGCAGAACCGTGTTTCGATCGCCGAGCCCCGGCTTCCCGAGGAAGTCCGGCGCATCGGCGTCACCACGACGAAGAGCTCGCCGGATCTGATGATGGTCGTTCATCTGCTTTCGCCGAACGACCGCTACGACCAGCTTTATGTTTCCAACTACGCCCGCACGCGCATCCGCGACATATTGGTCCGGCTGGACGGAGTCGGCGACGTTCTTCTGTTCGGCGAGCGTGAATATGCGCTGCGCATCTGGCTCGACCCGCAGAAGCTCTCCGCCTACGGCATGACCGCAGGCGATGTCGTCTCCGCGCTGCGCGAGCAGAACGTCCAGGTCTCGGGCGGCTCCATCGGTGGTCCGCCGATGTCGAGCGACAGCGCCTTTCAGTATACGGTGACCACCGACGGCCGCTTCAGCGACGCTCGTCAGTTCCGCTACGTCATCGTCAAAGCGACCGAAGAAGGCAGGCTCGTCCAGTTGCAGGACGTCGCCCGCATCGAGCTCGGTGCGCGCGAATACGTGACCAACAGCTATCTCAACGGCAGCCCCGCCGTCGCGCTCGGCATCTTCTCCCGCCCCGGCAGCAATGCGCTCGCTGCGGCCGATGCGATCCAGGCGACGATGACCGAACTTTCGCGAGATTTTCCCGAAGGACTCGAATACAGGATCATCTACAATCCGACGGAATTCATCTCGGAATCCATCGACGAGGTCTACAAGACCATTGCGGAAGCCGCGCTTCTCGTCGCCCTGGTCGTGATCGTGTTCCTGCAGTCGTGGCGCACGGCGATCATTCCCATCGTCGCCATCCCCGTTTCGCTCGTCGGCACATTCGCGCTTCTCTATGCCTTCGGTTTTTCGCTGAACATGCTGACGCTTTTCGGTCTGGTCCTCGCGATCGGCATCGTGGTCGACGACGCGATCGTCGTTGTCGAGAACGTCGAGCGCAACCTCGCGCGCGGGATGACGCCGCGCGAGGCGGCGCATGTGACGATGGACGAGGTGGGCGCCGCGGTTATCGCGATCTCGCTCGTCCTGACGGCTGTGTTCGTGCCGACCGCGTTCATTCCCGGTATTGCCGGGCAGTTCTACCTGCAATTCGCGGTTACGATCGCAGTCGCGACGGTGATCTCCGCGGTCAATTCCCTGACGCTCTCGCCGGCGCTTGCCGCAATCCTGTTGCGGCCGCACGAGAACCACGAGCATGAGAGCCGCAATCCCCTGACGCGGCTCGGCCGCGGGTTTGCCAACGGCTTCAACCGCGGCTTCGACCGCATGGCCGATGGCTATGCATGGACGGTGCGCCACCTCGTCAGGACGCGGATCGCGCTGGCCGGGGCGCTCCTCGTCTTCGTCGCCCTGCTCGGAGCCACCTGGTACATGGCGCAGGTCGTGCCCCGCGGCTTCATACCCACGATGGACCAGGGCTATGCCATCGTCGTTATTCAGCTTCCCGACGGCGCCTCTCTCGAGCGCACCGATACGGTCGTCCGGCGGGCCTCGGAGATGATCCGCGAGGTACCCGGCGTCAAGGATGCGGTCGCCTTTGCCGGTTTCAACGGCGCGACCTTCACCAATGCATCCAATTCCGGCGTGATCTTCACGCCCTTCGACAGCTTCGAGGAACGCCTCGAGCAAAAGCAGAGCGCTGAACAGATCATCGGCCAGATCTTCGGTGCCATGCAAGGCATTCAGGAGGCTTTCATCATCGCCGTTCCGCCACCCTCCGTGCGAGGCATCGGCAATTCGGGCGGCTTCAAGATGCAGATCATGGACCGGCAGAGCGCCGACATGCGCCGCGCGCTCGGGCTCGCCTATCAGATGATGGGAGCGGCGAACCAGACGGAGGGGCTGACCGGCGTCTTCACCACATTCACGGCCTCCAGCCCGCAATTCTTCCTGGCGATCGACCGCGACAAGGCGCGGGCCCTGAACGTCCCGATCCCCAATATCTTCGAGACGCTCTCGATCAATCTGGGGACGTCCTACGTCAACGATTTCAACGCCTTCGGCCGCGTCTATCAGGTCCGCGCCCAGGCCGACCAGCAATTCCGGCTGGAGCGGGAGGACATACTCGCGCTCAAGGTACGCTCCGCCTCGGGCGCGCTCGTGCCGCTCGGAACGCTCGTCGAAATCCGCGATACGAGCGGACCGGCGCTCGTCCAGCGCTACAACATGTATGTCTCGGTCCCCGTTCAGGGCAATCCTGCGCCGGGCGTCTCGACGGGCAGCGCCCTCGACAAGATGGAAGCGCTTGCAGGTCAGATCCTGCCGCAGGGCACGACCTTCGAATGGACGGAACTCGCTTTGCAGGAGCGCCAGACCGGCAACACTGCGGTCTTCATCTTCGCTCTTTCGGTGGTCTTCGTCTTCCTGGCGCTCTCGGCGCAATATGAAAGCTGGGTGCTGCCGCTGGCCATCATCCTGATCGTGCCGCTTGCCGTCCTCGCGGCACTTCTCGGCGTTTCGATCCGGGGCTTCGACAACAATGTGCTGACCCAGATCGGGCTCATCGTCCTTATCGGTCTTGCCGCCAAGAACGCGATCCTCATCGTGGAATTCGCCCGCCAGGGCGAGGAGGAGGGCAAGACGCCGATCGAGGCGGCGATCGATGCGAGCCGGCTCAGGCTGCGGCCGATCCTGATGACCGCTTTCGCCTTCATTCTCGGCGTCGTGCCACTGGTCATCGCCACGGGGCCCGGCGCCGAAATGCGCCAGTCTCTCGGTACCGCGGTCTTTGCCGGCATGCTCGGGGTCACCTTCCTCGGCCTGTTCCTGACGCCGGTCTTCTACGTGGCCCTGCGCTCCCTGCGCCGCAAGCCCGCACCGGCGGCTGCGCCGGCGCCGGCGCCGGGAGAGTGAGGAGACCAGGTGCATCGGCAATGACGTAATTGTGAGCGGTTGTCCGTCGTTAGACGCTGGACGCGATCATGACCTTGAATGATCCTGCCTGCCGCCCGGCATGAGCGGCAACGCGGGATGCGGGCGGAATGAGAGAGCAAGTTTTTCATCCCGCATATGTGAGAGGTGAAGGATGCTGCTGCGATACCTTGCCTACACCCTGACCGTCATCTGGCTCATCCATGCGCTCTGGCCGACACCGGCTCACGCGCAGCAGGCGAAAGCCCATGTGAGCCAATGCCAGGCGATCGCGGCAGCCACGCCGGCGGCGACGTTCGCCAGCTTCTCGGCCGCCGATGCCACTCCGGTGGCGTCGGCCGACACGAGCGAGGTGACGATCACCTTTCTCGGCCATTCGACCTTCCTGATCGAAACGCCGGGCGGGGTTTCGATCGCCACGGACTACAACGGCTGGTTCCGGACCTCGTCGCCGCCTACGGTGGCGACGATGAACAGGGCCCATTCCAGCCACTACACCCTGGCGCCTGATCCGGCGATCGCGCATGTCCTGCATGGCTGGGGCGACAATGGCGAGCCGGCGGATCATGACCTCGTCGTCGGCGACGCCTATATCCGCAATGTGACGACGGATATCCGTTCAGGCTTCGAGGGCATGGAACGGGACGGCAATTCGATCTTCATTTTCGAGATTGCCGGGCTCTGTATCGGCCATCTCGGCCATCTGCACCACGAGCTCGACGAAAGCCATTACCGGCAGATCGGCCGGCTCGACGTGCTCATGGTGCCGGTGGACGGCGGGCTGACGATGGGCGCGGAGAGCATGAGCCGTGTCGTCTCGCGGCTGCGCTCGGCGCTGATCCTGCCGATGCACAGGCCGATGACCAACGACTTTCTGGCGATGTTCGGCGATGACTTCGACAAGCGCTTCGCCACGGAGCCCTCCGTGAAGGTGTCGCTGCGTTCCCTGCCGAGCAGACCGCTCATCTATGTCCTGCAGGGCGTTTGAGGACCGCTGCAGCGCATTTCCCGCCTCCTGAAAACACGACGCGACTGCTGGACTGGACGCGGCAATGAAACTATAAGGCGCCCGATCTCACCAAAATCACGCATGCAGAGGGCGTCATGGCTGGCCATTCACAGTTCAAGAACATCATGCACCGCAAGGGCCGTCAGGATGCGGTGCGCTCCAAAATGTTTTCCAAGCTCGCGCGCGAAATCACCGTCGCAGCAAAAACCGGTCTTCCCGACCCGACGATGAATCCGCGTCTGCGTCTGGCGATCCAGAACGCCAAGGCGCAGTCGATGCCGAAGGACAATATCGAGCGCGCGGTCAAGAAGGCTGCGGGCGGCGATGCCGAGAATTACGAAGAAGTCCGCTACGAGGGCTACGGCCCGGGCGGCGTCGCGGTCATCGTCGAGGCGCTGACGGACAACCGCAACCGCACCGCCTCCAACGTACGATCCACCTTCACCAAGGCGGGCGGAGCGCTCGGCGAAACCGGTTCGGTTTCCTTCTCCTTCGATCGCGTCGGTGAAATCACCTACAAGCTCTCCGCCGGCGACGCCGACAAGGTCATGGAAGCCGCGATCGAAGCGGGTGCCGACGACGTCGAGACGGATGAGGAAGGCCACACCATCACCTGCGGTTTCGAGGATATCGGCGAGGTGTCGAAGGCCCTCGAAGGCGCGCTCGGCGAGGCGGAGACCGTGAAGGCGGTCTGGAAGCCGCAGAATACCGTGCCGGTCGACGAGGAAAAGGCACAGTCGCTGATGAAGCTCATCGACAATCTCGAAGACGACGACGATGTCCAGAACGTCTACTCGAACTTCGAGGTTTCCGACGAGGTCCTGGCGAAGCTTTCGGCCTGAGGAGAGGAAGGGTACCGCCTCTGGCCTGCCGGCCATCTCCCCCGCAAGGGGGGAGATCGGCAAGCGGCGATGTTCCACTCAATTCAATTAGGCAGCGTGCACGCACTGCGTTCACCGTCGGGCAGGACGGGAGATGCCGGCAGGGCAAAGCGGCGTATCGGGCCGGTTGCGATCAGAGCACTCAACCCGTTCTCCGGATCCCGCCGAAAAGCTTCACCGAACGCAATCGCGCTTCCATGTCGAAGATCGGCATCGAGACGATCAACTCGTCCGCCTTGGTGAGATCGAGAAACGCCTCGATCTTTCGGCGGATCGTCTCGGGGCCGCCGACCACCGCGTAGCTCATTGCGTGGTCGACGAAAATCTTCTCGTCCTGGCTCCAGAGGCCGTCCATCGATTTGACCGGCGGCGGGAAGCGCCCGCGCGCATTGCGGCGAAGCGCGACGAAGGATTGCTGCATGGAGGTGAAGAGGTGGTTCGCCTCCTCGTCCGTGTCCGCTGCGACGCCCATGACGCCCACCATGACATGCGGCTTGTCGAGCTGTGGCGACGGGGTGAAGCGCTCGCGGTATATTTCGAGCGCGGAAAGCAGCATGTCCGGCGCGAAATGCGAGGCGAAGGCGAAGGGAAGGCCGAGCATGCCGGCGAGATGGGCGCTGAAATGGCTCGAACCGAGCAGCCAGATCGGCACGTTCGAATCCGCGCCCGGAACGGCGATGATCTTCTGGTCTTCGGTCGCCGGGCCGAGCAGCGCCTGCAGTTCCACGACATCGTTGGGGAAATTGTTGGCGCTCGCCTCCATGTTGCGGCGGAGCGCCTGCGCCGTTCTCATGTCCGTGCCGGGCGCGCGGCCGAGGCCGAGATCGATGCGGCCGGGGTAAAGCGCCGCAAGCGTGCCGAATTGCTCGGCGATGACGAGCGGTGAATGGTTGGGCAGCATGATGCCACCTGAGCCGACGCGGATCGTCCGCGTGGCCGAAGCCACATGCGAAATCACGAGAGACGTCGCGGCGCTGGCAATGCCCTTCATGCCATGGTGTTCGGCCAGCCAGAAGCGCTGATAGCCATTCTCCTCCGCCGCGATTGCCAGCCGCTGCGAATTTTCGAGCGACTCTGCGATGCTGCCCCCTTCGGTGATCGGCGACAGGTCGAGAATGGAAAAGGGGATCATGGCGAGGCTTTCAATTAAGAGAAATTGATCTTCCGCAATGTAGGTTCAAGTTTCCTTACGCCAAGGGTGCCCCGGCGCTTTTAGGCAGTACGCGACCATTTCTGTGCAATGTTTTTGTTTTGTTCACTTTTTGCTGGCAGCGTCCCGCCGACCGAAATAGGGTGAAGCATGCAGAATACGATTCGCATCATCGGCATCGATCCGGGCTTGAGGCGCACCGGCTGGGGGGTCATCGAAACGCTCGGCAATTCGCTGCGTTTCGTCGCTTCCGGCACCGTCACTTCCGATGGCGAGATGGATCTTGCCTCCCGTCTCTGCCAGTTGCATGACGGGCTTGCCGAGGTGGTGCACGGCTACCAGCCGCACGAGGCCGCTGTCGAACAGACCTTCGTCAACAAGGATGCGACCGCCACGCTGAAGCTCGGCCAGGCGCGCGGCATCGCCATGCTGGTGCCGGCCCGGGCGGGCTTGAGGGTCGCGGAATATGCGCCGAACGCCGTCAAGAAGGCCGTGATCGGCGTCGGTCACGGCGAAAAGCAGCAGATACACATGATGTTGAAAGTCCTGATGCCCAAGGCCGAGTTCAAAGGCAACGATGCCGCCGACGCGCTCGCCATCGCCATCTGCCACGCCCATAACAGGCAGGCAGTCACGAGCCGCCTTGCGGCGCTTGCGGGGTAGGTCGTGCGAATGAATATGACGGCAAGCGATACGCCCTCTGGCCGGCAGGTCAAAGGGCGTTGGAGGGCAACCGGATGATTGGCAAGCTCAAGGGCACGATAGACGAGATCGGCGAGGATCACGTGGTTCTCGACGTGCATGGGGTCGGGTATGTCGCCCATTGCTCCGCGCGCACGCTCGGAAAGCTCGGAAGCGCTGGAGAGGCGGCCGTACTCTTCATCGAGACCTATGTGCGCGAGGATCAGCTGAAGCTGTTCGGGTTCCTGAGCGCGTTGGAGCGCGAATGGTTCCGCCTGCTTCAGAGCGTTCAGGGTGTGGGATCCAAGGTGGCGCTGGCGGTGCTCTCCACGCTGACCCCCGGGGAACTCGCCAATGCCATCGCCTTGCAGGACAAGACGTCGATCTCGCGCGCGCCGGGCGTGGGTCCGAAAGTTGCCGTGCGCATCGTCACCGAACTCAAGAACAAGGCTCCGGCCTTCTCCGGCGAGATGGCACCATCGATCGGCCTCAAGCAGGAGCTCGGCGAAGGCGTTGCCGCAGCGCCGGTTGCGGACGCGGTCTCGGCGCTCACCAATCTCGGCTATTCGCGAGACCAGGCGGCCAACGCCGTTGCGGCTGCGCTGAAAAACGGCGGGGAGGGCGGCGACAGCGCCAAGCTGATCCGCCTCGGCTTGAAGGAACTGTCGCGGTGAGGAAGCGGCGAGCCTTCCTGCGGCCACAAAAGCATTGGAGTAGAGGGACGCTGGCCGTTCTCGCTGGATTGATCCGGGCGCCCCAATTATGGTTGAGCGCGGCAGCGGCGGTGACCGGCCTCAACACCGGCACCCCTATGGCCGCGGACAGCCCGAAACGGAAGCAATGACATGAGCGAAGCCGCACGTCTGATCGCGCCGGAAAAGCGAGGCGAAGACCTCGATGCGACCATGCGCCCGCAGACGCTCGACGAGTTCACCGGCCAGGCTGAAGCCCGCGCCAATCTGAAGATCTTCATCGAGGCGGCGCGCAATCGCGGCGAAGCGCTCGACCACGTGCTCTTCGTCGGCCCGCCCGGGCTCGGCAAGACGACGCTGGCGCAGATCATGGCGAAGGAGCTCGGCGTCAATTTTCGCTCGACTTCCGGCCCGGTGATCGCCAAGGCCGGTGACCTTGCGGCGCTGCTCACCAATCTCGAAGAGCGCGACGTGCTCTTCATCGATGAAATCCACCGCCTCAATCCGGCCGTCGAGGAAATCCTCTATCCGGCCATGGAGGATTTCCAGCTCGACCTCATCATCGGCGAGGGGCCGGCGGCCCGTTCGGTGAAGATCGATCTCGCAAAGTTCACCCTCGTGGCGGCGACGACGCGCCTCGGACTGCTGACGACGCCGCTGCGCGATCGCTTCGGCATCCCCGTGCGGCTCAATTTCTATACGGTCGAGGAGTTGGAGCTGATCGTCCGGCGTGGCGCGCGGCTGATGGGTCTCGGCATGACCGACGAAGGCGCGCGCGAGATTGCCCGCCGGGCGCGCGGAACGCCCCGCATCGCCGGCCGCCTCCTGCGCCGGGTGCGCGACTTCGCCGAGGTCGCACGGGCGGAGGCCGTGACGCTAAAGATTGCCGACGATGCGCTGACCCGGCTGCTCGTCGACAGCATGGGTCTCGACCAGCTCGACCGGCGCTATCTGACGATGATCGCCCAGAATTTCGGCGGCGGGCCGGTGGGGATCGAGACGATCGCCGCCGGGCTTTCCGAGCCGCGCGACGCGATCGAAGACATCATCGAGCCCTATCTGATCCAGCAGGGCTTCATCCAGCGCACGCCGCGTGGCCGCGTGCTCACGGCGAATGCCTGGAAGCATCTCGGCCTCAATCCGCCACGGGATGTCGAGGCAAGCCAATTCCGGCTGACGCTCGAGGACGATTGAAATGATCACCCGGCGGGGCTTCATGAAGGTCCTCGGCGGTGGATTGGTGAGCGCCGTGGCCCTGGGCAGCTACGCCTTCGGCATCGAACCGCTTGCGCGTCTGAGGGTGGCGCGCTACGCCCTGACGCCACCCGGCTGGAGCCCCGGCCTGAAGCTCCGCCTGGTCGCGCTCGCGGATGTTCATGCCTGCGAACCCTGGATGTCTGCGCGCCGCATCGCATCCATATGCGAGCGCGCCAACGACCTCGGCGGCGACGTGACGGTCCTTCTCGGCGACTACGCTTCCGGCATGAATCTCGTGACGCGCTATGTCCATTCGAGCGAGTGGTCGAAGGCGCTTGCCACGCTCAGGGCACCCCTCGGCGTCCATGCGATCATGGGAAATCATGATTGGTGGGAAGACAGGACCGCCCAGAAGAGCGGCGGCGGCGATACCTTCGGCCATCGGGCATTGGCGGGCGTCGGCATTCAGGTGTACAGCAATCGCGCGGTCCGCCTTGAGAAGAGCGGCTTCCCCTTCTGGCTCGCAGGGCTCGAGGACCAGCTTGCGCTCCTGCCGGGACGGAAATGGAAACGCGCGGGGATGGGCGGACTCGACGATCTCGATGGCACGCTTGCACAGGTGACGGACGAGGCGCCTGTGATACTGCTCGCGCACGAGCCGGATATTTTTCCGAAGGTGCCCTCGCGGGTGGCATTGACACTATCCGGTCACACGCATGGCGGACAGGTGCGCTTTGCCGGCCACTCGCCCGTCGTGCCATCGCGTTTCGGCGACCGGTACGCCTATGGTCATATTGTCGAGGGAGACCGCAACCTCATCGTCTCGGGCGGCCTTGGCTGCTCCATCGCACCGATCCGTTTCGGCGTGCCGCCGGAAATTGTGGTCGTCGATCTCGGATGACCGGAATTGCCCCTCATCCGGCTGCCGCCACCTTCTCCCCGCATGCGGGGAGAAGGGACTCGCGGTTTCGTCATTGCAACCAATATCGGCCGCGCATTCGCAGGGGGCATGTCCCCTCTCCCCGCTCGCGGGGAGAGGGTTAGGGTGAGGGGCGAAATCTTGGTTCAACGGTCACAGCTTGCACGGCAAGCTCCCGGATCGTCGCAGCCAGTCTTTCCCTTCCGCCCGGCACCCAGCCGAGCGCGCGCAGCTTCTCCGTCGACATCGTCTTGAATGCTGCCGCTTCCGCTGCCGGCGGCAGAGGGTGCGGGCAGCCGGTTGCAGCCTGGAGAAAGGAGAGGATCTCGCGGTTGTCGGTCAGCACGTCGGAGACGTTGAACACCTGACCGGATATTCTCGCCGGTTCGGTTTCGAGCATGAGGCGGACGGCCTGGGCGACATCGTCGCCGTGGACTTCCGTGCCGATGCGCCTTGGCACCGGTCGGCCGGCAATGTAATCGGAAAAGAGATCGCTCCACTTGTGTTTTCGTCCCGAGCCCGCGGGGCCGTAGACACCGGTGACGCGCAGGCTCGTCGTGACGAAACTGTGGTCGGTCATCGATTTCAAGGCGTTCTCGGTGGCGAGCTTTACCTGTCCGTAGAACGTGTCCGGCTCGACAGGTGACGTCTCAGCGACAACCGGCGGCGCCGTCTCGCCATAGACGGCGCGGCTCGACAGGAAAACGCAGCGCCGTACGCCGGCGGCGCGCGCTTCCTCGAAAAGGCGAACGGAGCCGTCGAGATTGGCGCGGCGGAAACTCGTGGGATCGTCACCCTCGCCTCCGCGATATCTGCCCTCGACATGCTCGAAAGCCGCATGGACGAAATAATAGATATCGTCGAAGGCGCCGGCCTGGTCCGCATCCGCATCGAGACGGAGCGGCACATGGGACACGGGTTGCGAATAAAAGCCGGCAGGCGGCGGAGAGCGCCCGCCGACCGTGACCTCATAGCCGTTTGCCAGCAGGTGCTCGATGATGAAGCGGCCGACGAATCCGGTGCCGCCGGAGACGAGAACGCGGGTCATGGCGACGTGAGGCCGGCGTACGGCGGGTTGGGAAGAGTGGCAATATCGGGAATCTGCTCGCCGGTCAGAAAAGCGTGCCAGAGATCGGTCAGCGGGCGCAGCGCATCCGCGCGCGGATGATCCTTCTCCCACGGCTTTTCATACTGGTAATGAAGCACCCCGATCGAGCGCCAGTCCCAAAGCTCAGGCAGGTTGAACCACACATATTGCAGCATGTTCATCGTCACCGGCAGGCCATGCCAATCGGGGAAGAAGCTTTGCAGAAAGGTCTGGTCCGTGCGCGGCCAGAAGGCGTCCGGCGCATCGAGGGCCGCGAGCATCTTCTCGAAGGTCGCGACTGCCGGCTCGGCGACGAAGACGCCGGAGTTCAGGCGGTGGAAGTCCGCGAGACTCTCATAGACGTTCGGCGCTGCGGCAAATTCCGGATAGAGAAACAGCTTGTCGATGTTGCGCAACACGATCGCGTCGGCATCGATGAAGATGCAGCGTTCGTATTCGACGAGTTGCCACAGCCTTATCTTGCAGAAATTGTCGAGCGGCGAATGGAAATCGGGCTTGCGTCCTTTTGTGAAGGGGGCCTGCTCATGCACGTTGCGGCGCTGATGCCGGGCGTTGAATTCGTCCGAAAGCGGCAGCAGGTCGGTTTGGATCAGGCGGCAGTCGAATTCGGTCAGCGGCTCGAGGGAGGCGGCATCCACCCCGCCGGTATGGAGCACGACGACATCTGCGGGCGTCCGGGTGAGACGGATCGATCTGAGCAGGGCCCGCGCACCGAGCGCGTAGTCGCTGTTGGTGACGAGCGTCACGAAAGCGTGGCGCGCAGTCACCGTGGAGGAGGGACTGAGCCCCTCCGGACTGGCGAAGACGCGGCTCATGAAACCGATTTCAGCCGCTTGCCCTCCGGATCGTGGTTGATCAAGGGGGCGATGTCCTTCGTCCAGGCGGAAACCGCCGGCACGCGCGAGCGATCGACGCGATAGGCGAATTTCTTCGCCACGTCGACGATCTCCGAAAGCAGCCCGTCTTCGAGCCGAACCGGATTGAGTCCGAGCGCGAGGAATTTCTCGTTCCGCACCACGAGCTCGTTCTCGGCCGCTTCCTTGCGCGGATTGGGCAGCCAGGCGATTTTCGCGCCGGTCATGCGTGCGACCATCTCGGCGAGATCGCGGATGCGGTGCGTTTCCGTCATCTGGTTGAATATCTCGACGCGGCTGCCGCGCGCCGGCGGGTTCCTGAGCGCGAGTTCGATGCAGCGCACCGAGTCCTGAATATGGATGAAGGCGCGCGTCTGGCCGCCGGTTCCGTGAACCGTCAGCGGATAGTCGATTGCTGCCTGGATCAGGAAACGATTGAGGACGGTTCCGTAATCGCCGTCATAGTCGAAGCGGTTGATGAGCTGCGGATGACGCCGCGTCTGCTCCGTATGCGTGCCCCAGACGATGCCCTGATGCAGATCGGTGATCCTGAGGCGGTCATTCTTCGCATAGAACTGGAAGAGCAGCTGATCCAGGCACTTGGTCATGTGATAGACGGAGCCCGGATTGGAAGGATAGAGGATTTCCTGGTTCACCGTCTCTCCGCCCATGGTCTCGATGCCGACGGGCAGGTAGCCTTCAGGGATCGCCGCCCCGATCGTGGAATAGCCGTAAACGCCCATCGTACCGAGATGCACGAGATGGGCATCGAGTTCGAGTTCGACCAGTGCGTTCAGGAGATTGTGGGTCGCGTTGACGTTGTTGTTGACCGTGTAGTTCTTGTGCCTGTCGCTCTTCATCGAATAGGGGGCGGCCCGCTGCTCGGCGAAGTGGACGACCGCATCGGGCCGATGCTCCGCCAGCCAGTTCTTCAGGAGTTCGTAGTCGCGGGCGAGATCGATCAGATTGAAGTGGATGCGCCGGCCGGTTTCCGCGTGCCAGATGCGCGTGCGCTCCTGGATGGAATCCATGGGCGTCAGGGATTGAACGCCGAGTTCCGTGTCGATCCAGCGGCGGGAGAGATTGTCGAGGATGTGAACCTCGTGGCCCGCATCGGACAAATGCAGGGCGGTGGGCCAGCCGACGAAACCGTCACCGCCGAGGACTGCAATCTTCATGCACGATTCTCCTGCTCGGGAAGAGGACAGGGTCCTGATAGGATAGGATTGTGACAAAGCTGCAGTGCTTGCAAATGTCTTTTTGTTCCTGCACAGGAAAACGCAATAAATCCTCCCGGAGAATGCCATGTCACTGATTTCGCTTGCCGGCGAGCTGACCGAGACCGGCCACCGACTGATCCAGCGGGTCTATTACGAGGACACCGATTTTTCCGGCGTCGTCTACCATGCGCGCTATCTGCATTTCATGGAGCGCGCCCGGACCGACTATCTGCGGCTTCTCGGCGTCGAGCAGGCGTCGCTGGCGATCGAAGGCGACGTGGAAGGTCTCGTCTTCGTCGTTCACCGTATGGAAATCGACTTCAAGGCGCCGGCGCGCATGGACGACGTCCTGACCATCGAGACCGCGACCGAAAAGGCCGGCGGCGCAAAAATGATCCTGCAGCAGCAGATCAGGCGCGGCGACGCGCTGCTGATCGCGGCCAAGGTAATCATCGCGGTCATCAACGGTCAGGGGCGGCCACGGCGTCTGCCGGAGGCACTGGCAACGAAATTCCTGGCTGCGCAAGCGGCTTCCGCGTGAGCGGCCGGCTCATTCGACCGAGTTCAATATCTTCTTCGTCAGCGACTGACTGATCTTGCCGATCTCCCGCCACGGATCGGTCCCGGCTTCGATCCGCTCGATAATGTCCGGAATCTGAAACCCGTTGGCGGCTTCGAGGCCTTGGAGTTCGTCCCAGCCGACCGGCGTGGCGACCGGTCCGCCGGAGCGCGCGCGGGTGGAATAGGGCGCGATCGCCGTGGCGCCGCGATCGTTTCTCAGCCAGTCTATGAAAATCTTTCCCTTGCGCTTCGCCTTCGACATGGTGGCGACGAAATTGTCCGGATCGCGCTCGGCGATAGATCGCGCGAGCGCTTTCGCGAAGCCTTTGGCCTCCTCCCATTCGGCATGGGGGCGGAGCGGAACGATGACGTGGACGCCCTTGCCGCCGGTCACCATGGGCACTGTTTTCAGGCCGATCTCGGCGAGTTCGTCGCGGAGCCTGACGGCTGCCGCCTTGACTGTCTCGAAGTCGACGCTCGGATCGGGGTCGAGATCGAAGACCAGACGGTCGGGTTTCTCCAGCCGGTCGATGCTTGAACCCCAGATGTGAAACTCGAGCGTCCCCATCTGCACGGCGGCGACGAGGCCCTTGGCATCGTGGATGTACATATAGTTCTCGGTGTCGCCCGATGACTCGGTAATCGGCACTTCCCGGATCGCCTCGGGAAAGCCGTCGCTTGCGTGTTTCTGGAAGAAACAGTGCCGCTCGCCGCCCTGCGGGCAGCGCACCAGCGAAACGGGGTGATCGGCGGCAAAGGGGAGCATCCTCTCGGCGACAACGGCATAATAGCGGGCGAGATCGATCTTGGTGATGCCCTGGCCTTCGAAGAGCACCCGGTCCGGATGGGAGATGCGGATGCCGAGGACATCGGCGTCTCCCTGCACAGGCGGCGTCTTGCGCGTCCTGGCGGAGGATTTGCTCTTGGCGGTCTCCGGCTCCGCTTCTGCCGGCTTCGGTGTCTCCAGTTTCACGGCCCTGGCCTCCTTGTCCTCGCGCAATCCCTCGAATGAACCGTGACGGACATGTCCGTCGGCCGTGAATTCGGCGAAATCCACCTCCGCCACCAGGTCCGGCTCAAGCCATACCGAATTTCGCATTCTCTCTCGCGGCACGCTGTCGAAGGGCGACGTATCGCGCTTGCGCTTTGCGAAGGCCGCGGCGAGGTCCTCCATTGTCTTTCCGCTGAAACCGGTGCCGACGCCGCCACGGTAGATCAGCTTCCCGCCTTCGAAGGTCCCGACGAGCAGCGAGGCGAAGGCACGCCCCTTCTTCGAAGACGGGGTATAGCCACCGATCACGAACTCCTGGCGCTTCGTGCATTTCACCTTGAGCCAGCTTCGGCTGCGCCCGCTGCGATAGGGGGCATCCGCCTCCTTGGCGATTATACCCTCCTGGCCGGCCTTGCATATCGCGGAAAGCACGTGCTCGCCATTGCCGCGGACATGCTCGCTGAATTGTACGGTAGAGGTGGCGCCGAGCGTTTGGAGCAGCGCTTCGAGCCGTTCCTTGCGTTCCACGAGCGGCTTCCGGCTCAAATCCTTGCCGTCGAGCTCGATGAGATCGAAAGCGTAAAGCCGTGTGCTGGCCCCCGTTCTAAGCGCCTTCTGCAGGGCCGAGAAGGTCGATCCGCCTTCCGAAAGCGCCACCACTTCGCCATCGATCAGAGCGGACTGGCAGTCGAGTTCGGCAAGGGCGGCGGCAATTGCCGGGAACTTCTCGGTCCAGTCGAGGCCGTTGCGCGTGTAGCAGCGCACGGTGCCGGCACCGACGGCGCAGACAAGACGGTAGCCGTCGAACTTGGCTTCGTTCAGCCATGCGTCGCCGGCGGGCACCTTGGTCACCAGAGTCGCCAGCTGCGGTGCCTTGAAGGCGGGCAGCTTGCCGGAGGCTTTTCGCGTCGCGCGCTTGCCTGCATTGCCGTTTTCGGCGATCGCGCCGGCCTTGAGATTGGCCGAGATGCTTTTGTTGGAATGCCAGACCCGCGCCCGCTTCTCGCCCCTGCCTTCGGCGATCTCCTCCATCGTCCGGCCGGTAACGATGCTGGTGATGTTCTCGTTGATCAGGCTCTCGCCGTCATCGGAGGCGACATCGTCCGTTTCCTTGACGAGCAGCCAGTTCTCGCGCTTTTCGCCTTCGCGTGGCCGCATGCGCACCAGCGCCCAGCCGCCCTTCATTCGGCTGCCATGCAGCTTGAAGGAGAGCTTGCCCTTCTTCAGGGCTTTCGACGGGTCATCCTCCGGCTCCCACCAGCCGGTATCCCAGAGCATCACGGTACCGCCGCCATACTCTCCCTTCGGTATCGTTCCTTCGAAGTCGCCATAGGCAAGCGGGTGGTCTTCGGTACGCACGGCCAGGCGCTTGTCTTCGGGGTTGAGGCTCGGGCCGCGTGTGACCGCCCAGCTCTTCAGCACGCCCTCCCATTCCAGGCGGAAGTCGTAATGCAGGCGGGTCGCAGCGTGCTTCTGAACCAGGAACCGCATCCTGTTGTCCCCGCTGCGCCGAGCGACCGCTCCCTTGGGTTCGCTCGTCCGCGTGAAATCGCGGCGCCGGTTATATTCGGAAAGCGGTTCATTGCGAGCGGCCATGGATCGTCAGCCCGATTTCGGCTGGAAGGCGATATGTTTCGGGGACCAGGGGCTCATGGCACCGAAACGTGCGACCTGCTGCGAAGTTCCGTATCGTGCAAGCTCACTCGAACTGCGCGCGCGGTAATACTCCCTTAACCATAATGGTGTCTTAATCCGTGTATCAGGATTTGTGCAGTGCACGTCATCCTTTGACCAAAATTGACGGCAAGAAGGCAGGCTGAAGCGAGTAGATCGCAATGCCGCGATCGGTGGCAATACCGGGGCATTCCTGCTGCAGGACATTTGGGCGACCCGGTCACGAGCATGAGTTGCTCTGCCGGGTGTTTGGATTCGGGGACTGAAATCGATGGAACAGGTTGGATTGGCCGCGACGAGCGACGTGACCCTCTGGTCGCTCTTCATGCAAGCGGGCTTGGTCGTGAAGCTGGTCATGCTGGGGCTCATCGCCGCCTCGGTCTGGACCTGGGCTATCGTCGTCGACAAGAGCCTGAATTACGGGCGTGTCCGCCGGCAGCTCGATAATTTCGAGCAGGTATTCTGGTCGGGTCAGTCGCTGGAGGAGCTCTATCGGACCCTCTCGGACAGGCAGACGAGCGGAATGGGCGCGATCTTCGTTTCGGCCATGCGCGAATGGAAGAAAAGCTTCGAGCGCGGCGCGCGCGCGCCGATCGGCCTGCAGATGCGGATCGACCGTGCGATGGACGTGACGCTCGCCCGTGAATCCGAAGCGCTCGAGGCAAGGCTCGGCTCGCTAGCGACGATCGGCTCGGCTGCCCCCTTCATCGGCCTTTTCGGCACCGTCGTCGGTATCATGACCTCGTTCCAGGCCATCGCCGGTTCCAAGTCCACCAACCTCGCCGTCGTTGCTCCCGGTATCGCCGAAGCGCTGCTTGCGACCGCCATCGGTCTGCTCGCCGCCATTCCTGCCGTTATCGCCTACAACAAGTTCACCGCCGATGCCGGCAAGCTGACGGCACGCATGGAAGCCTTTGCCGACGAGTTCTCCGCCATCCTGTCGCGGCAGATCGACGAGAAGCTGCAGCCTTCTCGCCAAGCCGCGCAATAACGACCTCAAAGCACGGAGACCACGCTGATGGGTATGGCAGTTGGCGGAGCCAAGGGGTCGGGCGGCGGGCGCCGCCGCCGCGGCGGCAGAAGAAGCGCGATCAGCGAGATCAACGTCACGCCGCTCGTCGACGTCATGCTGGTTCTCCTCATCATCTTCATGGTGGCTGCGCCGATGATGACGGTCGGCGTGCCGATCGATCTGCCGGAAACGCAGGCGAAGGCCATGAACGCCGATACGCAGCCGATCACCGTCTCGGTCAACCCGGCGGGCGAGATCTTCCTGCAGGAGACGCCGATAGCGATCGACGAGGTCGTCCCGAAGCTCGAGGCGATCGCCACGACCGGCTACAATGAGCGCATCTATGTGCGCGGCGACACCAATGCCGACTACGGCACCGTGATGAAGGTGATGGCACGCATCTCCGCGGCAGGCTTCAAGAACCTGGGTCTCGTAACGCTTCAAGAACAAGAGAAGTGATCGTCCGAATGAAGGGCAGTATCGCTACATCTGCTGTCCTCCACGCCCTGGTCCTGACCTGGGCGCTGGTGTCGCTTGGCAGCCCGGCCGATTTCGAGGTCGCGGATGTCGAGGCGCTGCCGGTCGACATCGTGCCGGTCGAGTCGATCACGCAGATCCAGCAGGGCGACAAGAAGGCTCCGGCCAAGGAAAAGGCATCGCCCGTTCCGACCAAGAAGCCGACGCCCGTCGAGAACGCCGAGAATGCCGGCGAGAACGACGTCGACCTGAAGACGCCGCCCACACCCAATGTCAAGCCGGTCGAGAACGAGTCGGCCGCAGCGCCGCAGAAGACCGAAAAGGCCCCGCCGACGCCCGATCCCGTGAAGGAAGAGATCGAAAAGGTCGAAGAGACCAAGCCGGCCGCCGAGCCCGCGACGGAAGTGGCGGCACTCCCCGAACCCAAGCAGGAAGTAAAGCCGGATACGAAGCCGGAACCGGCACCGGCGGAAGAGCAGCCCGCGGAAAATCCCGAGGCCGAGGCTCTGCCGGACAGGGTGCCGACGCCGCAGGTGAAGCCCAAGGTCGAAAAGCCCGCGCAGACGGCCAAGACGCCAGAGCGCAAGAAGGAAGAGGTCAAGAAGGAGCAGAAGAAGGCGTCCTCCCAGAAGGAGAGCGACTTCAATGCCGACGAGATCGCGGCGCTGCTCAACAAGCAGGAATCCTCCGGCGGCGGCGCCAAGCGCTCGACCGAGGAGGCGGCCCTCGGCGGCAAGAAGACGACGAGCGGCAACACGCTTTCGCAGAGTGAAATGGACGCGCTTCGCGGCCAGATCCAGAACAACTGGTCGATCATTCCCGGCATGGCCGACGCGGCGGACGTCCGCATCAAGGTGACGATGCGGCTCGACCCGAACGGCGACCTGATCGGCGAACCGGAAGTGGAAGCCAGCGGCGGCTCGGATGCGGCGCGGCGGGCACTCATGGGTGGTGCACGCCGGGCCATCCTGAAGTCCGTTCCCTTCAAGGGGCTGCCGGCCGACAAATACGATTCGTGGAGCGAGGTCGTCGTCAACTTCGACCCGAGCTCGATGCTCTAGACAGGTTGGGCCGGTTGCGGGCGGAATATTGCGCCTCATCCTGCTCGGAACACGAAAGGCTGAAAGGCTTTATGGAAATGCTGAGACGCAATTTTTTCCGCCTCCTGATGGTGCTGGTCGCCGGCTGCGGGCTCATTGCCACGCCGGCAAATGCGCTCGTCGAGATCAACATCAACAAGGGTAACGTCGAGCCGCTGCCGATCGCGATCACGGACTTCCTGCAGGGCGAACTCGCCCAGAAGATCTCCGGCGTGATTGCCGCCGACCTGAAGCGCTCCGGGCTTTTCGCGCCGATCGACAAGGGCGCCTTCATCGAGAAGATCTCCAATCCCGATGCCACACCGCGTTTCGAGGACTGGAAAGTGATCAACGCGCAGGCGCTCGTCATCGGCCGCGTCACGCAGGAAGGCGACGGCAGGCTGAAGGCGGAGTTCCGCCTTTGGGATACCTTTGCCGGCCAGCAGATGCTCGGTCAGCAGTTCTACACCCAGCCGGAGAACTGGCGCCGGGTCGCCCACATCATTGCCGACGCGATCTATGAGAGGATCACCGGCGAGAAGGGGTATTTCGACACGCGCATCGTCTACGTCGCCGAAAGCGGGCCGAAGAATGCGCGCAAGCGCCAACTCGCCATCATGGACCAGGACGGGGCCAATTCCCGGGCGCTCACCAATTCCAACGACATCGTGCTGACGCCGCGCTTCTCGCCGAACCGTCAGGAAATCACCTATATGTCGTTCGAGAACCAGCAGCCGCGCGTTTATCTGCTTCAGCTTGAAACGGGGCAGCGCGAGGTGGTCGGCAATTTCCCGGGCATGACCTTCGCCCCGCGTTTCTCGCCGGATGGCCAGCGGGTGATCATGAGCCTGCAGCAGGAAGGCAACGCCAATATCTATACGATGGATCTGCGCTCGCGCACGACGACGCGGCTCACCAACACCGCGGCGATCGACACCTCTCCCTCCTATTCGCCGGACGGCAGCCGGATCGTCTTCGAAAGCGACCGCGGCGGCAAGCAGCAGCTCTACGTCATGGGCGCCGACGGCTCCGGCCAGACGCGCATTTCCTTCGGCGACGGTTCCTATTCGACGCCCGTCTGGTCTCCGCGCGGCGACCTCATCGCCTTCACCAAGCAGTCGGGCGGGAAGTTCTCGATCGGCGTCATGAAGCCGGACGGGTCGGGCGAGCGCATTCTCACCACCGGCTTCCACAATGAAGGCCCCACCTGGGCGCCGAACGGCCGTGTCCTGATGTTTTTCCGTCAGAACGCCGGTGCGGGCGGCCCGCAGCTCTATTCGATCGATCTGACGGGCTATAACGAGCAGCTTGTCCAGACGCAGGGTTTCGCCTCGGATCCGGCCTGGTCGCCGCTGATGGAATAGGGCATCCGCCGCGAGCCCAATCGAGAGAAATGATGAGATTCAAAGATTTCGGGCCAATACGGCCCGAAATTCTTCGTGATCGCGCGTCCACAGTTATGGCAGGGAATGAGGCGAATGTGCCGCTTTCTCGCCGCAAAGTGCTGGTGTAGCAGGCGCCCCGACGCACATTGTCGATTTGTTAACCATATCCGTTGAAAAGCAATTAACCGCTTCCGGTTACAGTCTGGCAACCGTGAATTTGACACTTCTCAAGGAGACCCGGCCCATGAGCCGAATTGACACCCCGGCAGCAAGCCGCATGCAGACCATCGCCCGCAATCCGGTCATGATCGCGCTCGTCATGACGCTTGCCCTTGCTGGCTGCGCTTCGAAGAAGAACCTGCCGAACGATGCTGCCGGCCTCGGTCTCGGCGCAGGCGCGGCGACCCCGGGCTCGCAGCAGGACTTCACCGTCAACGTCGGCGACCGCATCTTCTTCGATACGGATTCGACGTCGATCCGCGCCGACGCGCAGGCGACGCTCGACCGCCAGGCCCAGTGGCTGGCAAAATATCCGAACTACGGAATCACCATCGAAGGCCATGCCGACGAGCGCGGCACCCGCGAATACAACCTGGCGCTCGGCGCGCGCCGTGCTGCCGCGACCCGCGACTATCTCGTCAGCCGCGGCGTCCCCGGAAACCGCATGCGCACGATCTCCTACGGCAAGGAAAAGCCGGTCGCCGTCTGCGACGACATCTCCTGCTGGTCGCAGAACCGCCGCGCCGTTACCGTGCTCGGTGGCGCCGGCAGCTGATTATTCGGCATGGAAGGTGAATTCGAGGGGCGGTCTACGGGCCGCCCTTTCTTTTTTACCACACTTTGGCCGAACTCCGTTGCTTTTTCACGGGAGTTGGAAAACTGTGCGGCACCCCGCCTCGGAATCGGCAAATGTACTGCGCAACGCGATCCAGGGCGGGATAATCGGTTACGAACAGGACAAATGAAATGAAGAAATTTGTCGTGGCAGGACTGCTTGGCCTCGTGACCCTTGCGGGTCTCGGCTCTACAGCAGATGCCATGCCGCTTTCCGGGCTCTTTGCCCGCACGACGCAGACCGATGCCGGCAGCAAGGGCGACCTTCCGGTAATGAAGGTGCAATCACCCGATATTGCGCGGGTCGGTCAACTCGAGGAACAGATCCGCTCCCTCAATGGGCGTATCGAGGAAATGAGCTTCCAGCTCCTGCAGATGCAGGAGCAGATCCGGAAGTTCCAGGAGGACAACGAGTTCCGCTTCCAGGATCTGGAAAACGGCAGGTCCTCCTCCAAGAAGAGCGGCGCGCTTGAAACGCCGAAATCGAATGATCAGGCGTCCGTCACCCCCGGGGTGACGGATAGCCGGCCGTCGGGCGCTCCGGCTGCCGGCGGCGCCGATATGGCGGGTGTCGATCCCAACGCGCCGGGCGCCGCGCCCGCGCCGGCGACGCTGGGGCAGATCATTTTCGACGAGAACGGCAACCCCGTCTCGGCAACGGCGGGCGTAGAGCCCGGGGCCAACGCCACTCTGCCCGGCGTCGATACAGGGCTTGCGACCCAGGGCGGTGGCCTCAACGACAATCCGGGAAGCGTGCCGGACAGCGGACAGGCGACCGCGTCTCTCAGCGATCCGGGCGATCTCTACCAAGCAGGCTACAGCCACGTGCTTTCCGGCGATTACAGCATCGCAGAGCAGGAATTCCGCGATTACCTCGATGCCTTTCCAAGCGGCGACAAGGCGGCGGATGCGAGCTTCTGGATGGGCGAGGCACAGTATTCGCAAGGCAAGTACAGCGACGCGGCCAAGACCTTCCTCAACGCGCATCAGAGCCACGGCAAGTCACCGAAGGCTCCGGAAATGCTCTTGAAGCTCGGCATGTCCCTCGGCGCCCTCGACAACAAGGAGACCGCCTGCGCCACGCTGCGCGAGGTCAACAAGCGCTATCCGAAAGCATCACCCGCCGTGAAGGCGAAGGTGGCGAGCGAGCAGAGCCGTTTCGGCTGCTGAGGCGGGCCCAGATGCCCCATGCCGTCCTCGATACGGCCCGAAATTTTCTCCGATCCTTTATCACGCCCCGCAGGATCCTGGTTGCCGTCTCCGGTGGCAGCGACTCGATGGGGCTGCTTGTAGCCCTGCATTCGGCGATCGCCGCAGATGAGCGCCGCGGATTTTCCCTTGCCGCCTGCACTGTCGACCATGCGCTGAGGCCGCAGTCGGCTCGCGAAGCCGAAGATGTGGCGGCCTTTTGTGCTGCGCTCGGCATTGCCCACCGTATCTGCCGCTGGGAGGGCCCGAAGCCGTCGACCGGCATCCAGGCGGCGGCTCGAAACAAGCGCTACGAATTGCTGACTGAGGCCGCCGACGCGCTCGGCGCCGATTGCATCGCGACCGGCCATACCCGCGACGACCAGCAGGAGACCGTCGCCATGCGCATTGCCCGCGGCAAGGGTGGTGCCGGAGACGGGCAGGGCGAGGGGCAGGGCGGCGCCGGCATGGCCGCGGCCATGTTATACGGACGGCGGATCTGGGTGTTGCGGCCGTTTCTCGGCTTGGCGCGCGCCGAGATCCGCAGCTTTCTCCAGGCACGCGGCGTCTCCTGGATCGACGATCCGAGCAATGCCAACCCCGCCTTCGAGCGGGTCCGGGTGCGTGCCCGGATAGCGACATCCGGAGGGATGCCGACGCCCTTGGGCAACGGGCGCCAGCGCGCCGCCTCTTCCGCCAGAGCCGCCGCCCTGATCGAGAAGCGTATCCGCGTTCACGAGGCGCTCGTCGCGGAGGTCTCGGCGCGGCATGCCGGGGAGATCGACGATCCGGACTGGCGCCGTGCGCTCCTGACGGTCGCGTCGGTTCTCGGCGGGCGCGAGCACATGCCCGCTCTCGCCACGGTGCAGCGGCTTTCGCAGTTCCTGCGATCAGGTGAGCCTGGCCGCATGACGGCGGGACGGGTCGTCTTCGACCGGCGAGCAAGCGGTCTCTATCTCTATCGAGAGGCGCGCAACCTGCCGGTGCTCGCCGTTGGACCGGGCCGGCAGGGCACTTGGGATGGGCGGTTCACGGTAAAGAGCTGCGGGCCGGCGGTTACGGTCGCCGCGGACGCTTCGGGGAGGTTGTGGACCCAGAGGCTTATTGACGCAGGGCTGCCGGCGGGGATTGCCAAGCGCGGATCCACGGTGGCACCAGAAATCGCGTCGACGGACGGCGCGGGGCTCGCCTTCGGCGAGGCTTCGGCGCAAGTCGAGTACCACATCGGGCTTTACGACACCTTTTTGCCGGGTTTCGACAGGATCATGGCGGATGCGGTCGCCGTGTCGTTTGGGCGTGATCGATACCCCGCGCCGCCGGTGCACGATGTTTTGATAGAAATGGAAACGTAACCGGCGGTTTTCCTTGGCAAGGTCACCCCGGACACCTATGTTAGGGACAAGAATACAGTCCGGCAAATGCGCGGGCTGCGACAGGTTCCGGGGAGTTCGATGAACCCTAATTTTCGAAATTTTGCCCTTTGGGCAATCATAGCGCTTCTCCTGATAGCGCTATTCAGCATGTTCCAGCAGCCGACCGAACGAGCAGGCTCGCGTGAAATTCCATTCTCGCAGTTCCTCAAGGACGTCGACGCGAGCCGCGTGAAGGACGTGGTGATCACCGGTTCGAAGGTGATCGGCAGCTACACCGAGAGCGGGGCGACCTTCCAGACCTATGCGCCCGCCGTCGACACGGCGCTGACGGAGCGGCTGGAAGCCAAGGACGTCACGGTCACGGTTCGGCCGGAGACGGACGGCTCGTCGGGCTTCCTCAGCTATATCGGAACGCTGTTGCCGATGCTCCTGATCCTCGGCGTCTGGCTGTTCTTCATGCGGCAGATGCAAGGCGGCTCGCGCGGCGCGATGGGTTTCGGAAAGTCCAAGGCAAAGCTTTTGACGGAAGCGCATGGCCGCGTGACCTTCGACGACGTCGCTGGTGTCGACGAGGCCAAGCAGGACCTGGAGGAAATCGTCGAATTCCTGCGCGACCCGCAGAAGTTCCAGCGTCTCGGTGGCCGCATCCCGCGCGGCGTGCTGCTGGTCGGACCGCCCGGCACCGGTAAGACGCTGCTTGCCCGCTCGGTGGCCGGTGAGGCGAACGTGCCCTTCTTCACGATCTCGGGTTCGGACTTCGTCGAAATGTTCGTCGGTGTCGGCGCATCGCGCGTCCGCGACATGTTCGAGCAGGCGAAGAAGAACGCGCCCTGCATCATCTTCATCGACGAAATCGATGCGGTTGGCCGTCATCGCGGCGCCGGTCTTGGCGGCGGCAACGACGAGCGCGAGCAGACGCTGAACCAGCTGCTGGTCGAGATGGACGGCTTCGAGGCGAACGAGGGCATCATCCTTATCGCCGCGACGAACCGGCCGGACGTGCTCGACCCGGCGCTGCTGCGTCCGGGCCGCTTCGACCGCCAGGTCGTCGTGCCGAACCCGGACATCAACGGCCGCGAGCGGATCCTGAAGGTGCATGTCCGCAACGTGCCGCTCGCACCGAACGTGGACCTCAAGGTGCTGGCGCGCGGCACGCCGGGCTTCTCGGGCGCCGATCTCATGAATCTCGTCAACGAGTCGGCGCTGATGGCGGCGCGGCGCAACAAGCGTCTCGTTACCATGCAGGAGTTCGAGGACGCCAAGGACAAGATCATGATGGGCGCCGAGCGCCGCTCCTCGGCCATGACCGAAGCCGAGAAGAAGCTGACCGCCTATCACGAGGCGGGCCATGCGATCCTTGCGCTCAACGTCCCCTCGGCCGATCCCTTGCACAAGGCGACGATCATTCCCCGGGGCCGTGCGCTCGGCATGGTGATGCAGTTGCCCGAGGGCGACCGCTACTCGATGAGCTACAAATGGATGATCTCGCGTCTCGCCATCATGATGGGCGGACGCGTTGCCGAGGAACTGACCTTCGGCAAGGAGAACATCACCTCGGGCGCATCCTCCGATATCGAGCAGGCGACGAAGCTTGCCCGGGCGATGGTGACGCAGTGGGGCTTCTCCGACCAGCTCGGACAGGTCGCCTATGGCGAGAATCAGCAGGAGGTTTTCCTCGGCCATTCCGTCGCGCAGCAGAAGAACGTTTCGGAATCGACCGCGCAGAAAATCGACAACGAAATCCGCCGGCTGATCGACGAGGCCTATGAGACGGCACGCCGCATCCTCGTCGAAAAGAACCATGAATTCGTGGCTCTCGCGGAAGGCTTGCTCGAATACGAGACGCTGACCGGCGACGAGATCAAGGCTCTGATCCGCGGCGAGAAGCCGGCGCGCGATCTTGGGGACGATACACCGCCGCATCGCGGCTCCGCAGTGCCTTCGGCCGGTACGAAGAAGGAAGCCGGCACGAAGGGCGAAGAGCCTGAAGGCGGGTTCGAACCGCAGCCGCAATAGGTTCCTACACATGCGCAAATCAAATGCCGCCGCTCCGGAAGGGGCGGCGGCATTTTTGGATGCTCACGGTTTCAATGAAGCAGTGGTGCGCGCCGGTTTTGCGTTCATGCTTCAGGCGACCCGGCCGAAGCGTTGAAAGATCCAGTTGTAACGCGCTGTAATGATTTCTGATGTTATGATCGGTGCCGTATATTGCGGTTTTATGGCAAATATGGCGCAGATCTGCAGGCGGGGTCGCGGAACTATGAAAAACAATAGCGGAACACGCAGGCAGACGCGGCCGGCACAAGAGGCGACGCCGAAGCAGGACAATGGAGTTTTTATGAAGCGAAGATATTTCGGCACCGACGGCATTCGCGGCCAGTCCAATATATTTCCGATGACGCCGGACCTCGCCATGCGGGTCGGCATTGCGGTGGGAACCATTTTCAGAAACGGTGCTCACCGCCACCGGGTGGTGATCGGCAAGGATACGCGCCTCTCCGGCTATATGCTCGAGAACGCGATGGTCGCGGGCTTCACGGCGGCGGGGCTCGACGTCTTTCTGCTCGGCCCGATCCCGACGCCAGGCGTTGCCATGCTGACGCGGTCGCTGAGGGCCGATATCGGCGTGATGATCTCCGCCTCGCACAATGCGTTTCGCGACAACGGCATCAAGCTCTTCGGACCCGACGGCTACAAGCTTTCGGATGACATCGAGCAAAAGATCGAGGACCTGCTGGAGCAGGACATGTCCGGGCAGCTCGCCAAGCCGGAGGATATCGGCCGGGCCAAGCGCGTCGACGGTGACATCTACCGTTATATCGAGCAGGCCAAGCGGACGCTGCCGCGCGACGTCACGCTGAAAGGTCTCCGGATCGCCATCGACTGCGCAAACGGTGCCGCCTACAAGGTCGCGCCCTCCGCCCTTTGGGAACTCGGCGCCGAAGTCGTTACGATCGGGACCGAACCGAACGGCGTCAACATCAACCTCGAGTGCGGATCGACGCATCCGGCGGCGCTTCAGAAGAAGGTGCACGAGGTGAGGGCGGATATCGGCATCGCGCTCGACGGAGACGCCGACCGTGTTCTGATCGTCGACGAGGAGGGGGCGGTCATCGACGGGGACCAGCTCATGGCGGTCATCGCCGACAGCTGGGCGGCAGACGGCATGCTCAAGGGCGGCGGCATTGCCGCGACCGTCATGTCGAATCTCGGCCTCGAACGCTACCTTCAGGCGCGCCGGCTCAACCTTCACCGCACGAAGGTGGGCGACCGCTACGTCGTCGAGCAGATGCGTCAGGACGGCCTGAACGTCGGTGGCGAACAATCGGGCCATATCGTGCTTTCCGATTTCGGCACGACCGGCGACGGCCTCGTCGCGGCGCTGCAGATCCTCGCGGTCGTCAAGCGCCAGGGCAAGACTGTGAGCGAAATCTGCCGTCGTTTCGAGCCGGTGCCGCAGGTCCTGAAGAACGTCCGCGTGTCGGCCGGCAAGCCCCTGGAGGATGCCGCCGTGCAGCAGGCGATCGCTGAAGCAGAGGCGCAGCTCGCCAAGAACGGGCGGCTGCTCATCCGGCCCTCCGGCACCGAACCGCTGATCCGCGTCATGGCGGAAGGCGACGACCGCGGTCAGGTCGAGCGCATCGTCGACGAACTCGTAAACGTGATCGGCGGCGTGCGCAACGCTGCCTGAAGAAGTAGCCTTTGCCCCTCATCCGGCCTGCCGGCCACCTTCTCCCCGCAAGCGGGGCGAAGGGACAAGCGGCCTGCCCTCGTACGCCATCGCCTCCCGGTGTCAGGGAGTGAAACCGTTGCCACGAGTCACCTTCTCCCCGCAAGCGGGGCGAAAGGACAAGGGGCCTGCCCTCGTACGCCATCGCCTCCCGGCGTCAGGGAGTGAAACCGTTGCCACGAGTCACCTTCTCCCCGCGCGCGGGAAGAAGGTGCCGGCAGGCGGATGAGGGGCAACTATTGTTGGCTACGACGACCGAATACTGCCGACAGTTAATATTCAAGGTAAATTTTTGTAGTTAATCAGGGATTAACCATTCCCCTTCATTATGCGTCGAAGCATACGGAACCGCTGCGACTATGATCCGTCAGCCGTTCAAGAATACTCTAATGTATTGGGGTTGGGGCATGAAGAAGATTTTTAGGGGCGTTGCTGCGGCTCTGCTGAGCGGCACGCCGGTATATGCAGCGGACGTCTATCAGCCGCCCGTGGAAGCGCCGTTCGTCGAGCAGCCTGTGGAGGTGGTCGAAGCCAGCGGCTGGTATTTGCGCGGCGACGTCGGCTACGCGTGGAACGATTTGCGCGGGGCCCACTATTTCCAGGGCTCGAACAGCAACCTGGTCGATTTCGACCGCGCCGATGTGGATGATTCCTACGTCCTTGGCGGCGGTGTCGGATACCAGATCAACAGCTATCTGCGTGCCGACGTCACCCTCGATTATCTCGGCGAGTCCGACTTCAACGGTTCTACCAGCGGCGGTTGCGGGGTTGCCGTCAATTGCGTCTCGAACGATGTCGCATCGATGTCCGCCTGGAGCCTGCTCGCCAATGCCTATGTGGATCTCGGGACCTACGGCGCCTTCACGCCCTATGTCGGTGCCGGTATCGGTGGCACCCGGGTAAAGTGGGGAACGCTGCGCAACACGAGTTGCGACGTCACGGATCCGAGCAACTGCGACCCGACGATCGAGCACAAGGGCGAAAGCGATTGGCGCTTCACCTATGCGCTGATGGCCGGTACCTCCGTAGATCTCACCTGCAATCTCAAGGCCGATGTCGGCTACCGCTTCCGCCATATCAACGGCGGCAACATGTTCGGCTACAATCTCAACAGCGGCCCGGCCTACGACAAGGACATCTATGTGCACGAGGCGCGCGCCGGCTTGCGCTATTCCTTCGGCAACAATTGCGAAGCGGCCTACGTGCCGCCGGCCGAGCCGATCGTATACAAGTGATCCGAGCTAGACCTAGACTGCGGAGTTTCGAAGGGCCGTCCCATGGGGCGGCCCTTCCGTTTTGTCGCCCTTTCCACATTCCTAAGAGACATGGTTAACCCATAGTTAACCCGTGCCTGCAATAGTTAACGCGAATGGTCAGCTTCATGCTGCAGCGCTTTGCGTCCCCATATGCGCAAGCCCGCAGCTTGGCCGAGCGAAAGGGCATGGCATGGATTGGCGACGGGGATTTTGCAGCATGGCGTTCTGCGCCGGCCTGTTGGCGCCGTTCTCCGCACAGGCCGCCGACGAAGAACTGCTCGACGCGCCCGAGATAACGATTTCGCCGGAAGCGACCGGCGGCGGCCGCCTTTATCTGCGTGGCGACATCGGCTACGCGGCCTGGCTGGACGAGGGCGATCCCTTCTACCGCTCCTTTGGCGGCACGGGAGCCGTTTCCTTCGACAGCGCACGCTTCGACAAGCCGGCCTCCGCCACGATCGGTCTCGGCTATCAATTCACCGACGTCATTCGTGCCGACCTGACGGCCGAATATTTCGAGGGCCGCTTCGACGGGTCGTCGCTGTCCACCAATCCGTGCGCGGGCGAGGGCGCTGGGACAAGGTGTGCCCTTTCCCACAGCGCCAATTTTTCCGCGCTCGGCCTGATGGCAAACGGTTATCTCGATCTGGCGACGCTTGCCGGTTTCACGCCGTATCTCGGTGCCGGTATCGGAGCGACCCGGATCGACTGGAAAACGACCCATGAAACCTCGACTTGCGTCGGGGCAGGCGGGGCCTGCTCCGGGGCGGCGGGCGGTGCTTCCTACGGCGGGCGGGACAGCTGGCGCTTTACCTATGCCCTCATGGCGGGTGTCTCCTACGATGTCACGGATCGGCTGAAGTTCGATGCCGGCTATCGCTATTCGCAAATCGCGGATGGTGACATGTTTGGCTCCGGGGGCGCGAAGGGTCATGACGACGGACTCTCACGCCATGAGTTCCGCGTCGGCCTGCGTTTCGCGCTTTGGTGATGCAGAGCCGGTTTGCTCGAAACGGCAAAAGTTTCTTCAATCGCGACGCGACCGCTTGACTTCCTCTCCGAGCCGCAATATTTCCGGCGGCGGGACACCCCTCCCCAACGAGGGGCTTCTATCTGAGAGGATAGCATATGACGAAGCCTGCCAAGCCGGCCATGCGCCCGGCCAATACTCATTTTTCTTCTGGTCCTTGCGCCAAGCGTCCCGGTTGGACGCTCGAAGCTCTCTCCGATGCCCCGCTCGGTCGCTCGCACCGTGCCAAGATCGGAAAGAGGAAGCTCAAGCAAGCGATCGACCTTACCCGCGAAATTCTCGAAGTTCCGGCCGACTACCGTATCGGTATCGTCCCCGCTTCGGATACCGGTGCCGTTGAAATGGCGCTCTGGTCGCTGCTCGGCGCCCGCGGCGTCGACATGCTGGCCTGGGAGAGCTTTGGTGCCGGCTGGGTGACCGACGTCGTCAAGCAGTTGAAGCTCTCCGACGTACGCCGCCTCGAAGCCGATTACGGCGAGCTCCCGGAACTGTCCAAGGTCGACTTCGACCGCGACGTGGTCTTCACCTGGAACGGCACGACCTCCGGCGTGCGTGTCCCGAATGCCGATTTCATTCCCGCGGATCGCAAGGGCCTGACCATCTGCGATGCGACCTCCGCCGCCTTCGCGCAGGCGCTCGATTTCGCCAAGCTCGACGTCGTGACTTTCTCCTGGCAGAAGGTGCTCGGTGGAGAGGGCGCCCATGGCGTGCTGATCCTCAGCCCCCGCGCCGTCGAACGGCTGGAGACCTATGTCCCCGCCTGGCCGCTGCCGAAGATCTTCCGCATGACCAAGGGCGGCAAGCTCATCGAAGGTATCTTCACCGGCGAGACGATCAATACGCCGTCCATGCTCTGCGTCGAGGACTATATCGACGCGCTTCTCTGGGCGAAGTCGGTCGGTGGCCTCGAAGGTCTGATGGCCCGCGCCGATGCCAATGCCGAGGTCATTCACCGTTTCGTTGCAGCCAACGACTGGATCGCCAACCTCGCGGTGAAGCCCGAAACCCGCTCCAATACGTCGGTCTGCCTGAAGATCGCCGACAATGATGTGTCGGCGCTCGACGCGGACGCACAGGCCGCCTTCGCCAAGGGCGTCGTGGCCCTCCTCGAGAAGGAAGGCGTCGCATTCGACATCGGCCACTATCGCGATGCGCCGTCCGGGCTTCGCATATGGGCGGGCGCGACGATCGAGACGTCCGACATGGAAGCGCTGATGCCGTGGCTTGCCTGGGCTTTCGAGACTCAGAAGGCGACGCTTTCGCAGGCTGCCGCCTGATCCGATGCGATCCGCTTCGCTCTCCCTGAGGGCGAAGCCTAATCCCCAATGGTTCAGACCTGTTTTTCAAGGAGGCCTTCATGGCACCTCGCGTTCTCGTATCCGATGAACTGTCGGAAACCGCTGTCCAGATATTCCGCGACCATGGCGTGGAAGTGGATTTCCAGCCGAAGCTTGGCAAGGACAAGGAGAAGCTTGCCGAGATCATCGGCAATTACGACGGCCTCGCCATCCGCTCAGCCACCAAGGTGACCGAAAAGCTGATCGCCGCCGCGACCAATCTCAAGGTCGTCGGCCGCGCCGGCATCGGCGTCGACAATGTCGACATTCCCGCCGCTTCGCGCCGCGGCATCATCGTCATGAACACGCCCTTCGGCAACTCGATCACCACCGCCGAGCATGCGATCGCCTTGATGTTCGCCGTTGCCCGCCAGCTTCCCGCTGCCGACGGCTCGACCCAGGCCGGCAAGTGGGAAAAGTCGAAGTTCATGGGTGTCGAGATCACCGGCAAGGTGCTCGGCGTCATCGGCGCCGGCAATATCGGCTCGATCGTCTGCGCCCGCGCGATCGGTCTCAAGATGCACGTCATCGCCTATGATCCGTTCCTGTCGAAGGAGCGGGCGGAGGAAATGGGGGTCGTCAAGGTCGAGCTCGATGAACTCCTCGCCCAGGCAGACTTCATCAGCCTGCACGTGCCGCTGACGGACAAGACCCGCAACATCCTGAACGCGGAGGCGATCGCGAAGGCCAAGCCGGGCGTGCGTATCATCAACTGCGCCCGCGGCGGTCTCGTCGATGAAAAGGCGCTTGCCGAGGCCCTCAAGGCCGGCCACGTCGCCGGCGCAGGCTTCGACGTCTTCGAGGTCGAGCCCGCCACCGAGAGCCCGCTCTTCGGCCTGCCGAACGTCGTCTGCACCCCGCATCTCGGCGCATCGACCACCGAGGCGCAGGAGAACGTCGCTCTGCAGGTCGCCGAGCAGATGTCGGAGTATCTCGTTAAGGGTGCGGTCACCAACGCCATCAACATGCCGTCGATCACGGCGGAAGAGGCGCCGATCCTAAAGCCCTTCATCCGGCTCGCGGACGTTCTCGGCGCCTTTGTCGGGCAGGTCACCGAAAGTGCGATCAAGGAGATCGAGATACTCTACGACGGCTCGACCGCGGCGATGAACACCAAGGCGCTGACGAGCGCGGCGCTCGCCGGCCTGATCCGCCCGCAGGTGGCCGACGTCAACATGGTTTCGGCGCCGGTCATGGTCAAGGAAAAGGGTGTGATCCTTTCCGAGGTCAAGCGCGACAAGACCGGCGTCTTCGACGGCTACATCAAGCTGACTGTAAAGACGGCGAACCAGACCCGCTCGGTCGCAGGTACCGTCTTCTCCGACGGCAAGCCGCGCTTCATCCAGATCAAGGGCATCAATCTCGATGCGGATGTCGGCAATCACATGGTCTACATCACCAACACCGACGTTCCCGGCATGATCGGCTTCATCGGATCGACCCTCGGCGACGCGGGCGTCAACATCGCCAACTTCCAGCTCGGCCGTGAGAAACAGGGCGGCGATGCAATCGCGCTGCTTTACGTCGATGGCCCGGTTTCGGAGATCGTGCTCGACAAGCTGCGGGCGAACGAAGCGATCCGCCAGGCAAAGCCGCTGGTGTTCAATATCGACTAAGCACGGTCGCCCCCCTCATCCGGCCTGCCGGCACCTTTTCCCCATCGTGTGGGGAGAAGGGGCCGGCAGGCGGATGAGGGGCGGGTTACTACAGCGCGAAGCGATTTCTCACGCGCGCGAACATGCGAGCCTTTATGTCACCGCGGCAGCTTCGGCCGGCCGCGTTCGGCGATGGCGATGCCGCCGAGGACGAGTGCCAACGCCGCGAGATGAAACGGGTGAAATATCTCGCCGACCAGAAGGACGGAGAGAAGGGTCCCGAACACCGGAATGGCGTTGATGAACAGACCGGCACGGTTGGCGCCGATCATCTCGACGCCGCGAACATAGAGAACCTGCGACATCAGCGAGGGGAAGATCGCCGCATAGATCACGATCGCCCAGCCGTTCGCATCCGGCATGATCGCCGTGCCTTTCCCCATCTCCCACAAGAGGAGCGGTATGGCGCTCAGCAGCGCCCCGAAGGCCGGGGCGGCTATGAAGCTCTGCCAATGCATTGCCGGTTTCCACCGCAGCGCAACCGTATATGCGGCATAGACGATGCAGGCGAGGATCATCAGCGCGTCGCCGAAATTGAAGCTCAGGCGCATGAGGCTCGCGAGATCGCCATGGGCGGCGGTAATGAGCACGCCGATCAATGTGACGGTAAAGCCGATGACCTGGGCGAGCGACGCCTTCATCTTGAAAAGCGCGAAATTGAAGATGAAGATCAGCATCGGAATGCCGGCCTGAAGGATGACGGCATTGATGGCGCTGGTGTATTGCACCGCGGAATACAGGAACGCATTGAACATGGTGAAGCCGACGGCGCCATAGGCAAGCAGCTGCAGCCAGTGCTGGCGGATCTTTTGCCAGTCGCGGCGGATCTGCGGCGTCATCAGGACCAGGATGACCGCAAGCGCGAGCAACCAGCGCAAGGTCGTCAGCATCATCGGGCTGACGTGCCCGACGGCCATCTTGCCCGCTACCGAATTGCCGCCCCAAAAGAGCGCGGTAATACCGAGATAGAAATAGGCCCTGGCGTTCACGATGATACGGTCCGTGCGGGATGGAGGAGGATTGCCGGAATGGCACGAGAGTTCGAGATATAGGCGTTAAATCCGCGGTTTGTCATTCAAAAAGGACTGACCACCGCTCATAACGGGGTCGCTTTCCGAAAGACAACACAGTATAGATGCGCGGGTTTGAGAACAGCGCACCGTCCGCATGCGCGCGTGAACAGGAAGAGAATTATGACGAATGTCGTGGTGGTCGGATCCCAGTGGGGCGACGAAGGCAAAGGCAAGATCGTGGATTGGCTCTCGGAGCGCGCCGACATCGTGGTGCGCTTCCAGGGCGGCCACAATGCCGGCCACACGCTGGTGATCGACGGCGTCAGCTACAAGCTGTCGCTGCTGCCTTCGGGTGTCGTCCGTCCCGGCAAGCTCGCCGTCATCGGCAATGGCGTGGTGATCGACCCCCATGCATTGCTCGCCGAGATCGACAAGCTTGCGGCCCAGGGCGTCAAGGTCACGCCCGAGAACCTGCGCATCGCCGACAATGCCACGCTCATTCTCTCGCTCCACCGCGAGCTCGACGGCATACGCGAGGATGCGGCTTCCAACAGCGGCACGAAGATCGGCACGACCCGCCGCGGCATCGGTCCGGCCTACGAGGACAAGGTCGGCCGCCGCGCGATCCGCGTCATGGATCTCGCCGATCTCGACACCCTTCCGGCCAAGGTCGATCGACTGCTGACGCATCACAACGCGTTGCGCCGCGGCCTCGGTGAGGCGGAAATCAGCCATCAGGCGATCATGGACGAGCTGTCGTCGGTTGCCGAGCGCGTGCTGCCGTTCATGGACACGATCTGGCTGCTCCTGGACCGGGAGCGCCGCAAGGGCGCACGGATCCTTTTCGAAGGCGCGCAGGGCACGCTGCTGGATATCGATCACGGCACCTATCCCTTCGTGACCTCGTCGAACACGGTCGCCGGTCAGGCCGCCGCCGGCTCGGGCATGGGCCCCGGTTCGCTCGGCTATATCCTCGGCATCACCAAGGCCTATACGACGCGCGTCGGCGAGGGGCCGTTCCCGACCGAACTCGACGATGAAATCGGCCGCTTCCTTGGAGAGCGCGGCCATGAATTCGGGACGGTGACGGGTCGTAAGCGCCGCTGCGGCTGGTTCGATGCTGCGCTGGTGCGCCAGTCGGTCGCCGCCAACGGCATCACGGGCATAGCGCTCACCAAGCTCGACGTGCTCGACGGGCTGGATGAGTTGAAGATTTGCGTCGGCTATACTCTGGATGGACAGCAGATCGATCATCTTCCCGCAAGTCAGGCACAGCAAGCTTCGGCAAAGCCGGTCTATATCACGCTCGAGGGATGGAAAGAATCGACGGTGGGTGCCCGCAGTTGGGCCGATCTTCCGGCGCAGGCGATCAAGTATGTTCGCCAGGTCGAGGAACTGATCGGCGCGCCGGTCGCGCTACTTTCGACCAGCCCGGAACGGGACGACACGATACTTGTGACGGACCCTTTTGAGGACTAGTGTCGGCGCAGGGAAAGCGGCGACGCGGCAATTGCCGCGGGTCTCGAAATTGAGAAAGTACTGATGGCGGATTTTGTTGCAGTTATTCGCAGGACGGTCGACGGCCTGTCGGAAAACACACTGGAAATGCGAGGCAGGGTCTACGAGAAGGCGCGCGGTGCCGTACGCCGTCAGCTCGAGAGCATGAACCCCCGGCCCTCGGACGACATGATCAACCGCCAGCTCAACAAGCTGGAACAGGCAATCTCCGAGGTTGAAAGCGAACACGCCGAAGCCCTGCCGCCGGTCGAGGAGACCGAAGCTATCGAGCCGGATACGCTCGAAGCACCGCCGAGCGACGAGGCCGCCACACCGGTAACACAGGAGGCGGAGCCTGAGGGACTGCCGGCCGCATCCGTCGAAGCGGAACAGACCGCTCCAACTCCGGTCGAAGAGCCTGCTTCGGACGCCGCCCCCGAAGAACCTGAAGATCTGGTGCAAGCGGCCCCCGATGAGGAGCCGCCTGCACCGGTTGCCGAGGCGCCCACGGTCGACACGCGCGAAGGGGCACCGCTTCACGAGGTGGAGCCGGTCGACGCTGCCCCCGCCGCTCCGCAATGGGATGAGCCGGCCGAGGAACAGCAGCCGGCCGCCGAGGCCGATGCGCAGCAGGAACATCCGGCCAAAGACGTGACGGCCGCCGAGCCCGATCCGCAGGATGTCAGCCGCGATGAGGCTGAGATCGAAACGCATCAGGCCGAGCCGGCGCCGGTGGAGGTCCAGGCCGAGGATGTGCCGGACAGGCCGGGACCATCCGAGTGGGCCTTGCCCGAATGGGAGGATACCACCCCCCCGGCACGGCCGAGCGAGACCCCGGCCGAGCCGGAAGACCATAGGCAGGACGAGACATCGCCGGCCGAGCCTGAACGGCTTGGCATACATCCGGTCGAGCCGGAAAAGGCGGAAACGCAGCAGCAGCGCGGCGAGGCCGACGCAGCGCGCTCCTGGTCATTCGACGACAGCGACCCCTTTGCCCAAGGAACCGAAGGCACGAAGGACCGGCCGGCCGACGAGCCGGAAATTTCCGAATGGTCGTGGCCCGTCGAGAAGGCTCCGGCGGCCGCGAACCAGGAAGAGCGTGCCGGCACGGCCTGGGACCATGTCGATGATCTGCTCGGTTTTGACGACGACGGGCGAACGGCGAATGGTCCGACGAGCAACAAGGACAAGGACGGCAGCCTTGCCGCGCCGCCGGCGGTCCCTGCTCGCCCCACTTCCTATCGCACCACGCCCAAGCCCAGCCGGTTCAGCATCAAGCGCCTGTCGATCGGCGCGGCGGTCGTGCTTCTCCTCGGCGCCGGCGGCTACGCCTACTGGCAGAACAGAGAGGCGGGCAATGCCTGGCTCACGGGCATGGTCGCGAAGCTCATGCCGGGTGATCCCGCCGAGGCACCGGCACCGGCGACGCCCGGTAGCGAGGCCGAGCCGGCGAACCGACCGGCCGAACAGTCCGGCATCGAGGAAAATGCAGCGCCTTCGGATGCTGCATCCACCAAGTTCACTCAGCGGCTGCTTGTCGATGGAACGGAAATGGACGAGGGACCTGCCGTCGCGAACGAGACGGCAGCTTCTCAGGAAGGCAAATCCGTCGCCGCACGGACGCATGCGGTAGAGCCGCCGAACGCCAATGCCGGCGTGCAGCAGGCGGCAGCGGATCAGACAGCCTCGCCGGTGCCCGGCCAGGCCGCCAGCGAGGCAGCGCAGCCCGAGGTTTCCGTCGCCGATGGCGAGAAGATGTTCCTCTATGAAGAGAGGCTCGGCCAGTCCTCACCGACCGCGATCCCCGGCACCGTTGCCTGGTCGATCAAGGAGGAATCGCCCGGCGGCGATGCCAAGCCCGAGCCCGCGATCCAGGCGCAGATCACGGTTCCCGATCGTGGCCTCACGGCACTGATGACCATCAAGCGCAATGCCGATCCGTCCTTGCCCGCAAGTCACGTGATCGAATTCGTGTTTTCGCTGCCCGAGAGCTTCGAGGGCGGCGCCATCGACGGCGTCCAGCGCGTTTCGATGAAGCGAACCGAGCAGGACCGCGGCGATCCGCTGATCGCAGTCCCGGCAAAGATCACCGACGATTTCCACATGATCGCGCTCAACGATTTTGCCGAAGCGGTCAGCAACAACACCGAGCTTCTGCGCAGCCGCAGCTGGATCGATATCCCCATCACCTATCGCAACGGCCGCCGCGCGCTCCTCACTTTGGAGAAGGGGCAGGGCGGAGCGGACGCCTTCAACAAGGCCTTGCAGGCATGGGGCAGTCCCGGCAGCACAGCTTCCAGCGGGCAGTAGAGCACTTCCTGGAAAAGTGGGTAACGGTTTTCCGTCCGGTAGTGCGTGGTTTCAGAGCACATGAAGACATGAAAAAATCCCGGCTGGGTGTCCAGCCGGGATTTTCGTTTGTCGAGAAATGAGTGGTCCTTTAAGCGCCTTCAACCACGCGCAGCGCACTGGCTCGTTCCAGCGCAGCCTTGCGCACGGCCTCCTGCACCTTTTCGAAGGCACGAACCTCGATCTGCCGCACGCGCTCGCGGCTGATGTCGAACTCGGTCGAAAGATCCTCCAGCGTTATCGGTTCCTCGGTGAGGCGGCGGGCCTCGAAGATCCGGCGCTCACGATCGTTCAGAACCTTCATGGCATTGGCCAGCAGTGCGCGGCGGCTCTCGAGCTCGTCCTGTTCGATCAGGATTTGTTCCTGATTGTCGTGATCGTCCACCAGCCAATCCTGCCACTGGCCGGAATCGCCTTCGCTCGCCTTGATCGGCGCGTTGAGCGAAGCGTCGCCCGAAAGGCGACGGTTCATCGAGACGACCTCTTCCTCACTGACCTTCAGGGTCGTGGCGATCTCCTTCACCTGTTCCGGCTTGAGATCGCCTTCATCGAGCGCCTGGATGCGGCCTTTCAGCCGTCTCAGGTTGAAGAACAGGCGTTTCTGGTTGGCCGTCGTGCCCATTTTGACCAGAGACCACGAACGCAGGATATATTCCTGGATGGCAGCCTTGATCCACCACATGGCGTAGGTCGCGAGGCGGAAGCCGCGATCGGGCTCGAACTTCTTGACCGCCTGCATCAGGCCGACATTGCCTTCGGAAATGACTTCGCCGATCGGCAGACCGTAGCCGCGATAACCCATCGCGATCTTGGCGACGAGGCGAAGATGGCTCGTTACGAGCTTGTGCGCGGCCTTGCGGTCGTCATGCTCCTGATACCGCTTGGCGAGCATGTACTCTTCCTGCGGCTCGAGCATGGGAAATTTGCGAATCTCGTCGAGATAGCGGTTGAGACCGCCCTCTCCAGCAGCAATGGTCGGCAAGGTATTGCGGGCCATGAAGCACCCCCTTTGTGCGTCGCCGGCCTCCGGGACGGCAGGCCGGGCCTGTGGGTCTTCATCCAAGACCCCACGAGGCTAATAGATAAGTGCGGCGAAAGCATGATTCAAGGAATCCAGTTTCACGCTGTCGTCAAACTGGAGAAAGAAATCGGCGAGTTGAAACGCCTATAAGATTGGAATCTTCACACGCAAATTCAAGGGGCTCCGGCCCGCAGCGCCGCGATCAATTCCTGCATATCCGCCGGCGCGGGCGTTTCGAAATGCATGGTCTCGCCGGTTGCGGGGTGTTCGAATTGCAGCATGAAGGCGTGCAGGGCCTGTCGCGGAAAGCGATTGACGGCGGCCCTCGCCGGTTCCGGCAGCAGATTGGCCTTGGTGCGGAAGGCCGCGCCGTAATCCGGATCGCCGATGAGCGGATGACCGATATGGGCCATGTGCACGCGGATCTGGTGCGTACGCCCGGTCTCCAGATGGCACTCGACGGTGGAGGCGAGAGAGGTGCCGTCCGGTTTCTCGTGATAGCGCTCGACCACCTCGTAATGCGTGATCGCCTCGCGTGCATCGTCGCTGTCTTCGCGTTTGACGGCCCGTTTCGTCCGGTCGCCCGCCCGCCCCAGCGGTGCGTCGATCTTGCCCTTCAATTGGCGCGGCCGGCCCCAGACTACGGCGCGATAGGCGCGCTCGAGCGGCCCGTTGCGGCCATGGTCGGCGAACTGGTCCGAAAGGTGGCGGTGTGCGGCATCGTTCTTCGCGACCACCATGACGCCGCTCGTGTCCTTGTCGAGGCGATGCACGATACCGGGGCGCTTGACGCCGCCGATGCCGGAAAGGCTGTCGCCGCAATGGTGGATGAGCGCGTTGACGAGGGTTCCCGTCCAATTGCCGGCGCCCGGATGCACGACCAGACCGGCCGGCTTGACCAGTACGATCAGGTCGGCATCCTCGTAAAGCACGTCGAGCGGGATCGCCTCACCCTTGGGTTCGGGATCCTCCGGCTCGGGCAGGGCAATCCGGAAGGAGTCGCCGGGATGAACCTTTCGCTTCGGTTCGGTGACGGTCGCGCCGTTGATCGAGACGGCTCCTTGCTCGATCAGGCTCTTGATGCGATTGCGCGAAAACTCGCCCGCAAGCGCTTCCGTCAGGAAGGCGTCGAGGCGCCCGGCCGCGTCATCGCCTGCCGTCAGGACTTTCCTATTGCCGGGCGCTTGTTTAAAGGGATCGTTCATTCCGTTCCAATTCCGATAGAAAGCCGACCATGACCGCAATCGAGCCTGAAGAACAGGAAGACAAGCCGCTTGACCCCGCGATGGAGAACGTCCGTCGCAAGATGGTGCGCCTGCAACTCGTCTCGGCCGGCGTGATGCTGGTGATGCTTATGGCCGTCCTCGGGGCGATTGTCTACAAGCTGACCCGCACGGACGGAAGCGCCGAGGCGGCGCAGCCGGCCCTGAGCGTGCCCGGCGATGCGCCGGTAAGTGCCATTGCGGCGCTGCCGGCCGGCTTCTCGGTGAGCAATGTGGCGCTTTCCGGCTCGCAGCTCGTCTTCTACGGCAGTTTGCCCGGTGCGGAGCCGCGTGCGATCGTTTTCGACATCAGGGCCGGCCGCATCGTCGCCGACGTCACGGTCAGGACCAACTGACGACATGACTGAGCCTCTCCTTCGCATTGACGACCCGGCGGACCCGCGCATAGCCGGGTTCCTGTCGATCAAGGAGCGCGATCTGACGGGACGGCAGGGCCGCTTCATCGCCGAGGGGACCGTGGTGCTCAGGATGCTTGCGGCTGCGCATCGCGAAGGGCGCGGCATCGCAGCCGAGGCGATCCTGCTCCTCGAGAGCCGGGTCGCCGGCGTCGCGGAGCTGCTCGCGCAGTTTCCGCCGGACGTTCCGGTCTATGTGGCCGCCAGCCGCGTCTTCGACGCGATCGCCGGGTTCAACATGCATCGCGGCGTGCTGGCGCTCGGCCGGCGCGATGCCGCGCCGGGCCGCGATGCGCTGATTGCAGGCTTACCGCAGTCGAGCCTCGTGCTCGCCGCCTGCGGCATATCGAACCACGACAATATGGGATCGCTCTTTCGCAACGCTGCGGCCTTCGGGGTCGATGCGGTGCTGATGGACTCGACGAGCTGCGATCCGATGTACCGCAAGGCAATCCGCGTATCCGTGGGGTCGGTGCTGACGCTGCCCTTCGCGCGCGAGGGTACGGCGGCGGAGCTGATCGAACGTCTTCAGACGGCAGGTTTCGTCGTCTGGGGTTTGTCCCCGCGCGGCACCGCCGACATCAACGCAATCCCGCCGGCGCCGCGCACCGCATTGCTTGTCGGCACCGAAGGCGAGGGACTGCCCGAAACGATCCTTTCGCAAATCCGCACGGCCCGCATCCGGCAGCGGCCCGGCCTGGACAGCCTCAACGTGGCGATGGCGGCGGGCATAGCGCTGCATCAGGTTGCAAGCATCAACGGCAGGATTTGAGCGCAACGGCGAGCGTTTAGGCAAGATGGGTGCGGATGCTGCCCCTCATCCCGCTGCCGCGACCTTCTCCCCGCCATGCGGGGAGAAGGGGACTCGTGGTGCCGGCAGGGCCCTCCCGCGAGCATGGCGAGGGGACCAGGTCGGCGCGGCATATGCCTTCGCCCCGCTTGCGGGGAGGAGGTGCCGGCAGGCGGATGAGGGGCATCCCGCCTTCGCCAGGCGCCCTGATCTCATTCGGGCTCCAGCATCTCCTTCACCCGCCGCGCCAGGCTCCTTCGGCCTGCCTGCCCTTCGGCATCCTCGCCGGCAAGAAGGCCGTGGATGGGCGAGGTGTCGCCCTCGCGCGTCGCCGTCAGGGTGACCATGCCAGCCGCGATTTCGGCCATCTCCTCGCGGAGCGCCTCGTCGTGAGCAGCCGATTTGGAACCGACAAGGCGTTCGGAGAGCGCTGTCGCCCGGTTTCTGAGATCGTCGGAAAGCGCGGTCGTGCCGAGGCCATCCGTCGCGGCGTCGTGCCCGTCCGCATGCTTCGAACGCTTCGCACCGCGCGTTTTGACCTGCGACCTCAAATGGGCGATCTCTGCCGCGCGCTGTTCGAGGGCACTTTCGCGGTCGGCATTGGCCGCCGTTTCGCGGGCGAGCCGGTTTTCGAGTTGATGCATGCGTGCCTCGTCTCCGGTGAGGCGCAGCTCCATTTCCCCGGCGCGGGCGGTTTCTGCCTTCAGGTTGGCGCGCAAAGTCTCGCGCTCGTCATGCATCGCTCTCATCCGGTTCTTCAAGTGCTCGATTTCGGTGTCGCGCGCCGCAAGGTCTATCTTGAGGCCGTCGAGGTCCGCGCTCTGCTTGTCGATCCGGCTCTGCAGCGAGCGCACGGTCTCGGAATTCGCACCGTTCTCTCGTGCCGAGCTCTTGGCAGCCGCCTCCATGCTTTCCAGGCGTTGCTCCAGTTGACGGATGGCAGAGCGCATGGTGGCCGCCTCGACGTTCATATCCGCCAGCTGCGCCTGAAGTTCGGTGTTTTCGCTCACCAGATGGCGCGTGTCCCTCAGGGTTCTTTCATGCTGAACCATCAGCGCGACAGCCTTGTCGCGCTCGCGGCGCAGCGCCTGAAGCGTCTTGGCGTTTTCGACGGCATAAGTCGCGCGCGCCGCATCCCTTTGCGCGCGCACTTCCTGCGGGCTCAGAGGCATCGTTGCCTTCAGCCTGTCCTCCGCAAAGCGCACGATGCGCCTTTGGATGGCAGGTGCGACGAGAAGGCCGATGACGACCGCCGTCAGGAAGCCCAGGGCAAAGAGGAGCGCATATTCAATCACGTGCGGGCCGTTTCAGTGTGGACCGGGTCTGCAGCAGGCAGTCATTCGCGTTCATGCAGTAAGCATGATGCAGGAAATGCTGCAACAATTACCGCAAGCTTGCACGTCTTTTCGAAGGGCAGTTCATCGGCGCCGTGCCGCGGGCGCCTCAGAAGGGGTTCCAGGTCGGCTGCTGCGTCAGCTTGAGATAGCCGACATTGATACCGAGCCTCGCGCCGATGCCGGTGCGGATCGGCACCACCACGACATGTTCGTCCGTCAGCACCGTCATGCCGACGCCGGCGACCACGTAAGCCGAACCGGAGACGCCGCCGAAGCGCTTGTAAAGAGCCGGGACGCTCGGCAGATTGTAGACGAGCATCATGGCGCGGCTGCCCTGGCCGCCCCAGTCGAGCCCGAGTGACGGGCCCTGCCAGAAGACGCTGTGCTGCCCCACATTCTTGGTATGGAGCTCGCCCTCGCCATAGGTGACGCCGGCGATGAAGGCACCGGATCCTTCCTGACCGAGGATATAGCCGTTCGGCAGGCCATAGCGCTCGAAGGCCCGCTCGACGACCTTGGCAAGGCCCCCGGACGTTTCGCCGAAGAAACCATGACCGGCGTCGACGATCTCCTGCATCGTGTACTGGCTTGAGTTTTGCGATTGCGCCTGCGCGCCGGAGGTGCCGGCGATCAGGGTGCCGGCCACCAGGGCCATCATGGTCACAATAGCGCGGACAGCCATCAGGGTGGTCTTCATCATCGGCTGCATCGTTTCCTCCGTCGGGGCGCGAAAGCGGCTCGCGCGCCGGCCGTCATGACCGGCTCTTCCATCGGCTGCGCCGTCGGTGCCGGCACGGGCCATTTTCACAAGCATGCGCGCGGGACGCACTAGCATTTGGAACGAGTGCACCTTATCGGCTTCCAGGAACCCACCTGAAATCGGGGTGCTCCGACAATTTGAACGGATCATCTTAACAATCGGTTTACCAAATGTGATGTCATTATGGCTTATCGACATATGGCACGACCGCCCGCCTCATGATCTTACTCACGACCGTGCGGGAGCTGCGTCGGGCTTATGCGCGCCCGGCGCCGCGACAGCCCGTGATCCGGTTTGAAGCGAGCAAGGAAGAATGATGGCAAAGAATCCGAATCTGACGTTGACGGGACACGATCTGGCCGCGCTGCTGTGCAGCCGCGTCTGCCACGACATCATCTCGCCGGTCGGCGCCATCAACAACGGTCTCGAACTCCTCGACGAGGGCGGCGCCGATGCGGACGCGATGGACCTGATTCGCACCAGCGCGCTCAATGCCTCGGTACGGCTGAAATTCGCGCGCCTTGCCTTCGGGGCCTCGGGCTCGGTCGGTGCCTCGATCGACACCGGCGAGGCCGAGAAGGCCGCCAAGGATTTTGCCGCTTCGGAGAAGAAGACCGAGGTCAACTGGAACGGACCGCGCGCGATCATCGCCAAGAACCGCGTCAAGCTGCTCCTGAACCTGTTCCTGATCGCTTACGGCTCGATCCCGCGTGGCGGCGTCATCGACATCACTCTGGAAAATCCGGAGTTCGACGCGATATTCACCCTCAATGCCAAGGGTCGGATGATGCGCGTGCCGCCCAAGCTGGTGGAGCTCATCTCCGGCACGCCGGAGGAGGCGGTCGACGCACATTCGATCCAGCCCTATTACACGGTGCTCCTGGCGGAAGAGGCCGGTATGGCGATCGACGTCGTATCGACCGGCGAAGCGATCGTCTTCACCGCTCGCGTCGTAGCGCCCGAAACGGTGAGCGCCTGAGGCGGAACCAAGCGCGGCTTTCGGCAAATCTGGCCGATTTCCATCGTCTCATTGCTCCGGTGACGGGAGGACCCATGCGCCCTCCCGTATGCTTCACGACCGCATCCCTCCGACCGACCGGAAGCGTCGGCGGTTTTCAGCGCGGCGGGTGATGCCGCGTCACCGCGGTAACTGTTTCTTTGCCAAATCCGTATAGGATTGCTTCATGGAGATGGTTTCGCGTGTGGCGGAGCGGGAAGGAGATGGACGTGCGGCGCTTGATGATTGCTGACGGATCGGATGTTGTGCGTAAGGTCGGGAAGCGCATCCTGTCGGGAATGGGATTCCTGGTTTCCGAGGCGCCGAGCAGCCTTGAAGCGCTGGTGCGATGCGAGGCCGAACTGCCGAACATCCTGATCGTCGATGCGGGCCTGGACGGTGCGCTCGACCTGATCGGCAATATCCGTCGCCTGCCTGAGGGCGCTTCGGTGCGGATCTATTACTGTGTCGTCCAGGCGGATCTCAAGAAGATGATGGCCGGCAAGCGGGCCGGTGCCGACGATTTCCTGCTGAAACCGTTCGACCGCAAGATCCTGACGAGTGTTTTCGCCGGTCAGTCCATGGCGGCCTGAAACAGAGCCGGTCCTATGGGGCCACGCGGGGCTTACCCAAGCGCTCACCTGCCCCGTCTTCCGACAGGGCAAGGCTTTCTCTCTTGATTCCTCATTCCTGTGCTCGTCACCGGAATCCAGCCAGGCCAAGTCCCTGGGCTGAAAAGACCCTCCCGCGCCGCAGACGCAGCGCTGCTGGATTCCTGTGACACGCACAGGAATGAGGCAGAGAGAAAAAATGTATCCGCCACCAATCGCTGCTATGCGGCGTCACGTGCTTGCTGTGACCGGTCAATATGCGTCGGCAACAAAAAACCCGCCCTGACTAGGCGGGTTCGGCTGCGATTCGGGCGAGGCGGCAGATGCGGGTATGTCGCCTACGGGAATGCCGGAAATCAGGCGGTTTCCAGGTAGTCGCTGCCTTCCGGTTCGCGCAGCACGTAGCCGCGGCCCCAGACGGTTTCGATGTAGTTGGCGCCGCCGGCGGCATTGGCGAGTTTCTTGCGCAGCTTACAGATGAAGACGTCGATGATCTTCAGCTCCGGCTCGTCCATGCCGCCATAAAGGTGGTTCAGGAACATTTCCTTGGTGAGCGTCGTGCCCTTGCGCAGCGAGAGCAGCTCCAGCATCTGGTATTCCTTGCCCGTCAGATGCACGCGCTGGCCGCCGACTTCCACGGTCTTGGCGTCCAGGTTGACGATCAGCTCGCCCGTCGAGATGACCGACTGGGCATGGCCCTTGGAGCGGCGCACGATCGCGTGGATCCGCGCCACCAGCTCGTCCTTGTGGAAAGGCTTGGTCATATAGTCGTCGGCGCCGAAGCCGAGGCCGCGCACCTTGTCCTCGATACCCGCCATGCCCGAAAGGATGAGAATCGGTGTTTTGACCTTCGACAGACGCAGCGTTCTGAGAACTTCGTAACCGGACATGTCCGGCAGGTTCAGGTCGAGGAGAATGATGTCGTAGTCGTAAAGCTTGCCGAGATCGACGCCTTCTTCCCCGAGATCTGTGGTGTAGACGTTGAAACTTTCGGACTTGAGCATGAGCTCGATGCTCTGAGCCGTCGCGCTGTCGTCTTCGATCAGTAGAACCCGCATAGTCTTCCCCTTTTCCGCCGCCCAAGGTTGTCGTGGCATCCTTACGCGATACGGATCCAGTCGTTGCCTGATTTGGAGGCTGCCACCAAATGGTTAACAAATTCTGATTCACTCTGGCAAGGTGTATCGAAAATGTTAAATATTTTTAGCAGTCTCCTGATTCAAAACGTAAATCTGAAATTGCGCTCCTCATGCGATACATGAGGGAATGCCGTTAACTGACTCTTCCGACTCGTAAATGCGCGAAAGTCCACATTTCATGCATCAGCATTTACGGAGCCTTAAATCATCGCACCTATGATTAACGATGCCCGTAAACGAAAGGTTACCAGCGGTAGGCATTTGTTAAGGCCGCGGTCGATTTTTGTTTCCGGCTCGGTTGGGCCGGCACAACGGGCCGCAGATCACGGGGATTCCGGGCGAACCGGCTTCTCTAGTGGTCGATTAGAAGGAGTTAGAGCGGGATGCGGGCGGAGATCTCCTTCACAGCTTTCCCTTATCCCGCTCGGGAACAGTAACCGGGGTCTCGGTATCCACGGGAGTATTGCGTATGAAAGCACGTGAGAGCCTAGTCCGACTGAAGGAATTTCAGGTTCGGGAAAAGCAGCGCCAGCTCAGCCAGCTTCAAATGATGATGGCCGAGTTCGAGCGCATGACCAAGGATCTGGAAAACCAGATCGTCTTCGAGGAGAAGAAGTCGGGTATTTCCGACCCTTCTCATTTCGCCTATCCCACCTTCGCCAAGGCTGCCCGCCAGAGGGCCGATAATCTCCAGGTTTCCATTCGCGAGCTGAAGATGCAGCAGGATGCGGCCGAGCTCGCGCTCGAGGAGGTGCAGGCGGAATATGCGAGGGCAGCAGCGCTCGAGGAGCGGGATACGGGTGCGCGGCTGCGCGCCTGAGAGAGCAGCTACGGCACCGCGTATCTGATGAGGCGCGCGGTGCCTTACAGCGCCGCGCGTCTTATCAGACGCACAAAGGGCGCTCTAACTTGTTGAATCGGCGCATTGTGCTTTTCGAAGATCGATTCCGATTGTCGGGCCGATGCGGCAGGAGAAGGGGTCCCTTGCACTATCAGCCCTGGATCACATCCCGCCACTCCGGATGGCGCATGACCTGAGCGCGCATGAAGGGGCAGAGCGGGATGATCTTCCAGCTGCCCTTTCGGGCCTCTTCGATCGCGTGAAGGGCCAGCGCCTGGCCGACGCCCTTGCCGCGCAACGCGTCCGGAACGAACGTGTGGTCCACGATTATGAGATGCGGCGACGACCTGGAATAGGTCATCTCACCGGTGTGGCCGTCGAGCGTCGCCGTGTAGCGGCCTTTTGTATTCGTTTCTTCCTGGGCGATTTCCATCGGGCGTCCTTCGTTCCCATGCGTTGGTGGCGATACGGCAGCTGCAGCATGATCTGATGGATGGTTTTATCGTCAAATCGGCTGAAACGAAACCGGCGGCTCAGGAGCACCCAAGCCGCCGGTTCGAATTATGGCCCTGCAGGGGATTGATCAGTGGCGATATTGCTGGATGCGCGTCGTGCGCAGGCCGGCGAGACCATGGTCATTTATCGAGGATTGCCAGGAGAGGAATTCCTCTACGGTCAGCGTGTAACGCTCACATGCCTCTTCGAGGCTCAAAAGGCCACCACGCACGGCGGCGACGACTTCAGCCTTCCTGCGGATGACCCAGCGCCGGGTATTGGCCGGCGGCAGGTCCGCGATCGTCAAGGGGCTGCCATCGGGGCCGATGACATATTTCACGCGTGGACGCATCATTTCGGTCATGGGACTCTCTACACAAACTCAAGACCATATGGCTGTGACCTTAGCTTGCCACATTTAATAATTGCCTAAACCGTTGATAACCATTTGATCATCATTTGAGCGGCCTCGGCCGCGGATGGTTCGCAAGGGTGGCTGTTCGTGAGGGAAGGAAACGGCAGGCCTTCCTAGAATTTCGGGACGCGGGCCATGCAATCACCACATTTCGCTTCGACTGGAATTCGCGACAGCGAGGCGCCGGATCAAACGGGCGTCCACGTGTATGCTCCCGGAATAAACCGGGGCGTCACGAAGTTTGCGGGCGGCGCGGCTCATGTCTGCGGCGCGGGCAGGGGGGCGCTTTCAGCCACCGGGCCAAGACCGCTTTAGTCTCCATAGCGGCGGCAACGCCGGCAGCACGGTGACCGGAATGAAGGATTCGAACGAACCGGCCTCGCGGCGCGAGGCCGAAGCAAACATGCCTTTCGAGATCGACCCCGCATCGGTGCGCACGGAGTACGAGCTCCTGCATCTGATGCGGCGGCTGATCTCCCGCTACGGATTCGCGCATTTCATGATCGCGCGTCTGCCTCTCGCCGACGAGCAGCGCTTTTCCGAACGTCTCGTGCTGAGCAATTGGCCCGCGGAGCTGGTACAGCAGTATGATGCCGGCGAGACGTTCCAGACCAGCGAACTGGTAGAGCGCCTGCGCCAGACGAAGCTGCCCGTCACCGGCGGCCCTGAACTCATGGAGCCCGCGGGCAGGGGCGCCGGCAAGGCCGCGGTTATCCGCCTCCCGCCCCATGCCGGTATGGGTCACTTCGCGGTGCTGCTGCACACGACCTATGGTGAGCCTTTTGTGGCAGTGCTCTCCGGCACGCGGGACGAACCGGCCGGCGCGGAGCGTGCGACGCTCTATCTGGCGCTATTGCAGCTTTTCGAATGCCTCGAGCGTACCTTCGATGCCGGCAGCGGCGCCCGCGAGAAGCTCTCGAGCCGGGAGGTCGAATGTCTGCGCTGGGCAGCGGCCGGAAAGAGCAGCGACGAGATCGCCATCATTCTCGGCATATCCGCCTATACGGTGAGCAGCTATTTCAAGAGCGCGACCCGCAAGCTCGACGCCGTCAACCGCATGCAGGCGATCGCCCGGGCGATGCGGATGAAGCTGATCTGACGGGTCGAGTGCTCGGCCGGCGTTCTGCCGTCCACTCTTGCCGTGACGGGCGCAAGTTTCTATATGTCGCGGCACGGAAAAGTCTGATGCATGCCGCCCGACACCGAGCAGCGGTTTTGGGATGACGGCATGCACGAAGAAAATACCAGAAGGGCGTAGACCCTTACAGAATATGCCGCGCCGCCCTCATGTGCCGCCGTGCGGCCTCAAGCGTGAAACAGGGTGCCGGTACAGGAGCCGCGCCCGGATGCCGGATTGGATCCCGTGAACAGTCTCGATTTTGACCGCAAGCCCGAAGATACGCGCGTCGTCGTCGCCATGTCCGGCGGCGTCGACTCTTCCGTCGTGGCGGGGCTTCTCAAACGCGAGGGCTACGACGTTCTCGGCATCACGCTGCAGCTTTACGATCATGGCGCGGCGGTGCACAGGGCCGGCTCCTGCTGCGCCGGTCAGGATATCGACGACGCCCGCCGCGTCTGCGAGACGATCGGCATTCCGCATTATGTCCTCGATTACGAGGCGCGTTTCCGCGAGACGGTGATCAACCCCTTCGCCGAAAGCTATATCGCCGGCGAGACGCCGATCCCGTGCGTGGCCTGCAACCAGACGGTCAAGTTCGCCGACCTGCTTGCGACCGCCAAGGAGCTCGGCGCCGATGCGCTCGCCACCGGCCATTACATCCGTTCGCGGCCGAGCCCGAAGCCGCGTTATGCCGGCCAGCGCGCGCTCTACCGGCCGGCCGACGCCGAGCGCGACCAGAGCTATTTCCTCTTTGCGACAACGCAGGAGCAGATCGACTATCTGCGCTTCCCGCTCGGCGGTCTTCCGAAGAGCGAGACCCGGGCGCTCGCCGAGGAGATGGGCCTTGTCGTCGCCAAGAAGGCCGACAGCCAGGACATCTGTTTCGTGCCCCAGGGCAAATACAGCGACATCGTCTCGAAGCTGAAGCCGAACGCGGCGCTTGCCGGCGAAATCGTCCATCTCGACGGTCGCGTACTGGGCGCGCACGAGGGCATCCTGCATTACACGATCGGTCAGCGCCGCGGCATCGGTGTCGCGACCGGCGAGCCGCTCTATGTCGTCTACCTCGACGCCCGCTCGCGCCGCGTGATCGTCGGCCCGAAGGAGGCGCTGGAGACGCGCCGCGTCTACCTGCGCGACGTCAACTGGCTGGGTGACGAGGAACTGGAAGCGGCAGCCGGGCAGGGCTTCGAATGCTTTGCCAAGGTGCGCTCCACCCGCCGCCCCGCGCCGGCGGTCCTCAAGAGCGACGCCGAAGGGCTATATGTCGAGCTCGTCGAAGGCGAGGCGGGTGTCGCGCCCGGCCAGGCCTGCGCGCTCTATTCCGGCACCGGCGAGGATGCGCGCGTCTATGGCGGCGGCTTCATCCGCAGGTCCGAGCGCGAGCCGGCCGCGGAAGCGGCGCTGAAGGCGCTCTTGCAGGCGCCGGCGGCAGCGTAAAGCGGGCGATTCCGGCGTGGCGGGAAAACATCGCTTTTTCCCGAAGACATTGCTTGACACTAGCCGGAACAGCGCCTTATAAGCCGCCCGACCAGCCAAGACGGGCTTCGTTCAGAAGCTTTCACGGCACCGGCGGCGGAGTAGCTCAGTAGGTTAGAGCAGAGGAATCATAATCCTTGTGTCGGGGGTTCGAATCCCTCCTCCGCTACCAATCCTTCCCGGTCCATTCTGGACACATAGGTAACCGGTTTATTCCTGAGACATTGGCCGGTGCGATCCTGCATATTGTCGCTTGGCGCGAGCAAGGTTCACCAAAACGGCTTGCCGGATCTGCGAGGGAGTGCCGGCCCTCCCGTCCACTCGATGAGCTTTCTTATTTTTCGAGCGCGCTCTATCACTCATAGCGCCTCGCTCTCGCTCTTGCGTGAAAGCTCTGAAGCCGCCACCAGAGCCAGTGGAAGCGCCGAGTCTTCTGCACTGAATTCTAACGTCGTTAAATGAGTTACTGTCAAAGGCCATACTCGAAAGATCATTAGAGTAGATTTCTGCTGGTTACTTGATCAAGACGGTTTTGGCCGTCGGTCGCTCCTGCGCCGGATCCATTCTCCCAACTTTATGACGAGAACTGTCATCGGCGTTGTCTACCCTTATTTCTCGCTCTGGAACTTAATTCTGCTGTAGTGGTTTCCCTGGAGGAAAGAACCTAAAGGAGAACTCCAAATGGCTGACAGAGGACCAACAGTAGTCAACACCGGGGGCAGCGGCGGTGGGTGGGCCGTTGCGGTAATCGTGATTCTGCTAGTTGTCGGAGCCTTGTTCCTGTTTGGCGGCGATCTCTTCGACGGCAGCGGCGGTGGTGGAAATACCGACGTCGACGTGAACGTGCCGAACGTTGAAGCGCCGCAGGCACCTTCAGGCGGACAGGAAACGCAGGCGCCTTCAGGCGGCGAGGGAACGTCGCCGGGCGGCGCTCAACAGTAGTCATCAACGTCGAGCCGTCCCTCGACGGCTCTTCCGGAACTGGCGAGCGCGCCCGGTGAGGCGTGGTTCATTTCTCCCGAAGCGCTCGCCCTGATGTCCTGCCGCTTGGTCCGTCCTCCCCGGCTCAAAGACGCGGAAGGGCGGAACTAATCCGCTCCCCTGCCGTTCAGATATGAGTTTAAGAAAACTCTCAAATGAGAGCATGGAGGAGAAGTCATGAACATCGGCAGGCTTTTCGCGGCCGGGTTGATTTTGGGCGGCGCGGCGGCTGCTTTACCTTCTGCTTCGTCAGCCCAGTCATTCGACCTGTATATCGGTCCGGACGGTCCGCAGCTGCGTGATCGCAGATACGACGATGATGACTACGATTATCGTCCGTCTCGCGGCTGCAGCGAGCGTCAGGCCATCCGTCGCGCCTATCGGCTTGGAATCCGCGACCCGGATATCCGGTCGGTCACGCGGCGCGAGGTGGCGGTCGACGGTGTCGGCCGGCGCGGCCGGCTTACGACCGTCTATTTCGCAAATCGGCCGGGATGTCCTCGCATAGGTTGAGCCTCGTCCGCTACAGCGCCGCGCGTCTTATCAGACGCGCAAAGGTCGCTGTGGCACTTTGATCTGCTGCATGTTTTTGTCCTTTAATCGGATACGATTAAAGGAAACATGCAGTATAGCCGAACGGTCGCCATCATAGGGCGCCGCGCGTTTCCGGACGCACGGCGCCATTTGGTGCTGCTACAAACGGCAGCGCTCGGGCAAGACTATCTGTATGGACGAGGCGGGCGACGGAACTTCCCGGGGCCGGCCTTGTTAGAGCAATTCCAGGAAAAGTGCGCAGCGGTTTTCCGTCCGGAGTTGCGTCAACGAAAGGTTAGAGCATTGCCGGAGCGGAAATGCTCTGGATCACGATGTTTTTAGGTCTGGTTGACCTAAAAACATGACCGTGATCGATTGCACGAAGTTGGAGCGGGATGCGGGCGGTAAACCGCACACACTTTTCCTCATCCCGCTCCGGGTCGGTCAGGAGGATCGCATGCCGGCGCCGAAAGAGATGGATTCCGCATTGACCAGTCTTCCCCTGAGAATCGGGGCCTATGTCCCCGACGATCTCCTGGAGGACTGGTTCGCCCCGGGAACGGGAATGAACCCGCCCTCGGAAAAGGCTTTGACCGAGGCAGCCGCATACGGCCGGCGGTTCGAGTGCGAATTCAAATATTATCCCGAGCGAAAGGAAGGGGTCTTCTGGAAATGGGTACCAGCCATCTGAACGAAGGCAATCTGGAGGCGAAGGCCATCAATGCCGTTATCGAAGAACTTCAGCGGCAGGCGGCAGAAAACCCTTCGAAGCTTCAGGTCCGCCAGGCGGGAGACAAGCTCGCGGTCAATGGAGAGATCGACGTCGATGCGGTGGTGATGGTGGTCGTAGGGTCGATGGCAGGCGGCCCTTGAGCCGCCTCCGCCTTCCTTCGGCCCTATGCCCTTGAGCCGGTCCGTTTCGGGTCTGCGCGAGCGCGTGCCATGCGCGCCCGCGAAGGGAGGGCCTCAGGAAGGATTGTCCTTGTCGCCCGTGGCGCTCGGCGGATTTTCGTCGATGGTATTGATGCCGTCGGCATTGACCTTGGTGTCCTCGATCCGGGTGGAATTGGTCGAGGAGAAGCGGTCGACATAGACGTAGAAAATCGCACTGGCGATTATGATGACGGCGGCGCCGATCAGCGCCAGTCGTTCCCAGCTTCTGCTCATGACATCACCTCCGGTCGCTCATGGTCGGAAACCGCAGCCGGCCGCAAAGGTTCCGGCCCGCGGGAGCCGCCGCCGGACTTGACGCGACGGGGGAACCATTTGTGCCCGTTCGACGTTAGAACCAACGCAGTTGGGAGGCGCAGGATGAGACACGCGGAAATCGGAAAGCTCGACAAATCCCAGGCCAGGCATGTCTGGGACGTGGCGGAGTATTGCAGGCGGACCGGCATCAACAAGGCCGAGGAACGCCGCCTGATCAGGGTTCTCGGGCGATTTGCATCCAGCCACGAGCTTCAGATGAACATCGTGCGTCCTCAGACGCGCATCCGCTGACATCTCCGCGTCTCCATCGCCATTGAATCATTCACTGTTTCGTCGAACAGTGAATTCAGCCGCAGGAGGCGCGCGTGTGGGCAACCCTGGCCGGTGCACTTCTTTTCATCAGCGGGCTTCTCTACATGGCATGGGAGGCGCTCGGACGGCGACGGCTGAGCGAGCCGCCGCAGCCCGCGGAACGCAATCCCAAGCAGACGCTTGAGCCGCGCGGGCAAGGCCTGCGCTTTCTGAGCCCGTTGCGCAATTGGCTGGGCGTCGCGCTCATGCTGGTCGGCGGAATTCTCCTGCTCTTCGGCATGCGCTGAAGCGGCGTGCCTTCATATTTCCGGCCGAACAAAGGACGGCTGACGGCGCGGCGCTCAGGCCGGGCCGATCTCGATCAGGAAAGCTTCCGAAGCGATGTCGGCCGAGAGCGTGAGCGTGCCCGGCTGGACGAGGACCGCCGCGTCGAGCCCGTGCAGGGTTGCGGAGACGCCTTCGGTCACGAGCGCAACGCTGCCGCGATGACAGAAGAGAACGAGATCGCGGGCGCTCGTCGTCACCGGTTGCGAGCCCTCGACATGAATCCTGCGCACGCGATGTTTCAAAGCCTGGCGGCGCGTCATCACATTGAGATCGGTGACCGGGCCATCCACGAGCGTCGCGGACGTCGGCACGTCGGCGGGGAAGGTGAGGGGGGTATCCGAGGTGGTCAGCAGTTTCGGTTGCCGGCCCTCGATCGCAAGCGTCATCCCGCTGCCCTCCAGGATCGATAGGGTGCGGTCGATGCCGGGAAAGATCGAGAAGGCGCCATTGGTGGCGACGGTCGCCATGCTTATGCGCCAGTCGAAATCGGCAATGGTGGCACGGTCCGGAGAGACGGCGATTTCCACCGTCTCTCCGCCGCCGTTCTTCCACGGCATATGCCTGTACTCGCTCGAGCGCAGAATTCGCATCATCGTCAGCCGAGCCATCCCATCGACGTTCCGACCCAAATGATCGGCGCCGTCACCACTATGCTCAATACGACGCGAATATACCAGATCACCAGAAGATCGCGAAAGCTGAGCGGGATCGAGGTCGCCAGCATGCAAGGGACCGAGGCGGACAGGAACAGGACCTGACTGACCGATACCACCGCGACCAGGAACTTCACCTCGGGCACGGCCTCCTTGAGCAGGATGGCGGGCAGGAACATCTCGGCGAGCCCTGAGGCGAGCGCCTTTGCCGCCTGCATCGGCTCGCCGAACTGCGCGAGCCAGGTGAAGGGGTAGAGCGTCAGGCCGAGAATGTCGAAGATCGGCGTGAACTTGGCGGCGAGAAGCCCGATGAGCCCGACAGCCATGATGCTCGGCAGGATCATCGCCGCCATGCGCAGTCCGTCGAGGAAGCTTTCGCGTAGCAGCGTCGGCAGGGCCTTGGCGATTGCTGCCTGTTCCAGGCCCGTCTCGACGGCGACGCTCAGGCGGCTGCGGCCCGGGGGCAGCGGCTGGTCCCGATCGCCCTCGTGCGCAAGCCGGGAAAGCGGCCAGATCCGGGCGGTGATCGCAGAAACGATGAATGTGACGACAAGCGTCGTCCAGAAGTAGAAATTCCAGATATCCATGAGCCCCAGCGTCTTCGCCACGATGATCATGAACGTAGCCGACACGGTGGAAAAGCCTGTCGCGATGATCGCCGCTTCGCGCACCGTGTACTTGCCTTCGCGGAACACGCGGTCGGTGATCAGGAGCGCAAGGGAGTAGCTGCCGACGAAGGAAGCGACGGCGTCGATGGCGGACCAGCCCGGCGTACGCCAGATCGGCCGCATCACGGGCTGGACGAGCACGCCGGTGAATTCGAGAAGGCCGTAGCCGATCAGGAAGGCGAGTGCCAAAGCGCCGATGGGTACGATCAGCCCGACCGACAGCACCAGCTTGTCGAAGAGGAAGGGCAGCATGTCGGGGGCGAAGAAGACCTCGGGCCCGATGCCGGCGAGATAAAGGCCGGCAAGGACCAGTCCGAGGACGCGCAGGACCGAAAACACGGCATCGGTCGTCGTCTTGCGCCAGGTGCCCTTCGCGATGGGGCCGAAGGCGCCGTAAGCCATCAGCAGCAATACGAAGCCGATCGCCACCGGCCGCGCATGGGTCGATATGGCGGTTGCCGCATGGTCGAGCAGGATCGTCGACTTGCCGTTGATTTCGACCGGCACGAAGAACAGGAATATGCCGATGAGGCTGAAAAGGATGAGCCGCAATGCGGCGCCGCCGCGCGAGCCCCCTGCCTCGGTGGTGATGTGCGTCATGTAGTCTCCTCCCTTCCTTGTTCAGAGCGGGTTACAGCTGCCCGTGTGCCGGCGCGGCTCGCATCAGCCGCCGCATCCGGTCAAAGTCTTCGTTCATCGGGCGATCGTCGCGATAGGCGGGGATCGCCGAGCGTATGTGCCCGTAAAGGGCAGCGGTGCGTTGCGCCTTGCCCTGCGCTTGCGGCTGCAGCTCATAGGCCTGTGCGGCCGCAAGCAGTTCGATCGCCAGTATCCGCTCGAGATTGTCGACGATCGAGAGCGCTTTCCAGGCGGCCGGTGTCGCATGGGTGAGCATGTCTTCCTGAAGCGCGGAGGTGATGCCGCCGTCGAGACTGGCGGGTGCCGCGAGCCGCCGGTTTTCCGCTACGAGCGCGGCAGCCGTGTACTGCGCGATCATGTAACCCGAGGAAACGCCGCTATCGCCGGCGAGGAAGGCAGGAAGACCGCTCACCAGAGGGTTCACCAGCCGGTCGATGCGGCGCTCGGAAATTGCTGCGACTTCCGCCACTGCGACGGCGAGGCTGTCCATTGCAAGGCCAAGCGCGGCACCGACGGCATGGGCTTGCGAATGCACCTCGGGTGCCTCCGGCGAACCGGCAACGGCCGGGTTGTCGGTAACGCTTGCGAGTTCGCGGTCGACGATTTCGGCCACCTGGCCGAAAGCGTCGCGGACGGCGCCATGCACCTGCGGTACGGCCCTGAGACTGAGCGGATCCTGGGTGCGGGTCCCGGCCGTACCTGCGAGCATCGGGCTATCCGCCAGCCAGTCGCGCAGACCCTCGCCGACCGCGCTCAGGCCAGGGGATTGCCGCAGTGCCAAGGGCAACTCGGCAAAGGCATTGGCTTGGCTGCCGAGGTTTTCGTAAGTCATCGCCGCGGCTGCATCCGCCCAGGCGAAGAGCCTTTCCGTGCGTGCGAGCGCCAGCGCCGCCAGACCGGTGGCGCATGGGGTCCCGTTGACGAGGCTCAGGCCTTCTTTCGCTTCGAGCCGCAAGGGCGCAAGCCCCAGACGGGCGAGGGCATCGGCGCCGCTCAGTCTTTCCGTCCCCTGCATGGCCGAGCCCTGACCGATCAGCACGAGGCCGATCGCGGCGGCGTGGGTTAGATATCCGACCGAGCCCCGCGACGGAATGAGAGGGATGATGTCGGCATTGAGCAGCGCCAGGAGCATTTCGGCCGTCTCGACCCGCACGCCGGAATAGCCGTGGGCGAAGTTGGCTATCTGTGCTGCCATGACGGCCCGGGCTTCCACTCGACCGAGCGGATCTCCGACGCCGCAAGCGTGGCTCAGGATGATGTTGCGCGAGAGCGCCTGCTGGTTCTCACGGCTGATGATGACATCGCATAGCGCGCCAACGCCGGTGTTGATGCCGTAACCGCGGATGCCGCGCTCCACCAATGCGTCGACGATCCGGCGGGCCTGGGCGATCCGCCGGCGCGCCGGTCCGGACAGGTCCAGAGAGGCGCCCTCGGCGATCGAAGCGATCTCGCGCCAGGTAAGCGGTCCATCGAGCGAAATCATCTCACCCATGGGTCTGCGGCCTTTCGTGCCGGCGCTGGACGAATCGGGCAACATAGTCGTTGGCAGGGTTGTCGAGAATATCGTTCGGTGTGCCGACCTGAACGACCTGACCGTCCCTCAGGATCGCGATCTCCGACCCGATGCGCAGGGCCTCGTCGAGATCATGGGTGATGAAGACGATGGTCTTCGCAAGATTCCGCTGGAGTTGCAGCAACTGGTCCTGCATGTCGCCGCGGATCAGTGGGTCAAGGGCACTGAACGCCTCGTCCATCAGGATCACATCCGTGTCGGCAGCGAGCGCTCGTGCAAGGCCGACGCGCTGCTTCATGCCGCCCGAGAGCTGATGAGGAAATTTCGCGTCGTAGCCCGAGAGGCCCACAGTATCGATCCATTTCATGCCGATGTCGCGGGCATCGTCCTTCGACACGCCGCGCACGCGCTGGCCGTAGACGACATTCTGGAGCACGGTCCGATGCGGCATCAGGGCAAAGCTCTGGAAGACCATGCTGACGCGCCGCATGCGGAAGGCGCGCAGCGCCTTCGCACCGAGGTCGAGGATATTGTCGCCGTCGAAGAGGACCTCGCCGCTCGTCGGTTCGATCAGCCGGTTGATGTGGCGCACCAGCGTCGACTTGCCCGATCCGGAAAGCCCCATGATCACGAAGATCTTTCCGGCGCCGATCTTGAGGCTGACATCGTTGAGGCCCACGGTGCAGCCGGACCTGGACAGGATGTCGGCTTTATCGAGCCCGTCCTCGACCATGGCGAGCGCCTTCTTCGCGTCATGCCCGAAGATCTTGTAGACGTTCCGGATCTCTATATCAGCCATTGCGGGCGTCCTCCGTCCGGGGCTTGCCGAAGCCTTGCGTGATACGGTCGAGCACGACCGCCAGAATGACGATGCCGATGCCGGCCTCGAGGCCCTTGCCGACGTCGAGCGTCTGAATGCCGTTCAGCACCTGTTCGCCGAGGCCGCGTGCGCCGATCATCGAGGCGACGACGACCATCGACAGCGCCATCATGATCGTCTGATTGAGGCCGGCCATGATCGTCGGCGTCGCAAGGGGCAGTTCGACGCCGAAGAGAATCTGTCCCGGGCTGCCGCCGAACGCCGTCGCAGCTTCGACGACTTCCGCATCAACCTGGCGGATGCCGAGATCGGTGAGCCGGATCAGCGGCGGGACGGCGTAGATAATGGTCGCGAGGATTGCCGGGACCTTGCCGAGCCCGAAGAGCATCAGCGCCGGGATGAGATAGACGAAGCTCGGCATGGTCTGCATGACATCGAGCACCGGCAGAGTGATGTTGCGGACGACGCGGCTCTTCGCGACGAGAATCCCCATGGGCACGCCGATCACCACCGAGACGATGGTCGCCATCAGCATCAGGGCGAGCGTCTGCATCGTCAGATCCCAGAGTCCGAGGACGCCGACGGTAACCAGCAACGCGCCTACGGCCAGCGTCAGCGACCAGCGCCGCGAACTCCGCCAGGCAAGCGCCATGAAGGCGAGAATGACGAGCCACCAGGGCAGGCCGCGCAGGATCCATTCGATGAACAGAACGGCCTTCAGGATGACGCCGCTGATCGCCTTGAAGACCCAGCCATAATTGGTGACGAGGGCCTGGATGAAGTCGTTCACCGGCGCGCGGATCGAGAGATTGAGAGAGTCCGGAAACATCGGATATCGTTCCTTGTTCAGGTGGGAGGCGGGAAGCCAAGACCCTCCTGGCCCGGGGAAGCAGCCTTTCGCCTACGATCGCAGCGCCCCGCCTGGTGGCGGGGCGCTGCGATTGCCGGCCGGAAAGGGCCACCGTTACTTGAGACCGGCTTCGATCTTGCCGCGCGCCTCGTCCGAGACCCACTTGCTCCAGATGTCGCCTTTGGTTTTCAGGAATTCGGCGGCAGCCGCCGTGGCGTCGACCTTGTTGTCGGCCATATAGGCGAGGCTGGCGTTGACCTCATCGAGCGGGAATGTTGCCTTTTCCAGGATCTCGACGATTTCCGGAGCTTCGGAAGCGAAGGTGCTGTTCACGCCATAGGCCACGTCGACGGAGGGAAAGGCGCAGCCTTCGTCACGTTTGCCGTTGGCGCTGCTCAGTTCTTTCCAGCAGGCTTCGTTATAGGCCGGCTCTTCGAGCTGGATCAGCTTGAATTTCCCCATGATCGCGGTCGGCGACCAGTAATAGAAGAGGATCGGCTCGCCCTGGAGATAGGCAGAGGTAATCGCCGCGTCGAGCGCTGTCCCCGTTCCGGGGCGGAAGTTCACATAGGTCTCACCGAGCTTGTAGGCCTCGAGCTTGGCGGTGCTCACGCCCTCGCAGGTCCAGCCGGAGGGGCAGTTGAGGAAGCGGCCTTTGGATGGCTCTTCCGGATCGGCGAAAATCTCGGCGATCTTCGGATCGGTAAGCTGTGATACGCTTTTCAGGTCCGGCGCCTTGGCTTCGATATTGCGAGCGGGATCGCCGTGGACGACGTAGTCCGGCACGAACCAGCCTTCGCTGGCGCCTACGAAGGTCTTGCCGACGGCAACCACCTTCTTTTCTTCCACCGCCTTGTTCCAGACGTCCGAACGGCCGAGCCATTCCTCGGCGAAAATCTGCACGTCGTTGTTGGCGGTTGCCTGTTCGAGAGTCACGGAATTGCCGGGGATCGAGTCGACCTGGCAGTCGTATCCCTTGGAAAGGATCGTTTTCATGACCTCGGTGATGAAGGCGCCGCTTTCCCAGTCGATGCCGGCGAAGGTCACGGTCTTGCCGTCGCCGCAATAGGAAGCATTGGCGCCGCTGGCGGAAGCCGCCAGCATCAGGCCGGCGGCAGCGAAGGTGAGTCTCATTGTGCTGATCGACATGCGCATTCCCCTTTTTTAAATTGCGATTCTTCGATTGCTATTTGAGCTTGTTCAGAACGCGCGCGAAGGCGCGGTCGATGTCTTCCTCCCGGTCATGCCGTCCATTGCGGATCTTCCATTCGCCCGCGATCATGACGTCGCGAACCGTATCCCCGCCGAGTGCGAAGAGCCAGCGGTCGAGGATCTGGTTGCCGCTTGCCGCGGCGATATAGGGATTGGAGCCGTCGAGAACGACGAGGTCGGCCATGGCGCCGGCGCGGATGCCCGGCTCTTCCATTCCGGCGGCTTGTCCGGCCGCTTGTCCGGCCGCTTGGGCGCCGCCCGCAAGCGCCGCATCGAAGATTGACCTGCCGACGGAGGCGCCGGGCGCGGCGAGCCGGTTGCGCCTGCGGTCGCGCAGGCGCTGGCCGTATTCGAGGAGCCGAAGCTCTTCCGCGACGCTCGTCGCGACATGGCTGTCGGTCCCGACCCCGAAGCGGCCGCCTGCCGCAACAAAGTCGACCGCGGGAAAAATTCCGTCGCCGAGATTGGCCTCGGTCGCGGGGCAAAGGCCGGCGACCGCTCCCGAATGGGCGAGCCGTCTCGTCTCGTCGGGCGTCATGTGCGTCGCGTGGATCGCGCACCAGCGCTCGTCCACCGGCATGTTGTCGAGGAGCCATTCGACCGGGCGCCGGCCGCTCCAGGCCAGGCAATCTTCCACTTCGCGGGGTTGCTCGGCGACATGGATGTGGATGGGGCCGGTGAGGGGCGACGATTGCAGGATCTCGCGCATTTCCTCCGGCGTCGCCGCCCGCAGCGAATGGATGGCATAGCCAAGCCTCGCGCCTGTCGCATTGCAAGCGGGCGAGAGCCGCTCGAGCAGCGCGAGGAAGCGGTCCGGATCATGAAGGAAGGGGCGCTGCCCCGCGCTCGGCGCAGCTCCGCCGAAATTGGCATGGGCGTAGAAGACCGGCAGATGGGTGAGGCCGATGCCGGTCGTCTGCGCGGCCCTTAGTATCCGCAGCGACATTTCCGCCGGGTCCGCGTAAGGCGTGCCGTCGAGCTGATGATGAAGGTAGTGGAATTCGACGACACGGCCGAAGCCGCCCTTCAGCATTTCCACATAGAGCTTGGCGGCGATCGCCTCGAGATCGTCCGGGTCGACCAGACCGACGGTGCGATACATCTCCTCCCGCCAGGTCCAGAAGCTGTCGTCGCCTGTTCCGGCCACTTCCGCAAGGCCGGCCATTGCACGCTGGAAGGCGTGGGAATGCAGGTTGGCCATCGCCGGCACAATGGGTCCGGATAGATGCTCGTCGCCCGGCGCCTTCGATTGCCCTGCTTCCACCGCGAGAATGCGTCCCGCCGCGTCGACGGAGATCGCGACGTTCTCGGACCAACCGGTCGGCAGCAGCGCCTGTTCGGCAAACAGTCGATGGGCGGACGAAGCTGTCATGAGAGCCGTTCCTGTACGTGGTTGTATATGGAACTATAGATATTTTGTTGTGGCGCGCAAGTTGGAAATAAAGGAAAACAATCGCTGATTTGCCGGGCCGGCGGCGCCCGGCCGCAACGGAGCATCGCATGGCGGTATTGGGGCGCAAGAGCGACAGGGCGGTTTTCGACGACGGGCCGGTACCGCGCTATGAGGCGGTCAAGCAGTTCATCCGCAGCCGCATCGAAAGCGGCGAATGGCCGCCGCACCATCGCGTACCGTCCGAAAACGATATCGTCGCCGATCTCGGCGTCAGCCGGATGACCGCCAATCGCGCACTGCGCGAACTGGCAAGCGAGGGTGCGATCACGCGGGTCCAGGGAGTAGGGTCCTTCGTGGCTGCCCACAAGGGCAGCACGGCCCTTCTCGAGGTGCGCAATATCGCCGACGAGATTCGCGAGCGCGGACACAGGCATACCTCGCGGATCACGCTGCTTGAGGAGGAGCAGGCAAGCACCGAGGTCGCGGAGGCGCTCGGGCTTGCGGCGAAAGCGCGGGTCTTTCACTCGATCATCGTCCACGCGGAGGACGACGTTCCGATCCAGATTGAAGACCGTTTCGTCAATCCCGCAATCTGCCCCAATTACCTGGAACAGGATTTTACCAGCATGACCCCGAACGTCTATCTGACGTTGGTGGCGCCGATCACGCGGACGGAGCAGATCGTCGAAGCCGTTCTGCCGAAGCCGTGGGAATGCAAGCTCCTTTCGATCGGCCGCGGCGAACCGTGCCTGATGATCCGTCGACGGACCTGGTCGGAAGCTGCGAATGTAACGGTCGCGTGGCTCACCTATCCGGGTACGCGCTATCGTCTTGAAGGTGTTTCGCAGTAAGAACGACACCATCGCAGAGACGGGAAGGAAATGATGGAAGACGAATTGCTGAAGCGCCGCACGCAGCTTGCGAGGCCGGACGTGTCGATCGAAGAGGCGCAGGCAATCCTGGCCCAACATTACGGCCTTTCCGGCGATCTCACCGAACTCGGCAGCCAGCAGGACCGCAACTACCGCGTCGACACAAGCGAGGGGCCTTTTGTCCTGAAGATCGCGCGTGCCGAATATGCGCGGGTTGAGATCGAAGCCCAGAATGCCGCGTTGCGGCATGTCGCTACCAGGCCCGATGCTCCCAAAGTGCCCGAAGTGGTGTCCGCCCTGAGCGGCGAGGAAATCGTTACCGCAGCCGTTCGCGAGGAAACCTATCAGTTCCGCTTGCTCACCTATCTGGACGGCACGCCCCTGACGCGCCGCAGGCACCTGGCCGTGGAAACCGTGGCGGCACTCGGCGATGTTGCAGGCCGGTTGGCGGTCGCACTCAGGGATTTCGATCATCCGGGGCTCGAGCGGGAGCTGCAATGGGACCTCAGAAGGGCAGGGCCGGTGGCGCTTCACCTGCTTTCGGCCATGAGCGACGTCGATCTGCGCAAGCGCATTGCCGAGGCGATGGTCGGCGCCATGCGCAGGGTTCAGCCGCTGATGCCGGAGCTGCGCCTGCAGGCGATCCATCAGGACGTCACCGACGACAATGTCGTGAGCCGCGCGGACAGGAGCGGGCGCCTCATCCCGGACGGCGTCATCGATTTCGGCGACGTGCTGAAAGGGTGGGTGGTCGCCGATCTTGCCGTTACCTGCGCATCGCTGCTGCATCATGCGGGCGGAGATCCCTTCCAGATCCTGCCGGCGGTGAAGGCGTTCCATGCCGTCTGCCCTTTGACGGATGCCGAATTGAAGGCGCTCTGGCCGCTGATCGTCGCGCGTGCCTGCGTTCTCGTGGCAAGCACGGCGCAGCAGCTCGAGGTCGATCCGGAAAATGCCTATGTCGAAGGCAATGCCGCGCATGAGCGGGAAATCTTCGACGTTGCGGTTTCCGTCCCTCTCGATCTCATGGAGCATGCGATCGGAGAGGCTGTGGAGCGGTCGCCGCAGCTTTCTCCGCCCGGGATGGGCCGCCGGCTGCTGCCCGAGCTCGACCCTTCGGAAATCGGCATCGTCGATCTCTCCTCGCTCGGCCCGCACCTTCCTGCCGACCGCTGGCATTACGAAGACACCGAAGCCCTGCTCCTGCAATCGGCGGCGCGTGCTGCCGGTGCCGCGGCCACGCGCTATGGCGAGTACCGGCTGACGGAAACCAGGCTCCTGCAGGCGAGCGCCCCCCGGACATTCGCCCTGCACGTCGATTTATGCCTGCATGGGCAGACTGCCGTGCACGCGCCTTTTGCCGGCCGGCTCCACCAGCGCGGCGGCAAGCTGATCTTCTCGGGCGAAGGTCTCCATCTCCATCTTTACGGCGTCGAGGCAGCCGACCTCGCCGAAGAGGCGTTCGAGGCGGGCGCACGGATCGGCGTGGTCCCCGGCGATCCGTCGGCCCTGGGGTTCATGCGCGTTCAGCTTTGCACTACGCCGGAGTTGGACCCGCCCGCCTTCGCGGCATCGCATCAGGCGGGGGCATGGTGCCGGCTTTGCCCGTCGCCCTCGCCCATCCTGGGCTTCGATTGCGATGCGGCCTTGCCGGACGCGGCCGGGCTCCTCGAGCGCCGCCGCCGGCACTATGCCCGGCCGCAGAAGAACTATTACCGCACGCCGCCGCAGATCGAGCGCGGCTGGAAGGAGCATCTCTTCGACGTCGAGGGCCGCGCTTACCTCGATATGGTCAACAACGTCACCCTCGCCGGCCACGGGCATCCGCGCCTGTCGGCTGCGGCCGGGCGGCAATGGTCGCTGCTCAACACCAATTCGCGGTTCCACTATGCTGCCGTGACGGAGTTTTCGGAGCGCCTTGCGGCGCTTGCGCCGGAAGGGCTCGACACTGTCTTTCTCGTCAACAGCGGATCCGAGGCGAACGATCTCGCCATCCGGCTCGCCTGGGCCCATTCCGGAGCGCGCAACATTATCTCGCTGCTCGAGGCCTATCATGGCTGGACGGTCGCGAGCGACGCCGTTTCCACCTCGATCGCCGACAATCCGCAGGCGCTGACGACGCGCCCCGACTGGGTCCATCCCGTCGTCTCGCCGAACACCTATCGCGGCCCGTTCCGCGGGGAGGATTCGACGGTGGGCTATGTCGACGCCGTGTCTCGAAAGCTCGCGGACCTGGACGAGAAGGGCGGGAAGCTCGCCGGCTTCATCTCGGAACCGGTCTACGGCAATGCCGGCGGCATTCCGTTGCCTTCCGGCTATCTGGATGCGGTCTACGCCATGGTCCGGGAGAGGAGCGGCGTCTGCATCGCCGATGAGGTGCAGGTCGGCTACGGGCGGCTCGGCCATCATTTCTGGGGTTTCGAGCAACAGGGCGTCGTGCCCGATATCATCACCGTCGCCAAGGGCATGGGCAACGGCCATCCGCTGGGCGCGGTCATCACCCGGCGCGAGATTGCCGATGCGCTGGAGAAGGAAGGCTATTTCTTCTCTTCCGCCGGCGGCAGCCCCGTGAGTTCCGTCGTCGGCTTGACCGTCCTCGACATTCTTCACGACGACGCCCTGCAGGAAAATGCCCGCGCGGTCGGCACCCATCTCAAGAGCCGGCTCGAGGCGCTCGGGGACCGGTTTCCGCTCGTCGGCGCCGTTCACGGCATGGGGCTTTACCTGGGCGTCGAATTCGTCCGCAACCGCGAAACGCTCGAACCGGCCACCGAGGAAACCGCGGCGATCTGCGACCGCCTTCTCGATCTCGGCATCGTCATGCAGCCGACCGGAGACCATCTGAACGTCCTGAAGATCAAGCCGCCGCTTTGCCTCGCCCGGGAGAGCGCCGATTTCTTCGCCGATATGCTGGGCCGGGTGCTCGAAGAGGGATGGTAGGAAAAAGGCGCCGCCGGGATTCCCGGCGGCGCGTGCTGCATGTTTTTGTCCTTCGATCGGCTGCGATCGAAGGAAACATGCGGTAGGTCAGCGGACCGGCGGCGCGTAGATCAGGCCGCCGTTGTTCCAGAGCTTGTTGAGACCGCGATCGATCCTGAGCGCGCTCCCCTTGCCCAGGTGGCGCTCGAAGATCTCGCCGTAATTGCCGACCGCGGCCACCGTCTGGTAGGCCCATTTCGGATCGAGCCCGAGCGCCTTGCCGGCTTCGTTGTCGATGCCGAGGAAGCGCTTTTGTGCGGCGGTTCCGCTTTCGAGGAGCGAAGCGGCATTTTCCCGGGTGATGCCCAGCTCCTCTGCCTCTATCATCGCGAAGAGCGTCCAGCGAACGACCTTGAACCATTGATCGTCGCCCTGGCGGACGGCAGGGCCGAGCGGCTCCTTGGAAATGACCTCCGGCAGGACGACGAAGCGGTCAGGGTCGTTGAGCGTCAGCCGCTGCGAATAGAGCGCGGAGGCATCGGTGGAATAGACGTCGCAGCGCCCGGAATTGAAGGCCTGGATCGTCTGGTCCGCCTTTTCGAAGGCGATCACCTGATACTCGATCTTGTTGGCGCTGAAATAGTCCGCCATGTTCTGTTCGGTTGTGGTGCCGGTCTCCGTGCAGACGGAGGCGCCCGAGAGCTCCTTGACGCTCTTCACGCCGATATCGCCGCGCACCATGAAGGCCTGGCCGTCATAATAGTTCACGCCGACGAAGCTCATGCCCAGATCCGTGTCGCGCGAAAGCGTCCAGGTGGTCTGGCGCGAAAGCAGGTCGACCTCGCCGGACTGCAGCGCGGTGAAGCGCTCCTTGGTCGAAAGCGGCACATATTTCACCTTGTCCGGGCTTCCGAGCGTGGCGGCCGCGACCGCACGGCAGAAATCGATGTCGAAGCCGGACCACTCGCCCTTGTCGTCCGGGGCAGAGAAGCCGAGCACGCCCTGGCTCACGCCGCAACGCAGCTCGCCGCGTTGCTTGACGACGTCGAGGGTTGCGGCCTGCGCCGTGGTGCCGGCAAGAAACGCCGTCGCAAATAGTGCCAAAATTCCGGTTTTCATCGTCCCGTTCTCCTCCGTTTTTTGAGACGCAACTATCGGGTTCCGGAACGCGTGCGTCCCGGAGTGGTCTGGTCTTCGGTGGTGCTTCTACCTCGTGCTTATCCCGCTTGCGCCAGCACGGCCCCGAATGTTTCCTCGAGCACGGCAATCAGATGATCCGCATCCCGCTTCGAAAAGATCATCGGCGGTCGCATCTTCAGCACGTTGTCATGTGGGCCCTCCGTGCCCATCAGCACGCCGCGCTGGCGGGCTCCGTTCGCGACGGCCCGGGCGATCTCCGTCGCCGGCGCCCTGGTCCTGCGGTCGCTGACGAGCTCGATGCCGAGGAACAGGCCGAGGCCGCGGACGTCGCCGATGACCTCGTAGCGCTCCTGCATGGTCCGGAAGGCGGCGAGAAGATGATTGCCGATATCGAGCGCATTGCGGCGCAGGTCCTCGCCTTCGATGACGTCGAGTACGGCGAGACCGACGGCGCAGGATACCGGGTTGCCGCCGAAGGTGTTGAAATACTCCATGCCGTTGTCGAACGACGCCGCGATCTCTCGCGTGGTGACGACCGCGGCAAGCGGATGGCCGTCGCCGATCGGCTTGCCCATGGTGACGATATCAGGGACGACGCCTTGCGTCTCGAAGGCCCACCAATGGCTGCCGACCCGGCCGAAGCCGACCTGCACCTCGTCGGCGATGCAGACGCCGCCGGCCTCCCGAACCATGCGGTAGACGTCCTTGAGGTAGCCGTCCGGCAGAAACACCTGGCCTGCGACGCTCGGAATGGATTCGGCGAGGAAGAAACCCGGCGCTTCGCCTCGGGCGCGCATCGCTGCGATTAGCTCGGCCACGTTTTCGGCGAAGCGCTTGCCGTGTTCCTCCAGCGGCCAGGCGGCCGGCGCGTGGTAACTGTCCGGAACGGCCGCCACGTGAACATGCGGCTTCTGGCCCTTTCCGCCCTTGCGGCGGAATTTGTATGCGCTGAGATCGATCAGCTCCTGCGTCGTGCCGTGATAGGCCCAGTCCAAGACGACGGCGTTTTCGCAGCCCGTATGGGCGCGCATCAGGCGCAGGGCGAGACTGTTGGCTTCGGAGCCACTGTTGGCGAAGGCGGCGACGGCGAGTTCCTTCGGCATCGTGGCCGTCAGCCGCTCGGCATAGGCGACGATGTTGTCGTGCAGGTAGCGCGTGTTGGTGTTGAGCGTCCCTGCTTGCCGGGCCAATGCCTCCACCACGGCGGGATGGGCGTGACCGATGTGGCAGACATTGTTGAAGCAGTCGAGATAGGCGCGGCCGCGATCGTCGATCAGCCAGACGCCTTCGCCGCGCACGAACTTGATCGGTTTCTCGTAGGAGATCGACAGGTTCGGCAGCAGCAGCTCTTTCCGCCGCCTGATGATCTCCTCGTGGGGGCGGCCGCTCCGGTCGTAGAATTCCCGCACAATGCCGGCAAATGTGCTCGCGTCGGGGAAGAGCTCCGCCCAGACGTCTAGATAGCGCTCCTCGCCGACGCCGAGGATATCCGTCGCTGCGAGACTTGTGTCGGTGGAGATCTGCAGATGCAGATGCGGCGCCCAGCCGCCGTTTTCTTCCGGTGCGCCCATTTCACCGACAAGCGCGCCGGCCTCCAGCCTGTCGCCGGCCTTCAGCCGACCGACGGCCTCATGGGCAAGATGCCCCCAGAGCGTCAGGAAAGGCGGGCAACCGTCGGGTTCATGGCGCAGCGCGATAAGGCAACCGTATCCGAGCGGATCCTTCTCGATCTCGACGCTCGCGACGGTGGCTGCAAGCGGCGTATGGACCTTGGTGCCGGCGGCCATGAAGAGGTCGAGGCCGAGATGGCGCGTGCGGCGGGTCTCTTCGATCAGGCGGGAGACGAACATCTCGCCCGAATAGACGGTGCGGGCTTCACCCCAGGGGCCGATGCCGAGCTCGACGCCAGCCATGCGGCAATGCTCTTCCCAGACCGATTGGGCCTCATGCGGCCGCGCGGCCGCCGAACTGACGGTCATCGGATGCGTCGGATCGCCATAGGGGACGAGAGCGGCGGGATAGGCCGCGGCTGGACGATCGAGAAGCGGCAGGAGGCTTTTGCGATTTTCGCCGATCCAGGAGGCGACGGCGTGCGCTCCGGCGACTGTCTCGAAACCGCAGGCCTTTCTCAGGATCGCGGTGGCGAAACGCGGGTTCATCGCATCGAGCTTGCGCAGCAGCGCCCAGGCAGGTCTTTCGCTGATCGCGAGATAGGGATTGTCGGCGGTATGCGCCCGGCGTGATGCGGAGATCGTCACCGAGGTGACCAGCCGCACGGCAATCAGGTCGAAGAGGAGATCGACTTCTTCTTCGAGGAGCGGGTATTCGGCATGGTACCCATTGGCGATCGCAGCCGCAGCGCCGATCGGATCGGGGTGGTCGAGGCCGGCATAGGCGGCGGCGATCGCGACTTCGGCAATGACGGGCGCGTAGAGGGCGTCGCCGAAGTCGATGATACCGGAAATGCGGTCTCGGTCGTCCTCGTCGATGAGGACGTTCCAGTCGTTTGCGTCATTATGGATGACGGCGGAGCGCAGCATCGGGAGCCGCGGGGCGACCCGCTCGTCGAAGCGGTCGAGAAAGCGCTGGAGAAGAGCACGATCCTGGAGATCGGCCACATGTGCGAGCCGTCCGGCAGAACGTCCGGCATTGCGTATGTCCCAGTCGAGGTCGCGCAGTGCGCCCGGATGCATGAAGCCCTTGAGCGAGGCATCGAAGCGGCCGAGCATCCGGCCGAGGGAGTGAAGCGCTCCGTCGCTGCGATCGGACTGTGCGAGCGGAGTTCCCGGAACCCAGGTGACCAGCCGCAATCGATGGACCATCCCGCGCCTGGTGGTCGCCGCGAGGTTCGCGCCGGACAGTGTCGGCTGCAAATGCGGAACCGGCAGGTCCCCTGCATTTTCGCCGGCGTGCTTCAGCAGCGCTGTCTGGAAGTCGCTTTCGATTTCCGGCTCGGCGCCGTTGACGATCTTCAGAATGTAGCAGCGGCCCTCGCCGGTATTGACCTTGAAGTTCTGGTCCCGCTCGCTGTCCAGCGGCTGAAGTGACCCATTCAGGCCGAAGTGCTGCTTAAGGAGGGCTTGCGCTTCCTCGGTCGTGAAATCCGGCGTCGTTTTCAGCATGTCGTTCATGGAGACCCCCGCTCTTGGTCCACGAGAGTTGCACGCCCGCCCGGCATGTGCATCCGGCATTTCGCCGGTTGCACCGGCACTTTGTTTATAATAACCGTCATCTTGCCGGCGCCGCTCGACAGCCGCCCGGCAGTCCCTCTGGCCGGCCGCAGGAGGCAGGAAATCGACGCGACAGACCGAACGATCCTCAGCATATTGAGCCGCGAGGCGCGTATTCCCATGAAGTCGCTTGCCGGGCGTATCGGGTTGTCTCGCAGTGCGACGGCCGAGCGCGTCGCGCGGCTGGAGAAGGCCGGCGTCATTCGCGGCTATCGCGCCGACATCGGCCAGTTGGAGGAGGGGCAGATCGAGGCTTTCCTGCTGGTGACGCTGAAGCGGACGCCCTCGCTCGGCGTGCTCGACCGGCTGGCCGGGTTTTCCTCCGTCAGGCGCGTTTTCTCAGTCAGCGGCCAGCTCGATCTCGTGGTGGAAGTGAAGGTCGCGTCGATCAATGCGCTGAACGAACTGCGCAACGAAGTGGCGCAGCTCGACAATGTCGAGGATCTGACGACGTCGATCGTCCTGCGCCGTGATATCGAACGAAGCTGAGCTTACGGGCGGAAAACCGCACGCATTTTTCCTCATCCCGATCTAACCCTCGCTCAGCATTTCAACCTCGCCGCTCGAACGGCCGATGAGGCTGCGGCGGACGCGGCCGACGTCGCGCCTCGGCGGCTCGCCGAAATGGCGGGCATATTCGCGGCTGAACTGGGACTGGCTCTCATAGCCGACCTTGTGGCCGGCATCGCCGGCATCGAGGCGCTCCTCGAGCATCAGCCGCCGTGCCTCCTGCAGGCGCAGCTGCTTCTGGTACTGCAGCGGGCTCATCGCCGTGATCGCCTTGAAATGGTGATGAAGCGAGGAAACGCTCATGCTTACGCGGCTTGCGAGGTCGTCGATGCGCAAGGGGCGGGAATAATGCTCCTTCAGCCAGGACACCGCGCGGCCGATCTGGTGCGGCTGGCTCTCCGTGGTCGCCATCTGGCGGAGCCGGGCGCCGTGCGGTCCGAGCAGCAGCCGATAAAGCAGTTCCTGCTCGACCAGCGGCAGCAGCACCGCAATGTCGTCCGGGCGGTCGAGGAGCCGCAGCAGCCGAAGCGCCGTGTCCTCAAGATCGGGAGTGAGCTTGCTGACCGTCATGCCGCGCGGCGAAGCCGGAGCTTTCGCGGCCTCCGGGCCGATGGCGTCGAGGAGCGCCGGAAGCCTCGTCGTATCGATCTGGAAGACCATGCTGAGATAGGGCTCCTCGGGCGAGGCGAGCGATATCTGAGAAAGAACCGGCAGGTCGATGGAGGTCAAAAGGTAGTCCGAGGCGCCGTAGACGAGGGTTTCCTCACCGAGCACGACACGTTTGGCTCCCTGGACGATGATCGCCAGGCTCGGCTTGTAGGCGGCGCAATTCGGCTTCGCGGAAACGGAATGCCGATGAACGCTCAGCCCCGGCATAATCGTCGGATGATCGCCGTCCTCTCCGGCGATCCGGGCAATGATGTCGATCATTTCCTGACGCGGGATGCGCTGTGATTCTGTCATATTCTGTGGACTTTCCAATACCTTAGATCCGTGCGGAGACAGGGGGCAGATAGGTTGTCGGCGCTGTCCCGCCACCTGGCTTCCACGATTCTCGCAGAATCGTGCAAAAGTTTTGCAGGATCGCACTAACGCAATGGCCTTGTGAGACAGCATAGTCTGCCCTGCCGCCTGCGGTCCATAGACCAATGGGCGCGCCACTCCCAGACATGCCACTCCCAGACATGCCACTCCCAGACATGAAGGACAGACCCATGGCCATTGCAAGAGGATATGCGGCGACGGACGCGTCGAAGCCGCTCGCACCCTTCACCTTCGAGCGTCGCGAACCGCGCGACGACGACGTGGTGATCGACATCAAATATTGCGGCGTCTGCCATTCCGACATCCACCAGGCGCGCGACGAATGGGGCAATTCGACCTTCCCCATGGTACCGGGCCACGAGATCGTCGGCATCGTCAGGGCAGTCGGCTCCCAGGTCACCAGGTTCAAGATCGGCGACCGGGTGGGTGTCGGCTGCTTCGTCGACTCCTGCACGACCTGCGCCAAGCGTGATCTCGACCTGGAGCAGTATCTGCCCGGCCTCGTGGTGACCTACAACGGCGTCGAGGCCGACGGAACCCCGACCCAAGGCGGCTATTCCGACCATATCGTCGTCAAGGAAGGCTATGTGCTCTCCATTCCGGAGAACCTTCCGCTCGAAGCTGCCGCACCGCTGCTTTGCGCCGGCATCACGCTCTACTCGCCGCTGCGTCACTGGAAGGCCGGCCCCGGCAAGAAGGTGGCGATCGTCGGCTTGGGCGGTCTTGGCCATATGGGAGTGAAGCTCGCCCATGCGATGGGCGCGGAGGTCACGGTGCTCAGCCAGACGCTTTCGAAGAAGGAGGACGGGCTTAAGCTCGGGGCGGACCACTACTACGCGACGAAGGATCCGGAGACATTCACGAAGCTCTCCGGCAGCTTCGACCTGATCATCTGCACGGTCGCGGCCGAGATCGACTGGAACGCCTATCTCAACCTCCTGAAGGTCGATGGCGATCTGGTGCTCGTCGGCATTCCGGAGAATCCGGTGCCGGTCCATGCCTTCTCGCTGGTGCCGGCACGGCGCAGCATTTCCGGCTCCATGATCGGTTCGATCAAGGAGACGCAGGAAATGCTCGATTTCTGCGGCGAGCACGGAATCGTTTCGGAGATCGAGACGATCCGCATGGAGCAGATCAACGAGGCCTATGAGCGGGTGGTGAGAAGCGACGTGCGCTATCGCTTCGTTATCGACATGGAATCGATCAAGGCTTGAGCTTGGGCGGGCCGCTGCCGCTACTCAAAGCAGCGGCAGCGGCCCGTCGTTCTTGATCTCTTCCATGACCGCATAGGTCCGGGTCTCCTTGACGCCCGGGAGCGTCCAGAGGACCTGACCGAGGAAATTGCGGTAGGCGGCCATGTCCTCGAAGCGGGTCTTGACGAGATAGTCGAAGCCGCCGGCTACCATGTGGCATTCGAGCACTGCGGGCGCCTGCTTTATGGCGGCCGCGAACTGGTCGAAGACCTCCGGCGTCGTCTTGTCGAGCATCACTTCGATGAACACCAACAGCCCGAAGCCGAGTTTGTGGGGGTCGAGACGCGCACCGAAGCCGGAGACGTAACCTTCCTTCAGAAGCCGCCTCAGGCGTTCGCTGGTCGCCGTCGGGGAAAGCCCGATCCGGTCCGCCAGCTCCAGATTGGTAATCCGCCCGTCCGCCTGCAGGATATTGAGGATTCTCCGGTCCGTCTTGTCGATCTGGTGCATGGCCGCCTCCGCTTTCGGTGCCTCAGGCGGCAAGCCGTGTTTCGGCGAGCTTCACCCAATAGGAAATTCCGTGCGGAATGGCTTCGTCGTTGAAGTCGTAAGCCGGGTGATGCAGTCCCGCCGTATCGCCATTGCCGATGAAGACGAAGGCGCCCGGCCGGGCCAGCAGCATGTAGGAAAAATCCTCGCCGCCCATCATCGGGTCGAGCGCTGCGTTGACGTTGCCTTCGCCGGCGATCGTGGCGGCGACGGCAAGCGCGTGACCGGCCTCGGCGGCGTGGTTTACCGTCACGGGATAGTTGCGGCCGTACCAGACGTCGACGGTGGCCCCGTAGGCGCCTGCGATGTTCTCGGCGATCTGGCGGATACGGGCTTCGCCGGTGTCGCGCACTTCCGGCGTCAGCGCGCGCACGGTGCCGGCGAGTACGGCCTGTTCGGGGATGACGTTGTGCGCGAAGCCGGCATTGAACTTGGTGACGGAGACGACGATGGAGGCAAGCGGATCGACGGTGCGCGAGGCGATCGTCTGCAGCGCGTTGACGATCTGGGCGCCGATGGCGATCGGGTCGATCGTCTTGTGCGGCTGAGCGGCGTGGCCGCCGCGGCCCTTGACGGTGATGTTGAACTCGTCGGTTGAGGCCATGATCGGGCCGGCGCGGCTGCCGAAGTGGCCGACCGGCATCCCCGGCATGTTGTGCATGCCGTAGACCTCTTCGATTGCGAAGCGCTCCATCATGCCGTCCTTCACCATCTCGTTGCCGCCGCCGCCGCCTTCCTCTGCCGGCTGGAAGATCACCGCGACATTGCCGGCGAAGTTACGCGTTTCGGCGAGGTACTTCGCCGCGCCGAGCAGCATGGCCGTATGGCCGTCATGGCCGCAGGCATGCATCTTGCCGGGGGCCGTCGAGGACCAGGCCCTGCCGCTTGCTTCGGTGATCGGCAGGGCGTCCATGTCGGCCCTGAGCCCGACGGTGCGGCCCGGGCCGCGATTGCCGCGGATGAGGCCGACGACCCCGGTCCGGCCGAGGCCGGTCACGATTTCGTCAACGCCGAATTCCCTCAGTTTTCTTTCGACGAAGGCTGCCGTATTTTCCACCGCGAACAGGAGCTCCGGGTTCTGGTGCAGATGGCGCCGCCATTCGGTCACTTCGTTCTTGAGCTCGGCGGCACGGTTTAGAATCGGCATTGTTCGTTCCTGTCGATCTGTTCGTTCACTTTGGTTCGGCACGTGAGGCCCGACGCTTCTGCATCCGGCTGGAGTCTCGCCGGCGGAGTGTCCGGGCGGTGGATTGGCGCGGCAGCCAGATGAATGGGCTTTGCCATCTCCTTGCCATATAGGCTAAATAGCGGGACGATACGAGGCAACTCCGGAATTTCGAGGTTTGGATTGTGGCAATAGCACGATTCCCGTTGGGCGACAGGTTGGGCAGGATGGGCATGCTCGCGGGGGCTTGCGCCGTCTTCTTGGCTGCGGTGCTGCCTGCATCGGCCAATCCGCGGCTGGTGATCGACGTCGATACGCTCAAGGTCTACGAGCATCAGGACATCTTCCAGAAATGGTATCCGGCGTCGCTGACCAAGCTCATGACGGCCTATACCACGTTCCGGGCCATCCAGGCGGGACAGCTGACGCTGCAAAGCCCGGTGGTCATGACGAAGAACGCCGCTTCGGAGCCGCCGAGCAAGATGTTCTACAAGCCCGGCCAGAAGATGACGCTCGACAGCGCGTTGAAGATGATGCTGATCAAGTCGGCGAACGACGTCGCCGTCGCGATCGCCGAGACGGTCGGCGGATCCGAACAGGCCTTCATCGAGAAGATGAACGCCGAGGCGCGCCGCATCGGCATGACCTCGTCGCATTTCATCAATCCCAACGGCCTGCCCGGCCAGGGGCAATATACGACTGCCCGGGACCTTGCGGTGCTCGCGGTCACGCTGAAGCGCGAATTCCCGCAATATGCTTCCTATTTCGCGCTGGAAGGCTTCACCACCGGCAAGAAGGACTATCCCAATTACAACATGCTGATCGGCCGCTTCGATGGCGCGGACGGCATGAAGACGGGGTTCATTTGCGCCTCGGGCTTCAACCAGGTCTCCTCGGCCAGCCGCGGCGGCCGCAGGGTGGTATCGGTCGTGCTCGGTGAAGACAGCCTTGCAGCGCGTGCCGACGAGTCGGCCAGGCTCCTGCAGATGGCTTTCACCACGGTGAGCACGGGCAAGCCCTCGCTTGCGGAGATCGTCCCTTATGGCGAAACCCGCGGGGTGGTTGCCGATATCAGCAAGGAAATCTGCTCGAAGCAGGCGGCGAAGGTACGCAGCGAGGGGCGTGACGAGGCCGGCCGGCAGAAGCTGCTTTCACCCTATATCCACGAGATCGACCGCCCGCTGAAACTTGCCTTCGCCGGCCTCATACCCGGCAGCGACGACAAGACGGCCAAGGCCGGCAGCGATGCCACGGCACAGGGTGACGCGGTCGAGATCGCCAATGTGCCGATTCCGGTCCCGCGCCCGAGCTTCTGAACGGAGTCTTTTCATGAACGGTCCAATGCGGGTGGTGCCGGTCTCGATCCTCACCGGCTTTCTCGGCGCGGGCAAGACGACCCTTCTGAACCGGGTGCTCAAGGATCCGGCGCTTGCCGACACGGCAGTCATCATCAACGAATTCGGCGATGTCTCCATCGACCACCTCCTGGTCGAGGCGTCGAGTGACGGCGTCATCGAGCTTTCCGACGGCTGCCTGTGCTGCACCGTGCGCGGCGAGCTCGTCGATACGCTGGCCGATCTCATGGACCGGATGCAGACCGGCCGCATCAAGCCGCTGAAGCGCGTCGTCATCGAAACCACCGGTCTTGCCGATCCGGCACCGGTGCTGCAATCCGTCCTCGGCAATCCCGTGATTGCCCAGAATTTCCGGCTGGACGGCGTCGTCACCGTCGTCGATGCGGTCAATGGCGAGCAGACGATCGCCAATCATGTGGAAGCCATGAAGCAGGTCGCGATGGCCGACCGGCTGGTGATCAGCAAGAGCGGGCTCGCCAAAGATGATGGTGCCGGCAGGCTCGAGGCGCGGCTCAGGGATCTCAACCCGCGCGCGCCGATCATCGACGGCGATACGGAAGAGGCGGGCCGGGCCGATCTCTTCGCCTGCGGTCTTTACGACGCCTCAACCAAGGTCGCCGATGTCGGCCGCTGGCTTCAGGACGAAGCCCATGCGGACGGCCACGACCACGTTCATGACCACCACCACCACGAAGATGGTCACGGCCATGGGCACCATCACCATCATCACGACGTCAATCGTCATGGTTCGGACATTCGCTCATTCAGCATCGTGCATGATCGGCCGGTTGAACCGATGGCGCTGGAGATGTTCATCGACCTCCTGCGCTCGGCCCATGGGGAAAAGCTCCTGCGCATGAAGGCTATCGTTTCCGTCGCCGACAATCCGGAGCGGCCGGTGGTGCTGCACGGCGTGCAGACGGTCTTTCACGCGCCGGAGCGGCTTGCCGCCTGGCCGGATCCGGCCGATCGCCGGACGCGAATGGTGCTGATCACCAAAGGCCTGGAGGAAGCATTCGTGCGCGACCTCTTCGACGCATTCACCGGCAAGCCGCGCGTCGATCGACCGGATGCGCAGGCCCTCGCGGACAACCCCCTGGCGGTGCCGGGGATGAAGTTCTGAGGCCTCCGGCCGGGCTTTCTTCATCACCCCCTGCTCGCCGGGGGCTTGATTTTCAGGTCCCTCAGCGCTACGTATATCCCACTCGTATATGGCAAAGAGGAATGGACCTTGGCCAGTTCGACCGTATTCATCAGTAACCGTAGCCAAGCGGTGCGGCTGCCAAAGGCCGTCGCCTTTCCCGAGGGCGTGCATCAGGTCGATATCCTCAAGATCGGCCGCAGCCGCGTGATCGTCCCCCAGGGCAAAAGATGGGACGATCTGTTCCTCAGCGGGCCGCGCGTCAGCGAGGATTTCATGAGCGAGCGTGATCAGCCGGTGGCGGAAACACGCGAATCCTTCTGATGCTCACCTATATGCTCGATACCAATATCTGCATCTATGTGATGAAGACCTATCCGCCGGCCGTGCGCGAAAAGTTCAACGGACTGGCGGAGCAGCTTTGCATATCGAGCATCACGCTGGGAGAATTACACTATGGCGCTGAAAAATCGGCCCGGCGCGTTGAGAACCTTACGGCTATCGAACATTTCGTGGCACGGCTGGAGGTGCTGCCGTTCGCAGACAAGGCAGCGGCCCACTACGGGCAGGTTCGGGCTGAACTGGAGCGGACGGGAACGCCATGCGGCCCCCACGACATGCAGATCGGCGCGCATGCGCGCAGCGAAGGGCTGATTGTCGTGACCAACAATATACGCGAGTTCGTCCGCATGCCGGGTGTAAGGGTCGAGAACTGGCTGTGACCGATCCGAAGGCGCGGGAGTGCTTTAATTTGGTTAGCTACACCGCTTGCGGATAAGGAAACGATGTCCGCCTGCGATCGGCTCAGCCTGTTCCAGCCGATGCCCGTCCTCGTTGCAGAAATGCGGGATGTCTATCACGGCCAGCGGGTCCGTCGTTTCGATCTCGATGAGTGCGCCGGGCGTCAGGTTTTCCATTCGCTTGCGCGTCTTCAAAACGGGAAGGGGGCATTTCAGCCCCCTCAGATCGTAGCGTAGCCTCGCTTCCTCGGGCATCAATTGCCCCAGAGTTTCCAGAACGGGCGCTTCTTCGGCTGCTCGGCGGGTTGCTGTTCGGGTGCCGGCGCTTGCGCATTCCCGGCGGGAGCGGCGGCAACCTGAGCATTGTCCTGCGCCGGCGGTGCTGCCTGTTGCCCGCTGGCGGCGGCTTGCGGCTGGCCCGGTGCGGGCTGTTGAGCGGCCGGCTGGCCTGCGCCCTGCTGCGCGGGAGCCTCGGCGGCGGGTGCGGCCGGCGCGGCCGCGGGCTCGCTGCGAGAGAACAGACCCCAGAGCGACTTCCTCGCGGGCTCGGCTTGCACCGCTGCCTGCTCCACGGGGCGCTCGAGCGGGTTGGCCTGCGGCACCGGCAGGCCCTTGCCTTCGCGGGCCGCCTTTTCCAGCGCTTCCTTCTGGATCAAGGTTGCCTGCTTGGCTTCCTCGGCCTCTTTCTGTTCGGCAAGCTTCTTCTCGAGATCGCTTACCTTGAGCAGCTTGCCCGCATCGAGCGAGGTGCCGGTCGGCGCATAGGCAAGCTCGCGGCCCTTGCGCTGGTCGGCGACGACCGCCTTGCGTTCGGCCTCGGTCGGCTCATACCAGACCATGCCGTCGAATTTCTTCAATGCCTTCTCGTAGTCGCGCCGATAGTCCTTGTCGTAGCTGGCCATCGCCATCTGCAGCGCCGGCGGCGTCGTCATGGCAGGGCACTGGCCGGCCGCATTGAACTGCCCCGCGGCCTGCTGATTGAAGACGTATTTCCTCTCGCAGACATTCACTGCCGGCGGGCGCTTGGTCACTTCGAACTGGTCGTAGCCGGCCTTCAGCATCTTCCAGAAGTCGATGTTCGGATTGTCGCGGTGGCGCGCCATGTTTTCCGCCGTCATGCGGAAGGGAAAGGCTTGAAGCTGCACGCTTTCCTGGCCGCCCTTGAACGCGTCGCGGGCGAGCGCGAAAATCTCGATGATCTGCTCGTTCGTCATCGAATAGCAGCCGGCCGAAGAGCAGGCACCGTGGATCATCAGATGCGTGCCGGTGCGGCCGTTGGCCTTGTCGTAGGTGTTCGGATAGCCCGTGTTGATCGCCAGGTAGTAGCTCGAATTCGGGTTCATCTGGTGCGGATAGAGCGGATAGAATCCCTCCGGCGCCTGCCGGTCTCCCTCCTTCACCTTGGGCCCGAGCTTGCCCGACCAGGCGCAGATCTTGTAGCTCTTCAGAAGCTGGAACCGGTTCGCCGTGTTCGCCTTCCAGACTTCGAGCGTCCCTTCTTCCTTGAAGATGCGCAACAGGATCGGGGACGTCTTCTGCATCCCCAGCTCGCGCATCTTGCTGACCATCTTGCTGGAAAGCTGGTACTCGGTCTTGTTCTTGACGGACGACAGGTTGACCGAATCGAGCGTCTCGTTGGTGCAGCCCGCAAGAGCGGCTGCGACAGCGGCGGTGAGGACAAGGTTCCTGAAACGCATCGGCAAAAGCCCGTTCTAGCCACATTCTATCCGTGCACGCCGGTTCCACGAAGGACAGGCGTCAACGAATCAGTACGTCATTATTCTTCACGAAATCTTAACCGTGCAGGCGCCCCCTGCGAATGGCCATCTCTCATGACCTCATGAATATGGCCAAGATTTGGCCACACTCCGATTTCCGGTTGCTGACGTCAGGGAATAATCGCAATGGTTCGGATTGGAACGGCTCGGGCCGGAGCCGTAATCAGAGGTTACGGCCGATATTCAGATATTTCTGCCGCCGGTCGGCCCGCAATTCGTCGCCATTGCGTGCGGAAAGCTCCTTGAGAGCGTCGCCGATCACGGTTTCCGTGCGGCTGATGACCGCGTCCGGGTCACGGTGGGCTCCACCGACAGGCTCCGGGATTATTCCGTCGATGACGCCGAGCGACTTCAGGTCTTCGGCGGTGATCTTCATGTTGCTGGCGGCCTCCTTGGCGCGCGTCGAGTCGCGCCAGAGGATCGAGGCCGCACCTTCCGGGGAGATCACGCTGTAGATCGCGTGCTCCAGCATGTAGACGCGGTTGCCGGTCGCGATCGCGATCGCGCCGCCCGAACCGCCTTCGCCGATCACCACGGTGACGATCGGCACCTTGACGTTGAGGCACATTTCGGTCGAGCGGGCGATCGCCTCGGCCTGGCCCCGCTCCTCGGCGTTGACGCCCGGATAGGCGCCTGCCGTGTCGACCAGCGTTATCAGCGGCAGGCCGAAACGGTCGGCCATCTCCATTATGCGCGTCGCCTTGCGATAGCCCTCGGGTCGGGGGCTGCCGAAATTGTGCTTGATGCGCGACTTGGTGTCGTTGCCCTTCTCCTGGCCGATGACGGCGACGGGCGTGCCGTGAAAGCGGGCAAGCCCCGCCTGGATCGCGTCGTCATTGGCGAAATTCCGGTCGCCGGCAAGCGGCGTGAACTCGGTGAAGAGGCGCGAGGCATAGTCCAGGAAATGCGGACGCGAGGGGTGGCGAGCGACCTGGGTCTTCTGCCAGGGGGACAATTTGGAATAGATCTCGACCATCGCATCGCGGACGCGCCCTTCCAATCGGGCGATCTCGTCTGATGTGTTAACGCTCTCGTCTTCGCTGGCGAGCTTCTTCAGTTCGAGAATCTTGCCTTCGAGATCAGAGATGGGTTTTTCGAAGTCGAGATAATTGTGCATCAGACGCGTTTCCGATCGTTTTTCGACAAGGGCCGCCCTGCCAAGCCATTCCGTCAGGCGGACCTAATCCTGTTTTTTCGCCTGTTTGGCAAGGGGGTGATGGTTTTGCACGAGGTCGTGAAGCCGTTCTTCCAGCACATGCGTATAGATTTGTGTCGTGGAAATGTCTGAATGGCCGAGCAGTTCCTGTACGGCGCGAAGGTCGGCGCCGTTGGCGAGCAGATGACTGGCGAAGGCGTGGCGCAGCACGTGCGGCGAAATCGCCGCCACCCGGATGCCTGCCCGTGCCGCAAGGCTCTTGAGGTCGCGGGCAAAGACCTGCCGCGGCAGATGGCCGGACTTGCCATTGGAGGGGAACAGCCAGGGGCTGTCCGCACTCTCTTCCTGCAGTGCTTCCCCATAGGCCCGCATGGCGCGGATCGCCGCCTGCGACAGCGGTACGAGCCTTTCCTTGTTACCCTTGCCGCGAATGATGAGAAAACGCCCGTTCTGTGCAAGCACGCTCGCCGGCAGCGACACGAGCTCGCTGACGCGCATGCCTGTCGCATAAAGGAGCTCGATCAGCGCGTGCATGCGCAATTTCGCCATCACGTCGTCGCTGCCGGATTTCGCCTCCGCTTCCGCCTGGCCGATCAGCCGGGTGACGTCTTCGATGCTGAGGGTCTTCGGAAGGGTGCGGGCTTTCTTCGGCGCGTCGAGGATGCCCGTCGGGTCGTCCGTGCGCAGCCCCTCCGCATAGAGGAACTTGTAAAATTGCCGGAGGGCCGAGAGCCGCCGCGCCTGCGACGACGCTTTGAAGCCCTGGCCTGCGAGATGGGAGAGATAGCTTCTGAGATCGTCGGCCGAGGCGTCGGTGAGCCCGGTGCCGCGCGAGCGCAGGAAGGAACGCGCGTCCTCGAGGTCGCGCTCGTAGGATTGCAGCGTGTTCGCCGCCGCTCCACGCTCGGCGCTCATCATTTCCAGGAAGGCTTCGACGTAGGCTGCGGACATATCCGTCATTGCGGCTTGTTGACCCGTTCGGAGGGAATGCGCACCGTCACGTCCCGCTCAACCGGGACGACGAAAGTGACGAGCGCCACCATCGTGCCATAGACCATGCCGGCCGCGACGGCGCAGATGAACAGGAAGCGGAAGAGGGTGGGCATTCAAGTCTCCTCTGCATGGCGCCGGAAAACCGGACCTTTTCGCGGGCGGACCATGCAGCCGTTCGAAACGCTGTAGCGCGTCCAATATGAACGCTGCAGCGGGTGCGTGAACTATATGAACGGCGCCGACCAAGAGTGCAAGAAGCCGGCCCCCGATCCTTGCAGCGCCGCGCGTCTAATCAGGCGCAAAGGCCGCCGGTCCGCACGTCCAAGCGAAGGCGCCGAAAATCATTGAATCGGATAGGTGGGAAAAGTGGTAGTATCAAGTAGTAGTATAGGGATGTGCCATGCAAACGGAAAAGCTCAGTATCAGTCTGCCGGTCGACATGGCGCGCATGGTGCGCCGCCGGGTCGAGGACGGGGCTTATGCCTCAAACAGCGAAGTCATCCGTGACGCATTGCGACTGTGGCAGGAGCGCGAACAGGAACGCGGGCATCGCCTTGATGCCATCCGCGCCAGCCTCGATGCCGCTGCCAACGATCCGGCACGCCATGGCAGCGCCGAGGTTTCGGCTCATTTTGACCGTCTTCTGACCCAGACAGAGAAGACTGCCAAGTCGTGAGCCGCGAACTCGTCTTTACGCCGGCGGCGCTCGCCGATCTAGAGGAGACATTTTGGTTTGTCGCTGCCGATAATCCTCGTCGCGCCCGCAGCTACGTCGCAGAGATCGAACAAGCTGCCGCAATCTCTGCGAGACGCCGTTGATGGGCCGTGGAAGACCGGATTTGCGGCCGAACCTGTTTATCTTCCCGCTTTGGCGACGTGTTCTGATCGCCTACGAACTGCCGGACAATCGCGTAGATATTCTGCGCGTGTTTTCAGGCGGGCAGGATTACGAAGCAATCATGTCTGGCGAGTAGGTAGGTCCTGATCTGCAGTGGCGACGGCTTGACGCTCCCCCCCGATTTGTCGATACCGGAGAGGAATGGGGAATTTGAAGCGCAATGAACGATGTGACCGAACCGGTTTCCGCGACGCTGGCCGAAAGGGCGAAGCGCACTCTCGGTAAGCGCAATCTCGTTTTCATCGGCCTGATGGGGGCAGGTAAATCGGCAATCGGTCGGCTGACCGCCCAGGCGCTCGGCGTTCCTTTCGTCGATTCCGACCACGAGATCGAGCGGGTCTCGCGCATGACGGTCGGCGATCTCTTCGCGACCTACGGCGAGGAAGAGTTCCGGGCGCTGGAGGCCCGCGTGCTGAAGCGCCTGCTCAGGTCCGGCCCGCGGGTGGTGTCGACCGGCGGCGGCGCCTATATCAACGAGCGCTCGCGGCGGCATATCAAGAAGGGCGGCCTGACGATCTGGCTCAACGCCGAGCTTGACGTGCTATGGGAGCGGGTAAACAAGCGCGACACCCGGCCGCTTCTGAAGACCGAGAATCCGAAGCAGACGCTCGAGAACCTGATGCGCGCGCGCTACCCGATCTATGCCGAGGCGGACCTGACCGTTCTCTCGCGCGATGTGAAAAAGGAAGCGATGGTCGAGGAGGTTCTCGCCGCCATCGCCGATCATCAGAAAGCCTGAAGCCATGACCAGCCATGTGATGCCAACCGCCGAGCGCAAGGTCCGCGTCGATCTCGCAGAGCGTTCCTACGATATCCTCATCGGCCCCGGTCTGATCGCCGCGGCAGGCAGGGAGATCGCTTCCCGGCTCAAGGGCCGGAAGATGGCGGTCATCACCGACGAGAACGTCGCGCCGCGTTATCTCGAACCACTGATGGCGAGCCTCGGGGAAAGCGGCATCGAGGCCGTCTCCCTCATCCTGCCGGCAGGCGAGAAGACCAAGAGCTTCGAGCACCTGATCCCGGTTTGCGAAGCCATCCTCGGCGCCAGAATCGAGCGCAACGACGCGGTGATCGCGCTCGGCGGCGGCGTCATCGGCGATCTTACCGGCTTTGCCGCCGGTATCGTCCGCCGCGGTTCGCGCTTCATCCAGATCCCGACATCGCTGCTGGCGCAGGTCGATTCCTCGGTCGGAGGCAAGACCGGGATCAATTCGCCGCATGGCAAGAACCTGATCGGCGTCTTCCATCAGCCCGACCTCGTCCTCGCCGATACTGCCGCGCTCGACACGCTGAGCCCGCGCGAATTCCGCGCAGGCTATGCCGAGGTCGCGAAATACGGCCTTATCGACAAGCCGGAGTTCTTCGAATGGCTCGAGAAAAACTGGCAGGCGGTGTTTGCAGGCGGACCCGCCCGGATCGAGGCGATTGCCGTCAGCTGCCAGGCAAAGGCCGACGTCGTTGCCGCGGACGAGCGCGAAAACGGACGTCGTGCCCTCCTCAACCTCGGCCATACCTTCGGTCATGCGCTGGAGGCCGCCACCGATTACGACAGCAAGCGGCTGGTGCATGGAGAGGGCGTTGCGATCGGCATGGTTCTGGCGCATGAGTTTTCAGCCCGGATGAATCTTGCGAGCCCCGACGATGCGCGGCGGGTGGAGGCCCATCTGAAAACCGTCGGCCTGCCGACGCGCCTCGCCGACATTCCCGGTGCATTGCCGCCGGCCGATCGGCTGATGGAGGCGATCGCCCAGGACAAGAAGGTGAAGGGAGGCAAGCTCACCTTCATCCTTACGAGGGGCATAGGCCAGTCCTTCGTGGCGGACGACGTGCCCTCCTCGGAGGTGTTGAGCTTTCTTATGGAAAAGCATCCGCGATGACCGATGTGCTCCTGGGCTTTCTGACGGAATACTGGCTGTCGCTGCTTTCCGTTATCTGCCTTCTCGTTATTTCAGCCTTTTTCTCCGGCTCCGAGACGGCGCTGACCGCGGCCTCGCGCTCGCGGATGCATACGCTGGAGAACAACGGCGAGGAGCGGGCCGGCATGGTCACCCGGCTGATCGAGCGTCGCGACCGTCTGATCGGGACGCTGCTCATCGGCAACAACCTCGTCAACATTCTGGCCTCGTCGCTGACGACGAGCCTGCTGATCGGCCTCTTCGGCGATTCGGGCGTGGCGATCGCCACAGTCGCCATGACGGTACTGCTCGTCATCTTCTCCGAGGTCCTGCCGAAGAGCTGGGCGATCGCGTCGCCGGACCGGTTTGCGCTGGCGGTTGCGCCTTGGGTTCGCCCCTTCGTTGCCGTCGTGGGTCCGGTATCCTCCCTCGTCAACGCAATTGTCAGGCGCATCCTGCACCTCTTCGGCATCAATCTTTCTTCCGACCTGCCGATGCTCACCGCGCATGAGGAACTGCGCGGCGCGGTCAATCTGCTCCACCGCGAAGGGTCGGTCATCAAGGCGGACCGCGACCGGCTCGGCGGGGTGCTCGATCTCGGCGAACTCGAAGTTTCCGACGTCATGATCCACCGGACCGGCATGCGGGCGATCAATGCGGATGATCCGCCCCAGACCTGCGTGCGCGAGATCCTCGAAAGTCCGTTTACACGCCTGCCGTTGTGGCGCGGCTCGGCCGACAACATCATCGGCGTCGTCCATTCCAAGGACCTGCTCCGGGCGCTCGCCGAGCCGAATGTGGAGCCCGAGACGCTCGATATCGTCAAGATTGCGCAGAAACCCTGGTTCGTTCCGGATTCGACCAATCTCAAGGACCAGCTCAACGCCTTCCTGCGCCGCAAGCTGCATCTTGCGATCGTGGTCGACGAATACGGCCAGGTGCAGGGGCTCGTCACGCTGGAGGATATTCTCGAAGAGATCGTCGGCGACATTGCCGACGAGCACGACATCGACATCCAGGGCGTACGTCAGGAGGCCGACGGTTCGATCGTCGTCGATGGTTCCGTGCCGATCCGCGACCTCAACCGGGCGCTGGACTGGTCGTTGCCGGACGAGGAGGCGACGACGGTTGCCGGCCTCGTGATCCATGAATCGAAGAGCATTCCGGAGGAGCGGCAGGCCTTCACGTTCTACGGCAAGCGTTTCACCGTGATGAAGCGGGTGAAGAACCGCATCACCAAGCTGCGCATCCGCGCGGCCGAGGACGAGGGGCAGGTGGGTTAGGACCTGTGGACACTTATGGATAGGGGTTTGATTTTGCACAAATCGGTCAATGCCAAGGATTTTTCCGCAGCAAAGGGTTGTCCCCTTTGCAAGGGAAAAGCCGCCGGCAGTGGGCGATTTGTGCAAAACCCTTCGGGCGGCCCATATTGCGGTGCCTTGTCGCGAAAAATCCGGCTTGCAGGCGGACGGCCTGCGGCGCCGGATTTTCCACGAAAGTCCCTCGCAATTTGGGCCGTCAAATCCCTATCCATAAGTGTCCACAGGTCCTAGAGCAGTTCACCAGCGCGTCGCTTCCCCTGGCGCAGCCGGTTCCACCGCCAAAGCATGGAGGCCGGCATCGAGCTCCGGCTTCAGCAGATCGTTTATGGCGCGGTGGCGCGCCACACGGCTCATGCCGGTAAAGACGCTCGAAACGATGCGGACGCGCATATGCGTTTCGCCGCCGCCGTCGAATTCCGGCTGATGACCGGCATGCTGATCGCTCTCATTGATCACCATCAGCCGCTCGGGATGGAAGGCTTGCGTGAGCTTCTCTTCGATGCGGCGTTGCAGCGACATGTCTTCAGTCCCATTTCCCTGTTTTGCTGCAAGGGGCGGAGCCAGGCGGCAGCGTCTCCCATGCAATGCAAAATGCCCGCACAAAGCCAGTAACATTCCGTTTTGTCAATTCTTGTTGTCGCCCTCTGCAAACCCCATAATGTGCGTCATGAAGCTCGATTCAAAATATTTCGACCGCATCCGAACGCGCCCCCGGGGTCAAGCGCGCGTGGAGCCGTCTGCGCCGGTGTGCCAATGGGACGGCTGCGACAATACGGCAGTTCATCGGGCACCCGTCGGGCGCAATGCCGAGGGCGAGTATTTCATGTTCTGCTTCGAGCATGTGAAGGAGTACAACAAGGGCTACAACTATTTTTCCGGCCTCTCCGACACCGAGATCGCCCGCTATCAGAAGGAAGCGGTGACCGGCCATCGTCCGACCTGGACGGTCGGTGTCAACAAGAGCGCCCGCAACGGCCCGACACAGTCGCAGATGCGCTCCGGCACCGCCGGCGCACAGGCGCGCATGCGCGATCCTTTCGGATTTTTCAACGAGGCGCGCGCCCGCCAGGCACGGCACGAACCGCGCATGCGCAAGCTGAAGACGCTCGAGGCCAAGGCCTTCGAGACGCTGGGGCTTGCGGCCTCGGCGACGACCGCCGACATCAAGGCGGCATACAAGGAGCTCGTCAAGAAGCACCACCCCGACGCAAATGGCGGAGACAGGGGGTCGGAAGACCGCTTTCGGGCGGTTATTCAAGCCTACCAATTGTTAAAACAGGCTGGTTTCTGCTAACAACCCGGATTATGACAGAAGCACACTTTGCAGGCGAATGCGCGGGTGCCGGCGGGCGTCCGCTCTGGAGTTATGATGAGCAAGATTGACCTCGACATTTCCAACCTCCCCGACACGACGGTCTCTGTCCGGGAGGCTTTCGGCATCGACACGGATCTGCGCGTTCCGGCCTATTCGAAGGGCGATGCCTATGTGCCCGAAATCGACCCGGACTACCTCTTCGATCGTGAGACGACGCTCGCCATTCTCGCCGGCTTCGCCCACAACCGGCGCGTGATGGTTTCCGGTTATCACGGCACCGGCAAGTCGACCCATATCGAGCAGGTCGCGGCGCGGCTCAACTGGCCATGCGTGCGCGTCAACCTCGACAGCCATGTCAGCCGCATCGATCTCGTCGGCAAGGACGCGATCGTCGTCAAGGACGGGCTTCAGGTGACCGAGTTCAAGGACGGCATCCTGCCCTGGGCCTATCAGCACAATGTCGCGCTCGTCTTCGACGAATACGATGCCGGCCGGCCCGACGTCATGTTCGTGATCCAGCGCGTGCTGGAGTCCTCCGGCCGCCTGACGCTGCTCGACCAGAGCCGTGTCATCCGCCCGCATCCGGCCTTCCGATTGTTTGCGACGGCAAACACCGTCGGTCTCGGCGACACGACCGGCCTCTATCACGGTACGCAGCAGATCAATCAGGCCCAGATGGACCGCTGGTCGATCGTGACGGCGCTCAATTACCTGCCGCACGACAAGGAAGTCGACATCGTTTCCGCCAAGGTCAAGGGCTTCGTCGCCGACAAGGGGCGCGAGACGGTCTCCAAGATGGTCCGCGTCGCCGACCTGACGCGTGCCGCCTTCATCAACGGCGACCTTTCGACCGTCATGAGCCCGCGCACAGTCATCACCTGGGCCGAGAACGCCTATATCTTCGGCGACATCGCCTTTGCGTTCCGCGTGACTTTCCTCAACAAGTGCGACGAGCTGGAGCGGGCGCTGGTCGCCGAGCATTATCAGCGCGCCTTCGGCGTCGAGCTCAAGGAGAGCGCTGCCAACATCGTGCTGGAAGCGACCGCCTGAAAATCGATGTGCTCGCATAACGGCCGATCCGGTTGAAGAAGGAATTGTCGTGAGTTCGAATTCCAAGGCGAAACCGACTACGAGGGAAAACGCCGCCGAACCGTTCAAGCGGGCGCTTTCCGGCTGCATCCGGTCGATCGCCGGCGATGCGGAGCTGGAGGTCGCTTTCGCCAATGAGCGGCCGGGAATGACAGCCGAACGCATCCGGCTGCCGGAGCTCTCCAAGCGCCCGACCCGTCAGGAGCTGGCAGTGGCGCGCGGCCTCGGCGATTCCATGGCGCTGCGCAAGGCCTGCCACGATGCTCGGGTCCATGCGACGATGTCGCCGCAAGGGGCGGACGCCCGGGCGATCTTCGATGCGGTCGAGCAGGCGCGCGTCGAGGCGATCGGCGCACTCAGGATGCCGGGCGTGGCGGGCAACCTCTCCTCCATGCTCGAGGAGAAATACAGCAAGGCGAATTTCGCTGCGATCGACGCTCAATCGGACGCGCCGCTCGAAGAGGCGGTGGCACTGCTCGTGCGCGAGAAACTGACCGGGGAGAAGCCGCCGGAGTCGGCCGGTCAGGTCCTCGACCTCTGGCGCGACTTCATCGAGCAGAAGGCCGGTCCCGACATGCGCAATCTGGCCGGTACGATCAACGACCAGCAGGCTTTCGCCCGCGTCGTGCGTGACATGCTGTCTTCGATGGATGTTGCCGAGAAATACGGCGAGGACGATAACGAGCCGGACGAGCAGGAGAGCGAAACCGACGAGGACCAGCCGCGCAGCCAGGAGCAGGACGAAAACGCCAGCGACGAGGAAGAGGGCTCCGACGCCGCGCCCGCCGACGAAAACCAGTCTGCCGAGGAGCAGATGGAAGAAGGCGAGATGGATGGCGCGGAAATTTCCGACGACGATCTCCAGGACGAGAGCGACGAGGACAGCGAAACGCCCGGCGAGGTGAAGCGGCCGAACCATCCCTTCGCGGATTTCAACGAGAAGGTCGACTATTCGGTCTATACCCGGGAATTCGACGAAACCATCGCCTCCGAGGAGCTCTGCGACGAGGCGGAACTCGACCGGTTGCGCGCCTTTCTCGACAAGCAGCTCGCCCATCTCCAGGGCGCGGTCGGACGCCTTGCAAACCGCCTGCAGCGCCGCCTGATGGCGCAGCAGAACCGGTCCTGGGAGTTCGATCTCGAAGAGGGCTATCTCGACTCCGCCCGCCTGCAGCGCATCATCATCGATCCGATGCAGCCGCTCTCCTTCAAACGCGAGAAGGACACGAATTTCCGCGACACGGTCGTCACGCTCCTGATCGACAATTCCGGTTCGATGCGCGGCCGCCCGATCACCGTCGCCGCGACCTGCGCCGACATTCTTGCGCGCACACTGGAGCGCTGCGGCGTGAAGGTCGAGATCCTGGGTTTCACGACCAAGGCGTGGAAGGGCGGACAATCGCGCGAGAAATGGCTCGCCGGCGGCAAGCCTCAGTCGCCCGGCCGCCTCAACGACCTGCGCCACATCATCTACAAGTCCGCCGACGCGCCCTGGCGTCGCGCGCGCCGCAATCTCGGCCTGATGATGCGCGAGGGACTGCTCAAGGAGAACATCGACGGCGAGGCGCTGATGTGGGCGCATGATCGTCTCCTGGCGCGGTCCGAGCAGCGACGCATCCTGATGATGATCTCGGACGGTGCGCCGGTCGACGATTCCACTCTGTCGGTGAACCCCGGAAATTACCTCGAACGGCATCTGCGCGCCGTTATCGAGCAGATCGAGACGCGTTCGCCGGTCGAACTGCTTGCGATCGGCATAGGGCATGACGTCACACGCTATTATCGCCGCGCCGTGACCATCGTCGATGCGGACGAACTGGCGGGGGCGATGACGGACCAGCTTGCGGCGCTCTTCGAGGACGAGAGTATGCGCCGCCGCCCGGGCGGAGCGCGTCGCGCCGGTTGACGGATTTCCGGCCGCGGCCACCCCCTAGGACCTGTGGACCCTTATGGATAGGGATTTGACGGCCCATGTTGCGAGGGACTTTCGTGGAAAATCCGGCGCCGCAGGCCGTCCGCCTGCAAGCCGGATTTTTCGCGACAAGGCACCGCAATATGGTCCGCCCGAAGGGTTTTGCACAAATCGCCCACTGCCGGCGGCTTTTCCCTTGCAAAGGGGGCAACCCTTTGCTGCGGAAAAATCCTTGGCATTGACCGATTTGTGCAAAATCAAACCCCTATCCATAAGCGTCCACAGGTCCTAAGGTCATTCCTCAGATGTTCTGCCGAAACTTTGCCGTGCTTTTCCTGCTGATTTCGGCTGCTGTCGCGCGCGCGGAGCCGGCGCGCGAGATCGTGCCCGTCAAGAGCCGGCAGATATCCCAGTTCAAGGTCGGTTCCGACAAAACGGTCTTCGGCGCACTCGAATTCATCGGCGGCATAGAGATGACGTCAGCCAACCCTTTGTTCGGCGCGCTGTCGGCGATCCGGTTTCTGCCGGACGGCCAGTCCTTCGTCGCGGTGATGGACACGGGCCACTGGGTCGAGGGGGCCGTCATCCGCGACGATGCGGGCGGGCTCGAGGGGCTGAGCGATCTGACGGTCACGCCGATGACCGACGCAAACGGCGAAGCTCAGCTCGAGAAATGGCGGGTCGATTCCGAAGGGCTGGCCTTGCGCGAAGGTCAGGCGATCGTCAGCTTCGAGCAGTCGCCCCGGATCGAAATCTATCCCTATCCCGGGTTCGCCGAGGCGCGTCCCCAGGGGCAGATGGCCTTGCCGTTCCCCGTCGAAGAGCTGCGCAGCAATGGCGGAATCGAGACGATCGCGATCGCGCCGAAGAACGGCCCGCTTCGCGGCGCCGCCGTGGTCGTCTCCGAGCGCAGCGTCGACAAGGCGGACAATCTTTTTGCGGGGATATTGGAGGGGCCGATGAAAGGCGCCTTCACGGTCGTGCGCGCCGATCCCTATTCGGTCACTGACGGCGCTTTCCTGCCCGATGGCGACCTGCTTCTCCTCGAGCGGCGATTCAATTTCGCCTCCGGTCTCGGCATGCGTATTCGCCGTATCGCCGCGGGGGACATCCGGCTTGGCGCCGTGGTCGACGGCGACGTCATGCTCGAAGCGGACATGAGCTACCAGATCGACAATATGGAGGCGCTCGACGTCATCTCGCGGCCCGACGGCGAGATCCGGGTGATCTTGGTTTCGGACGACAACCACTCGATCCTCGAGCGAAACCTGATGCTCGAATTCCGGCTGATCAAGTGAAACGGGGCCGAATGCCCCGCCGCTCCAATGCGTTGAAACCACACACTTCCGCATGGGGAAGTGCTCTACCCGATGAGCGGTTTTCAGGTCGTTGCTTTTACCGCCGGCATGGGTTTGACGACGCTCATCAGCGCGCCATAGGGAAGCAGCAGGACGATACCGCAGAGTATCTTGACTGCGAGATCGCCGAGCGCCCAGGAAATCCAGCGCGGGGCATCGGCGCTGAGCAGGCCGAGAACGGGCGCGGTTTCCAGCGCAAAGCCGTCATTCGCACCTAGGAACACGAAGAACGGCGCAAAGGCGAAAGAGAAGAACATCGCCGTATCGAGGGCCGAACCGATCAGCGAGCCTGCGAGCGGCGCCTGCCACCAGGTCTGGCGCCTGAGCCGGTTGAAGACGGAGATATCCAGAAGCTGGCCGAGCAGGAAGGCTGAACCGGAGGCGATCGCGATGCGTGGCGTCGCGGCGAGAACGGAGAGCACGACGGCAACCGCGAAGCCGGCAACGACGACGCGGCGCGCGATTCGCGGCCCGAACTGGCGATTGGTCAAATCTGTGACGAGGAAGGCGAAGGGATAGCTGAAGGCGCCCCAGGTCAGGAGGTCGCCCAGTTGCATCCCGGCTATCGAACCCGGGAGCGGATACTGGACGAGGAAGTTCGACGCCACGACCACGAAGGTCATCAGCGCCACATAGAGGTAGAACGTACGGTTGATCAGCATTTTTTTATCCTGGGTTATGCCACCAGTTGACGGATGCGCAGGCAGGTGCTTGCACGGCGATGGACGACACGAGAAAAAGGCTTGCCGGGCGAACCCGCAAGCCTCTTCAAGGTCTCGGCAGAAGTACCGGCGCTATCAGGCGGCTTCGGCAGCCTTCTTGACGATCTGACGGCGCAGCAGGCGGGCGCGCATGCTGAGCTCGTTCTCGTCGGCCTTCAGCAGGAAGGCGTCGAGACCGCCGCGGTGTTCGACCGAGCGGAGAGCCGCGGCGGAAACGCGCAGGCGGAAGCGCTGGCCGAGAGCATCGGAAATCAGCGTGACGTTGCACAGGTTCGGCAGGAACTTGCGCTTGGTCTTGTTGTTGGCATGGCTGACATTGTTGCCCGACTGGACGCCCTTGCCGGTCAATTCGCAACTACGGGACATTGTACACCTATTCTCTTATCGCCGCCGGACAATGCGGTAGCGGGCCCAGAGCCCAGGCCGCGTTCCTGTTGGCCATTATTGGAAAGTCGCGGTTCTATAGTCACAGGTGGCCCGCCAGTCAAGTCAAACCTTTGCATTCCCGAGCGAACGGGGCGATTTCGCCTGTTCTGCACTCATTAGCACGGTCGTTCCGGCGCGCAAGACGCATTCCAAGAGAGCGGCCGATGCGCTATCTTTTCCATGAGGACCGCGCCAGATTTCCAGCGGGCGCAGAAATGCCGCAAACCGCCTGCATTCCGGGGGATTGCGACATAAATACGCCGACTTTCCTCGGCGTCGGCAAGGTGTTGTAACACTATGAACGCTGCATGGTTCCGTTTTGAGCCGTTCCGGTATCGAGGATCATGCAGGACAGAATGGGGCTTTCGGGCATGAAGTTGTGCATTGGTTTTCGCGCGCCGGCTTTCCTAGCCGCCATGATGTTTTCCACAGCCCCGCTTGCTGCGGAAGTCTCGCATCAGACGGACTACAGCATCGCGCTCGCCGGCCTGCCTTTGGCGCGGGCATCGTTCCACACCGAGGTCGAAAAGAATCGCTACACGATCTCGGGAACCCTGAACTCCGCGGGACTCGTGGATATCATCAGCCGCACCACGGGGCAGACGCGTGTCTCCGGAGTAATCGACCGCGACCATCTCCGGGCAAGCGAATATTCCATGTCCTACCGCAGCGGCCGGAAGGGCCGGGCCATCAATGTAAGCTTCCGAAACGGCAATGTCGTCCGGGCGAGCATGGTTCCGAAGCGTAATCCCTTGCCGAAGAACTGGGTGCCGGTCACGAGCCGGGACATGCGCAATGTGCTGGACCCGCTTTCCGGTCTGCTCATTCCGGCAAGGGCCCGGGTCTGCCCCAACACGCTGCCGATCTTCGACGGGGAATCGCGGCTCGACATAAGACTGTCTCCGAAGGGAACGCGAAACTTCAAAACCAGGGGATTCGAGGGCGAGGTGATCGTCTGCGGCATCCGCTTCGTACCGAAGGCGGGATACCGGAAGGGCCGCGAGGACGTCGAATATCTGCGCCGCCTGGGAACGATGGAGATCTGGTACGCGAAGGCGAACGGCGTGGACGTCTATGCTCCGGTCTATGCCCGCATACCGACGAAGATCGGAGCGGTCACGGTTTCGGCGACGCGCTTCGGCGATTGAAGCCCGCCGGCGGGCTCTTTCCTTACGCGCCCCCGAGGATCGCACCCCTCTTTTCGGAATCACGTAAGCGCGATAGATCAGTGGGATTCGGGTGGGGTGACGGCCGCGCCGGAGTCTGGGCCGCGCGGAGGCGGGAATGAAGTTCAAGGCAACGCTGATCGGTTTCACCGCGATCCTCATGTGGTCGCTGCTGGCGCTCTTTACTGCCGCATCCGGCAAGATGCCGCCGTTTCAACTTTCGGCCGTCTGCTTTCTGATAGGCAGTCTGCCCGGCATCGCCGTCCTGGCGTCGAAGCCTGAGCGCCTCGCACTTCTGAAGCAGCCGGCAAAGGTGTGGGTCATCGGCATTGCCGGTCTTTTCGGCTACCACTTTCTTTATTTCACGGCGCTTCGCAATGCGCCGGCCGTGGAGGCGGGGCTCATCGCCTATCTCTGGCCGCTCTTCATCGTTGTCGGCTCGGCGCTGCTGCCGGGCGAGAGGCTCCGCTGGCACCATGTCGCAGGCGCCCTTGCAGGGCTCGTCGGAACGATCCTGATCGTTGCGCGCAACGGCATCGCCTTCGACGACGCCTATGCACTCGGCTACGGCGCGGCATTCCTCTGCGCCTTTACCTGGTCCGGCTATTCGCTGATCACGCGCCGCTTCGACGCGGTATCCACGGATGTCGTGACCGGTTTCTGCCTTGCGACATCGGCTCTGTCATTCCTCTGCCATCTCGGACTCGAAACGACGATCTGGCCTGAAACCACCTTCGAGTGGCTCGCCGTGGCGGGGCTCGGCCTGCTGCCGGTCGGTGCGGCCTTCTATGCCTGGGACTACGGCGTGAAGAACGGCGACATCCAGTTCCTGGGCGTTGCGAGCTATGCGGCGCCGGTGCTTTCGACCCTGATCCTCATTCTGTTCGGCTTTGCCGAGCCGTCCTGGCGGATCGTGGCCGCCTGCCTGCTGGTGACGGGCGGCGCCGTGCTTGCGGCAAAGGACATGATCTTCCGCAAGGGCAGGGCCGCGCAACCGGCGGAGTAGAACTCACTCCTCAGCCGGCCGCCAATCGGGGTGCGCCATTTCGAAGGAGGCGAAGTCGAAGCCGGGTGCGACGGTGCAACCGACGAGCGTCCACTCACCAAGCGAAGTGGCGGATTGCCACCAGCCGGCGGGAACGACCTGTTGCGGCCTTTCTCCGCCGAGCAGGTCGGGACCGAGCCGGGTCTGCGAAGCGGCCCTGCCGGGCTCGGCAATGCTGAGCTCGAGCGGGGCGCCGGCGTAGTAGTGCCAGACCTCGGCGGCATCGTGGACCCGGTGCCAATGCGACCGGTCGCCGCGTTCGAGAAGGTAGTAGATGGCCGTCGAGTGGCCACGCGCGCCACCATTGGCATCGCGGAACGTCTCCCCGTACCAACCGCCTTCCGGATGCCGGGCAAGACCCAGCGTTTCAATGATAGCTGCCGCCGTCATTTCCCGAGTCGCCATTTCAGAAATTGTCCTTGCGCTTGCGTATTTCCGCGAAGACGACGGCATCGCTCGCCTTTTCCATACCGAGCAGCGCGCGGATCTTCGGATCGCCGGCGCGCAGGAACGGGTTCGTCCGCTTTTCGAGGCCCATCGTCGTCGGCGCGGTGAAGCCGCCATCCGAGCGGGTCTCCTCGATCTCGGCCGCACGCTCCTTCAGCGCCGAATTTTCCGGATCGACCGTGATGGCGAAATGGGCGTTGGCAAGGGTGTATTCATGGCCGAAATAGATGGCCGTGTCGTCGGGAAGCGCCATCAGCCGGCTCAGCGACTGCCACATCGTATCGGCCGTTCCCTCGAAGAGACGGCCGCATCCGAGCGCGAAAAGCGTGTCGGCGGCGAAAAGCAGCTTGTCCTCGGGCAAATGGTAGCAGACGTGGCCGGACGTGTGTCCCGGCGTTTCGATGACATCGACCGGATGGCCGGCGAAGTCGAAGCGGTCACCATGTCCGACGGTCCTGTCTATGCCGGGGATCTTCGACGCCTCGTTCTTCGGGCCGATGATGGTGAGGCCGAAGCGTTCCTTCAGACTGGCATTCGCAGCCACATGATCACCGTGGTGATGCGTGGTGAGGATATGCGTCAATTGCCATCCGCGCCGTTCGAGCGCGTCGAGGATCGGCCGCTCCTCCGGTGCGTCGATCGATGCCGTAGCGCCGCTAAGCCGGTCGTGGAGGAGCACACCGTAATTGTCGGTGCGGCAGAGGAAGAGGTCGAGTTCGAGCGCGGCCATGTTTCGGTCCTCCGATCGGTGCGGGGTTATCGGAAAGCGGCGATCCCGCTCGGTTCGAATGTAGCGAGGCTCGCCTTGAAGTCTACCGCTTGGAGTCTAACATGTTGCCCATGCACACCGATATCGTCGATCTCCGCCAATTCTATCACTCCGAGCTCGGCCGCATGGCGGAACAGTCGGTCAGTTCAGCGCTTGCTTCCATCTGGGCACGCCTGCCTGAGGAAAGGCTCCTGGGGCTCGGCTACGCGGTGCCCTATCTCGAGCGCTTCCGTGCCGATACGGAGCGGACCTTCGCCTTCATGCCGGCCGGGCAGGGTGCGGTGAACTGGCCGGTCGCCGACCTGTCCTCGACGGCACTGGTCTTCGATGAGGAATTGCCGCTGCCGGATGCCTCTATCGATCGCGTATTGATGGTCCATTCCCTGGAATTCGCCGAAAGCCCGCGCGAAACGATGAAAGAGATCTGGCGCGTGCTGGCGCCCGGCGGACGCCTGATCATCGTGGTACCGAACCGCCGCGGCGTCTGGGCGCAGATGGAGCACACGCCTTTCGGCTCGGGGCGGCCCTATTCCCGCGGGCAGCTGACGGCGCTCTTGCGCGAGACCAACTTCACGCCCGGCGCCACGACGGAGGCGCTCTTCTTTCCGCCCTCGAAGCGCAAGCTTGCCCTTCGGCTGCGCCACGGTCTGGAACGGTTCGGCCGGTCGCTGTGGCCGGTCTTTTCCGGGGTGATCATCGTCGAGGCGCAGAAGCGGCTTTATCAGGGCCTGCCGGTGGCCGCACGCGCCTCGCGCCGCGTCTTCGTCCCGGTGCTGGCTCCGCGGGGCGTGCCCAGCACGCGCAGTCGAGCAACGAAAGCGCCGTAGGCCGCAGTCTGCTGCCCGTCACCCCGTTGCTTGCTCCCGCACCGGCCGCCGTCACGTCGCACTCGACAAATATCACCGTCCCCGGTATTGGCTGGACCGCATTCTTCCCGTGAAAGCTGGTCCGATGAATCTTGCCCTGAAAAGCCCTGCGCCGCGTTCCGGCATCCTGGACATCGCCGCCTATGTGCCGGGCAAGGAACATGCGCCCGGCGTTGCCAAGGTTCACAAGCTGTCGTCGAACGAAACGCCGCTCGGCGCGAGCCCGCGCGCGATCGAGGCTTTCCAGAAGGCGGCTTTCAATCTCGAACGCTACCCGGACGGTCAGGCGAATGCGCTCAAGGAAGCGATCGCGGCGGTTCACGGGCTGAACCCCGCCAACATCCTTTGCGGCAACGGGTCGGACGAACTGCTCGGTCTTCTCTGCCATACCTATCTCGGCCCCGGCGACGAGGGGATCGTCACCGAACACGGATTTCTCGTCTACAAAATCCAGATCACCGCGTCCGGCGGGACACCCGTCACGGTCAAGGAGAGGGAAGAGCGCGTCGATGTCGATGCGATACTTGCGGCCGTGACCGAGCGGACGAAGATCGTCTTCATCGCCAATCCGGCAAATCCGACCGGTACCTATATCCCCGTCGAGGAGGTCCGGCGTCTGCATGCGGGCCTGCCCGCCGGCGTCCTGCTGGTGCTCGATGCGGCCTATGCGGAATATGTCCGGCGCAACGACTACGAGGCGGGACTGGAACTCGTTTCGTCCAACCGCAATGTGGTGATGACCCGAACCTTTTCGAAGATCTACGGCCTTGCGGGTCTGCGCATCGGCTGGATGTACGCGCAGCGCGACGTGGTGGAGGCATTGGACCGCGTCCGCGGTCCCTTCAATCTCAACGCGGCGGCAATCGCAGCCGGTGCCGCGGCGATCCGCGACCAGGCCTTCGTTGCCGCGGCGGTCGACCACAATCACACCTGGCTGGCGAAGATCGGTCAGGCGTTGACGGATATCGGCCTGCGCGTCACCCCATCGGTCACCAATTTCGTGCTGATCCACTTCCCCGAGGAAGCGGGCATGTCGGCCAGCGACGCGGATGCCTATCTGACGAGCCGGGGCTTCATCCTGCGCGCCGTCGGCGCCTACGGTTTCCCCAATGCGCTGAGAATGACGATCGGCTCCGAAGAAGCGAACAAGGGCGTCGTCGCGGCACTGACTGAATTCATGGGACGGAAATGATGGCTCAGCAGTTCGAAACCATCGCCCTTATCGGCATCGGCCTGATCGGGTCGTCCATCGCCCGGGATATTCGCGAGAAGCAGCTCGCCGGTACGATCGTGGTTACGACGCGCAGCGAAGCGACGCTGAAGCGCGCCGGCGAGTTGGGCCTCGGCGACCGCTACACGCTTTCGGCGGCCGAGGCTGTCGAGGGCGCGGATCTCGTCGTCGTTTCGGTGCCAGTCGGTGCATCCGGCGCTGTCGCCGCTGAAATCGCAGCCCATCTGAAACCGGGTGCGATCGTCACCGATGTCGGTTCGACCAAAGGGTCGGTCATCGCCCAGATGGCGCCGCACCTGCCCAAGGACGTCCATTTCGTGCCCGGTCACCCGATCGCGGGTACCGAGCATTCCGGCCCGGATGCCGGCTTTGCGGGCCTCTTCCGCGGGCGCTGGTGCATTCTGACCCCGCCGGCCGGCACGGACGAAGAGGCGGTCGCCAGGCTCAGGCTGTTCTGGGAAACGCTTGGCTCGATGGTCGACGAGATGGATCCGGAGCATCATGACAAGGTGCTGGCGATCGTCTCGCATCTGCCGCATATCATCGCCTACAACATTGTCGGCACCGCCGACGACCTGGAGACGGTGACCGAGTCCGAAGTGATCAAATACTCGGCCTCGGGCTTCCGTGACTTCACCCGCCTTGCCGCTTCGGACCCGACCATGTGGCGCGACGTCTGCCTGCACAACAAGGACGCGATCCTGGAAATGCTCGCCCGCTTCTCCGAGGACCTCGCCTCACTGCAGCGCGCGATCCGTTGGGGCGACGGCGACAAGCTCTTCGATCTCTTCACCCGCACGCGGGCGATACGCCGCTCGATCGTTCAGGCCGGTCAGGACACCGCGATGCCCGATTTCGGCCGGCACGCGATGGACCAGAAGTAGGCTGCCGGAAGCAGGCTGCGAAGACCGGCGCTCACAGCGCCGGCAGCATGCCGATCGGAACGAAGGCGAGGAAGGCGGTCCCGTCGCGGACGTTCAGTTTGACTGTCGCTTCGTTCTTGCCGCCCGCAAGCGCCTTCAACATGTTGGCGACGTTGTCGATCAGGTCGGTTTCGTCCGGAGCAATCTTCACGAAGTTTTCCCGCCAGGCATCGATGTTCGCAAGCGTGAGAGAGAATTCCCCCGAAATCAGCCCCTGATCATTCACCGAAAAGGGGCCGGTGAGTTTTGCGCTCATTCCGGAGCCCGCATCGAGCGTCAATTGCCGCAACTCGCCTCTGGTGCCGCGGAGCATATGGGGCGGCAAAGTGCCCGCCTGAAGCCACTCTGCCTTGTCCGCAACGGTCAGGTCCATTGCGACATCGGCCGGTGCGGCAAGACTGGGTCCCTGGTCCGGGCGCAGGTCGAGCTTTTCGATGCTGAGTGCCGCGTCTAGGTTACCGCCGTTCTGGCGCAGATGGAGCTCGCCATGGCTGGCGCCGAAGCCGAGGCCCTTGCCCGTCAGGGGGGAGCGTGCGGTGCCGGTCAGATTGTCATAGGCCAGCGAGGTGCGGTCGATGCCGGAGAGGGTCGCCGCGACACTTGCGCGGAGCAGCGTCCAGTCGGCGGAAATCGTGACGCCGGGGGAAACGCGGATTTCGGCGGGGCCGTCGAGCTCGAGGACCGCACGCCCGGGCTGATAGACCTGCGCCGCCGTTCGCAGCGCGCCGAAGGACGCGGAGGCGCCGCGGCGCGTATCGTCGAGGCGCACCTTGTCGCAGAACAAACCGAGGCGGAAGGGAAAGCCGCGCACCTCCATCTCGGCGCATTCGCCGCTGAAGCCGATCGCCTGGCCCTTCGTCAGATAGGCAGTCAGCCGCTTCTGGATCTGGTCCGCGGCAAGAAACCAGCCGGCGGAATAGAGGCCGCCCACGAACACGATACCTGCTGCCAGCCACAAGAATTTCCTGCCGGTAGGCGATGGCTTGGCGACGGCGGTCACAGTCATGTTGTCGGGTACTCCACACTGGATCACGATGATTTCAGGTCGGGTCGACCTAAAACTCATCTCGCTCTTGCCGCCGGGAGCGGCCTTTCGGGTGGCCGATTCCCCTGCGGCGAACTAACCTTCATCAGCAATCGCGACACGGCCTATCGGCGCGACCAGTTCGATTGCAAGAGAATTGCTGCACAATTTTGTCCTTCGACCGATACGGTCCCGGGAATTATGCAGTAAAAAATTCCGGTAGGCCGCAGGAGCGTCGAATATCGATTCGGTGGACTGATTCGGCGGCTTGCCGGCGGCATGTTTGAATGGCAGCGGATATGGACGAATTTTGGGTCTTTGGCTACGGCTCGTTGATGTGGAATCCGGGCTTTCGCTTCGAGGAGAAGCTGACGGCGCGCGCTTTCGGCTACCGCCGCTCGCTCTGCGTGCGTTCCTGGGTTCACCGCGGGACTGAACGGCACCCCGGCCTGGTACTCGGGCTCGACTATGGCGGCTCCTGCATCGGGACGGCATTCCGCGTGGCGCCTGCGCAAAAGGCGGAGGTGATCGACTATCTGCGCGAACGCGAGCTGGTCACCCACGTCTACAAGGAACGAACCATGCCGGTACAACTTTCCAGCGGACACCGCGTGCCCGCGCTGACCTATGTGATCGATCGCTCACATGTCCAGTATGCCGGTGCGCTGAGCGCGGAGGAGGCGGCCGCGACGGTCGCCGTCGCCACCGGCAAGTCCGGGCCGAACAGCGAATACGTTCTCAATACGCTCGAACATCTTCGCGAAATGGGTATCCGCGACCATTGGCTGGAGGAGGTTGCCGCGAAGCTGACGGCCGGCGGAGCTGAGTCGCTCCGGGCCTGAAGGGGGAGGCTACCGAGCCCCGAGTTCGCGCAGCCGCTGTTCGGCGGTGGGCGGCAGCGGCAGGTGCGGATTTGCCCGCACGGTTTCGATGAGGAGGTCGTCGCTCGCAGCCTCCGTAACTTCCACCAGCTTCGCCAGAAATGCGTCCGGATCCAGCCCGGCCTCGATCGGCGGGAGGACACGCACCTTGAAGTGGCCAGGGAAACGGAGGAACTTGCGCCGCGGCCAAAACAGCCCCGGATGCATCGCGACGGGAACCACCGGCACCTGGAGATCCCGATAGAGCCGGGCGATGCCGTATTTGTACTCCGGCGGTGCGCCGGGCGGGCGGCGGGTCCCCTCGGGGTAGATGATCAACTGACGCCCCGTCGCCATCTCGTTTTTCGTGCGGTCCATGACCTCGGTCATCGCCTTACCGCGCGCGGCGCGGTTCACCGGAACCATGCGCTGCTTGACGATGTACCAGCCGAACAGCGGTATCCAGGTGAGCTCCCGTTTGAGGATATAGAAGGGATCGTCGAGCCAAGGCAGAAGCGCATAGGCGTCCCAGAAAGACTGATGCTTCGGCGCGAAGATGTAGGCGCCCTTCGGAATGTTCTCGAGGCCCTCGATCTCGAAGGTCGTGCCGACGATCTTCGCGAGCAGCCAGTGGTTGCTGCGCGCCCAGTTCTTGGGCACGAACCAGGCCGTCTTGCGCGGCACAAGGAAATAGAACGGCGTCAGCACGATCATCTGCACGATCAGGTTGGCATAGAAGACCAGATTGAAGAGGATCGAACGCAGGATGATCATCAGGCAGACTCTCGGGTGCGGGTGCGGTGCGCCACGCTGCCTACACGAATATGCGGCGGAGGAAAACAGCCTCGCGACGAGAGCACCTTTCTATGCCGGTCCTACTCCCCGGCCGGCGCAATATGAGAGGGGCCCGACCTGAGGCCGTTCGTCCAGCGGGCGCCCATCACATCGCGCAGCGTGGCGACCGAGTATTTGCCGTATTCGAGCAGAATGGCCTTCAGCACCAGCGGATTGCGCAGCCAGTTGGTCGTCTTGAGATCCGAATTGACGACCGGGTAGGCGATGAATTCGGTTTCGGGCCTGGCGCGGCGCAGTTCGAGCAGGCTGCGCGGCATGTGGTAATTGTTCGTCACCACGAGGATCGTCCGATAACCTCGGTTTCGGATCCACAGCGAGGTTTCGGTCGCATTGCCGATCGTATCGATCGCCGCATGACCGATATCGACGCAGCATTTGAACAGGTCGGCCGAGCTCTGGGTGTTGCGCCTGATCTGGCTTCGTGTCGTCGACGGATGAACACCGGAAATCAAGAGCCGCTTTCCGGCACCGAGTTTCAGGAGATCGACCGCCTGGTCTATTCGTTGGAAGCCGCCGGTCAGCACCACGATCGCATCCGCTTTCGGAGTGGCAGGCGGCTGCAGCGAGGCGACGGTATCGGCGAATTGCAGGAAGCCGGCGGTGAATACGGTGAGAAAGGCGAGCAGCACAAAGAAGCCGCGGCGCAGCACTTTGCGCAGCAGGCTGCGGGACTGGCGACGGCGCGCGGCCCTCTCCAGCCATTTGCCCCTTTCGGCCATCCCGCTCCCGCGTAGTTCTCCCGCCTTCATGATTCTCATCACATAGCCGCAGATTGCGGCAGGGAATAGATCGATTGCGGGCAATTCATGGCCTTCCGGCCGATTTCAACCCTGAAAGGTGTCGGTCCGGCCCGGATCCGATCGGATAAGGTCGATTTCGTAGATCGTCCGCATGACGGTAAGGCGCGCCGTCAAGGTCGTCAGCAGGGCAATGACCACGATTATGCCGAAGATACCGAGATAGCCGGTGTAGCCGATGGCGAAGGTACCGAACAGAGCGGTCGCCTGATCCGTTTCAGGGGTTGCAAGCGTCTGCGACTGCCAGAAGCTCGCCAGTGCAAAGGACAGCGCAGCGAGAAGGCCGCCGGCGCCGGCGCCCTTCAGACTGATTCGGAGAAAGTGCTTCTGGAATTCGGCGGCGACGAAACTCGCTTCCGCTCCGACGAAATGAAGGACCTCGACGATGTGGCGGTTGCCGGACAGCGCGCCGCGGGTGGCGAAAACCACCGTCAGCACCATTGCGGAGAAGACCAGTACCAGGACGCCGGTGCCGATCATCGTGGTCGTACTCGCCATCGCTACCAGGCGATCGACCCAGGTGCGGTGATCATCGAGGAAGGCCTGCGGGATGATTTCGGTGAGCGCCTTTCGCATGGCGCCGAAATCGGGGGGATTGCTCTCGTCGATCGTGACGACGACGAGCCGCGGCACGGGCAGTTCGTTCAGGTCGAGTCCGCCACCGAGCCACGGTTCGAGCAGGCGCGCCGTCGCCGCCCGGTCGATGATCGTGCCGCCCGTCGTGCCGTTGAAGGTCAGCGCCAGGTCACGGGCATCGGCGAGCGCCCTCTCCATGTCGAGGTTGTCGTCCGGCTTGATCTGGATGGTGATCTCGCGGGAGATCTGCGATTGCCAGCTCTGTGCGGTCGCCCGTACCATGCTGACGCCGCCGAGGGTCAGGCAGGCGAGAAAGGACATGATGGCGATGACGCACATGAGCGCATGGCCGGAAACGTTGGCCGAAGGCACGATCGGCCCCGTCGGGCGCACGCGCATCTCGCTGCGACGCTGCTGCTGTTGCGGCGGAGGGGCGGGCTCGCGGCGGGAAACACGGTTCTCATTCATAGATGTCGAGCCGTCCCTGTGACAGGATCATTCGCCGGGCCTCGACCTGATCCATCAAGGACAGGTCGTGCGTGGCGATCACCACCGCGGTCCCGAGCCGATTGAGTTCCATGAAGAGATTGAGCAATCGCCGCGCCATCGGCGGATCGACGTTGCCGGTCGGCTCGTCGGCAAGCAGGATCTCCGGCCGGTCGATCAGCGCCCGCGCGATCGCGGCGCGCTGCTTCTCTCCGCCGGACAGCACCGGCGGCAGCACGTTGAGGCGCTCGCCGAGGCCCACCCATTTAAGGAGTTCGAGCACGTCGGAGCGATAGCTCGACTCCTCCTTGCCGCGGACCCTGAGGGGAAGGGCGACGTTTTCATAAGTCGTCAGATGGTCGAGCAGCCGAAAGTCCTGGAAGACGATGCCGACCCGGCGGCGCAGCATCGGAAACTCCTCACGGGGAATGGAGGAGATGTTGCGGTCGAACATGCGGATGAGGCCGCGCGTCGGCTTGAGCGACAGGAAGAGGAGCCGGAGCAGCGTCGTCTTGCCGGCGCCCGACGGACCGGTCAGGAACTGGAAGGAACGGCGCGGAATATCGAATGTCAGGTCCCGGAGAATCTCTGGTCCCATGCCATAGCGCAATCCGACGTTTTCAAAGTGAATCAATGGGACAGCCCAGTCTCTCGTCACGACCCTCGCCAAATCCGCCGAAGGCCGGATTATCGCAGCTCCACCCGTCTATCAGATGCGCCACGGCCGGTGAAGCACTTCAAGCACCGCATGTCTGCTTGCACAGGCTCCGAATTCAGGAACATGCAGTAGGACGGCACTGCTGCCAAGGCAAAACCGCGCGTGCCGCTATGGTTAAGCAAGGGTTAACGTTCCACGAAAAGACGCCGCTTTCGCGGCCTTCTTTCCAAAACATTAACCATTTCGGTTTACGTCTCGTCAGGATTCGGAGCAATGCCTTGCATCCATGCAGATGGCATGTGCATCGAGAGAAGACGTACGGCGCTGCAGGCAAGACGTTCGGCGCCGCGTTCGGGGAGCGCCCATGCAGGCATTTCGCGCAAAGACCGCGGGCATCGACCTCATTCCACCGGAGCGCGCCTCGCGTTCGAGCGCCGCTCAGCCGAGGCGCCTCGACTATATCGATGTCGAGTTCGAAACGGTTGCGCCGACCGCACGGCGCAGCCCCTATCCGGTGTTCAACGACAACCGCCGGGCCGGCGCCCGGCAAAAGGCCAACGTGGCGGCCGCCCCGGGATTGCGGAGTGCAGCACGGCGGATCCTGGTCGCGGCCGGGACCAGGCTCGATGCGATGCCGCCCCGGCGCTTTGCCGGCCTGGCCGCCTTTCTCGGACTTACGGTTTTCCTGCTGATCGCCGGTTTCGGCGGCGACGGGCGGGCCGACATGCACCCGCTGCCGACGAAGGGCGGAAAAATGCCGGACCTGACGGTTTCCTTTGCCGAAGACGGTGCTTCCGATCGCTGATGTGTGCTCATAGCGGCGACTGACTTCAATAGAAGTCTGCACTGCTAGATTTGGAAAGCGGTTCGTAGGACAACCCCCAATCGTCACCGGAAAACCACTCATCTGATGTTTTTGCTTTGCCTAAACGCAAACTTCTGATTCTGTCCGCTTTCTTCGTTTCGATGCTATCTTGCAGCTGCTTTAGGTACTTCTTTCTATTGTAATGGATAGCGGTCTCATCATGAGAGCCCTCTCCCCAAACAAAGTAGGTGGGGCCCAGCGACGAGGCTTTGTAACCCGAAGGTTCTCGTTGCACGAACAGAAATATACCTTTAGCCGTCTTAGATCTTTTGTTTTGCGATTGCTCTATAGGTACGCCCAGCGGAAATATTAACTTGCCACCAACTCGAAGGTTCTCGATCCAGGATTTCGCAGGGCGAGAACTGGCGAAGTTCACGTAAATTCGATCGACGGGAACTTGAGGCCAGACACACCCATCTCCTTGGATCACTCTTATGTTGCCATTGTCGCGCAAGTTCCTTCCGGCGCTGTCAGCCAATACGGGATCAAACTCGATAGCCGTGACAAGACCGCTGTCTCCTGTCAATTTGGATAGGATAGACGTGTAGTAACCAGTGCCGCATCCAATATGTGCGACGCTGTTTCCGCGATTTATTTGCAAGGAATGCAACGCCCAAGCGTGCAAAGCTGGACTTCCGTTATTGACGTTCCGTTCCTGTTGAATGGAAAGAACACAATCTTGATACAGCACGGCCGGATCCGACGAAGGAATCTCGTAGTAGCCGTCATACCTTGCGAGAAACCAAGGGGGAGGTCCAAGGTAGTGCTCACGGCGCTCCGCCGCAAATGCGTGTTCCAGGTCTTCATCGGCAATCCCCGCAGCTGCCAGGATTTGCTTGGCATAGGCGCGCCTAATGACTGCCAGTTCATCCTTTGAAAAACTCATTCAGACCTCACAGCGTAAACGGGTCCATCGGCCGAATTTCAGAACATTTCCGTTAGGACCTCTGCGTTGTGCTATGCATGGTTGACTTACCGAGTTCTAACTAAATTTTACCTTGAAACCCATAGCTCGGTGAGTTTGCGCCAAGTTCGCAGGCAGTTTACAAAAATCAAACTTCGGCAGGACGTATAGGGCCATACCCGCTACCGACGAAGGGCGGAAAAATGCCGGACTTGCCGGTTTCCTTTGCCGAAGGCGGTGCTTCCGATCGCTGAATGTGCTAATCGCGGCTAAACAAGGGAAGGCTGGTGTTCTTCCTTACGAATGGAGAAACCCGCATGCCCGTCGTCCGCGGCAAGAATATCGAAGTCCTCTACAGCGCCGAAGCCATTGCGGCGAGAAATCAGGAAATGGCCGCCGATATCGTTCGTGGGCCGCATAAGGATCTTCTGGTCATCTCGATCCTGAAGGGCTCCTTCATCTTCGCGGCCGATCTGATCCGCGCCATGCATGCCGCGGGCCTTGCTCCGGAGGTCGAGTTCATCACGCTTTCGAGCTACGGAACCGGGACCGAATCCAAGGGCGTAAAGATCACCAAGGATATCGACAGCGATGTGCGTGATCGCGACGTGCTCCTCATCGACGACATTCTGGAGTCCGGCCGCACCCTGCGCTTCGCCAAGGAGCTGCTTCTGGAGCGCGGCGCACGAAACGTCACGATCGCGGTGCTGCTCGACAAGCGGGTGAAGCGCCGCGTCGACCTCGAAGCGGATTATGTCGGCTTCGAGTGCCCGGATCATTTCGTGGTCGGCTACGGAATGGATGTCGCCTACGCGTTCCGCGAACTGCCGTTCGTCGGAGTGGTGACGGGCGACGCAACCTAACTTGGCTCGTACCTTTTCTGCTGTGCGTCTGTCACGGGCACCGTCTCGGCGCCGCCGAATGATTAAAATGCCTCCTATCGTGTTTACCGGAATCAAACGAAAAGCTGTTTGTTTGGATGACGTATCGCGGTCGCATGAGGCGGCGGACGATACGGAGATCCAACGGAGCGTCCATGGCATCCAATCGCCGCGCCGCTCCCCGCAGAAAAAATACGGGAGGCCATGATGGCGAAAATCCTGATCACCGAGGACGAAGATGGCTTGCGCTCGTTCGTCGCGCGCGCTTTGCGGCTCGACGGGCACGAAACGGTTGAAGCCGGGGACGGAGCCGATGGGCTTGCCTGCCTTCGCGATCAGCCGTTCGACCTCTTGCTATCCGATATCCGGATGCCGGTCATGGACGGCATCGAGCTTGCGCATCAGGCGGCCGCCGCATTTCCGGCATTGAAGATCCTGTTGATGACCGGCTACGCCGAACAACGCGAGCGTGCCGACGACCTCTCCGGCAAGGTCGTCGACGTCATCGAGAAGCCATTTTCACTGCCCGACATCCGCAAGGCCGTAGCGCTCGCGCTGGCCGCCTGACGTCGCCGTCGAGAGGGACGCGGTTGATGTGTCCGCGCGGCCCCTCATCCGGCTGCCACCACCTTCTCCCCGCAAGCGGGGAGAAGGGATATGCCGCGCCCGCTCGCTCCCTCGAACGGACGGTGAATGCAGAGTTCAGTTGGCGCCGCTTGTCCCTTCGCCCCGCGTGCGGGGAGAAGGTGGCCGGCAGGCCGGATGAGGGGCTGAAACGCGCGTAAGCGCCGAAGGGCCCATCCGCCCTTGCCATCACCGCATGTCGAGCAGTCGTTCGAGATACTGCCGCTCCAGCTCGGGCGACAGGCTGTCACCCAACTTACGACGGATCTCTTCCAGAATCTGGCGGGCGCGCTGCGTGTCGATCTCGTCGGGCACCTTCACCTGATCGCCGAAATCGGGGCCGGCGTTCTGCTGCCGGCGTCCGAGCGGGTCACGTCCGTTCTGACCATATTGCGGAATGCCTTGTCCGGGACCTTGCCCCTGACCCTGGGCCTGCATCTGGTTCATCATGTCCTGCGCGCCCTCGCGCAGGGCCTGCAGGGCCCGGCCCTGGCTGCCGACCGCCTGCTCGCCCTGGCCCTTCCCGAGAGCGCCGGCGGCACCTTCCATCTCGCGCTGCGCCTGACCGAAGCCCTTGCCGGGCTTGATCCCCAAATTCTCGAGCCCCTTCTGCAGGTCGCCGAGTTGCTTGCCGAGCGATTCCTGCTGCTCTCTCAATTGCTTAAGAGCCTCCTTCAATTGCTCGGCGGTCATGTCGTCCATCGGGTTGGGTTGGCCATTGGGGTCACCCCGCTGCCCCGGCTCCTGGGGCATGTCCTGGCCGAAGAGTTCCTCGTCCTCGCCTTCGAGCGGATCGCCGCGCTGCATCCGGTCGCGCAGTGCCTGGTCCAGCTTGAAGGTTTCGTCCATCAGTTGCTGCTGCTGCTGCATCAGCTCGCCGAGCTTGTCCATCTGCTGCCGCATGGCGTTGTTCTGCTCGCCCATCTGCTGCTGCATGCGTCCGGCCTGGAGATTGTTCATCATCCTCTGCAGCTCGGAGAGCATCTGCCGCGCCTGATCGCGCGCGCCGGAACGGGCCAGATTTTCGATCTGGTCCATCATCTTCTGCAGGTCCTGCTGGCGCAGAACGTTGTTCATCTCGGGATTGGCGGCGACAGCCGGGTTCTTCGCGGCCTGCTCGGCGAGCGCCTGCATATATTCCTGCATCGCCTGGCGAAGCTCGTCCATCAGGCGGGCGATTTCCTCGTCCGAGGCATTGCGTTCGAGCGCGTCCGACAGGGCCTGCTGCGCGTCGCGCAGCCGCCGGTCAGCGAGCGACAGGTCACCGTCCTCGATGCCGAGAGCGATTTCCCACAGGTGGTCGGCGGCATCGCGCAGCATGTCGTCATTTCGGGCGAGCTGCATGCGCGTGCGTGCCGACTTCAAGAGCAGGAAGTGGGTGGCATTGGGGATCGTCTCCTCGGCATAGAGCGTCAGCGCATCATTGAGATCGATCGCGCGCGGCAATTGGTTGGCGTCGAGCGCGAAGACCTGGCGCTGTTCTGCGACGGCAGCGGCGAGGGGTTCGAAGAACCGGCGCGCCGGCAGAACGATCTCCTGCGGCACGCTTCGTCCCTCCTGGCCGGCTGCATCACGAGCGACGAGCGTGATGCTCACGCGCTTTCCGGCAAGCGGATGCTCACTCAGATTGCGGCTCGTCGTACCCTTTGCCTCACGGGCATTGCGGCGCGGCAGATCGAGGCGATATTCGGGAGGGGCGTAGAGCGGATGGGCATCCTTTGCGGGCTCCTCGAGGGGCTTGATTTCGGCCCAGGCCTGGGCGATGCCGTAGTCGTCATGGGCCAGGTAGCTGATATCGAGCGCTGCATTGACGGTTGGACGCGGTGCGCCGTCGAAAGCGATGCCGGGCACGCTGTCGGGCGTGATCTTGAAGCTCCAGCTCTGGCCGCCGACGGAGAGCGTTCCGTCCTTGGCGATCTTGTAAACATGATTGCGGACCGCATTCGGAGTTGCCTGGGGCGTTTCAGACCGGGGCGTTTCAGGTTTGGCTGTTTCCGGCCTGGATGTCGCCTCCGCCTTGGCGTCGGACGGCGGGATTGCCACCGGCTCGTTGCCCGCCTCGGCGTAGCTGACCGTTTCCTCCGTCCCGGCCCCGGTTATCCGCACCGTAAGATCGCTGAACTGCGGTATCGTGATCTGAGCCTTCTCCTGCGGATCCTTCTCCTGTGCTGGGTCCGTCGCGTCCTGACGGCCCGTAAGAAAGATCGGCGCGCGGCCGGTATAGGCGGGCGGCGTCACCCATGCATCGATACGGATGTCGGCAGCCGTTACCTCCTGCTCGGGCAAGCGAAAGGCGTCCGAAATCAGTCCGGCGCGGTTCGAATAGGAATAGGCGAAGGCGATGCAGGCAAGGAGGACGGGGATGGCCCGCAGCGCCCACGGGTCATGCCGTGCGATATCGGGCCGCGGCAGACCCGTATCGAGTTCCCTGACCATGCGCGCCATACGCGCCTGATGTTCGCGCCAGAGTGCGGCGCCGAACGCTCCTTCCGTCGCGGGCGCATCGTCCTGGACGCGGATCGCCTGATGGGGCAGCCGGTTGCGCTCTTCCAGCATCCGGTCCGCCTCGGGCGTTTCCGGCCAGCGAATGCGGGTCAGCGGCAACAGGGAGACGAACAGCCCTACGACGAAGAGAAGAAGAAGGGCGGCATGCAGCCAGAACGGCGCGGCCCGAAAGAGGCCGACCCAGCCGGCGGAGAGAAACAGAAGAACGAGCGAGGCCGGGACGAGCATGCGTGGCAGCAGCTCTTCGGCCAAAAGAACAGAACGGGCGAGGAATCGCTTCGCCGCCAGCATCCTGGCGAACGACTGCGGTTTTGGCGTTTCATCCTGCCGGAATTGCGTCATCCGCCGAAACTTCCTTTCGATCCTTCGACCGCGGGCGGTCGATGGTCAGGATAACATTGTTTGTGGCGAAGACGAGGGCGGCCCGTAAAACAATGCGTGATCGCCGCCGGCAACCCCGATCGTGAACGCGTCGCTGGAGCTCAGTCGAGCCAGTCCGGCACCGAGTCGAGGCCGATCAGCTCGTCGTAGTCCCGGCGCGGGCGGATCACGTGGAAACGATCGCCCTTGACGAGCACCTCGGGCACCAGCAGGCGGCTGTTATAGGTTCCCGCCTGTACGGCACCGTAGGCGCCCGCCGAGCCGATCGCGAAAAGATCGCCGGGCTTCGGCATCGCCATCTCCCGGTCGAGCGCCAGATAGTCGCCGGTCTCGCAGACCGGCCCGACGACATCGGCCTTGATGCGCGGCGCGCTTGCGGCGGAAATCTTCACCGGCCGTATCTCGTGATAGGCCTCGTAGAGCGTCGGTCGGATGAGATCGTTCATCGCTCCATCGACGATGACGAAGGTCTTGTCGCCGCCGTCCTTCACATAGACCACTTCGGTCACGAGAATGCCGGCATTGCCGACGATCAGCCTGCCCGGTTCGGTGACGATCTTGCAGTCGAGGCCCTTGAGCTGGTTCTTGACGATATCGGCATAGGCGTCCGGCAACGGCGGCGGATTGTTGTCTTCACGGTAGGGAATGCCGAGACCGCCGCCGATATCGACGTGCTCGATGACATGCCCGTCGGATCGCAGCGTATCGACCAGTTCGCGCAACAGCTTGAAGGCATCGTCGAAGGGCTGCAGCTCGGTGATCTGGCTGCCGATATGCATGTCGATCCCGGTCACTTCGATGCCGGGAAGCTCGGCGGCATGAGCGTAGACGCTACGTGCCCGCTCCCAGGAAATGCCGAACTTGTTTTCCTTCTTGCCGGTCGAGATCTTCGCATGGGTGCGGGCATCGACGTCGGGATTGATGCGGAAGGAAACCGGCGCTCGTCTGCCGGCGCGAACGGCCCTCTGGTTCAGGACCTCCAACTCCGGCTCGGATTCGACATTGAAGCAATAGATGCCTGCCTCGAGAGCAAAATCCATCTCGCGCGCGGTCTTGCCGACGCCCGAGAACATGATCCGGCTTGCCGGAATGCCCGCTGCAAGCGCGCGGCGCAGTTCGCCCTCGGACACGACGTCCAGGCCTGCGCCGAGACGGCCGAGGGTTTTCAGCACGGCCTGGTTTGAATTGGCCTTCATCGCATAGCAGACCATGGCGTCCACATCGGCAAAGGCTTGCGAAAAGACCTTGTAATGGCGCTCCAGCGTGGCGGTGGAATAACAGTAGAACGGCGTGCCGACGGCGCGCGCGATCTCGGTCAGGGGCACGTCTTCGGCGTAAAGAATTCCGTCGCGGTATTGGAAATGGTTCACGGTCTTTCCTCGGCTCAGAGGAGGGGGTCAAGCAGGAATGGGCGGTCGTCGACGGTTTGCTTCGGCGCGACAGTACCGGCGGGCGTTTTCGTGTTGATCGGTGTGCTGGCTCCCGGCCGGTCGAGGTCGCCCTTACGCCCGCAGCCGGCGAGAACCAGCCCCGGGATTGCCAGAAGAAGCGCGATTCGGGCGGCCTTCCTGAATGTCATCGTCATTTCCCTTTGCCGAAGCTGAGAGCCGGTTGATCTTGGGAGCGCGGGGGCGGCAGGAACCTGTTCCCTGTACCGCTCCGGTGCGATGTCTTACCGATTTTTCAGCGCCTTGTGCACCCTGTTTCTGCGAAGGGCAGGGAGCCTTGGAGCCGACGCATTTTCCCACGGAAAACCGTTACACACTTTTCCTGAAGCGCTCTAGGTGCGCGCCCGCCACCAGGCGATCTGCTTGCGGACCTCGGAGGGCGCAGTGCCGCCGAAACTGGTGCGGCTTGCCACGGAGGCCTCGACCGTCAGGACGCCGTAGACCTTGTCCGTTATCGCGGAATTGATCGCCTGCAGCTCGGCAAGCGAGAGGTCGGCGAGATCGCATCCCTTCTGTTCCGCAAGCGCGACGACGCGGCCGGTCACATGGTGGGCGTCGCGGAACGGAAGGCCCGCCTCGCGCACCAGCCAGTCGGCGAGATCGGTGGCTGTCGAGTAGCCGGAGCCTGCTGCGGCCTTCATCCGGTCGGCGCGTATCGTCACGTCGCGGATCATGCCGGTCATGGCCGCGATTGCGAGTTCGAGGCTCTCGGCCGCATCGAAGACTTGTTCCTTGTCTTCCTGCATGTCCTTGGAATAGGCGAGGGGCAGACCCTTCATCACCGTCAGAAGTGCAACCAGCGAGCCGTTGACCCGGCCGGTCTTGGCGCGCACGAGTTCGGCCGCATCCGGGTTCTTCTTCTGCGGCATGATCGACGAACCGGTCGAAAAGGCGTCCGACAGGCGGATGAAGCCGAATTGCGGCGTCGACCAGATGACGATTTCTTCCGCGAGCCGCGACAGATGGGTCGCCGCGATCGCGGCGATCGACAGGAATTCAAGCGCGAAGTCGCGGTCGGAGACGGTGTCGATGGAATTGCGCGTCGGCTCGCGGAAGCCGAGCGCCTTGGCGGTCATGTGCCGGTCGATGGGGAAGCCGGTGCCGGCAAGCGCGGCTGCGCCGATCGGGCTTTCGTCCATGTGCTCGATCGCGTGGCGAACGCGCGCGCGGTCGCGGCCGAACATTTCCACATAGGCCATGCAGTGATGCCCGAAGGTGACCGGCTGCGCCGTTTGCAAATGGGTGAAGCCGGGCATTACCGTTTCGGCATGCTCCTCGGCGCGGTCGAGAAAGGCAGCGATGAGCCCGGTCAGCGCCTTCTCGGTCTTCTGCAGCTCCTCTTTGACCCACAGGCGGAAATCGAGCGCGACCTGGTCGTTGCGCGAGCGCGCCGTGTGGAGGCGCCCGGCGGCCGGGCCGATGAGGGCCGCCAGCCGCGCCTCGATGTTCATGTGGATGTCTTCCAGCCGGCGCGAGAATTCGAATGCGCCGCTGTCGATCTCTGACAGGATCGTGTCGAGGCCGTGAACGATCTTGTCTTTGTCTTCGGCGGAAATGATGCCTTGATGCGCCAGCATCGTCGCATGCGCTATTGAGCCGCGGATGTCCTGGGCATAGAGCTTCTTGTCGAAGCCGATCGAGGCATTTATCTCCTCCATGATCGCGTCCGGGCCCGAGGCGAAGCGACCGCCCCACATCTGGTTGGAGGATTTCGTCTCGGAACTGCCGTCAGCCATCAGGATGCCCGCCTTGGAGAATGAAATGCCAGACCAGAAGAAACGCCCTCCGGCCCTAAAATTGTTCGCGCTCGCCGCCCTTCTGGGCGTGATCGCCGGTGCGGCTGCGGTATACGTGAAGGAGACGGGGTCTGGCAATGGCGGCGTCACGCCGACGGCCGATGCGAGCTGCCCGCTTGCCGGGCAAAAGGTGGCTTCGCTCACCCCGCTGATGCGCGGCCAGGTGGCGGCGATGACGCCGGCGGACAACGCGCGCCCGATCGGCGGCCTCGATTTCGCAGGTCCCGACGGCAAGCCGCTGACGCTTGCCGCCTTTGCCGGCAAGACCGTTCTGGTCAACCTCTGGGCCACCTGGTGCGTGCCTTGCCGGGAGGAGATGCCGGCGCTCAACGCCCTGCAACAGACGCTCGGGGGCGACCGTTTCGAGGTGGTCGCAATCAACATCGACACCGGTGCCGACGACAAGCCGAAGGCGTTCCTCGACGAGGTCGGCGTTCATGCACTCGGCTACTACCGCGATGCCTCGATGGGGGTTTTCAACACGCTCAAGAAGGAGGGGCTCGCCTTCGGCCTTCCCGCTACCTTGCTTCTCGACGAAAAGGGCTGCCTTCTGGGGTCGATGAACGGACCGGCCGTATGGGACAGCGATGATGCGAAGAACCTGATCGAGGCGGCGTTGGCTCCGCCTGCGGGGAGTTGAGGGATCGCCGCAGGAGCCTTCCGCCTTGCCTGAAAGGTCAGCGCGTCGGTACGGGCACCTCGCCCCGGTAGTCGTAGAAGCCGCGGCCGGACTTGCGGCCGAGCCAACCGGCTTCGACATATTTTACGAGCAGCGGACAGGGGCGATACTTTGAATCCGCCAGGCCGTCATGCAGCACCTGCATGATCGACAGGCAGGTGTCGAGACCGATGAAGTCGGCGAGCTGCAACGGGCCCATCGGATGATTGGCGCCGAGCTTCATGGCCGTGTCGATGGCATCGACGGTGCCGACGCCTTCATAGAGCGTGTAGATCGCCTCGTTGATCATCGGCAGCAGGATGCGGTTGACGATGAAGGCCGGAAAATCTTCGGCGACGGTGACGGTCTTGTCGAGATGCGCGACGAATTCCTTTGCCGCCTTGAAGGTCTCTTCCTCCGTGGCGATACCGCGTACGAGCTCCACCAGCTTCATCACCGGGACCGGGTTCATGAAGTGGATGCCCATGAACCGTTCGGGACGATCGGTCGCGGAGGCGAGCCGGGTGATGGACAGGGACGATGTGTTGGTCGCCAGGATAGCGTCCGGCCTCATGACCGGGCAGACCTGACCGTAGATCTTGCGCTTGACGGTTTCGTCTTCGGTGACCGCCTCGATGACGAGATCGGCCTGCGCGAGGTCGTTGATGTCGCCTGAGCCCTTGATCAGGGAAAGCGCCCGCTTGCGGTCCTCGTCGCTCATCTTGCCGGAGGAGACCTGCCGGGCGAGATTGCCGTTGATGGTGGCAAGTCCCGCCTCGATGCGGTCCGCAGCGATATCGTAGAGCTGAACCTTATATCCGGCGGCTGCCGAAACATGGGCAATGCCGCAGCCCATCTGTCCTGCGCCGATAATTCCCACCGTCTTGATCATTGAAGCGAACACCCATGTTCAACAGGTTGCGGCAATGACGCTGCCGCAGATGCAAAAATACCGGACCGGCAGGGCCGGCCCGGTATGATTGTTAATGCCATGCCGGCACTTTTTCCAGCTTTTTCGTGCCGGTAGCCGGTGCGTCAAAGCGCCTTTTCGAGTTCCGGCAAGACTTCGAAGAGATCGGCGACGAGGCCGTAGTCGGCGACCTGGAAGATCGGCGCTTCCTCGTCCTTGTTGATGGCGACGATCACCTTGCTGTCCTTCATGCCGGCGAGGTGCTGGATCGCACCGGAAATGCCGCAGGCGATGTAGAGATCCGGGGCGACCACCTTGCCGGTCTGGCCGACCTGCCAGTCGTTCGGCGCATAGCCGGCATCGACGGCGGCGCGGGAGGCACCGACGGCGGCGCCGAGCTTGTCGGCAACCGGCAGGATGACTTCCTTGAACTTCTCCGAGGAGCCGAGCGCCCGACCGCCGGAGATGATGATCTTCGCCGAGGTCAGTTCCGGCCGGTCGGACGACGACAGGGCATCGGAAACATGGGCGGAAAGGCCCGGATTCGCCGCGGCGGCCACCGTCTCGACCGGTGCCGAGCCGCCTTCTTGAGCGGCGGCAAAGGAGGCGGTGCGCACGGTGATCACCTTCTTCGGCTCGCTCGTCTGCACCGTCTGGATGGCGTTGCCGGCATAGATCGGCCGCCGGTACGTGTCAGCCGAGACGACCTCGATGATCTCCGAAACCTGGGCGACATCGAGAAGGGCTGCGACCCGCGGCATGACGTTCTTGCCGACCGAGGTGGCGGCGGCAACGACGGTGTCGTAATTGCCGGCGAGCGAAACGATCAGGGCCGCCAGCGGCTCGGCGAGATTGTTGGCGAGCGAGGCGTCCTCGGCGACCAGCACCTTGGCGACGCCCGAGAGCTTGGAGGCTTGTTCGGCGATGCCTTTGACGTTCTGACCGGCAACCAGCACATGCACGTCGCCGCCGATCTTCGCTGCCGCCGTCAGTGCCTTCGCCGTCTGGTCGGAAAGGTGGCTGTTGTCGTGGTCAGCCAGAAGCAGAATGGCCATGGTAGAATTCTCCCTTTCGATTGAGCTCAACGATCCGTTCCGGATCGGAGCTCATGAGTCTGAAGTGGTTCATGCGTTTGTCCGGAAACCGGTATCCACTTTCCGGACGCATGAACTTAAAGCACGCCGGCTTCGGTCTTGAGCTTCTCGACGAGCTCGGCGACCGTCTTCACCTTGACGCCGGCCTTGCGGCCGGACGGCTCTTCCGTCTTCAAGACTTTCAGCCGCGGGCTGGTGTCGACGCCGAAGTCGGCCGGGGTCTTCTTGTCGAGCGGCTTCTTCTTCGCCTTCATGATGTTCGGCAGCGAGGCATAGCGCGGTTCGTTGAGCCTGAGATCGGTGGTGACCACCGCCGGCAGCTTCAGTTCGACCGTCTGCAGGCCGCCGTCGACCTCGCGGGTGACGTTGACCTTGCCGTCACCGATCTCGACCTTGGAGGCAAAGGTGCCCTGGGCCCAGCCGAGCAATGCCGACAGCATCTGGCCGGTCTGGTTGGAATCGTCGTCGATCGCCTGCTTGCCGACGATGATCAGCCCCGGCTGTTCGGCCTCGGCCACGCCCTTGACGATCTTGGCGACGGCGAGCGGCTCGACCTGGTCTTCCGTCTCGACCAGGATCGCCCGGTCGGCGCCCATGGCGAGCGCGGTCCTGAGCGTCTCTTCCGCCTTGGCCGGGCCGATCGACACGACCACCACTTCACTCGCCTTGCCGGCTTCCTTCAGCCGCAGCGCCTCTTCGACCGAGATCTCGTCGAACGGGTTCATCGACATCTTCACATTGGCAAGCTCGACGCCCGATCCATCCGCTTTGACCCGGATCTTGACGTTGTAGTCGACCACCCGTTTCACCGTCACAAGTATTTTCATGGATTCTTTCCCTCCAAGAACGTTCGCAGGAAAATGCGCCTTAACAAGGCGGCCTGATTGTCGGTTGGCGACATCGATACGCGTTTTTGCTCCATAGACAAGCCGTTCTTGACGCTAAATCGCGATGAACCAACGCCAATTCGATATGACCGCGCTTATTCGTACTTACGTTTACGTACAGGTAAAAAAATCCGCTGGCAAGCAGAGCCGCAAGGCCGGCTTCTCTCGGGTATCGCCGCCAACGAAGCGCGTGCAATCCATTGAAAACTTGACGTTAATTTCTCGACCTTGCCTCGAGTTCAAGTCGGTCGGCCCCAATGCGGAGCGGGCTTGGAAGCTCCGGCGGCCACAGGCGGTGTCTCTTCAGGCGTTCTCTCCCGGTGCTCGACGGCGCGTGGAGTGACGATTGTGCGATCGAACAGCGGCACACCGGGGCGTCGCAAAAGGACCACGAGCACAAGGCCCGCTACGATCCCGCCGACATGCGCGCTCCAGGAAACGCCGCCGCCGGGATCGGCCAGGAACATGAAAAACTGCTGGCCGATCCAGAAGGCGAGCGGAATGGCGGCGGGGAGCGGCAGGGGGATGCGGAAAAGCACGAGCACCCAGACCCGCACCTTCGGGTGCAGGAGGAAATAGGCGGCCACGACGCCGGATATGGCGCCGGAGGCGCCGATCAGCGGCGCCTCCGAGGCCGGCTCGAGGAGCCCATGGGCCAGCGCTCCGGCGGCCGCGCACAGAAGATAGAACACGAGAAAACGGAAATGCCCGAGCGCGTCCTCGACATTGTCGCCGAAGACCCAGAGGAAAAGCATGTTCATGGCGAGATGCATGAAATCGCCATGCAGAAAGGAGTAGGTGACGAAGGTGAATTCGTCCGGAACGATCACCAGCGAGGGATCGAGGTCGGCATAATCGAAGATGATCGCGGGGATATAGCCTAGCCCGAGGATCGCAGCATTGGCGAAATCCTCGGTTGCGACGGGCCCGATAGCGAGCCAGGCAACGAAATCGATGACGATCAGCGTGATCGTCACATACTGCATCCTTATGTGCTTCAGCTCGTTCCTGTCATGCAGCGGTATGAACATGTGATCCCCGAGACGACACGCGCCGAAACAAAAATACGTTATCTGTTGTTGCCGGGGACCCAAAGGACGTCGGCGCGCCCCTTGTCATTTGCCCAGCGGGCCGCGACGAACAGGAAATCCGAAAGGCGGTTGACATAGGCAATCGCCTCCGTGCTGACGGCCTCGCCTTCCATCGATGCGAGTGCGACCATTTGCCTTTCGGCGCGCCGCGCCACGGTACGGGCCACATGGAGGGCGGCCGAAGCGGCGCTGCCGGCCGGCAGGACGAAGGAGCGCAGCGGTTCGAGGTCGGCATTCAGCCGGTCGATCTCCCGTTCGAGGCGCTCGACCTGGGCAGCGACGATGCGAAGCGGCTCGTATTCGGGCTTCTCGCCCGTGTCCGGTGTGGCGAGATCGGCGCCGAGATCGAAGAGATCGTTCTGGACGCGCATGAGCATCGCGTCCAGATCCGGGATCGCATCCGTGTGCTGGCGGGCGAGGCCCACAAAGGCATTCGCCTCGTCTATCGCGCCGTAGGCCTCGACCCTGAGATCACTTTTCAGGCGCCGCGGGCCGGAGACGAGGCCGGTCGTGCCGTTGTCGCCGGTCCGGGTGTAGATCTTGTTCAATTTTACCATGATGCTGTCGCTTTACCTCAGCTCGGGCGGCCGCCGCCGGTCACCCAGAGCGTCAGCATGATCAGCACGATGGCGACGGCCTGGAACAGCACGCGGGCCTGCATGAGTTTGTTGGAGGTGTTGCCGCTGCCGCCCTTGGCCATGTTGAGCAGGCCGCGGATCAGCACGATCGCTACCAGGCCCATGACGAGCAGGGTCAGACCGGTAAGGAAGCTGTTCATGGCGTAAATCCTTGTGGGTTCGGTCAGCCGAGGCGACCGATGATGCGATAGAACAGTGCCGCCGGCAGGAGCTTTTTGAGAAGCGCTCCCTGCCTGGCCGGCCTTGTCACTATATAATGCGGCCTCGGACGGCGTGCCGTCAAAGCGTGTTTCAGTGCAGCGTAAACGGCGTCGGGGCCGAGCTTGCCGGGTGCCGGTTTGCTCTCGCCGCGCAGGCGCCGCATCTGCCGCTCGTATTCCGCACGATGGACGGAATTCTCAAGATCGATGAACCGCTCGATATAGGCGATCGCATTGGTCGTGAATTTCGAGGCGATCGGACCGGGCTCGATCAGGCTCACGCCGATGCCGCTGCCGGCGAGCTCCATCCTCAATGTGAGCGAGAGCGCCTCGAGCGCGAACTTCGAGGCATTGTAGGCACCGCGCCAGCGATAGGGCACGAGGCCGAGAATGGAGGAGCACTGGACGATGCGGCCATGCCCGCGGGCGCGCATCGCCGGGATGACGCGCCGCGTCAGGTCGTGCCAGCCGATGACGTTGGTTTCGAGCTGGAGCCGCAAGGCCTCCGTCGGCAGGTCCTCCACCGCGCCGGCCTGGCCGTAGGCGCCATTGTTGAAAAGCGCATCGATCCGTCCGCCGCTCAGCGCCATCACGGCTTCCACCAGCGCGGCAATCGTCTCCGGCCGGGTATAGTCCATGATGAAGGTCTCGATGCCTTCGGCCTCCAGCGGTGCCTGATCCTCCGGCCGGCGCACGGTCGCGAAGACCCGCCAGCCGTCCCGCTGCAGCGCCCGGGCGCAATAGGCCCCGATGCCTGAGGAGCAACCGGTGACGATGATGGTGGGGCGATCCGGCATCCACGCGATTCCTGTAGAAATCCAAGCCCCATTTCCCATATTCATCGTTGGGATACAATTGAATTGCAAAGGCGATGGCTGGGACCCGAACGTGACGTCAAGGCCGGTCGCAGGTGCCGCGCCGGCTGGTCCTCATCAGGAGCGGGATTGGTGAAAGAGTGGGAGACGGAATGCCGGCATTCGTTCGCATCATCTGGAAGGTCGTGTTCGATGCGCTCTGGCATTTCAGCGAGGACGATGGCTGGGCGATGGCCAGTCACGTAGCGCTTTCTTCCCTGATGGCCGTCTTTCCCTTTCTGATCTTCGGCACCGCGCTCGCCAGTTTCCTGGGCGCCGATCAGTTCGCGCAGACGGCAGTCCATCTGATCTTCGACACCTGGCCGGAATCGATCGCCAAGCCGGTCGCCGACGAAGTCGTGCGCGTATTGACCATCCCGCGCGGCAGCCTGCTTACGATCTCCGTTCTTGCTGCAGCCTATTTCGCCTCGAACGGTGTCGAAGCATTGAGGATCGCGCTCAATCGCGCCTACAGAGTTGCCGAAAGCCGCTACTGGTATGTGACGCGGCTCGCGAGCCTCGGCTTCGTGCTCGGCGCCGTGCTCATTCTGGCCGCCCTCAGCATTCTTCTGGTCGCGGTGCCTCTGGCGGTCCGCAATGCGGATCAGTGGTTCCCCTGGCTGGATGCGCTGATGGCGGCGGTGGACGATTGGGGCTTGCCGCTGACGCTGACCATGCTGACGGCAGGCTTGCTCGTCGCCCATCTGTGGCTGCCGGCCGGCCACCGCAACGTCGTAGACGTGCTGCCCGGCATCTTCCTCACGCTCGTGCTGTGGTCGGTGGGCGCCTACGCCTTCGCCTCCTATATCGCGAATTTTTCCAACTACGTGACGACCTATGCCGGGCTCGCTTCCATCATGATCGTCCTGGTCTTCCTCTACATGCTTGGCGCGATCTTCATCATCGGTGCGGAAATCAACGCCGCCATCCTGAAATACAAGGTGAAGCTCATGGTCAGGCGCAGTTTTCAGGGAGGCCGAGGAGAGTAAGGACGCGGATTCCTCTCCTCATCGCTCGCCAAGAACCATCGCCCTGACATCCGCAGGCCTGTGCCCGGCGGCTCGGAAGGCGGCAATGCCCGTGTCGCTGTCGCTCTTCGACAGTTTCCGGCCGTCCGGTCCGAGCACGAGCCGATGATGGTGATAGACCGGCTGCGGCAGATCGAGGAGCCTCTGCAGCAGGCGATGCACCGATGTCGCGTGGTAAAGGTCGCGGCCGCGCACGACGTGGGTGATGCCCTGCAGGGCATCGTCGACCACGACCGAGAGATGATAGCTCGACGGCGCATCCGAACGCGACAGGATGACATCGCCCCAGGCGGCCGGATCGGCGACGATCGACGCGGCTTCGCCCGATTGGCTCAACTCCGTTTCCCGCCACGTGAGTGGCCCGCCCGCGCACCGCACGGCCTCTCCCATGTCGAGACGCCAGGCATAGGGTCGGCCGCTCGCCAGGAGAGCCGCCTGCTCGTCCGGCGTGAAGCCGCGCTCGCGGCCGGGATAGAGCGGTGTTCCGTCCGGATCGCGCGGCCACGCTTGCCCCTTTGCCTCCGCCGCGGCCACCGCCGCCCGTATTTCACCGCGCGTCATCACGGCGGGATAGACGAGACCCATCGCTTTCAAGCGCTCGAGCGCAGCGGCATAGACGCCGAGATGTTCGGATTGGCGCCGCACCGGCTCTTCCCAATCGAGGCCGAGCCAGGCGAGGTCCTCGAAGATCGCGGCCTCGAATTCCGGCCGGCAGCGCGTCCGGTCGATATCCTCGATCCTCAACAGGAAACGGCCGCCCATGGCTGCCGCCATGTCGTGATTGAGGATCGCCGATAGGGCGTGGCCGAGATGCAGGAGACCGTTCGGACTCGGCGCGAAACGAAAAACCGGTTGTTCTGGTCGTGAAATCGGCATTCTTTTCCTTTGCCATGGAAGCGTTGTAAAGATCACCCGCTTTCTACAGGGCCGTGTGCGTGTCAGACGCAAGGGGACGCTGCAGCACTTTGGTTTTGCTGCAAGTGTCCTTCAATCGGCGGCGATTCAAGGACACTTTCAGTGGGAGGATGCATGCGGATTATCCGGACACACGAGGATATAGAGGCCGGTCTTGCCGGTCTGGTGATGCTCGATGCCCGGCTCGAACACGTCATCGACAAGGCGGGGCCGGTACCCTTGAGGCGCACCGACCCCGGTTATCGCGGCCTCGCCAACATAATCGTCTCCCAGATGGTTTCGAAGGCGAGCGCGGCGGCGATCTGGAACCGGATGGAGGCCTCGCTCGGCGAGATCACCGCAGACGCGGTGCTTGCGCTCGACGACGACGATTGCCGACGCTTCGGTTTGTCCCGGGCCAAGGCCGATACGCTGAGAAGGGTCGCCGCTGCCGCGACCGCGGGCGAGATCGATCTCGACGCCATCTGCAACGCGGAAGCGGTTAAGGCAATTCACGAACTGACGGCGATCAAGGGTATCGGCCGCTGGACCGCCGAAGTCTATCTGCTCTTCTGCGCCGGCCATCCGGATGTGTTCCCGGCCGGCGATGTCGCCCTGCAGAATGCCATCGGCCATGCGCTCGGGCTCGAACTGCGACCGACGGCAAGCGAGGTCGATTCGCTCGCGGGCGGCTGGTCGCCATGGCGCAGTGTCGCCGCGCGGCTATTTTGGGCCTATTATGCGCAGGAAATGCGCCGCGATGCGCTTCCCGTGACGCCCTGAAGAAAAAAGCGGATCCTTTACTCCCTTTTCTTTGTGGCTTCACAATCCTGTCGCAACGCGCCTAATATAGAAGAGGCAGATGCCGAATCGCTCAGGAGAATACGCTTGACGATTGCAGTCTCACCTCAGGCCCTGCCGGCGCTCGTGTTGAACGCCGACTATAGGCCGCTGAGTTATTATCCCTTGTCGCTCTGGTCCTGGCAGGACGCGATCAAGGCGGTCTTTCTCGACCGTGTGACAATCCTCGCCGAATACGAACACTCCGTCTCGTCGCCGAGTTTCTCGATGCGGCTGCCGAGCGTCGTCTGTCTCAAGAGCTATGTCCAGCCGTCACGCCACCCGGCCTTTACCCGGTTCAACGTTTTCCTGCGGGATAAATTCGAGTGCCAGTACTGCGGCTCACCGGACGACCTGACCTTCGACCACGTGGTCCCGCGTGCCCATGGCGGCCAGACCACCTGGGAAAACGTCGTCGCCGCCTGTTCTCCGTGCAATCTGCGCAAGGGCAGCAAGCTGCCGAAGCAGGCAGGCATGTTCCCGCATCAGAAGCCCTATCATCCGACGGTCCAGGATCTGCACAATAACGGCCGGCTTTTTCCGCCGAACCATCTGCACGACAGCTGGATGGACTATCTCTACTGGGATGTCGAGCTGCAGCCGTAAGGGCGTCGGTGCCGCTGCCGGCGCTGCGGGCTTACGCCTTCAAGGCACCACGCAAAGCGATCGCTGCAAGAACGAGGCTCGCGATAACGTTCCAGCCTGCGAAAGAAAGCCCGAGCACGCGCATTGCCGCGTCGCTGCAGGAAGGCGCGTGTTTGGCGTCGAGATCGCCGAGCAGGTCGCCGACGTCGGGAGAGATGCCCTGGGCCGTGGTGGCGCAGGTCGAGGGTCCTTCCCAGAAATGCCACTCCGCGCCGGCATGATAGACGCCGAGGCCGGCGCCGACCAGCATCAGGATGCCGACGGCGAGCAGCAGCGTGCGCGTGGTCCAGGCGGGCAGCTTCAGGACACTGGCGAGGATGGCGAGAACCCCGAGCGGTATGCCGTAATAATAGGGATCGCGCTGGAGCAGGCAGAGCGCGCAGGGTATGTAGCCACCGATGTGCTCGAAGCCGAGCGCCCCACCGACGGTCGCCACCATGCCGATGGTGACGAGCACGGCGCAAAGAAACTGCCGGCGCTGAGCAAACGAAGCCTCGATCATGCACACCTCTCGCCGCGCGCAGAGCGGCGAACATGTCGCCCGGGCGCCCGTTAAATCGAATTCCGGCTTCTTAGGCAGGATTGCTCCCTCTGTAAATCGCCTCGTGCGTTCAACCGCTTGCACGCTTTTGTGATCGGCCGGAGCGGGGCGGAGAAGAACGGAAGCGGGTTTGTGCGCTTGCGGTTCCCCGGGGCGACCGCTGCCGTTCGTGCCGCATCGGACCAAATTCATGCGATCGACGAAAATCGCAAACTTCGCGGTTGACCGGCGCGAAAACGATCGTGTAAATCCCAAGCGCTGATATCACGCAAGCCTCTAGCCCCATTGGCGGAATTGGTAGACGCGCTCGACTCAAAATCGAGTTCCGAAAGGAGTGCTGGTTCGACTCCGGCATGGGGCACCATCCTGCTACCGCGACCTTTGCGCGTCTGTACGGAGAACGGCACAGACTTCGTGGAAGTGCTCTAACGGCGCTTGCCCTTGAGCGACAACACCAGCGTCATGGGATGGTTGGGTGAGCACTGGAAGCCGTAATGTTCGTAAAAGGCTTTCGCCTCGCCCGAGATGGCATGCACGAGCAAGCCCCGTATTCCCATGATGTCGGCCGCCTGCGAGGACCGCAGGACGGCATCTTGCAATAGCGCCGCGCCCAACCCTTTGCCCTGCCAGTCGCGGTCGATAGCAAGGCGACCGAGCACCGCCATCGGGATGGGATCCGGCATGTTGCGCCGGACAGAGCTCGGCGCGTCGGCCAGATCGAGGGCACCGGATGCAAGGCAGTAATAGCCGACCACGCGCCATTCTTCAGCGATAACATAGGTGCGCGACGCGCCACTGGCCTGATTAGCGTGCGCACGGCGGCGCAGCCAGTCATCGAGCGTGTCGTTGCCGCTCTGGAAAAGATCGAAGTCGTGGGCTTCACCAAGAGGCGTCGGCGCCGACAGCATCAGGACTGCCAGGGTTTCGGCGCATTCATCAGGCGTTCGAAGCCGTCGCCACTTGGCGGCTGGTCAAGAATGTCTAGGTAGTGCCGATAGCTGTGCTCATCGACCCGCACCAGCGTCTGATCGAGCAGCGTGTCTTCGGCCGCGCGGTAGGCTGCGTCGATCATAAAATCGGAGCGGGTCTTGCCGCGAATGCTCGCGGCGCGATCGATCACCTTGCGTATATCCTCTCGGATTCGCAGGTTGACGGGCTTCGCGTGGGTGTCAGTCGACGATTTCGTGGCCATGAAGGACTCCTTCCACGGCGCATGATAGCATATCCAGATACACAATGTGTATCCGCCCCGGCGAATTTTCGTGCGGGACGCTTCTGAAGCGCAGTGGAATCGTGATGAGGCCTGCGTCTGCTCCGCTTCCCCGTCGGCTGCCCCATTGAATTCGCCCGCCCGCAAATGTTAGCTGCGTTGCAGCAATCTCAGTGCAGCAGGCCCATGCTCCCGAAGATCGAAGACTACGACGAACTCTATCGCGAATTCCGCTGGCGGATCCCTGAGAGGTTCAATATCGGCGTGGCCGTCAGCGACGCCTGGGCCGCGCGTGATCCGGAGCGCATCTGTCTTCAGCATTTCAGCCCGGACGGCGCGCATCTTGCGCTGACCTATGGCGACTTCGCCGCGCGTTCGTCCGCCTTTGCCGGCGGGCTTGCCGCGCATGACGTGAGCCCCGGCGAACGCGTCGCCATCCTGCTGCCGCAGGGTTTCGAGGCGGCGATCGCCCATGCGGCGATCTATAAACTGGGCGCCATCGCGCTGCCGCTGGCACTGCTCTTCGGCGTCGAGGCGCTTGCCTATCGGCTGAAGGATGCGGGCGCGGCAGCAGTCGTCACCAATCGCTTCGGCTATGAGCGGCTTGCGGCGATCCGCGGCGAGCTGCCGGAACTTCGTCTGGTCGTCCTGGCCGAGGAGGACGAGAAGCCCGGCACGGTTCGTTTCCGCGATATCGCGGCAGGGCAGGGCCGCTTCGACCCCGCGGAGACGAAGCCGGACGATCCGGCGCTGATGATCTACACCTCGGGAACGACCGGACCGCCGAAGGGGGCATTGCACGGGCACCGCGTGCTGCTCGGCCATCTGCCGGGATTTCAGTTCCATCATCATTTCCTGCCACAGCCGGGCGACCGCATGTGGACGCCCGCCGACTGGGCCTGGGCAGGCGGTCTCCTGAACGCTCTGCTGCCGTCGCTTTTCTTCGGTGTGCCCGTGGTTTCCTCGCCTGCGCAGAAATTCGATGCCCATACGGCGTTCCGGATCATCGAAGAGATGAAGGTGCGCAACGCCTTCATCCCGCCGACGGCGCTCAGGCTCCTCAAATCCGTCGAGCGGCCGCGCGATCGCTACGCGCTCAAGCTCCGCACCGTCGGTTCGGCGGGAGAGGCGCTCGGGCGGGAGACCTTCGAATGGGCCAGGGCGGCGCTCGGCGTCGAGGTGAGCGAATTCTACGGCCAGACGGAATGCAATATCGTCATCTCCTCTGCGACCGATCTCGGCGTGACGAAGGCCGGCTCGATGGGCAAGGCGGCACCGGGTCATCAGGTCGCGATCATCGACGGCGAGGGGCGGGTGCTGCCGCCCGGCACGGTCGGGCAGGTGGCGATCAGGCGTCCCGATCCGGTGATGTTCCTCGGCTATTGGCGCAACGAAGAGGCGACCGAGACCAAGTTTATCGGCGACTGGATGACCACCGGCGACCAGGGCGTCATGGACGAAGAGGGCTATTTCACCTTTTTCGGCCGTGACGACGACGTCATCACGTCGTCAGGCTATCGCATCGGTCCGGGCGAGATCGAGGATTGTCTCGCCGGGCACCCGGACGTCCAGCTCGCCGCGGCCGTCGGCAAACCGGACCCGCTCCGGACCGAGATCGTCAAGGCCTATGTCGTGCTGAAACCCGGCGTCGCTGCCGGCGACGAGACCGCGGCAGGGATCCGCGCCTGGGTGAAGAACAGGCTGTCGATGCATGAATATCCGCGCGAGATCGCTTTCGTCGACAGCCTGCCTTTGACCACCTCGGGCAAGGTGATCCGCCGGCTTCTGCGGGAGAAGGCGGCGGCAGAGGCGCGCGCCGCGTCCGGCGGCTGACGGCCGGCTGCAAGATCAGCGGCCTGCCAGCGCCCGGATCTTTTCACGCAGCAGCCGGGCCATGTTTCGGGTATTGCGATAAAGATGGAGCTGCGCGGCGACCTGGCGCACGTCGCGGTCGCGGTTCTGTGCCAGCCCGATCACGAGCGTGCCCATTTCCTCCCGCTCCTGCCACAGGCGGCTCATCACCGGATGATCGGGCACCGCGCAGGAGTCGGAGCGGATGATATTGGCATCGTCGAGATGCCACTCCGTGAGCTCCGCGACAAGCAGCTTGCCCGGGGAGTATTTTGCGTAGCGCTCGTCATAGGCGGTCTTCCAGGCAAAGGCTTCGCCGGCCATCAGCAGAACGATGACGGTCGCGATCGCCTTGCCGTCCAGGTCGAGCGTGTGAATGCGCACGCTGTCAGCCTCGGCGAGATTGTTTACCGCTTCCCTCGCGAAAGCAGCGCGGAACCGGTCCATGATCATGGCGCTGCGTTCGCGGCCTTTCCAGCCGGACGCTTCGAGGACCAGGAACTCCTCCATGCGCAGGCGGATCTCATCGGGTTGGCGCGCGACATTGTAAACAAGCGCCCCCTGCTTCGCGAGATTGTTCCACTGCCGCTTCAGCTCCCTCAGGTGCTGGGAGCTCACGGCCTCGCGCAAATAGGTGGGGCCGTCCAGCAGGCTTTCGAGCATCGGCCGGCTGAATGTATCGGTCACCGTCAGCGGCAGATTTTCGCCGATCGCAACGGCACGGGCAAGCTGCGCAAATTTGCCGTTCAACCTGATATCCGGAAGCACGAGCACCGGCGGCAGGCCGGCGGAAGGTGCGGCCAGCGCTTCATAAAGATTGCTGATCGTTTCGGCCGCGTCCTCCGCATCGAGGAGAGGCGTGCCCAGCGGCCCGAAGGGATTGGACCAGGCGCGAATAATGGTCGCGCCGATCGAAAAACCCGGCTTTTCTATCGAGAACGGCATGAGAAAGCGGAGGCGGCTTCTCTGCTCGCTTTGGTCGCGGATGACCGCAAGCCGGATCACCCGGTCCTCGAGGCGCGGCATGGCGGGCGCGAGAAAGCGCCCGGTAAAGAAGACGTTCTGCTCGATGGCGCGATTGGAGAGAAAGTCGAGCTCCCGCTGCAGGTCGTATCCGGCTCTCGCCGGATAGACCGCGAGGTGCCGTCCGGGCCTTCCGACCATCAATGTCCGTTCGGACTGCAACGTATCGGGACCGGATTGCGCGAGGCCGCCAAGCAGGCGGTTGGCGCTGCCGTTCACGTCTGCGGGAAGGACATTGCCGATCATGGCTCAAATCGCCTCGTTCTTGTTGTTCATGCGCCCCGCGCCGGCAACGGCCAGCAGGGGAAAGCCGAAAGTGCGCCTGACGGCGAAATGCAGGATGGCTGCCTCCACGAACATCGCGCCCGCAGTGGCGGCAGCTGCGCCCGTCAGGCCGAAGACCGGGATGAGTGTCACGTTCAAGGCGATGTTGGCTCCGAGTGCAGCCGCATAGAGCAGGACGCAGAGCTTTTGCCGCCCCGCCATCGTGAGCAGCGTTTCGGCCGGCCCGACAAATGCCTTGGCGAGAATTCCCGTCAGCAGGATCGCCATCAAGGGGGCGCCGGTGGTGAAGGCCGGGCCAAACAGCGAAAGCAGCATGTTGCCGGCTGCGAGTACGCAGCCGCCGATCACCAGGGACGGCCAGAAGGACCAGCGCGCGCTTTCGACAGCGATTTCCGCCAGCTGCCGGCGGTCGCCTGCGGCCATTGCCGCGGAGAAACGCGGACCTGCCGCTGCCTTGACGGCGAACATGACGAAATGGACGAGTGCCATGGTCTTGGCCGCCGCAAAATAAACCGCCACATCGTCGGGTTTCAGATAGAGGCCCACGATGACGACGTCGGAATTGGTGAGCAGGAACCCGAAACCGTCGACCAAAAAAATGGGAAGGGAGACGCTGAGCCACCGCCCGAGCTCGATCTTCATCGGTCCGCGCACGTAATGGCGGCCGAGCCGCCATGCCATCGTCACGAATTGTCCGAGCGTGGTGACATAGGCCGCCGCCAGCGCAGCGCCCATGGCTGTCGTCGCGTCGCGCGGAAGCCCGGCGGCGATCGCGATGACCATGAAACCGAGGATCAGCAGCGGCCGCACGAGATAGGTCGGGCTCATCGCGACGATGGGCCAGCTATGCGCCCGCGCGGTGCCGTCCAGTACATCGCCGAGCGCGATCATCGGCAAGGTGAACAGGCCGAGATAGAGGGGAATCACATAGTAGCTTTCGATGGCGGAGCCGAAGAGCCAGAGGCCGGCTCCGCCGACGGCGGCGAGCACGGTCGCGGAAAGCATCGCAAAGACGCGCGCCGTCGTGGTCAGGCCGCGGATATTCGCAAGCGCGGCGGTCGTATGGTATTCCGGCAGAAAGCGGATCACGGTCGCATGGAAGCCGAGGCAGGACAGGTTTCCGAAGAGGACGACCAGCACCCAAACGAAAATGAAGATGCCGTATTCGAACTCGCCGACGAGGCGCGCAAGGACGATTTGCGAGACGAAGGCGATGGCTGCGCTGACGATGCGGATCAGAAAGGCGATGAGCGCCACGCGCTGTGCACGGTTCCTGGGATCGTCCCCCGCAAGAAGCGGCGCGAGGCCGTGCAGGAGACGAGGCAGGCGATATCTCAGCGCCGACGGCAGCATTCGTCCGGCCGATTGACATACCGCCATGAACACGAGGACACCCTGACATTACGCAATACTGGGCTTCACTTCTGTCAGATCAGCGTTAACAAAGGGTTCAGCACCCTCGCTTGAGAGCGGGGAAGCCGGGCTCTTGCCCGACTTCCTCTTCAATCATGCCTGCGCATGCCTTCTGGAATGCAACTGCCGGCGCGCGATCAGCACGACAACGGCCATAATCGAGGCATAGACGACAAGCGGCCACGCGCTGTCGCCGGGCAGTCCGATCACGAGCAGTGTCCCCGCCGTCCCGACAATGAGGCTTTGGACGCAGAAATAGACTGCGACCGCCGAACCCGCCATGTCTCCAAAATCCTCGAGAGCGCCGTTTGCGGTCACCGATACGGTGAAGACGATGCCGACCGCCATCACCCACATCGGCATGACGAAGGTCCAGGACGAAGGGACGCCGAACGTTTCCCCGGCAATCAGGAGCGCTGCCCCGAGAAGCAACATGCACATGCCCCGCAGGAGGCTGCCCGAAGTTCCCCATCGGGAGACGAACCGCTCGGCAAAGCGCGCCGTGATGATCATCACGATTGCTACAGTTGCAAAGGCGAGGCTGAACTGCAGCTCCGAATATCCTGCCTTGTCGATCAGCACGCGCGGCGAGGTGGAAAAGAACACGAAGAACGTGCCCATGGCGGCGCTGAAGCCGAGGGTATAGGTCCAGAAGGCGAGGCTGCGGAAAAGGGGGCCGAATGCGTGCCGCGACAGCGCTGCCGCCGAAGGGCGGGATTCATGCCAGCGAGGCAGTGCCTGCAGCAGCGCGATTATGGCTAATGCACCCAGCGTAACGAAGATCCAGCGCCATCCGAACCTCTCCGCCAGCATGGCACCGGCTATCGGCCCCAAAGCGGGAACGAAAGCCAGAATGGAACTGAACAGGCTGTAGATGACCACGCTTTCCGGGCGGTCGGCATATACATCCCGGATCGTTGCAAAGGTGGCCACCAAAGCCGCAGATGCGCCAACCGCCTGCAGGAAGCGGAAGGCGACGAAAGGGATGGCGCTGGAGGAAGCCGCGAGGCAGAACGATGCCGCGGCGAACAGCATCGCTCCGCCGATCAGGACTGGCCGTCGTCCGATGCGGTCGGAGACGGGTCCGAAGACGATCTGGCCGAGGCCGAGCATAGCCATATAGAGGCTCAGCGTGAGCTGGACCACGGCAGGGCTGGTGCCGAGAATACCGGGCATCGCAGGAACGATCGGGAGATAAATATCCATGGCCAGAGAGGCGAGGATATCGAAGGGCGCCATCAGCAGCAGCGCTGCCGGCAGCGAATAGCGCCAGACATGGTTTTTTGTAGGCATGGAAAGACATCCGCTCAAATGAGGAACATTCGGCGGCGGTCTGCCTTCGGCACGGGGGTCGGCTCGACAGACGCCGCAACAACAAGGAAAGCGTTGTTGCGGCTTACTTGTCCGACGACTTTTGAGCTCCCATGCTACGGCTCCGTGCACATCTTGAGGTGAAGTTGCCTGCCATGTCAGTGGCAGACCGACAATCGTCCGCGCGCCCGACGGGACGCGCAGCGCCGTGCGGTCAGGCTTCGTAAATGCCGTGGCAATGCTTGTATTTCTTGCCCGAGCCGCAGGGGCAGGCTTCGTTGCGTGCGACCTTGCCCCAGGTGGAAGGGTCGGCCGGATCGCGGTTCGCAGGGGCGACCGCCAGCAGCGTCTCGCCGGCCTGCGCGAAGTCGTCCTCGCCTGTCAGGGGATCGATATGATGCGCCTGCATCGGCGGCAGCGGCTGCGGTTCCTCCGGTGCCTCGCGGACCAGTTCGACCCGCATCAGCTGCGCCGTGACCGCCTGGCGCAGATTGCCGAGGAGGGCCTGGAAGAGCTCGAAAGCCTCGGACTTGTATTCCTGCAGCGGATCGCGCTGGGCGTAGCCGCGGAAGCCGATGACCGACCGCAGGTGGTCGAGGTTGACGATATGCTCGCGCCAGAGATGGTCGAGCGTCTGGAGAACGACCGAGCGCTCGACATATTGCATGATTTCGGGGCCGAAACGCTCCGCGCGCTCGGCAGCCGCCTTGTCCACTGCGGCGGTGATGCGCTCGCGGATATCGTCCTCGGCGATGCCTTCTTCGGCGACCCATTCGGCGATTGGCAGGTCGAGATTGAAATACTGCTGGACGTCGGCCTTCAGCCCCTCGGCATCCCATTTTTCGGCATAGGCCCGCTCCGGGATGCGCTTGGCGACGATTTCCTCGATCACTTCGTTGCGCATGTCGGTCACCGTATCGGTGACGCTCTCCGCGTCCATCAGTTCGATGCGCTGCTCGAAGATGACCTTGCGCTGGTCGTTGAGCACATCGTCGTACTTGAGGAGATTCTTGCGGATGTCGAAGTTGCGCGCCTCGACCTTCTTCTGGGCGCGTTCGAGCGCCTTGTTGATCCAGGGATGGACGATCGCCTCGCCTTCCTTCAGGCCGAGCTTCTGCAGCATTCCGTCCATGCGGTCGGAGCCGAAGATGCGCATCAGATCGTCCTGAAGCGACAGGTAGAACTTCGAGCGGCCCGGGTCGCCCTGGCGGCCCGAGCGGCCACGCAGCTGGTTGTCGATGCGCCGGCTTTCGTGCCGTTCGGTGGCCAGGACGTAGAGCCCGCCGGCGGCAAGCGCCTTTTCCTTGAGTTTCTGGACCTCTTCGCGGATCGCCTTTTCGCGCGCCTCGCGCCCCGGCCCGGGCTCGACATCGGCCAGCTCCTGCTGGATGCGCATGTCGGGGTTGCCGCCGAGCTGGATGTCGGTGCCGCGGCCGGCCATGTTGGTGGCGATCGTGACCGCGCCGGGGACACCGGCCTGCGCGACGATATAGGCTTCCTGTTCGTGATAGCGGGCGTTCAGCACCTGGAACTTGGAGAAGCCGCTCTTCTTCAGCATATCGGCGAGAAGTTCTGACTTCTCGATGGAGGTGGTGCCGACGAGCATCGGCTGGCCGCGCTCATGGGCGGATTTGATCTCGTCGATGATCGCCTTGAATTTTTCGCCGACGGTGCGATAGACCTCGTCGTCCTCGTCGATGCGCTTGATCGGCAGGTTGGTCGGCACCTCGAGAACTTCGAGGCCGTAGATGTTGCCGAATTCCTCCGCTTCCGTCGCTGCCGTACCGGTCATGCCCGCAAGTTTGTCGTACATGCGGAAATAGTTCTGGAAGGTGATCGAGGCGAGCGTCTGGTTCTCGGGCTGGATCTGCACCTTTTCCTTGGCTTCGAGCGCCTGGTGCTGGCCTTCGGAATAGCGGCGGCCGGGCATCATGCGTCCGGTAAACTCGTCGATGATGACGATCTCGCCGTTGCGTACGATATAGTCCTTGTCGCGGGTGAAGAGTTTGTGGGCCTTCAAGGCGTTGTTGACGTGGTGAACGATCGCCACGTTCTCGATGTCGTAGAGCGATTCGCCCTTCAACAGGCCGGCCTCGCGCAGCATGTTTTCGAGCTTCTCGGTGCCTTCTTCCGAGAAGTTGGCCGAGCGCTGCTTCTCGTCGATTTCATAGTCTTCCGGCGACAGGAGCGGAATGAATTCGTTGATGGTGTTGTAGAGATCGGAGCGGTCGTCGAGCGGGCCGGAGATGATGAGCGGCGTGCGCGCCTCGTCCACCAGGATCGAGTCGACTTCGTCGACGATGGCGAAGAAGTGGCCGCGCTGGACCATCTGCCCGCGCTCGTACTTCATGTTGTCGCGGAGATAGTCGAAGCCGAGCTCGTTGTTCGTCGCATAGGTAACGTCGCAGGCATAGGCGTCGCGGCGTTGCTCGTCGGAAAGACCGTGGACGATGACGCCGGTGGTCATGCCCAGGAAGCCGTAGATGCGGCCCATCATGCCGGCGTCGCGCTGGGCGAGATAGTCGTTGACGGTGACGACATGCACGCCCTTGCCGGCGAGCGCATTGAGATAGACGGGAAGGGTTGCGACGAGCGTCTTGCCTTCACCGGTCTTCATTTCCGCGATGGCGCGCTCGTGCAGGATCATGCCGCCGATCAGCTGGACGTCGAAGGGGCGCAGCCCGAGGACGCGGAGCGCAGCCTCGCGAACGACCGCAAAGGCCGGCACGAGAATATCGTCCAGGGTCTTGCCATCGGCGAGCTCACGGCGAAATTCCGCCGTCTTCGCCGCCAAGGCCTCGTCGCTCAGCGCCTTCATTTCGGCTTCGAGAGCATTGATGGCGTCCACCCGTCCCTTGTAGCCGCGGACGCGGCGATCGTTGGCGGAACCAAACAACTTGCGGGCAAAGCCGCCGAGACTGACCATGCAAATGGTCCTTTCCTTATTTGTCGCCTGGGGTTTCAGGCGCGCGGTCGAAAAACCGCGTCACGCCGCGAAACGCCCGGAAACTGTTCTGGACGCGAGGTTGCGTGACAGATAAGAGGGGGGTCGGATTATGTCAACGCACTTGCACGGCCGGACGGCTACAGAACCGCCACATTCTGGTTGTTGTGCAGCCCCTCGGGGCCGGAGGCAATCGCGCTGGCGGCCAATGGTGAAAGGTTAGAAACATGTCTAGATACAAGACCCTTGCGGCCGCGGCACTGGTCGCGATGATCGCGGCGGGTGTCGCCCGCGCCGAAGGGACCGATCCGGTCATCGCGAAAGTCGGCGACCAGGAAATCCGCCAGTCGGAACTTGATCTCGCAATCACGAGCCTCGATCCGCAGCTCCAGCGGATGCCCGACGAACAGAAGCGCGCGGCAGCACTTTCGGCCGTCATCGACGTCAAGCTTCTTTTGAAGGACGCCGAGAAGGAAGGACTTCAGAACGACGAGGCGTTCAAGCAGCGCGTCGCCTTCCTGACCGAACGCGAATTGCACAACGCATTCTTCAAGAAGCACGTGGTCGATGCCGTAACTTCCGAAGAAGTGAAGGCGCGCTACGACAAGGAAGTCGCAGCGATTCCGCCGCAGGAAGAGGTCAAGGCCCGCCATATCCTCGTCAAGACCGAAGACGAGGCGAAGGACGTCATCAAGGAGCTCGATGCGGGCAAGAACTTCGCCGATCTTGCGAAGGCCAAGTCCACCGACCCGAACAAGGAAGAGGGCGGCGATCTCGGCTACTTCACCAAGGGCCGCATGGTGCCTGAATTCGAGACGGCCGCCTTCGCGCTCGAAAAGGGCGCCTATACGAAGACGCCGGTCAAGACGCAGTTCGGCTTCCATGTGATCCTCATCGAGGACAAGCGTCCCCAGGCTCCGCCGACGCTCGAACAGGTCGAGCCGCAGGTTCGCCAGCTCGTCATGCGTGACAAGTACCTCGAGCTTCTGAATTCCGCGAAGGAGAGCACTGCGGTCGAAATCTCCGATCCGGCGCTCAAGAAGGCCTATGACGAGGCCGGCAAGCCCCAGGAAACCAAGTAATTACGGTCGGGCGGCCCCTTCGTGAGGCGCGCCCCGAGCGGAGGCTGAGGTCGCTCGCATTTGCTCCGCTCTGCCTTCAAAGATCCGGATGCCCGACGGCTGAATGCCGTTCGGGCATTTCGCACAACATCCGAGGCTTCTGAAAAGCAGGTTCAATCCCATGTCCGGTTCCGTCTCTCCGCTTGCTCCGAAAACCTTTGCCGAAATGCCGGCCCTTCGCGGCGTACGCATGGCGACCGCTGCCGCAGGGATCAAGTATAAGAACCGGACCGACGTGCTGATGATGCTCTTCGACCGGCCGGCATCCGTGGCCGGCGTGTTCACGCGGTCGAAGTGCCCCTCCGCTCCGGTCGATCATTGCCGGCAGAACCTGCCGGGCGGCATTGCGCGCGCCGTCGTCGTCAACTCGGGCAATGCCAACGCGTTCACCGGCAAGAAGGGCAGGGAGGCGACCAGGCTCACGGCCGAGGCCGCGGCAAAGGCCGTCGGCTGCAGCGAGGCGGAGGTCTTCCTGGCGTCGACGGGCGTCATCGGCGAGCCGCTCGACGCCACCAAGTTCGCCGGTGTTCTCGACAAGCTTGCCGCGTCCGCCACCCAGGACTTCTGGTTCGAAGCGGCCAAAGCGATCATGACGACCGATACCTATCCGAAGGTTGCCACCCGCAGCGCCGAGATCGGCGGTGTCAAGGTCGCGATCAACGGGATCGCCAAGGGCGCCGGGATGATCGCGCCCGACATGGCGACCATGCTGTCCTTCGTCGTCACCGATGCGGACATTGCCCCGGCGGCGCTTCAGGCACTGCTTCAGGCAGGCGTCGAACCCACCTTCAATTCGGTGACGGTCGACAGCGACACGTCCACCTCCGACACGCTGATGCTGTTTGCGACCGGTGCGGCGGCAGGCGATGGCCAGGCGACGGTCGAGGACGCGGCCGACCCGCGTCTCGACGGGTTCCGCGCCGCGCTCGACGATCTGCTGCGTGATCTGGCGTTGCAGGTCGTGCGCGACGGCGAGGGCGCGCGCAAGATGGTCGAGGTGACGGTCGAGGGCGCGGAAAACGATGCCGCCGCCAAACGTATCGCACTTTCGATAGCCAATTCGCCGCTCGTCAAAACGGCGGTTGCGGGCGAGGACGCCAATTGGGGGCGCGTCGTCATGGCCGTCGGCAAGTCGGGAGAGATGGCCGAGCGCGACCGGCTGGCGATCTGGTTCGGCGATATCCGCGTCGCAGTCGAGGGCGAGCGCGATCCGGCCTATTCGGAAGCGGCCGCGACTGCGGTCATGCAGGGCGAGACCATTCCGATCCGCGTCGATATCGGTCTGGGTTCGGGCCGCGCCACGGTCTATACCTGCGACCTGACCAAGGAATATGTCGAAATCAACGGCGACTACAGAAGCTGATACGGTCGAGGAGTTGAGAGAGCGGGTTGCGGCCGGAAAGCCGCGCGCTCTTTCCGGCCCCGCAGCATTCAAGGCTATGGACATGACATCGAACGGCAGAGAGCCGCCCGGCGACGGGGCGGGGAACGGGGAAACGGTCGCGGTCGACCTACCGAGCGTGCGGCGGCTGGAAGCAGTGGGTTTTCGCGCCTGGCCGGCCTCGTCGGTGCAATATGACGGCAGCTGGCTTATCCGTCTGACGGCGGGGCACCCTTCCAAGCGCCTGAATTCCGTCAACCCGCTCGATCCGTCCGACTATCGCGACATAGCCATCCGGTTGGAGAAGGCGCGCAGGCTTTTTGCCGAATCGGGCCGCTCGCTCACGGTTCGCCAGACGCCGCTGACGCCGCCGAAGATGATCGACCATATGGATGGCGAGGGCTGGACGTCGTTCGCGCACAGTCTGGTTCTGGCGCTCGACCTGGCGGAGCGCGATTTCAGCGAAGGCATCGACCATCTGCCGATCAAGGATGTCGGCCGTTTCGTGGATGCCCGCATCCTGATCGGCAGGGATCCTCCGGAAGCCAAGCAGGCGCTGACCGGGATCATCAACGCCATCAAGCCCGAATGCGGCCTGTTCCTGTTCGAGGACCGAAAGATCGGGCCGACGGCGGTGTCGCTCGTCGTGCACGACAATGATCTTGCCGGCATCATGCAGTTCGCGGTTGCCGAAGCGGTTCGCCGGCGAGGGGTCGGCAGTGCGCTCCTCGACGCCTCGCTCCGTTGGGCACGTCTCAAGGGCGCAAAGAAGGCCTGGTTGCAGGTGGAGGCCGACAACGGGGCTGCGATCGAGCTTTATCGCAAGGCCGGTTTCACCGAGGTCTACCGCTATCTCTATCGAACGCCGAAGGTCTGACGGACATGGAGGGTAAGAAGATCGTGCTCGTTGCCGCCTGCGCGCTCGTCGATGCCGATGGACGCGTTCTGCTGGCGCAACGCCCGGAAGGCAAGCCTCTCGCGGGCCTGTGGGAGTTCCCGGGCGGCAAGGTCGAGAGCGGCGAGACCCCGGAGGAGACGTTGATCCGCGAGCTCGAAGAGGAGCTCGGCATCCGCACCAAAGTCGCCTGCCTCGCGCCGCTGACATTCGCGAGCCACGGCTACGACGACTTTCACCTCCTGATGCCGCTTTACATCTGCCGTCGCTACGAGGGGTTTGCCGAAGGCCGCGAAGGCCAGGCGATCAAGTGGGTGCGCCCGAAGGCGTTGCGCGACTACGCCATGCCGCCCGCCGACGAGCCGCTGATCCCGTTCCTGATGGATTTGCTTTAGGAGCACGTCCAGGAAAAGCGTATAACGTTTTTACGTGCGGAAGGGCTGTTTCAATGAATCAGTGAAACGCCTAACAGAGCGGTGAAGAACTTCGCCCTGGGCGCGCAATCCCGCTAAATTCGATAATTCGTTAATCGAACGTTTATCAACCTCGGGGCATGATGGGGTCAGTTCCGGCGCGCGTCACCTCGACGGCGCCGTTTTCGGGCAGTTGTGGTCAGGACGAGGCTTTGGGAAGGGTGCTTCGCCCGCCGCTCTTTACGTGTTTCATGAGGCTGGGATGGTGGACGAGGATTTCTGGAGGACGGTTCAGGACAAGGATCTGGTGACGAGCCAGTCCCGCCGGACAGGCGTGCTCAATCTGTCGCTGCTGTTCGGCACGGCGGTCATTGCGCTGACGCTCATCCTTACGCCGATGCTGTCGTCCAAAAGCGACAAGCGAATGCTTGCGAACACGCCGATCGACTATGACAACATCTCGACGGGCTCCATACCCTCGGGCGGTACGGCCAAGCGCTACACCGTTCGGCGCAGCGTGCTTCAGGAGATGCCGGGTGCCGTCTGCATCATCGATGCCGATGGCAGCAGGAGTGGATGCTGAGCGCAGCGGAGCGCCGAAAGGCGACGCTGAGCTTCAATCTTTTGAAACTACGCACGTCCTGAGCGGCTGGAGGACCAATGGAAACGCTGAGACGCCTGCTTCGAGACCACGACGGCGCTACGGCGGTGGAATACGGACTCCTGGCCGCGCTGATCTCGGTCGGCCTTCTCATCGGTCTGCAGAATTTCTCCGGCGCACTGCTCGGCATGCTGACCTTCGTCACCAACACGATCGAGGCAGCCTGGATCTAAGAGCCTGGATCACGGCTCGCCTTCATCCTTGAGCTTGTGCTCGCTCGCGCCAAGCGCGTCGGACAGTCTCTGCTTCGCCGAGCCGGGTTTGAGCGGCTTCTGCTGACTCTCGTGCGGCGCCCAGCCCGAAAGATAAATGATCGAGAAGGTCGCGCGGATGCGCCCGTCCGGATCGGAGAATCGCTGCGCGTAGATTTCTGCGGCTCTGAGAAAGAAGCGCCGCGGCATCGGCTTGCGATTGCGCGAAGCGAGCGGGTTCGTCATGCCCATTGCGCGCAAGTCGCGGATGAGGCCGAAAAGCGAATCGTAGCGGACGGTGTAGGTCTCGGTATCCGCCACCGGCAGCGCAAAGCCCGCCCGCTGCAGAAGGGCTCCCATGTCGCGCACGTCGGCGAAGGGGATCACCCGGGGGCTCGCCCCGCCCGTCAGTTCCGCCTCGGCTGCGAGAAGCGCCTCGCGCAGCTCCTGCAGCGTGCCGCTGCCGGGTATTGCGGCAAGGAACAATCCGTCGGGCTTCAGCACGCGGCGCGCCTGGATGAAGACGCCGGGCGTATCGTTGGTGAGATGGAGCGACAGGGGCGACACAAGGAGATTGAGCGACGCCGGTTCGGCCGGGATGCGCTCCAGAGGCGCCTCCGTCACCGGCTCGCCGGCCGAACCGAAGGCGCTGTCGGTTTCCACCCGCTCGATCGCGCCGACCTTGCCGGTCGTGGCAAGGCTGCGCGCGGCGGCACCCGTATAGCCGTGCAGCTCCATGGCCGTTTCGAACTGCCGTTCGACGACGCTTACGCGCTCGGCAAGTTCCTGTGCGACGATGTCGAGCAGGAAGCCTGCCTTCTCGTCGCCCTGGCGCAGCGCGCGCCGGCGGTGCGCCTCGACGAGGCTCTGGTCAAAGATGATTTCCACGACAGTCTCTCCGAAATCGCGGGGTGCGACAGAAACCCTGCAGCGCCGCGCGTCTTATCGGACGCGCAGAGGCCGCTGCAGCGCATTAAAACTTGCTGCACCCTCCGTCCTCTGCTCAGTTAGGGTCTAACGCGACAGACAGCAACACGAATTAAGTCAAGCGCATGAAACCGGGCGGGCAGGAAAACTGGGCGATGGATTGGGTGGGCATCCTCCGCCGGATTTCGGCCCAGGCGGTCGATCTCGTCTTTCCGCCAGTCTGCTCGGGATGCGGCCGGCTGACCGGATATGCCCATGCCGTCTGCGCTTCCTGCTGGGCAGGCATGCCGTTCATCGAGCGGCCCTATTGCGAGGTCCTGGGCTTGCCCTTCGCCTACGATCCGGGCGAGAGCGCGGTTTCGCCCGAGGCCATCGCCAATCCTCCGGTCTTCGACAGGCTGCGATCGGTGGCCGTTCACGAAGGGATCGTCCGCGACCTCGTGCATGGCCTGAAATACCGTGATCGCACCGACCTTGCACCCATGATGGCGGAGTGGATGATCCGCGCCGGCGACGGTGCCGTGGCAGCGGCGGACATGATCGTGCCGGTTCCGCTCCATGCGCTCCGCCTCTGGAGACGCAAGTTCAATCAGGCGGCGGAGCTTGCACGCGTCATTGCCGAGCGTTCCGCAAGAGCCTATCGGCCGGATGTCCTTCGCCGCATCAAGCGCACGAGCCGGCAGGTCGGACTCGGGGCCAGGGCACGCGAGGACAATGTCCGCGGCGCCTTCGCAGTACCCGAAGGCGCGAAGCGGGAACTCGCGGGCAAGCGCATCGTTCTCGTCGACGACGTCTATACGACCGGCGCGACCGTCGCCGCCGCGACCCGGGCGCTGAAGCGTGCGGGCGCCGGAGACGTCACGGTTTTGACCTTTGCAAGGGCCATGTCCGGTCCTATATGACAAGAAGATGTCCGGCGATCGATGCCGGTGAAGGAGCAGTTGGAGACCATGGCTTCGGTCGTCATTTATACGCGTCAGTTCTGCGGCTATTGCACGAGGGCGAAGAAACTTCTGGAAAGCAAGGGCGTCGACTTCACCGAGTATGACGCCACTTATGCACCTGAACTTCGCCAGGAGATGATCGAAAAATCCAGGGGCGGCAGGACCTTCCCGCAAATCATCATCAACGATGTTCCCGTCGGCGGCTGCGACGATCTGCATGCGCTCGATCGTGCCGGCAAGCTCGACGATCTGCTCGCGGCCTGAAGTGAAATGCCACGACTGGCCTTTCCATCCGAAAGAGATGAATGCTGCGATGCCGGATCGGTTTGATCCAAAGTTCCGCTTGGGAGAAAGAAGGCGATGACGTTCAAGGCTGCCGCCGTCCAGATGTGCTCCGGTGTCGATCCCGCAAGAAATGCGGAGACGATGGCGAAGCTGGTGCGCGAAGCGGCTTCGCGGGGCGCAACCTATGTCCAGACGCCGGAGATGACCGGAGCGGTTCAGCGCGACCGGACGGGTTTGCGGTCGGTGTTGAAGGATGGGGAGAACGACGTCGTCGTTCGCGAGGCATCCCGACTTGCCCGCGAGCTCGGGCTCCACCTGCATGTCGGCTCGACACCGATCGCGCGCGCGGATGGAAAGATTGCCAATCGCGGCTTCCTGTTCGGGCCTGACGGCGCGAAGATCTGTGATTACGACAAGATCCACATGTTCGACGTGGATCTGGAGAATGGCGAAAGCTGGCGCGAGAGCGCCGCTTATCATCCGGGTAATACCGCCCGTACTGCCGATCTTCCCTTCGGCAAGCTCGGTTTTTCGATCTGCTACGATGTGCGCTTCCCCGAGCTTTTCCGCCAGCAGGCCGTGGCGGGAGCCGAGATCATGTCGGTGCCGGCGGCGTTCACGCGCCAGACCGGCGAGGCGCATTGGGAAATCCTGCTGCGCGCCCGGGCCATCGAAAACGGGCTCTTCGTTATTGCCGCCGCCCAAGCGGGCACGCATGAGGATGGCCGGGAGACCTTCGGCCACTCGATGATCATCGATCCCTGGGGCAGGGTGCTGGCCGAAGCCGGACCGACCGGCGAGGAGATCATCGTCGCCGAGATCGATGTGGCGGCGGTGCACGCGGCGCGCGCCAAGGTTCCCAACCTCAGGAACGCGCGCAGCTTCGTGTTGGATGAGGTGGTTCCGGTGGGAAAAGGAGGCGCTGCAGCTTGATCCATTACAATCTTGCCTGTGACAAGGGCCACGCCTTCGAGGGCTGGTTCTCTTCGAGCGACGATTTCGACCGCCAGGTCGCCCGGCGCCTGGTCACCTGTCCCAGTTGCGGTTCCGATTCCGTCAGCAAGCAGCTGATGGCACCTGCCGTCTCCACGGCGCGCAAGAAGGAAGCACGCCGCGAACTGGTAATGGACCAGGCCCAGAAGGAAACGGTTGCCAAGCTCAAGGAGCTGGTGAAGTCGATTCGCGAAAACGCGGAAGACGTCGGCGAGCGCTTCCCGGACGAGGCGCGCAAGATTCATTACGGCGAAGCCGACCAGCGCGGGCTGATCGGCAAGGCGACCGCGGAAGAGGCGATTGCCCTCATCGAAGAGGGAATCGAGATCGCCCCGCTGCCGGTGCTGCCGGACGACACGAACTGACGACGACAGGGCTCAGATCGGCCGTTTCGCCACGATCATGTAATTGACGTCCATATCCCTCGACAGGTTCCACTGGTTGGCCAGCGGATTGAAGAAGACGCCGGTGCGGTCGGCAATCTCCATGCCGCTCGCCTCGAGCGGACTTTCCAACTCGTCCGGCCGAACCAGTTTGTCGTATTGGTGGGTGCCGCGGGGCAGCCAGCGCAGCACGTTTTCGGCCGCGAAGATCGCGAGTGCTGCGGCTTTCAGTGTGCGGTTGATTGTGGCGACGAACATCAGGCCGCCCGGGCGCACCATATGCGCACAGGTCGTCATGAAGAATTCGACGTCTGCGACATGCTCGACCACTTCCATGTTCAAAACGACGTCGAAGCTCTCGCCGGCTTCGGCAAGGGCCTCCGCCGTGACGGCGCGATAATCGACGCTGACGCCGCTGCCGGCCGCATGCGTTCTGGCGATGCCGATGTTCTTTTCCGAGGCGTCGGCCCCGACGACGTCCGCTCCCATCCGGGCCATCGGCTCGGAAAGGAGTCCGCCGCCGCAGCCGATATCAAGGACTCGCAGCCCCTCAAGCGGCTGCCGGCTCTTCGGATCGCGGCCGAAATGCTCCGAGACCTTGTCGCGGATATAGGTGAGGCGCACAGGATTGAATTTGTGCAGCGGGCGGAACTTGCCGGTCGGATCCCACCATTCGGCCGCCATGGCCGAGAAGCGGTCCACCTCGCTCTGGTCGATCGTCGTGCGCGCCGTCTCGCTCATCAGAGCCTCCTTGCCTCGTCCCTCAGCGCCACGCGTCTCGATCAGGGCGCAAAGAGCGCTGTACTCTTCATTCCGATTCTGAAGTCGGACGATCTAAGGGGGATGTCAAGGGCCTGAGGCTCGTCTGGCGGTTGACGGGTCCCGGTCGCTCACGCCGTTTCCGGCCGGTAATGCAGGATGACGACGCCGGACTTCAGAGGGCGGACATGAGTGAGATCAAGCTTCGTCCGCTCTGGAACGTTCTGAAAGAGGGGCGTGCCCTTGCCGAGCAGCACCGGATTGATGCCGAGACGGTATTCATCGACGAGTCCTTGAGCGATCAGCGCCGAAGCGAAATCGGCGCTGCCGAAGATGAAGATCGCGCCGCCTTCGCGTTCTTTCAGGCGCCTGACCTCGTCGGCGGCATCGCCGGAAACGAGGGTCGTGTTGTTCCAGTCGGCACTCCTGAGCGTCCTGGAGAAGACGTATTTCTCGACCCCGTTCATGAAGGCGGCGATATGATCCCGGGACGAGGGCCAATAGGCGGCCATGAGTTCGTAGGTGGTGCGGCCGAAGAGCAGTGTGCCGGCCTCGAACTGCGTCTCGCGGATATAGGCGTCGAGTTCCTCTTCAAAAACGAACCAGCCGATGTCATGCCCCGGAGCTTCGAAAAACCCGTCGACACTGACCATGTCCCACATGATGACTTTGCGCATTGTCCTTCCTCCTGTTCACAGAGGCTCACGCCCTCTCAGAGCGACAGAATGGCAAAACCGATGCGTATTTGCAATCGGTTTTATTTTGATATCAATCAGGAGGGGCGGTGAAGAAGCGCTCGGGGTCGTCGACCTCCAGCAGCCGCCGGTTCTCGATCAGCCAGAAGCGGTTGCCGACTGCGCGCACGAAACTTCGGTCGTGCGACACCAGGAGGCAACTCGCCTGCTGAGCCATCAACTCCGATTCCAATGCCTCCTGACCCTCGATATCGAGATGGTTGGTTGGCTCGTCGAGGAGATAAAAGTTCGGATTGGTGAGCCTCAGTACCAGCATTGCCAACCGGGACTTCTGCCCGCCGGAGAGAACTCCGACCGGGCGAGCCTGCAGGTTGACCCCGAGACCGGCCCCCGCAAGCAGGGCGCGCGCGCGTTGGTCGCCGACCTCGAAGCGCCGGATTATCGCAGCAAGCGGAGTCTCATCGTCCGCGAGCTCGGCAAGCGCCTGATCGCTATAGCCAAGCGCCAGTGACGGTGTCGCTTTGATCGATGCCGCCGACTTCTCCGGGTCCGCGATCGCAGTCCTGATCAGGTTGACGAGCCGCGACTTGCCGGCGCCGTTGCGACCGAGGAGAACGACCCGATCACCCTGGCAGACCCAGTGCTTGCCAGTCCGGAACAGCAGGGTGCCTTGCGGCGTTTCGACCGCCGCATCGTCGAGCGTGATCAGAACCTTGGCATGCGTGCCGCGATTGGCAAGACGGATCGCGCCGGACGATCGCTCCTGAAAGGCGGGGCGTGCAGCATCCTCCAGCCGTGCGGCTCTCTGGCGAATCTGCTTCGTCTTTATCGTCAGAAGATCGCTGCCGGAGTTGATGCCGATATTGTTAAGCTTGGCCGCCTGGCGGCGAAGCTGCTGCGCCGTCTTCATGTCCTTCTGGTAGCGTCGTTCGTCCGAAGCGTCGATCTCGTCCAGCGCCTTTCGCGCCGGCGAATAGGGCAGCGAAAACGTGCGCGACTGCTCCGCTCGCAGAAACAACGTCCGGTTCGTGGTCGCATCGAGAAACGCACGGTCATGGCTTGCGATCAGTACGGGCATCTCACGCGGAAGGCTTGCGAGCCACGTCTCCAGCCGCAAGATTTTTTCAAGATCCAGATGGTTCGTCGGCTCGTCCAACAGCAGCGCATCCGGATCGGTGACGAAGACGCGGACAAGCAGCGCCAATCTTTGCCAGCCGCCGCTCAACCTTCCGATCGGCAGCTGGCGCAGAACCGGCGGCACGTCGAGCGAGTCCAGGGCAACATCGATCCGCCAGGCCTCCGTTTCGGCTTGTTCGTCCGGCAATGCCTGCCGGACGGCGTCATGGAACGGAATGTCGGATCGGCCAGCCGGGACGGTCTGTTCGACATAGCCGACGCGCAGGCCTCGCGAGCGGCTGATGTCTCCGGCCGTCGCGTCAAGCGCTCCGGCGATGCATTTCAGCAGGGTGGATTTCCCCCTGCCATTGGCGGCGACGATGCCGATACGGTCGCCCGGCGAGACAGCAAGGTCGAGTTGCGAAAAGAGCGGCGCACCTAATGTGACACCGAGATTTCTGATGGTGATCAAGGCCATTGTCGTTCTCTGGACTGCCCGAGCGGCTCAGGCCCGACGCGGCGCGCGTCGTTCGGCCGTTGCTGCCGGGATTGGTGACGATATGCGATGCGCTCCAAACCCGTTGGGTTTAGCGCCGCATGACGACTGGGCAGACCAGGAAGAATAAAGAGGGATGTCTCTGGTCAGCCCTGCAAACGCATTTGCAGGGCGGAGACGGGGCCACGCTGGCGGTGGTGCCGGAAGTATGTCATCACGCGCAGCCCCCCTTTCATGCTGAATTGTACGAAACCGATAGCACTGAACGCTCGCCTTTGCAATCTAGGGGCGATCGCCACGCCGGATTGGCGCGCGGCCTGCCGTGGTCTTCATAGTGGAAAAGCGTGCCGGGTAAGGGAGAAGTCTTCCTGGCCCTCCCATTGCACGCGGCCCCCTGATCCGCTAAGAGACGCCGCGACTTTCCGCTCCCCGAGGCGGCGACTTGCTGATGTCCGAGAAGTCTCCTCAAGCTTTTTGATCGTCAGGCGCCGGCGGGGGCGTTTTCCTGTCGCGTCTACGGCGCCGCGCGTCTTTTTGGACGCTCCAAGGTCGCTGTGGCAGGCGCGCAAACATGTTGTTACGGTAGAGGCGAAATGGCACGCATCGTGATGAAATTCGGCGGGACCTCCGTCGCAGATTTGAACCGCATCCACAATGTCGCCCGCCATGTGAAACGCGAAGTCGATGCCGGCCATGAGGTTGCTGTCGTCGTTTCCGCCATGTCCGGCAAGACCAACGAGCTGGTCGGCTGGGTCGAAAACATGCCGAAGGTCGCGGGCTCGAACGCCCCCTTCTACGATGCGCGCGAATATGACGCGGTCGTCGCCTCAGGCGAACAGGTGACCTCCGGCCTGCTTGCGATCGCGCTGCAGTCGATGGGCATCAACGCCCGCTCGTGGCAGGGCTGGCAGTTGCCGATCAAGACCGACAACGCCCATGGTGCGGCCCGCATTCTCGAAATCGACGGCGCCGATGTCATCCGACGCATGGGCGAGGGTCAGGTGGCGGTCGTCGCCGGCTTCCAGGGTCTCGGTCCGGACAACCGCCTGGCGACGCTCGGCCGCGGCGGCTCGGACACCTCCGCCGTCGCAATCGCAGCCGCCGTCAAGGCCGATCGCTGCGACATCTACACCGACGTCGACGGCGTCTACACGACCGACCCGCGCATTGAGCCGAAGGCCCGGCGATTGAAGAAGATCGCCTTCGAGGAAATGCTGGAAATGGCGTCTCTCGGCGCCAAGGTGCTGCAGGTACGCTCGGTCGAGCTCGCCATGGTGCACAAGGTACGCACATTCGTGCGTTCTTCTTTCGAGGATCCCGATGCGCCGGGCATGGGTGATCTCATGAACCCGCCCGGAACGCTGATTTGTGATGAGGATGAGATCGTGGAACAGGAAGTCGTAACCGGCATCGCCTATGCCAAGGATGAAGCACAGATCTCGCTGCGCCGCCTGGCCGACCGGCCGGGCGTTTCCGCCGCGATCTTCGGGCCGCTTGCGGAAGCCCACATCAATGTCGACATGATCGTCCAGAACATTTCGGAAGACGGCTCGAAGACCGATATGACCTTCACCGTGCCGTCCGGCGACGTCGACAAGGCCCTCAGGGTTCTGGGCGATAACAAGGAAAAGATCGGCTATGACGTCATTCAGTCGGAGTCGGGCCTCGTCAAGGTCTCGGTGATCGGCATCGGAATGCGCAGCCATGCGGGCGTCGCCGCTTCCGCGTTCCGGGCACTTGCCGACAAGGGGATCAACATCAAGGCGATCACCACCTCCGAAATCAAGATCTCCATCCTGATCGACGGACCTTACGCCGAATTGGCCGTTCGCACTTTGCATTCCGTCTACGGTCTGGATAAGAGTTAAACGGCAGGCATTTGATTTGGGATTCGCGACCCGGCGCCGCGCGTCTGAAAAGACACGGAAGACGTCGCTGTAGTGATTGGAACTGCTGCATGGTCTTGTCCTCGGATCGATTTCGCTTCGAGGATGCATGCAGAGGCCGCGGCGTCCCGCATGGGCCCGACGTTTATTCTTATTCAGGAGACCCCACGCGATGAGAGACCTTTCCGCAGGTCCGCGCGTTCTCCTCAAGCGGTTGCGCGAGCTCATGGCGGAACCGCTCGAGCCGCAGGAGCGCCTTGACCGGATCGTTCGCCAGATTGCGCAGAACATGGTTGCGGAAGTGTGCTCGGTTTACGTGCTGCGCTCCGATGGCGTGCTCGAACTTTACGCGACCGAAGGTCTGAACAAGACGGCGGTGCACCTGGCGCAATTGAAGATGGGACAGGGTCTCGTCGGTACGATCGCCGCTTCGGCACGGCCGCTCAATCTCTCCGATGCCCAGTCGCACCCCGCCTTCACCTACCTGCCGGAGACGGGTGAAGAGATCTATCACTCTTTCCTTGGCGTTCCGATCCTGCGCACGGGACGCGCGCTCGGCGTCCTCGTCGTGCAGAACAAGGCGCAGCGCAACTATCGCGAGGACGAGGTCGAGGCGCTGGAAACGACCGCTATGGTGCTCGCCGAGATGGTCGCGACCGGCGAGCTCAAGAAGATCACCAAACCCGGGCTCGAGCTCGATCTGTCCCGCCCGGTGACGATCGAGGGCAACAGCTACGGCGAAGGCATCGGGCTCGGTTACGTCGTCCTGCATGAGCCGCGCATCGTCGTCACCAATCTGCTCAACGAGGACACGGAGCACGAACTGCAGCGGCTTGCGGAGGCGCTCGGCTCGCTGCGCATCTCCATCGACGACATGCTGTCGCGCCGCGACGTTTCGATGGAAGGCGAACACCGCGCGGTGCTCGAGACCTACCGCATGTTCGCCCATGACCGCGGCTGGGTGAGAAAGCTCGAGGAGGCGATCCGCAACGGCCTGACGGCGGAAGCGGCCGTGGAGCGGGTGCAGAGCGAGACCAAGGCGCGGATGATCCGGCTGACCGATCCGTATCTGCGCGAGCGGATGCACGATTTCGACGATCTTGCGAACCGGCTGTTGCGCCAGCTTTCGGGTTATGGCGCCAAGCTTTCGGCTGCCGATTTCCCGAATGACGCGATCGTCGTCGCGCGAGCCATGGGTGCCGCGGAGTTGCTCGACTATCCGCGCGAGAACGTGCGCGGCCTCGTGCTGGAGGAGGGGGCGGTCACCAGCCATGTGGTCATCGTCGCCCGCGCCATGGGCATTCCGGTGGTCGGCCAGGCGGCGGGGGCAGTGGCGCTCGCCGAAAACCGCGATGCGATCATCGTCGACGGCGACGATGCGAAGGTGCATCTGCGGCCGATGGCCGATCTGCAGCGCGCTTACGAGGAGAAAGTGCGCTTCCGTGCGCGCAGGCAGGCGCAGTTCCGCGCTCTCCGGGATGTCGAGCCGCTGACGAAGGACGGCAAGCGCATTACGTTGCAGATGAATGCCGGGCTGCTGGTCGACTTGCCCCATCTGAACGAGGCGGGTGCCGAAGGTATCGGTCTCTTCCGGACCGAACTGCAATTCATGATCGCTTCAACCATGCCCAAGGCCGAGGAGCAGGAAGCCTTTTATCGCAACGTCATGAAGCAGACGGCGGGGAAGCCGGTCACCTTCCGGACGCTGGATATCGGCGGCGACAAGGTCGTACCCTATTTCCGTGCCGCGGAAGAGGAGAACCCCGCCCTCGGCTGGCGCGCCATCAGGCTGTCGCTCGATCGGCCGGGTCTGCTGCGTACCCAGTTCCGGGCAATGCTGAGGGCGACGGCCGGCGCCGAACTCAAGATGATGCTGCCGATGGTGACGGAAGTCGCGGAGCTGAAGAGCGCGCGAGAACTCCTGCAGAAGGAGATTGAGCGCCAATCGAAGCTCGGCGAACAATTGCCGCGCAAGCTGCAGTTCGGGGCGATGCTGGAAGTGCCGGCGCTGCTTTGGCAGCTCGACGAACTGATGGCCGAAGTCGATTTCGTTTCGGTCGGCTCGAACGATCTCTTCCAGTTCGCCATGGCGGTCGACCGCGGCAATGCCCGTGTTTCCGAACGTTTCGACATTCTCGGCCGGCCGTTCCTGCGGATTCTCCGGGAGATCGTTCGGGCCGGCGAGCGCAACAATACGCCGGTGACGCTTTGCGGCGAGATGGCAAGCAAACCGCTTTCGGCCATGGCGTTGCTCGGGCTCGGCTTCCGGTCGGTTTCGATGTCGCCGACGGCTGTCGGACCGGTCAAGGCAATGCTCCTGGCGCTCGATGCCGGCAGGCTCAACGAACTCCTCGAGGCAGCGCTCGACGACGTCAAATCCGACACGTCGATCCGCCAGCTCCTGGTCGATTTCGCTGCGGCGAACGGCATACCGGTTTAGATTGAACAAGAGGGCTCTCGTCTCCGTCCGGACACGATCCGGGCGAGGCGATTGCATTTGGAGTGAGATTTGGCAAAGCTTCCCGTTGAAAAGATGCGCGAACTGGAGCGGCGGTTCGGCGAAATCGAGGCGCGCATGTCCGCCGGCCCGTCGGCCGACGTTTACGTGAAACTGGCCTCGGAATATTCCGAGCTGCAGCCGGTCGTCTCGAAGATTCGCGCCTATGAGAAGGCGACTGCCGAGCTCGCCGACATCGCAGCAATGCTTGCCGACCGGGCGACCGACAAGGACATGCGCGACCTCGCGGAGATGGAAAAGCCGGAGGTCGAAGAGAAGATTGAAGCGCTCGAGCAGGAAATCCAGATCCTGCTTCTGCCGAAGGATGCGGCCGACGAAAAGAGCGCGATCCTCGAAATCCGCGCCGGTACGGGTGGCTCGGAAGCGGCGCTCTTTGCCGGCGATCTCTTCCGCATGTACGAGAGATACGCCGCGAGCAAGGGCTGGCGCGTCGAAGTGCTGTCTGCGAGCGAGGGCGAGGCTGGCGGCTACAAGGAAATCATCGCAACGGTATCGGGCCGCGGTGTCTTCTCGCGGCTGAAATTCGAGTCCGGCGTCCACCGGGTGCAGCGCGTGCCGGAGACGGAAGCGAGCGGCCGGATCCATACCTCGGCGGCGACGGTCGCGGTGTTGCCGGAGGCCGAAGAGATCGACATCGACGTCCGCCCGGAGGACATCCGCGTCGACACGATGCGTTCCTCGGGAGCAGGCGGGCAGCACGTCAACACGACCGATTCGGCCGTGCGCATAACCCATATTCCGACCGGCATCGTCGTCACCAGTTCGGAGAAGTCGCAGCATCAGAACCGTGCCAAGGCGATGCAGGTGCTGCGCTCCCGGCTTTATGACATGGAACGGCAGCGCGCCGACAGCGAGCGTTCGGCCGACCGCAGGAGCCAGGTAGGTTCCGGCGATCGTTCCGAGCGCATACGCACCTACAATTTCCCGCAGGGACGCTTGACCGACCACCGTATCAATCTCACGCTCTACAAGCTCGACCGAATGATGGAAGGTGAGATCGACGACGTGGTGGATGCGCTGCTCGCCGACTATCAGGCAAGCCAGCTCGCGCTGCTCGGCGAAAGGCAGAACTGAGTTTCAATGGCCCAAACCCTCGACAGCCTCCTAGCCGAGAGCCGCGACAGGCTCAAGGCCGCCGGCCTCGAATCGGCGGGGCTCGATGCACGGCACCTGATCTCCGGCCTGCTCGACCTTGCGCTTGCCGCGCTCCTGACACGCGGAAGGGAATCCGTCAGCGACGAGGATGCCGCTCGAATTCGTGCCGCCGTCGAGCGCCGCGCGGCGCACGAGCCGGTCTACCGGATTCTCGGCGAGCGGGAATTCTTCGGCCTGAAGCTCAAGCTCTCCAAAGAGACGCTGGAACCGCGTCCGGACACCGAGACCCTGGTCGACTGCCTGATTCCCCATGCGCGGCGGATCGCCTCAAGCAAAGGGAGTTGTCGCATCGTCGACCTCGGAACGGGCACGGGTGCGATTTGTCTCGCTCTTCTCGCAGCGGTACTTGACGCGCGCGGTCTCGGTACCGATATATCCGAAGACGCCCTGGCGACGGCACTTGAAAATGCTCGCAGGAATGGCTTGGCGGAGCGCTTCGGAACCGTTCGAAGCAAGTGGTTCGAGGCGGTGGATGGACGGTTCGATATCATCGTCTCAAATCCGCCTTATATCCGGTCCAATGTAATACCGGAGCTTGAACCGGAAGTGAGATACCACGATCCGGTCGCCGCACTTGATGGCGGAGAGGATGGGCTTGATGCCTATCGTGCCATTGCTTCTCACGCTGGTCGCCATCTTGAAACAGACGGCGTAATAGGCTTGGAAATCGGTTTCGATCAAAAACGAGCGGTAACGGCGCTATTCGAAGCGCAGGGCTTTCGTTTGCTCTCTGCCGCAAAGGACCTCGGCGGCAACGATCGGGTCCTGGTGTTCCAGCAGGATATTGAGCGCAGCAATAACCGTTGAAAAAATGCTGCACTCGCACTTCTCTTTCCGGAAGAGCAAAGAAAGGGCTTGGAATCCCGAAGGAAGCGGGCTAGTTTCACCCCGCGCACTGGGCAGAAGGTCTTGGACCAAAGATTCGTTCCAGTATGACCTGGCCACGGGGATTGCTCTCAAGAAAGAGTTGCTAGGGTTCGACAGTGCCTTGTGCGGGTACCTGTTAATTTAACGTCGACCGGCGCCGAGATCGCGAAGAGGCGATCTGCCATGGCGCATGTTTTCTCGGGTGCGGACTTCCGCACCGAGAGCGGAACCACATGATCATCATTATCAAGAAAATTCAGGTGAATGGACTATGAGGCCAGGACAGCAAAACAAGCGCGGCCGTGGGCGGAATAACAACAACAGCGGAAACAACAACAACAACAATCGCAAGGGATCCAATCCCTTGACGCGGACCTACGATAGCTCCGGCCCGGATGTGAAGATTCGTGGTACCGCACAGCACATCGCCGAAAAATATGCGGCCCTTGCTCGCGACGCGCAGAGCTCCGGCGACCGCGTGATCGCTGAGAACTATCTGCAGCACGCCGAGCATTACAACCGCATCATCGCGGCTGCGCAGGCTCAGATGCAGGACCGGTTCCAGCGCGACGAACGCCAGGACTATCAGGATCGTGACTCTGCCGATCGCGATCAGGACGATCTGGATCAGGGCTATTCAGAGGAAATGCCGGTCGCTCCGTCGGCCGCAGCGGCTCCGGCCAACGAGCCTCAGCCGGTCATCGACGGTTCGGGTCCTCAGCCCGTGATCGAGGGCATGCCTGCCGAAGTCGCCATGGAAGAGGAGGCGCAGGGCTCGGCCGGTCGTTCGGCCTCCCGTCGCCGCAGCACGAGCCGGCCTCGCCGGCAGCCGCGCCGTGGCGCGCAGGAAGAGGCAGGGGGCGACGCGCAGCCCGAAACCGATGGCAATACCCCGGCGCTCGCCACCTCGGAATAACCCTTCCGCAGCAATTCTTTTAAAAGCCCAGCCCGTAACGGCTGGGCTTTTTGCTTTCGCGGAAGATCTCGACGCGTGCCGCATCCACCGCGCGATCGCATTCGCACGCGATTGTCTCTGCCGCCTCCATTTGCCGCTCTTTAATTCAGAAGTGCGCTGCCCCATATTTCGCTTCGAAGACCTGATCTCGCAATGCGAGGACGGGACAGGAACTCAAATTGTCAGCGCCTCCAAAGAGGCGCGCGGCGATGAATTAAACGGGCTTGCCGAATGCGGGAGCCCGATCCTGAAACACCGGCCAGTGCCACGTTGATGGGCTCGCCGGGCTATGGAGGTAAAGAATGGATATCGAAAAATATTCGGAACGCGTCCGCGGTTTCCTGCAGTCGGCCCAGACCTATGCGCTGGCCGAAGGGCACCAGCAATTTACGCCGGAGCACGTTCTCAAGGTATTGCTCGAGGACGATCAGGGCATGGCGGCTTCGCTTATCGAGCGCGCCGGCGGCAATGCGCGGGAAGCCAAGGTCGGTACGGCCGCAGCTTTGGCGAAGCTTCCGAAGGTGACCGGCGGCAACGGCTCGGTCTATCTGTCGCAGCCGCTCGCCAAGGTTTTCACCGCAGCCGAAGATGCGGCCAAGAAGGCCGGCGACAGCTTCGTAACCGTCGAACGCCTGCTCCTGGCGCTGGCGATCGAAAGCTCGGCCGCGACGGCGTCGATCCTCTCCAAGGCCGGCGTCACGCCGACGAAGCTCAACCAGGTCATCAACGAAATCCGCAAGGGCCGCACCGCCGACAGCGCCAATGCCGAACAAGGCTTCGATTCGCTCAAGAAATATGCGCGCGATCTGACCGCCGAGGCGAGGGAAGGCAAGCTCGATCCGGTGATCGGCCGCGACGACGAGATTCGCCGAACGATCCAGGTGCTCTCGCGCCGGACGAAGAACAATCCCGTGCTGATCGGCGAGCCGGGCGTCGGCAAGACCGCCATCGCGGAAGGCCTGGCGCTCAGGATCGTCAACGGCGATGTGCCTGAAAGCCTGAAGGACAAGCGCCTGATGGCGCTCGACATGGGCGCGCTGATCGCCGGTGCGAAGTTCCGCGGTGAATTCGAAGAGCGGCTCAAGGCCGTGCTGAACGAAGTGCGCTCGGAAGGTGGCGAGATCATCCTCTTCATCGATGAAATGCACACACTGGTCGGTGCAGGCAAGGCGGACGGGGCTATGGATGCCTCGAACCTCCTGAAGCCCGCGCTTGCCCGCGGCGAACTGCACTGCGTCGGCGCGACGACGCTCGACGAATACCGCAAGCATGTCGAGAAGGACGCAGCCCTTGCCCGCCGGTTCCAGCCGGTGATGGTCGAGGAACCGACGGTCGAGGATACGATCTCGATCCTGCGCGGCCTGAAGGAAAAATACGAGCAGCACCACAAGGTGCGGATCTCCGATTCCGCGCTGGTTGCGGCTGCGGCACTTTCCAACCGCTACATCACCGATCGTTTCCTTCCGGACAAGGCGATCGACCTCATGGACGAGGCAGCCTCGCGCCTCAGGATGCAGGTCGATTCGAAGCCGGAAGAACTCGACGAACTCGACAGGCGCGTCATTCAACTGAAGATCGAACGTGAGGCCTTGAAAAAGGAGACCGACGTTTCCTCCAAGGATCGCCTTGCCAAGCTCGAACTCGATCTGTCTTCGCTCGAAGAGGAGGCAGCCGCACTGACTGCGCGTTGGCAGGCCGAGAAGCAGAAGCTCGGGCAGGCCGCCGATCTCAAGAAACAGCTCGACGAAGCGCGAAACGAGTTGCAGATCGCGCAACGCAAGGGCGAATTCCAGCGGGCAGGGGAGCTTGCCTACGGGGTGATCCCGAATCTCGAAAAGGAACTGGCCGAAGCGGAAAGCCAGGATGGTGCCAGCGCCAACCCGATGGTGCAGGAGGTCGTGACCCCTGACAACATCGCCCATATCGTGTCACGCTGGACCGGCATTCCGGTCGACAAGATGCTGGAAGGCGAGCGCGACAAGCTGCTCAGGATGGAAGACGAGCTGGCGAAATGGGTCGTCGGTCAGGGTGATGCCGTGCAGGCCGTCTCGCGGGCGGTTCGCCGTTCGCGCGCAGGGCTTCAGGATCCGAACCGGCCGATCGGCTCCTTCATCTTCCTGGGTCCGACCGGCGTCGGCAAGACGGAGCTCACCAAGGCGCTTGCCCGCTTCCTCTTCGACGACGAAACCGCGCTGATGCGGATCGACATGTCCGAGTACATGGAGAAGCATTCGGTCGCCCGCCTGATCGGCGCGCCTCCCGGCTATGTCGGTTACGAGGAGGGTGGGGCGCTGACGGAATCGGTCCGCCGCCGGCCCTATCAGGTCGTGCTGTTCGACGAGATCGAGAAGGCGCATCCGGATGTCTTCAACGTGCTTCTGCAGGTGCTTGACGATGGGCGTCTGACCGATGGTCAGGGGCGCACGGTCGACTTCAAGAACACGATGATCATCATGACCTCCAACCTCGGTGCGGAATACCTGACCGCACTCGGCGAAAACGAGGACAGCGATGCGGTTCGCGATCAGGTCATGGAAGTGGTGAGAGCCGCTTTCCGTCCGGAATTTCTGAACCGCGTCGACGAGATCATACTGTTCCACCGGCTGCGCCGCTCGGAAATGGGCGCGATCGTCGACATTCAGCTCGAAAGGCTGCGCAAGCTCCTCTCGGATCGCAAGATCACGCTCGAGCTCGAGGACGATGCCCGCGTTTTCCTGGCGGACAGGGGCTACGATCCGGCCTACGGCGCTCGCCCCCTGAAGCGGGCGATCCAGAAATACGTTCAGGACCCGCTGGCCGAAAAAGTGCTGCAGGGCGAGTTCCCGGATGGCTCGGTGATCAAGGTCGTTGCCGGTTCCGACCGTCTGAACTTCAAGCGCGGGGCAGGGGCGAACAAGGAAGCCGCGTAAGCCTCGCATTCCGACAGCCACGAAGGCCGCCCTCAGGGCGGCCTTTTTGTTACGAGTTCGCGATACCGTTGCTGTGTGGCTACTTGCTTGCGACCTCGTTCGCATCGTCGCCGAGAAGCTCGTCGATGCGTTCGCGTTCCTTCTCGAACTTCGCCAGCGCCTCGCCGCCGAGCGATTTTCCTCCCGGCAGCCGGATACGCAAGGGATCCACCTTGTTGCCGTTGACGATCAACTCGTAGTGGAGGTGCGGGCCGGTCGAAAGGCCGGTCGTTCCGACCCAGCCGATCACCTGACCCTGGACGACCTTCGTTCCCGGCTTGACGCTTTTGGCGATCGCGCTTTGGTGGTTATAGGACGACACATAGCCGTTGGCGTGGCGGATCAGCGTCTGGTTGCCGTAGCCGCCGGAGTCCCAGCCGGCCTTCTGCACGACGCCGTTTCCGGCCGCGATGATCGGCGTGCCGC